>CAYFVM010000017.1:0-40735 GCA_964346725.1 uncultured Bacteroidales bacterium
AGCGTTGTCCGTAATCAACTACCGGCAAAGTTCCATCCAAACTTCCCCATACGATGTTTGGACTTCCTAATGCTTGTAAATCCTTGATATCTTCACCTTGACATATTACTTGTGTGAACACTATTGGTTTACGCGCACGGTCTTTTACACTATATGTGATTGCGATAGTATCGCTCATACAGTATTTATTGTCATAGACAAATTTATATGAGGCTGAAATTGTATAATTTCCAGCTACATTTACTTCTGACGTAGGAGTGAATGTATAACCTTCTTCACTATCATATGTCTTTACAACTTTACCGCTTTGTATCTGCCAGTTTACGGTAGAGGTACCATTCATAGCAGGACTGAAATTTTCTGCTTGAATAGTTTCTACTGCATCATATACACACTTAGTAATATCATCTCCAATTGTGAAAGTTGGGCGTTGTACTACATGAAGTACAACTGGAACAATATTACTAACGCAACCATTTATTACTCGTTGTACATAATAAGATTTGTTACCGTTTACATCTCCAGTTCCAACTTCGGCTACTGCTGGCGTATAACTATACCCAGAAGCTAATAATGTAGTTGCAGTTTCATCTGCATACCATTTGTCCATAATCATATCTGTTCTTAATGTAGGAACAATGGCATCTCCTTCACACATACTAGCTCCGGTTACAACAGGATTTTCAGGCTTACTATTTATAACATAAGAAGCTAATCCTTTTGCGCCCTCGCAACCTTCTACAGTTTGCGATGCGTAATATTTTTTGTTTCCATATGTCATGTCGGAAGTCAAATATGAAGCACCTTCAGCAAGTTCGGTTGTCATATCTGAAGCGTACCATGTAATGTTTGTTCCGCTAGCCGTTAAGGTAAGAGCCTCATCATAGGTACAAATGTTCGTTTGGCCTTGAATGAAAGGAGCGCTTGGCAATGCTTTAATTCTATACACAGCGGCAGCTGGCTGACTTTCGCAATTGTTAACCCATTGCGTTGCATAATACGTATATGTGCCAACTTGAGTTTCTGTAGAACGATATCCCTCTGAATCACTTGCCAATAGTGTTGATTTGGCATTGTCACTATACCAAAATATCTCTGCGCCAGTCTCTCCGGCCGCTGTTACACTCAACGAAGGTTGATTGTAACAAATGTTTGTATCAACTGTTGCCGGAGGATTAGGAATAGGATTGATTGTGTACGTATCTGTAGTTCTTGGACTATAGCAACCTCCTGCATACTGCACTGCCCATATAGTATAAGAAGGACTTGCAGCTGTTCCTGTTGGCTGGAATGTAGTAGCTGCTGATTTCTCAGTAGCGGTAGGAACACCATTTACACCCGGATTTTCTTCAAACCAATGAACAGTTCCTACCAGATTAGTTGCAGTAAATCGAGGATTTGGAGTTCCAGCACAAACCTCTGTATCTGCAAGCGGAGATACCATTGGAGCTGCTGTTGCTTTAATTTCAACAGTAACTTTTGTTCTTGCACTTTCGCATCCTTCTGGATTAGTTAAATTAGCTAACGGAGTGCTATTGTATTCAGAAACATAATATTCATATGTACCTGATTTCAAAAGACCACCAGTTGATGGTATATTATTTGGTTGCCATTCTCCTGAAGCAGCAGAAGATAGTGCAGTTCCACCATTTTGTGCAGCATAGAATTTGAATTCTGACAATAAACCATCTCTACCTGTCCATGAACCCGTAGTTGCTGCCAATGTTGGAATTTCTTGGTAATTACAAGCTTCCTCATCGCCAATGTTTACTACTGGTATAGGGCATTCAACGATTTTTACAATAGCAGGAGTTGGATCACTAAAACATGCACCTTTTTGTTGACGTGCATAGTATGTTTTACCACTTACGATTGCAACATCTGTAGGGTCTTCAGTAGGCCATGTAGTACCATTACCAGCTTCTGTTGTAGTTGAAGTATTTGATGTAAACCATTTTGCAGAAGCACCAGCAGTTAAGTCACTTGTTACATTTACCACAACCGGATTAGTTT
This sequence comes from uncultured Bacteroidales bacterium, assembly GCA_964346725.1. Lineage (GTDB taxonomy): Bacteria > Bacteroidota > Bacteroidia > Bacteroidales > UBA1715 > UBA1715. Next base: position 2,014 of record CAYFVM010000017.1, read on the forward strand.
GTGTTGTCATTGAATAAAAACCTTCAGTTTCCGGAGCTGACAAGTACACTACATCGATTGTTCTCTTAGCACTATCAACACAAGACTTTTGATCTGTGTATGTGTATGTAATAGTGTATGACTTTTGTCCTTCAAGTTTACCATTCGTTTGGGGATAGAAAACTCCATCCGTACTAATAGCAGAAGCGTTTCCTGTTATCTTCCAACTTCCTACACCTGTTCCGTTTGAAGAAGAAACAATTGGTTTGATAACAACTTCAGATTGAGTATAACATACCGTTTCCGATTCTTTTTCAAAATCAACAATTGGCAATGGAAGAACCGTTACGGTAACTTTTGATTTCGGACTCATACATTCTTGTTGACTTGACTTTTCAATTGCACTATATGCTACATAGAATGTAGTGGTTGCATCTGTGGTATTGCTTACACCATGAACATATGTTGATGCATTTGCCGCTGTAATTTCAGATTGGCTTGCATCATACCAAATCCAATTTGACACTGCACCTCCTTGAGCCATAGTTACAACAGAACTTCCTTCTGTTGCAACTAGACTTGCTAAGTCTGTTCCATGACATTGTTCAATATTGGTAACTCCAGGAGCTTCCCAAGGACAGTCAACAAGATTTAAGGTGACTTCAGCTGGTTCACTTTCACATGTGTAATTATCGGTTTGCGTAATCCAATAACTTACGTTGTATGAATCCAAACCTGCGGTTGCTGTTTTCAAGGCAGTTTTATCTGTTGCATAAGTTGTACCGGTACCAATCTGAGTTGTAGCACTTTGTTCTTTGTACCACTTCATGGTACTTCCTGTAGATGTTAACGTTCCTTGTAAATCAGGAATATTATCAATATCACCTATCAACCAAATATTATCGCTTCCTGTTGGAACTTCCATATAATGAGCGGTTGTTTGAGAAGTTACGGTTGATGTACAAACCGTTCCATCAACATAAGCAGGGCTTGTTACTGCGTATGTAAATGTAGCAACACTATTATCACCTGTGTAATTTCCAGGCAACCAATTGAAGCCATTAATTGTTCCTGTACTTGCTGACAATGTTCCTGTTTGAGGATTAACTGTCACTGCTACAGGTTCAGATCCTATTGCGCAAACATCTTCAGGACTTGTAATTGTAACCGATGGAGTATCTACAACATGAATTGTTATAGACTTACCGGCAGACCAACAAGCCTTGGTAACGTCATATTCAGCAGCATAAAAAGTATAACTACCTACTGCTGTTCTATTAATTATTGGTTCATAATCCACAGTATTAACAGCTGGATCTTCATGTGCTAATGTTCCCGTTGTTACAGAAATATCAGAACCTAATTTCGCAACAGGATCGATGTCTAACCAAGCCAATTGATAGGTTGTGATAGAAGAAGTTGCATTTCTAGTAGCAGTAATTTTTGAACTTGCAGCATCGTCACCCAAACAAATATAGATATCAGAAGAAGATGGAGCCTTCGCTTGACAGTTTGATATTACTAACGATGCTTGTACACTATCGCTATAACATGCTTTTCCGTTTACCATCTTATACTCTCTCACAAAATACTTATATGTACCTTCTGGATCACTACTTGTTAAATTAGTTGCATAGGTAGTTGTGCCATCAGCCCATGTTTTAGTAGTAGCTGGAGTCCATTGTAGAACATCACCTGTTGTACCAAGAGATGCTTCCAAATTTGTATTGTCTGACAATGTTCCGCCATTATTTACTACGGTCTTTGGATCATAGTCATTTTTCACTACTATTGGAGCAGTTACCTCTACTTTTTTGATAACCAAACTATCTTTGTTGACGCAGTTATAAGTATCTGTATAGGTATAGACTATCTTATTGTCTCCTGTTACGGCAGACGCTGGATTAAATTCTGCGCTTGTGCTACTTGAAGTTCCTGTCCAAATTCCTGTACCTGTAGGTGTAGCTGTTGCAGAAATTTGTATTGCATCTGCATTATAACAAATTTCTGATTGTGCAGAAATGTCAACCGTTGGTAAAGCATGAACAGTAACATCGTCTGTTACAGTTTTTACACAACCATTTGCATCAGTGTATTTCAATGAAATAGTATATGTACCATCTGCATTTGCTGTAGGATCAAATTCCCCCGTTTTCGGATTAACTGTACCTGAATTATTAATAGAGAATTCAAAACTTCCTGTTGGTACAGTCCCAGTTGTAGTAATTGTTACAACATCACTATTGTTTCCGCTCACACATACATCTTCATCACTAACTGTGATACTTGGATTCGGTAAAGGATCTACAATCATAATCGTATCTACTTGCTCTGCCGCACAATTGTCGCTTGAAACAAAGTCGTATGTAACAGTATAAGTACTAGCCGTATGCTCACTTGGAACAAACGTTGCTGTTTTTTCTGTTACTTTTGTAGCCCCACCCCATGTTCCTGTACCTGTTAAATTTGTCGGAGTTATCGTTGCAGTAATTGTTTGTGCATCGGTTTCGGTAATACAATGTTGATTATCAGCAACAGACAATTTTACTGTAGGCACATAGTTTACTTTAATTTTTGCAGTGTCGTTACCTGTACAACCATCACTTGCTACTTCTACAATAATTGTGTATTCTGTAGCAGATGCAGGAGCATCAGCTTTAAATGTTGTGGAAGGAGTAGTTGTTGCTGCCAAATAAGTTTGAGCCGTACCTGACCATGTTGTGGTTTCAAAAGTTTGTCCCAAAGAAATATCAACAGCAGTTCCAGCACATACGGCAGATTCACTTAATACAATCGTCGGCTCTAATTCATCTTTAACCGATACTGTTATTGGAGTAAGTTCACTTGGACAACCTAATACTGTTTGTTGTACATAATAAGTGGTTGTACCCGAATTTGTAATACTTGGAGTAGGTACAGACGTAAGTTTTGTCTTACTACCATCATACCATGTTAAAACAGTGGAAGGATCAGAAGATTGTAATGTTATTGCTTCAGACAATGATTTTACATCTCCTGCAGGTGTAGTTACACAATAAGATGGACTACCTGCTTGAGGAGCTGCCGGTATAGGATTAACTGTGGCAACAATTGTTGCAGCTGTACTTGGACAACCATTAGCTGTTGCTGTCACAGAATAAGTTCCGGTTGCATCAGTAGTTGCTCCGGTGATAGTTACATTAAGGTTTGTTCCTTCATATGCATTTGGCCCTGTCCAACTATAGGAATATGTAGCTCCCGTAATATTTGTTGGTGCTGTTGCATTAATTTTCAAATCAGATCCTTCACATACAGCAGTAGGTTGAGTTATTGTTGGGGCATTAGGAATATCAAAAACAATAACCTCGGTGGAATTCGTACTAACACAACCATCAGCCGTAGTTACCTTGAACGTATATGTTCCTGTTGTAGCAGAAGTTGTAGCAGTTAATGTATAGTTTTCGGTTGACGATAATACAACACCATCTTTACTCCATTCATACGTACCAGGGCTACCTGGATTTCCTTTCAATGTTACGGACGTTCCAGCACAAACTCCAGTACCCGAAGTATTTGTTGGAGCTAGGATTGGACTTGGTTTTACAACAACTTCTTGAGCAGAACCCAAATTTGCTGCAGGTGCAGTACAATACTTGTCACTCAATGATGTTACCGCATAGGAATATGTTATTTTACTTGTTATAATTTCCTCTGGAATTGTTTTCGACAACTCCGTTGCTGTTAGAGTTTCAGTATATGGTACTGTTGTTGTACCAGTTTTCGTTGTTGTTGTAATTGAATACTCTAGTGTATAAGGACTCTCTCCTGTTATAGTATAGACAACAGGATCTTTATCATCAACAAAACAATATGTATTTGCACCTGATATAATTACTGATGGAAAATCAGATTCTTCAATTACAATTTGAGCAGTTGTTTGACATGATTCTGTTGTTGGATTTTCAGTATCATATACCTTTACTATATATGTACCTGCTTCAGTAGCATTATATGTCAATTGTGTTGTAGCTTGTGATATCAACATATTTGATTCACTATCTTTATACCACACATAGGTAAACTTAGTTTCTGTCTGTGCTGTTGGCGTCAATATTGTACTTTCTCCAGGACATAACACATTGTCTGTATCGCTACTTGTAATTGTCACATCAACCGGATGGTTACATGGACAATCTTCCGGTAAATCTATTTTTATACGATCACAGAAACCTTGTGGTGTAGAAAAATTAATATCATAGAAAGGACCGGTTTGGTCTGTTTTGAAGTTATTATCTTGTGCGGCACCAATACCTACAATGGTTTTACCATTATATGTATCACCAACTCCAACCAAACCTTTTGCTCCATAATATACTTTTGTATTATTTGCATCAGCTTTTCCCGTTGTTGTTCCTGAAGCAAATACTAAGAAATAGGTGCCTGGTTGCAACACGTAATCTCCGGCATCAATCGTTACTTCGCCTGGGAATGTATACGTACCTTGTGCAGTAACTTCTTTTGACATACTGAATGTGCCGGTAAATGATTTGATAATTGCTGTTTTATCAGCAACAACATTACCATTGTCAGTTTTTGAACGGCAAAGATTTACATTCAGATTCAATGCTCCTTCTAACAATACAGAACCATCTTGCGGCACATAATCGCATCGCATTGCACCGTCAACTTTCATTTTGAAATCTTTCAACGTAATAGGACTCGTTACCGTAAAACCAGGATTAGAGAAATTATTTTGTTGGTTGGCTAGTTGCGATGCAGTAAATGCAGTAAATGTACTTGGAATAAAAGAACCTCCACCTGCTGCTGTTTCCTCTACATATACTGATTTAGAACCATCAGCATTTTTTGAAATACCACTTACAGGTATTTTCACAGTAGCACTACCTGTAGTTACAGCTAGTGGCACTGCATTTATTCCATTTGAAGCATACCAAGAATATTCAGCGTTTGCATTTTGTGCTGTAACATTCACCGTTGCCGAATCTCCACAATATGTTAAAGCAGGAATAGTGTATTTTTGTTCAAATGCTTTTATTTCTACTGAATCTAATGCCGGAATATATTCGTAACAACCTTTATCTGATCCTGTATGTTCCAATTTTACATTATATTTCCCAATATCTGTTACATCATAAGAAAGTCCTACAACATCAATTGTACCGCTTTTTACTTGCGTTCCATCTTTATACCATGTGATAGTATATTTAGGCATCAATGAAGCATCTTTCAACAAAAACCCTGCATCCAAAGTTAAACCGTTAAAATCAGAAGCACATACGGTCATATCATCTTCTGATAAATCCAATTTTGCATCTTGATCGTGAGGAGCACAATCTGGGTCCAAAGTAACTTCTTTAGCATATAGTGCAGTTGTTACAGCACTTCCTAAACCTGCCTGTCCATCTGCATTGTTACCCCACGCCCATACTGAACCATCAGCTCTACCATAAAATCCCCAAGTATCACCACGGTTTATCAAAACTACATCATCGTGAGCTAATCCAGCAGCATGCTGTATATAATGAGTATAGGTATTCGGTTGGGTTTCACTACTTAAACCATTTCCAGTTAGACCTCCATTTGTAGGTGAATCACCGCCCCAAGCAACCGGTTTGTTGTCAACTGTAATAGCCATACCAAATCCTTGCCCTCCAGAAACATATTTTGCTAACAAATACGTTCCATCATTACTATCACCTGTTGTAATACCGGCACGAACTCGCAATGGTATAGAAGACGCTCCCAACCAACCAGAATTATCATCCATATATCCTGCAGAGTTGTTCCAAGCTCCATTACCCCATGACCATATATAGCCGTCAGCATCCAAGCCATAGCCGGCACCATCACCACAACCCAACATGGTTATATTTGTAAGAGGAGAACCATCAGCAAATTGAACTGGATATGCATACGGACTTTGTTTTTCTCCTGTACCACCATTACCTACACCATTTTCATTTCTCCCCAAAGAACCATTGCCTTTCTCATATCCCCATGAATATACGGTACCATAGCCGTCTCCATCAGGATCGACCAATGCGTATGCAGAGTTGTCACCGGCAAACACTTGAACGACACCTTTTAATGGTTGTTTTGTTTTTCCATCGAGTACGAAAACTGGATTTGCTTGATTTGTTTGGTTACCACAACCTAACTGACCATAGCAGTTGTCATATCCTTGAGAATCGAAACCATCAGCATTACCTCCCCATGCAACAAGACAACCTTTATAGGTTGAACCCCCTAAAATGGCAAAACTACTATTATTTCCGGCATACACAACATCAACGTTACAAAGTTTTCCGTCATCGGAATATTCTGTTCCCGACAAACCTTTTACAGTGCTTGTAGGTGTATTGCTTCCTATCAAAACTCGTGCAGGTTCCGATTGTATTTTACCCTCCGTCTTTACTACAGAAGTTAAATTACCACACTGCCCCAAACTATTGTTTCCCCAACAATACACATTGCCATTACAATCTAAGGCAATGAAGTGAGATCCCGAACCTGAATTCACTTGGCGAATCATGATATTGTTCTTCTCAAAGTAAGGAACTATTGTTGGAACATAAACTTTTTCTGCAGTAGAACCCGTTCCTAACAACCCTTTGCTTGTTTTTGTGGAATTCTTACCCCACACAAACACATTTCCATTATCACACACCATTGAAGACACACAGTTACCTCCTGAATAGATAAGATCTTTCTGTGCGAACAAACTCACGACACAGGCCAGTGAGCACACCAATATTAACGCTATTTTTTTCATTTTTAAAAAGTATTTTTCTTTTTACATTAATGTATAAGACATAGTTGCTGAGCTAAAGGTTACAAGGAATTAAAAAAAATTACATCTTTCTATTAGAGGTTTACATTTGCTAACCTATAATTTCTATTTGTTACTATAACAAAACCGTTAAGAACCTTGCCCTTGCCCCATCAACAGTACGAACTGCGTGGGGAATAGAAGAATTAAAACACACACTATCACCCTCATTCAATATAACTTTTTCATCTTTAAAATGAAGTTCCATTTTTCCATTCACAACATATAAAAACTCTTGTCCTTCATGAGAACTGAACTGTACGTTTTCATCACTTGCATCTGCTGTCACAACAAAGAAGTTTGCTTTTTTTCCAACAAAATCAGTAACTAAGGCTTTGTATTTATATCTTTTGTGACGTTCTACACTTACACCTTCACCTCTACGAGTCACAGAATAAGTCATACTACGAGGCTCTTCTCCTGTCAATAATATAGAGACATCAACCTTATACAATGCTGCGATTTTCAAGATTGAACTTACGGGAATATCTATTTGTCCTGACTCAAAATCTTGATATTCATATTTATTAATACCTAATGATTTTGCTGCGTCTTCAATTGACATCCCGAAAGTTTCACGGGCTGTAACAATTCGTTCTGCTATTTCTTCTGTTTGTTCTCTCATAGTATATAGTATATAATAATTTATATTTGAAATCCTCCACAAATTGGAATAACTTGTCCAGTAACGTAACTTGAAAGCCCTGAAGCCAAGAATGCACATACATTTGCAACATCTTGCACCGTGCCTGGTCTACGAAGTGGAATACGTATTTTCCATTCTTCTATAATATGCTCTGGCAATTGTGCGGTCATATCAGTCATAATGAATCCCGGAGCTATTGCGTTGCAACGGATATTGCGTACACCGAATTCTTTTGCGATAGACTTAGTTAAACCTATAATCCCCGCTTTTGAAGCAGAATAATTGGCTTGGCACGCATTTCCTGAAACTCCAACAATTGAACTTACGTTTATAATACTTCCGAATCCTTGTTTCCACATATATGGTTGTATGGCTTTGATCATACAAAACACAGATTTTAAATTAACATTAATTACAGAATCCCATTGATCTTCGGTCATACGTTTAAGTGCTCCATCACGAGTAATACCAGCATTGTTTACCAATATATCTATTTTACCAAAATCGTCTACAACTTGTTTAACAACCTCTTGTGCATCCTCTAGCGACGCAGCATTTGAGGCATACCCTTGAACTTTATGACCATATTGAGCAATTTCTTGTTCTGTTTCGGTCATGCTGTCATCTTTTTTTAAATCAGTAAATGCAACATCACACCCTTCAGAAGCAAACAATAGGGCTATAGCTTTGCCTATTCCCCTATTTGCACCTGTAATGAGTGCTACATTTCCATTTAATAAATTCATAAAAAACTATCCTTGTGCAAATATACTATTTTTTCAAAAAAAAATAACCATGTATATTAGTGTTTAAAAGGTATTGCAATATTTTTTATTCAAGAATTAATTTCTCTTACTTTTTTGCTTTTGTCGAACAAAATATTCGGGTTTGGGGATGTAATCTGTTGATAGAATTTTAAGTTCTGTACGACGATTGATTTGATTCGCTTTTTCTTGTGTGTCTTTCGAAAGTGTTTCTATGAACTCCGGCGACAAAGCAATACCAACTGTAAATGCAGTATCTAGTTTTGCAATTTCTTCATTAACCACCACCGGCATAGATTCTCCGTAACCTTTTGCCACTAATCTGTCAAGATCATATCCTTTTTGTGTAAGATAATCAACTACCGCTTGCGCACGACGTTTTGAAAGTATCAAGTTTGCATTAGCATCGCCAACCATATCGGTATGTGCACCAAGTTCTATGGTTATGTTCGGATTATCCTCCAACAATTTCCCCAACTCTTCCAAAGCTGTCTTTGAAGATTCATTTAATGTCCATTTACCAAAATCATAAAAAATATTTGGTATCTCTACCGGTCTGTTCATAGTGATAAGCCCGAGATTTTGTTTAAACGTAGTATCGTCACTAATATTTGCTGTAGAAACTTTTACTTTTTGTTTTAGAAAGCCTTCAAAAGAACCAATCACAATATAGTCTGTGTATTGTGCCAATTTGAAAGAATACGAACCATCAACTTTGGTTTGGGTAGTTTGCAGAGAACCGTCACTTCCAATCAAAGTCACATCGCCACCTTCTATTGATTTATTAATTCCAACATCTGTCATAACCCCCTCAATTGCCAATTGTAGTTCTGGCAATTCAAAAGAATAGATATCATCTAACCCACGAGTTCCTTTGCGATTGGAGGTGAACAAACCTATTTCTTTATTTCCTTGAAAGACAATACCGTAATCGTCTTGAGAAGAATTAATTGGACTTTGCATATTTACAATATCCCATTCACCATCAGAACCTTTTGTTGCTCTATATATATCAAGACCACCCATGCCAGGTTGACCATCAGATGAGAAATAAAGCACACCATCTAATCGGACATATGGAAACATTTCATCTCCCGGGGTATTGATTTTGGGACCAAGATTAATCGGTCGCCCCCATGGTGTATTAGCAGCAGTGCGTTCCACTTTCCAAATATCAGAACCACCATAAGAACCTTTCATTCGCGATGCGAAATACAACGTTAGACCATCTGCTGAAATAGCCGGTTGTCCTATAGAGATTGAGTCAGGAACTATTTCTTGCAATTCCGTAGAGTTCCACGAACCATTTTTGTATGTATTCGTATATATCTGGCAACCTACTTTTTTGCCTGATTCTTGGAGGCAACGAGTAAAATACATAGTGAAGCCATCGGGAGTAATAGAAACACTACCATCATCAAAGTCACTATTTACTGTTGAGTCTGTGATTAATTCAGGAGTTTTCCACTTGTTTTTTCTGTCAAAGCGTGCTTGATACACACTTGTGTAGTTCATTCCTGACACTTGATTAATGCGTGGCTTTACTCCTTCCTCTATGCGCGACGTAGTAAAATAAACCACATCATATGAGTCATCAGAATACATAGGACTGAAATCATTGTATTTTGAATTCAGTGGTTTTACGTTTTCTACTATATATCGAGTTGGATGTTCGGCATAAGCAACAGCCAATGAGCATGACGCAATACCATTTGCTCCTCGCACATCTTTAGGTTGAGAACGTTTATAGGCTTTAAAGATTTTTTCGGCTTCTTCGTATTTCTGACTTTTTAACAAATAATAGCCATACCAATAACGTACTTCCTTATCTCGTATGGTTTTTTGGTTTGCTAATTTTTTGTATGCAACTTCGGCTTTCTTAGAATTATTCAAATACCGATAGCATTCGGCTATTCGTGCTTGATACGAAGATTTAATGTAGCGCGACTCTTCATTGTCGGCCAGCTCTTCATACATTGTTACCGCTTTAAAATATTCTCCATTGGCAAAAGTCATTTCCGCCTTTTTACTCATCTTCTTTTGTGAAGCACACGAGCCAAAAAACAAGACAATCAAAGCAAATAAAAATATTCGCGTATTGGACGTATTATTTAACATATTATACGGTAACGAAATTTTGCAATAATTATTTCGTTGCAAATATAGGAAAAAGTGTGATAGAAAAAGTAAGGCTGCCATTTCTGACAGCCTTATCTTAGATTATTTTTGTTCTTCTGGTTTTGCTTGACGTGGAGGTCTTTCCATCAATACCTTTCGAGACAATTTAAACTTACCTTTTTCTATACCGATAAGTTTTACCTCAATAAGGTCACCTTCTTTCAAGTATTCTCCTACTTTCTCTACACGTTCCCATGCAATTTCTGAGATATGAAGCAATCCATCTTTTTGTGGTAAAAATTCACAGAATGCACCAAATTCAACGATTGATTTAACCTTTGCTTTGTACACTTTACCTACTTCTGGTTCTTGAGAAACACCCATAATATATTGTTTCGCTTCGTCCATTCCCACTTTGTCTTTTCCTGAAATTTCAACGATTCCGAATCCGTCTACTTCTTCAATAGAGATTGTAGTATTTGTACGTGCTTGTAATTCTTGAATGTTTTTTCCACCTGAACCAATTACAGCACCAATGAAATCTTTACCAATCTTCAAACTTTCAATTCTTGGAGCATGTGGTTTCAAATCAGCACGAGGCTCAGCAATTGTTTCTTGGATTTTATCAAGAATGTGTAAACGACCTTCGCGAGCTTGGTTCAAAGCTTTTTCAAGAATTTCATACGACAAACCGTCAACTTTGATATCCATTTGAGTAGCAGTAATACCATCGCGTGTTCCGGTTACTTTAAAGTCCATATCGCCAAGGTGATCTTCGTCGCCTAAAATATCAGACAAAACTGACCATTTTACGTTACCCTTGTCTGTTATTAATCCCATAGCAATACCAGAAACCGGTTTCTTAATTGTAACACCAGCATCCATAAGAGCAAGTGTACCAGCGCATACTGTTGCCATAGAAGAAGAACCGTTTGATTCCATAATATCAGAAACAACGCGTACGCAATATGGATAATTTTGTGGAATCATTCCTTTCAACGCTCTCCATGCTAAATGTCCATGACCAATTTCACGACGTCCAACACCTCTTTGAGCTTTTGCTTCGCCGGTAGAGAATGGAGGGAAATTATAATGAAGTAAAAAGCGTTCTTTACCTTGGAATAAAACATCATCAATGATTTTCTCGTCTTGTTTTGTTCCTAACGTTACAGTTGTCAATGATTGTGTTTCTCCACGGGTAAAAATAGCCGATCCGTGAGGGCCAGGTAGATAACCTACTTCGCACCAAATTGGACGGATATCGGTTGTTTTACGACCATCAAGACGTTTTCCTTCGTCAAGAATACTACGACGCATAGCTTCTTTTTCAACATCATGGTAATAACGAGAAACTAAGTCAGCCTTTGCTTGAACGTCTTCTTCTGATAATGATGCTAAATACTCATCTTTTATTGCTGAGAATTTATCTCCTCTATCATGTTTGTTTGCATTGCATGAAGAAGCTACAGCATATGCTTTGTCATAACATTTAGCCCAAACATCTTTACGAAGTTCTTCATCATTTTCTTCGTGGCAATATTCACGTTTTACGGTTTTACCAACAGCTTCCATTAATTCCATTTGTGCTTTACACATTGGTTTAATAGCTTCGTGAGCGAATTTCAAAGCTTCAAGCATTTCTGCTTCTGAAACTTCTTTCATTTCGCCTTCAACCATAAGAATATTGTCATATGTGGCACCTACCATGATGTCGATATCAGCACGACTCATTTCATCAAAGGTAGGGTCAACAACTAATTTACCATCAATACGAGCTACGCGAACTTCTGCGATTGGTCCTCCGAAAGGAATATCAGAAACAGCCAAAGCTGCAGAAGCAGCTAAACCTGCCAACGCATCTGGTTGATTTTTTCCATCAGCAGAAATTAACAAAACATTTACAAACGTTTCTGCATGATAATTATCTGGAAACAATGGACGTAATGCTCTATCAACTAAACGTGCAATTAAGATTTCATAATCAGAAGCCTTACCTTCTCTACGTGTAAATCCCCCCGGATATCTTCCGAATGCACCATATTTTTCTTTGTACTCAACAGTAAGTGGCATGAAATCTGTACCAGGAACGGCATCTTTTGCGCCACATACGGTAGCCAAAAGCATTGTGTCACCCATTCTTACAACAACTGAACCATCAGCCTGTTTTGCCAATTTTCCTGTCTCTATTTCGATGGTACGTCCATCGCTAAGAGTGATATCTTTTTTAAAAACTTGTAACATATTGTGTTTCTTTTGTGTGTATAAAAATAAATCGAATAACTATACGAATACAATAAACAAAACAATGGAAGGCAACTAAAAAATTGCCTTCCACGATAAATGATTTATTACGCAATCAAATTATTTACGGATGTTTAATTCTTTAATTAAATTACGATATTCTTCAATATCTTGGTCTTTTAAGTAATTCAACAAATTACGTCTCTTTCCAACCAATTTCAACAATGCACGTTGAGAAACGAAATCCTTGTGATTGTCTTTCATTTTTTCAGTCAAAGCATTGATTCTTTCTGTAAAGATTGCAATTTGACATTTTGTTGATCCAGAATCTTTTTCTGACTTGCCGAATTTCTTAACCAATTCAGCCTTTTTTTCTGTAGTTAAATACATAATATCAATAATTTTCTCTAATCGTTTTTCAAGACGCAAAAGTAAATGTTTTTCTTTAATTTCAATAAAGAAACTGGTTTTTTGTAAAAAATTGTTTAATTCATACGAATTATCTCAGCTCCTATCGCATTCAATCGTTTATCTATATCTTGATATCCTCGGTCTATTTGCTCAATATTGCTAATAGTGCTGACTCCTTGTGCCGACAAGGCTGCAATAAGTAATGCCACACCGGCTCTAATATCTGGCGATGACATATTGGTAGCTCTCAGCTTTTGCTTGCTTCCCTGCCCTATTACCGTTGCTCTATGAGGATCACAAAGGATTATCTTACAACCCATGTCTATAAGCTTATCAACGAAAAACAAACGGCTCTCGAACATTTTTTGATGAATAAGCACGCTTCCTTCTGCCATTGTGGCTACAACCAAAAACACACTCAAAAGATCAGGAGTCAAACCCGGCCATGGCGCATCTGATATTGTCATAATGGAACCATCAATAAATGTAGGAATTGTATAGGTTTCTTGTGCAGGAATATAAATATCATCATTACGTTTCTCAAACTGTATACCTAAACGAGAAAACGCTGATGGAATAAGTCCCAAATCAGGATATGATACATTTTTAATTGTTATTTCCGAGCCAGTCATTGCTGCTAATCCCATGAAACTACCAACTTCAATCATATCAGGTAAAATGGTATGTTCACAACCATTTAGTTTTTCTACTCCTTCAATTGTTAACAAATTAGAGGCAATGCCTGAAATTTTTGCGCCCATTTTGTTCAACATTTTGCAAAGTTGTTGAATATATGGTTCACAGGCTGCATTGTAAATAGTTGTTTTCCCTTCGGCCAATACTGCTGCCATTATAATATTTGCTGTGCCGGTAACAGAAGCCTCATCGAGCAACATATATGTTCCTTTGAGGTGTTCGGCAGAAACAGCAAACATGTTCGTTTCTGCATTAAAATTAAATGTTGCTCCTAAATTCTGAAATCCAATAAAATGTGTATCTAAACGACGACGGCCAATCTTATCACCACCAGGACTTGAAATATATCCCTTACCAAAACGCCCCAAAAGTGGTCCAACCAACATTATAGAGCCTCGCAAGGTTTTTGTCTTTTCCTGAAAATCTTTTGATAATAAATAATCAAGATTTACGTCATCGGCTTGAAAGCAGTAACTATTGTCTCGCAAACGAGTTACATTAACCCCTAGACTCATAAGTAACTCTATAAGATTCATAACGTCACGAATCTGAGGGATATTTTTGATTACAACAGGTTCACTTGTCAACAATACAGCCGACAGAACTTGTAATGCTTCATTTTTAGCACCTTGTGGTTGTAATTCGCCGTGCAGTTTTCTTCCTCCAGTAATTCGGAATGTTGTCATAATTAATTTTGCCTTTTTTTATTGTTATTATTTTTGTTGTTATTGTTACGTCGGCCTTGATTATTATTGTTTTGACGTTTAAAATTATTCACTTTCTTTTGAACAGCAACATTTGGCACGTTTACGTTCATTAATTTTGTGTCTGCCGCCAAATTTAACTGACCTTTTGAAAGTCGAATCAAGTCATTGATAACGATTTCGTCTGTTACCGATTTTTGATTCCAAATGACATAATTACGCTTCATGTTATTGGCAATCATGTGTACCAATGCATCTCGTTCTTCACTCGATTCCATGTCACATGCAGCTTGAATCATGCGTTCTACGGTATATCCATAATGACGACAACGAATCTCATTCATGTTATATTGCAGCCTTTGAGGTTTTTCAATATCAGCAGGTTTTGAAATAGCATAAGGAAAATCAACATCAAGCTTAAAATCGCAAAGTTGTGCTAAATAATCCCACATTTTTTGTTTATAATCTTTAGTTTCGCGTACCGAAGGATTCATATTTATCATGATTGCAATAAGTTCCTTTGCAGCTTCTGTACGATTTGCTTTGTCTGGTATTGTCAATAAATGCTCTGCCATCATTTGGACATTACGTCCGTATTCGGGCAAAATCAGTGACTCTCTTGTTGTATTATACTCCATTAAAATAAAATTTCTCAAAGGTAATAAAAGCTATTAATTTTCAACTATTTGTAGTTTTGCAAATTTCAATAATAGTTTCTTTTCGCCCCAATTATCAAAAGCTATGATAACTGCAGCATTTGCATCGCTTCCCATACGTTCCTTTACGGAACCCATGCCAAATTTAGCATGTGCAACACGCTGACCTTCCTTGATGGATTCAGGATTGCTTGGGACAATAGTTGCGGGTTGTTTTGATTCTTCATTATAGTGCGCAAATGGTTGTTCTTTTTTATACTGAGAAAATGATGATTGTGGTGCAGATGTCTTCGTTACATTCATCGGATGAGTTTTCTGCAAATATGAATTAAAACCACTTCCTTGTTTGTTTTGATATGAAGAAAAGCCATTACCACCTCTCTGCTGGTACGACGAAAACGCAGGAGCTTGTCCAAAGTCCTCATACATTAATGTTGAAGTTTTCAACGAACCATTCAAAAAGCAAGAATCTATTTCAGACAAGAAACGGCTTGGCGTTGATGGCATAAAACTTCCAAATTTTCTTCGTTTCCATGCAAACGAAAGCGTAACAGTTTTCATTGCTCGCGTTAATGCAACGTAGAAAAGCCGACGTTCTTCTTCAATGTTTTGAATGGTCTCCATACTCATTTGAGAAGGCAACACGTTTTCTTCTATGCCAACCAAAAAGCAATGCTTAAATTCAAGTCCTTTAGCTGCGTGCATAGTCATTAGAAGCACTTTATTGGCATTATCTGTTTCTTCTTCGTCAATATCAGTCAATAGTGCAATTTTCTGGAGATAATTATGCATTGCTATGGCATCCGGATCTAACTCATTTTCCACAAACTCTTTGGCTCCATTCAATAACTCTTGAATATTATTAAATCGGTCTTGCGCCTCTTCTTTCGGATACTCCTTTTCTAATGCTTCTTTGAATTCTAGTTTTTCTACAATTCGAAACATTAACGAATAGGCATCTGTAGTAGGCTCATCGACCATAAAACCTTGCATTATTTCCGCAAAATCGGACAGTTTTTTCTTCGCCGCAGCAGGTAGCATATCACGAGTCTTTTCTATTTGTGATATAACTCCCCACAAGGATAAATTATTAGCGTCAGCTATAGCATGAAGCCTGTCTATCGTGGTACTTCCTATCCCTCTCACGGGGTAGTTGATAATTCGTTCCAATGCTATGTCATCTTTCGGGTTTACAACCACACGAACATACGAAAGTACGTCTTTGATTTCTTTTCGTTGAAAGAATGACAAGCCTTTCACAATTTTACAAGGGATTCGTTTTTTATTCAACTCCTCCTCCAAAATACGTGACTGTGAATTGGTTCGATACAATATGGCACAATTGCTATACGATTCGCCTTTATCTACTATATCAGCAATAAGTTTCGCAATTTTTGTACCTTCTTCCGAATCGGTTGCGGATTGCACCAAAGAAATTTTTTCACCATCCTCCTGATCTGAAAAAATCTTTTTGGGTATTTGTTTTGTGTTCTTTTTTATAAGGCTGTTGGCTGCCTCTACTATCGTTTTCGTAGAACGATAATTTTGTTCTAACTTGAATAATTTACAATCTTTAAAATCACGTTGATAGTTCAATATATTCTCTATGCGAGCGCCTCGAAACGAATATATACTTTGAGCATCATCGCCTACAACGCATAAATTATTTTCGGGCAATGCCAATTGCTTAATAATGCGATATTGGCAACTATTGGTATCTTGAAACTCATCTACCAAAATGTACCGGAACAATTTCTGGTATTTTTGCAACACCATTGGATTGTCGCGGAATAAGATATTCGTCATGAGTAGCAAATCGTCAAAATCCATAGAGTTTGATCGTTTGCAATCAGCCACATAGCGCTTATAGATTTTTGATACAGCTGGCATTCCATTCATGCTGTCATATTTGGCAGCATCGGAAAGTTCGTACATTTCAGCAGGTATTAAATCATTTTTCGCTTTAGATATGATTGAAGCTACTTTTGATGGCTTGTATATTTCTTTATCAACTTCTAATTCCTTAATTGCCTGTGCTATTTGCTTTTTTACGTCATCGGCATCCAAAATGGTGTAAGAAGCATCATATCCTGGCAAACTTGCAGCTTCAAATCGCAATATTCGAGCAAATATTGAGTGAAACGTTCCCATAGCTAAATGCAGTGCCTCGTCCCCTACAAGCGTTTGTATACGCTCTTTCATCTCAGCAGCAGCCTTATTGGTGAAGGTTAATGCCAATATATTATGAGCTGGCACATTTTTGGATAATAAATAGGCTATTTTGTATGTTAAAACCCTCGTTTTCCCCGATCCTGCTCCAGCAATAACCAATGAAGGACCATCAGTACAGCTAACTGCAGCACGCTGACTTTCATTAAGGTTTTCAAACAAATCTTTCATTGTCTCTTAAAATGATTGTAAGATATGAACTAAACTATCTGCGACCACTTTGAAAGCGGGCATATCAGTTTTTTTGACCGGTGCGGTTGGCGGAGATACCATCTTGAGTGGATTAATAGGTGTCCCATTCCTATATACCCTAAAATCAAGATGCGGCCCTGTTGATAATCCACTACTTCCTACATATCCTATTACTTGACCTTGATGTACTCGTGAACCGACTGATATACCTTTCGCATAACGAGACAAGTGCATATAGGACGAACGATAGGTTACATTGTGTTTTATTGTTATCATATTACCAGCCCCACCTGAATATCCTCTTTTCACAACTACACCATCTCCAATAGAATGTACCGGAGTACCAGCAGGAGCAGCATAATCCACTCCATAATGAGGACGAACAATCTTCAAGATAGGATGCCGTCTTCCATTAGAAAAATGAGAACTAATTCGAGAATATTTTAATGGTGCTTTTAAAAACGCCTTGCGGGTTGATTTCCCATTTTCATCAAAGAATTGCATAATACCATCTTGTTCAAACGGAATGGCATAATAGTCTTGTCCCATATGGTTAAAAACCACATAGTTTATTGACTCCACACCCACAGACATAGTGTCAACATATTTATCTGTATAAACGATTTTGAAATAATCTCCTTTTTGTAATCCAAAGAAATCTATAGACCATGCGTAAATCTCCGACATGGCTATAGCAACATTAGGATCTATATTATTATCAACCATTGCATTCCATAAAGAAGACTCTATGGTTCCTTTTTCTTTGCGTTCAATATAGGATATTTCCTTTTGCCCCTTATACACAAAAGGAATAGTATCGTTTAAATCAAATACCAAATAATCAGCAATGTTAATTTCGTACACAAAATACCGTAAGGAACTGTCTGAATACATTTTAGTGTAAATGTTCCCTTTTTTGAATTTACGTACATCAAAAAGAGTATCGCAACATGTAATTAATTGATGTATAGTTTGATTATTCAAACCTGAAGATAGCAAAACCGTAGCAAGACACTCTCCACTAGCTACAGTATCAACCTCTACTTCAAAATTGTTCACTTTAATGTCATACATAAACACATCTTCCGGAACAAGTTCCTCTTGTGTTTTATTTGAGTTTTCTTCATTACAAGCATTTAAACAAAGCATTATAATGGCAGCCAATATGAATATCTTTCTCATGCTATCAAAATATGGTCAAATATAAAAAAAGAGGACTCCTCGAAAAAGAAGAGTCCTCCATACTTATCAACAAAATATTGTTTAATATTCCCACAAATCGTGTTCGAACGTAAAAATAAAGTTTTTAATTTTTTCTGCTTCATACAATTGTTCTATACCAAACTTGTAGGTATTTACCTCCCGATTGTTATAAACATTGCTTTCACGAGAGATAAAGCTACTAAATTGACGTCTTTGAAACAAATCATAGAATGATTTTTGATCACCATCGCTATTTGGATTGTACACTTCATTTCTAGCTAGAATTCCTTCTGCCATTGGATAGTAAACCTTGTAAGGTAATGATTTACGAATTTCACCATCTTTTACAAACTCACGCAAAGAAATAATCCACATAATACGAGGATCCATAACAGAACGTTGTTTATCAAACACCCATTCTTCTTTCAAAATCAAAAATTTAATAGAACTCGGATCCATTTGTTTTTCAATTGGTCTCATTGTCTCTGTTCCATCATCATTTTGAATATAAATGGTATCAATACTTGCTCCAAGTTTTGTCTTGAAATCATCAGCTGTAATAGGAACTGCACCATCACTCATTGGGTCATAAGCGAACAAATAACCTTTATCAATAGCATCGATAGTTAATGCGGTATAACTAAAACGACTTCCTATTCTGCCTGTTTCATTATTAGGAAAATACAAAGGAAAGTTCATTTTCTCACGAAGAGGTAATGTTCGTTCTATTTGTTTTGACCACATAACATCAGCATAACGTATATTCTGCTTACGAGCAGGTTTTCTATCATTCATATGAGGTTTGTCATATGGACTATCAGGATATTCACTCGCTTGAGCGAATAATGCCGAAGAAAAAGCGACAGCAATAATCAATAAACCAATCTTTTTCATATCTCAATAATTTTTAGATTTCTAGTCGATAACAAATTTCAAAACACCTAGGTTACGAGGTCTTCCATCTGGTCCTACAGCCTTTATATCCTCAAAATATACTTTTGAGTTTCTTTGTAATTTGTTAAATATATTATTTCTTACTTGGGGGCTAATTCTATTTCCCTTAACCGTTTCAGACAAGAAGTAAGCTCCAACTTGCGCACTCACAGTAAATGAAGTTACTTTAAAATTCAAATCAAAGTCAAAATCTTGCATCTTAGCATCAACACGAGGTGCAGCTTGTAAACGAGGTTTATCAATCTTACCACCACTCATACCTAACACCTCAGCAATAGGATCTGGAACCCTTTTAATACGAAATTCTACACTACCCATGTTTTGTTTCTTGCCATTAAGTTCGGCAACCACTGCTACAGAACACCTTCCAGGTTTATTTACTTTTACAATATAGCCACCTTTAGCTGATTTTGAAATTGAACCATAACCACCAGGAGTCAACGATGCAGAAATTTTGTCGGCAGGAACACCTGGTACCGATATTTCAACAGGATTTTCTGGACCGATATAGAAGACATTCATCTTTGTTGGAGAAACAACCAAACTTGGTTTTGCTACTTGGTACTCACCCTCCACTCTATATTCCAAGGTATCAGATGAATTCGGTTTAGGCATTTTAATTATTGCCGTGTATTTTTGATCTCCAATCCCAGTGCCATTTACTTCATATTTAGGCAAACCACTTTCAGGGTCAATTGGTAATTTTCTTCCATTTACATATACATCCAAAGCTTGCGTTGTATCGAAAGCAGCCAAAAATATCTGTGATGAATATTGATTACCTTGCATAATATAGGTACTTGGTGCTAAAATCACAGGAGATAATTTATTGAATTTAAACGATTCTGCATCCAACTGACCATATACAAGATTCAACAAATCACCTTCAGCATTACGAACAGCAGATTGCCATTGTGTTAAAATAGTTATTGCACCCATTAAAGGCATATGTGCAAATTGAGACTCTGCCCATGGAATAGGTTGCCCTGATTCGTGTGCGCGTGGTTTTTGATCTGCCGTATTCAAAGAAACATTAACGTTCCTTGCAAAAGGAGAAGTTGTATCACTTCCAAAACGAGCAGCTGTTTCAAGCAACCATTTACGATAACTCGCAATGCTATCACGTAATTGGGTACCATACGCTTTTTCTGGATTATCAATACCAACAACAATTTGAGTTACAATATCCAAATTGTCCTTTGACTGACAACTAGCTTCCAAGGTCAACGTATCGCCAGTATCAGGATCTACTTTGTAATAACGAGTACTGCCATCTCTTTCTTTAAGTTGGAAGATACCTTCCGTGTTACTTAAACTTGTACCTAATTTATCTGCATTAAAAATTACAGTATCCTTACAATACTGTAAATTAGCCATAAGTGCATCTGCTCTTTTTCTTAACTCCAACGAAGCATCATAAATAGATTTTGCTTTAGCTGGATTTGAAGCATATGCCTTATTTATCGCTGCATAAGCAATCTCATTCTTGCTCACGAAGTTTTTATTTGTTTCGTTCATAGCGTTATTAATCTTAATGAACGAATCAAGTACGTCTTTCGAAACATTCAAGGCCATCAATGCAGTATAGAAAAGGTACATCATACCAATCATCTTCTGCCTAGGCGTTTCTTTTCCGTGTCCCATTGTTTCTTATTCTTTATTAATTTCTTACTAAATTATTTCCGTATCTATTATTTAATGCTCATAGCATTCAACATGTTGCCATATACAGTATTTAAAGCAGACAAGTTTTGACTCAACTTAGAAATTTCTGCTTTGTATTGTGCAACATCATTTGCAGTTGATTGCAAATCAGACATAATAGAATTGATACCAGAAGTAATTTGTTCTGTTGCGTTAAGGTTCTGACTAGAATTCTTTAATTGCATTTCATATACTGCATTTAAAGCAGACAAGTTCTTTGACAATGCTTCTTGTTGTTCTGCTTGTGCTTTTGTTGTATCGCCAATAATTGAGAAGTTTGTGTTCAAACCTTGCAACATTTGTTGATATCCTGTTCCTGCTGTAGCTATTATACTTGCGGTTTTGTTTCCTTCTTCTGCTATTGAATTTGCAGTTTGTTGTGCAGAAGTTGCAATTCCTTCAACTGATTTTGACAACTTATCAGCAGAAGCAGAAAATGCTCCTGACAATGAAGACACTGAATCTTTAGCGGTATTAATATTTTCAACATATGAATTTGTAGCAACTGCGGCATTTGAAATATCAGACATACTTGTAACATTTTTATTCAATGCTTCCAAATTTGTTCCTAATCTTTCAAATAATTCAGGACCAAGTTTTCCTTGTTCTAACAATTCATCAAATCTTTGAATTGCAGATGGACCTTGAGCTCCACCAACTCCACCTTCAATTTTACCAGACAATTTGTCTTTCAAGAATGTTGTTAATGGTGTTGTATCTTGTACATTTTCTACTTCTTCGTTTTCTGGAGCTGGTATTAATTCGGGATAAACCAATGTCCAATCAATTTCAGCATGAACTGGTTCAAATGCTGAGAAGAAAAAGATGACTGCCTCAGTTAACAATCCGACAACAAGCATAGGGCCTGCACCTGGATAGTGCTGAATTTTAAACAAAGCTCCAATCATTACTACAGATGCACCCCATCCGTACACCTTTGCCATAAACTTTTTCCATCCGTCGGTTTCTACTAATTCCGCAATACTCATCATAACTTTAAAGAATTAAATGTGTGTTTAATATTTACTGTTTTTACTATTAATATACTTGTGAATCTTGAATACCTTCACCAAAAGCACGTCCCAAATACGTTTGTACACATCTGAAACCTATATAACTCTTAGCTGAATCTTGATATTCGTATGCTCTTGAACTACATTGCATATAGTATGCAATATCCTTCCATGAACCACCTCTTACAACTTTTCTTTTTCTCACAATTGGATCTTCATCCAATGCGCTATAATAGTTGTCTGTGTTGATATCACCGGTAAAACTGTATGCACTTTCATCAAAAGCTGTTTGTGTCCATTCTGCAACATTACCTGCCATATCATATAATCCCCATTCGTTTGGTTCGTAGTGAGCCACAACTAGAGTTTGAATACCACCATCATCGGTATAATTACCTCTCATTGGTTTGAAGTTTGCAATAAAGCAACCTAAATAGTTTCTAGTGTAGTTACCACCCCATGGATATGGAGATGATTCCAAACCTCCTCTTGCTGCATATTCCCATTCAGTTTCAGATGGCAAACGATAGTCATTAACAATAACTTGTTTCATACCACGCAAATAACCATTCTTTAATTGAGTTCTCCATACACTGAATGCAACAGCTTGTTTCCATGACACACCAACTACAGGATAGTGATCATATGCAGGATGCCAAAAATACATTGCTGTCATTGGATCATTAAATGAATATGTATAATCACTTACCCAACATAATGTATCAGGATATACATTTATTTCCTCTTTTACTATATATGAAGATCTGTCTTTAATTGCTTGTTCGGTACCATCTGCACGTAAAACTGTTCCTTCATATTTACGTGTTTTGTAATTATACGCACGGTTTACCTTTCCATTTGCGTTTTTCTTCTCAGCAGCTTGCTTGAAATCCATCCAATAGAATGTAAAATTCAAACGGCGAGTGTCTATTTCTTGTTTTTTGTAGAATCTTTCATCGCCTTGTAAGAAGAAAGACAACAAAGCCTCTTTATTATCGGCTTCGTTCCAATCAATCGGAACCGTCCAGTTTATGTATTGTTCGTCATCTTCCAAGTCTTCACCAAACTCGTTGACCATAACATAAACCTCATCTTTACCGGCTTCTTCTTTCAACGTTACATACGCTAAAGAATCGAGAACCCAGTCCACGAATTGACGGTATTCATTATTCGTGATTTCTGTTTCGTCCATCCAAAACGCCTGAACTGAAACCGTACGGTTTTGTGCTGTCTGTGCCCAAGCAACATCTTGATCGCTAGGTCCTACATTTAAACTTCCTTGCGGAATAAACAACATACCGAATGGAACTTCATTATTCCAAACCGGTCTTGTTTGCGTACCAGACAAATCGCCACTTTGATAACTAGAGGAACAACTCACCATCAAGGCGAAAATCGAACTAAAGAACAATAACTTTTTCATATCCATTCATATTAAAATAATTTGCAAGATAATATTTTTTTTTATTTAGCTACAAAAACCTAACACTTTTATAACTTTTATTTTCCTTTTCCATAGAGAGATTGAAGTCATACGACACCATAACCTCAAGACTACCAACACTTTCCCCTCCCAGCTGCGATGTTATTATATCGTACGAAATAATCGCTCGTAAACCATCTAATTTAGAGCCATCTTTGAATTGCACCCCCATATTTAGGGACACATCATGGGCACTTGAATAGCAAACTCCTGCTATTAAAAGATTATTGTACACCGTTCTTAAATCAAAACTCGCTTGTAAATTAGTAAAAGTTGTTTTGAGAGTCATAGAAGGGATAAGTACTATTTTAGGGCTTGATGTTTTATATTCATACCCTGCCGAAAGCCAATAATGACGTTTCAAATAATTCATTTTCCCATCGGTATACTTCAACGAAGGTTCGTTTAATTCTGTTACAGCTACGGCTGCATACAAATTCCCTGTCTGATAAAACATCCCAAAACCGAGAAGTAAGTTGAAAAAATTATCTTGCGATGCCACACTTTGTTCCAAATAGCTATCTGAAGAACCATCAGGGTATATTGCAGAACTTAAATCCCATTCTGCTGAATTCAAACCTGCGCTCAAACCAAATCCTAAACGTCCTGAGCGTAATTCTAATTGATACGCATAGTTTAATTTAGCTGTCAATCGTTTTTCAAAACCTTCAGTGGTTTGCGAAACGGACAATCCGACTCCACTATGTATCTTAGAAATAGGCATTGAAACATCAAACCATGTTGTTGCGGGACCTGCATTGTCTGCAAAACTCATATATTGCTTACGCATAACCAAATCTGCGGTTCCGTAATCATATGCTCCACAGATAGCCGGATTGTACGATGATTGATGGTATGAATACAACGTACTTCGCGGGTTCAACTGCGCTATAGCTATATTAGCATACAAGATAATAGCTATCGTTGTTGTAGAAAAAATTCTTAGTAAATGATTCTTTCTTTTCATTTGAAATTACTCATCGTTGAACTAGTGCGTAAAGAAAACACATTTTTTTTACGATTGCAAATAAATTGCAAAAATTAGTATCTAGTTACTAGTGACGTTTCCGTTCTTTTTGTATTATTTATACATTATATATTGCATTTACGCCAATATTTTTTTTACCATTTCAGAAATTGCTTTGCCATCGGCGGTGCCGGCTAACTTCTTGCTTGCTATTCCCATAACTTTTCCCATATCTTTCATTGAAGTTGCTCCTACAGCAGCAATAATTTCTTTAATTGCCTTCTCCAATTCTTCTGCAGATATTTGTTTTGGCAAATACACAGACAATACATCAGCTTCTGCATTTTCTTTTTCGGCCAAATCCTGACGGTTGTTTGCTGAGTATTCTGTTGCAGAATCACGACGTTGTTTGATAAGTTTCTGTACAATTTTCAACTCCGCATCGTCTTCTATTTCTGATGCTCCTGTTTCTGTTTTTGCAACAATAAACGCAGTCTTTAATGCACGAAGTGCATCTAATTTTACTTTATCCTGGGCTTTCATTGCCGCCATTAAGTCTAAGGCGACTTGTTTTGTTAATATCATTGTTGTTTATTTTTTAATTTTTGTTTATTAATATTCTTCAATCGCTGTCTTTCGAGAATCTTATGTTCTATTTCATTAATAAATGGCTTCAACGATGGCAAACTTTTATCGTTAACTGCCAAATATGTCAAAATAATTCCCACTATCAATATTACAAAAATAGGATACCACATACCCACCCAAGGACTCATGGTGGCTATTTTAACACCTTTCTCGCCAATCATAGTAAGAACATAATACATAAGATAGAACACAAATGACACTACAACTGGCACACCAAATCCGCCTTTACGAACTAGCGCTCCAAATGGAGCTCCAACAAAGAACATAATGAAACAAGCAAATCCTAACGTGAATTTTTTATGCCATTCTATTCGTAATTTATTCAACCCTTTTTCTTGTTCTACATCATTTTGTATTGCAGCCAATAAGAATGATTCTGAAGAACGTGCAGAACTCAATGCCTTGAGAACGATAGTTGATTGTTCGTGAGATGGGAAATTGTTCAAATTTGCATCTACTTTTATCGTATCAGATGGCGACAAACTATCGACTTTTGCTTTGCACACATTGTTCGTAAAATACTGAACAAATGACCTATGATTGCGTTCACCATAATCTAACGAAAGAGAATCTATCATGTAGTCAAGTTGCCCTACATTTTGCATCTGTGAATTATGTTTAAACAATTCTACATTGGTTCTATTAAATGCATAGTCTTCCAACTCAAACAATACTTGTTGTTTTGAAAATGAATATTGACGGAAAGGTCGTTTCCGTTTATATTCATCATGATTCGTTTTATCTATAACATCTTCGTACGATTCACCACTATATAAGGTTAATACAAGATATCGCTTATCATCAGTTATTTTCATAGTAGCCGAATCGGCTAGTATCACACTTGTATTTCCTGCATTTCCTCGGTGGTCATATATCATCATGTCGTACATAATGTTGTTGTCTTTACTTTTCGATGAAATTTTTAATCGGACTTGATCTATTCCATCAAAAAAGACCCCTTCTTTGATATTCATTTCGGGACGTTGATTTCGGACATCAAACATTAACGACCACAACCGCAAATTAGAATACGGAAGCACATTATTGGCATATACAAATGAAAATCCAACTAGGAATACGTTGAAAATAATCAGAGGACGCATAATTCGCGACAATGAAATTCCGGCTGACTTTATTGCTATCAATTCATTGGTATCACCCATACTTCCATAGGCAAAAATCGATGCACACAATACTGACAAGGGCAAAGACATCTGTAAGATTCCCATGGCAGCATAAAAAAACAATTCTACGATAATTTTTAAATCCAACCCCTTACCTACCAAATCATCAATATATCGCCACAAGAATTGCATGAGTAACAAGAACGTTGTTACAAAAAATGTTATTAAGAGCGGAATTAAATATGATTTCAGGATAAAGATATCCAGTTTTTTAACACCCAACATACTGCATCTACGCGGCTAAAATTCTCTTTAGCCCTTCTATTTGAAAGTTCCACAACCGAACGACATCGTCATATTCTTCCTCATCAGAGAAATCGGTTACACGCAAAGAACTATTGCCTGACAAATCTGACTGTACGATGCGAAATTCAAAATAATCATCATCTTCATCTTCTTCCCACCGAAAACGTATATATTCATTTTCAAGTGCATCAACGACTATCGCTCGCGAGATTTCTTTATGCCATAAGAACGAGAATATTTTTCCATCGTCGCTTGCCACATCTTCAGCAAACCACGCCGCAAGGCCTTCTGGAGTTGCTAGTCGTTTGTACAGCACCCTTGGCATTGTATTCATTTCGTATTCTAATTCTATTTTCTTCCTTGACATACGTTTTCTATCTTTCGCAAGATACAACTTTTTATTAAAGCAGCCCCCTACATTAGCAAAAATATCGATGGACGTTTTTGGATTTCCGGTACTTGTTTTTTCCATTCGGCTATCGTTCTAGTCTTTATATCCTCAGTAGGTAAAGTAATATCAGTGGCTATACATAGCCTCGTTGTTGGTCGCAATATACTTGTCAATTCGGTAAATAATTGTTGGTTACGATAAGGTGTTTCCATAAAAATCTGTGTCTGTCCCGTACTGAGTGACACGGATTCCATCTGAAGTATTTTTTTCTTGCGTTCGTCTTTGATAGGAACATAACCATGAAAGGCGAAATTTTGTCCATTAAACCCCGAAGCTATCAAGGCCATAATGATAGAATTTGGGCCAACCAATGGTATAACCCGTATGCCTTTTTGATGTGCTTTTGCAACCACCAAATTGCCCGGATCTGCTATGCACGGCATCCCTGCTTCACTCACTATGCCCATATCATGTCCATCAAGCAATGGACGCATCATCTCATCGACTTGTTCATTGGGTGCATGTTTGTTAATCTCAAAGAAATGTGTTTTTTCTATATCCTTTTCAGGACATATTTTTTTAATAAACCGTCGTACTGTTCGAATATTTTCTACTATATACCAATCCACAGTTCTAATTATGGTTCTATTAATCTCGGGAAACAACATTTCATATGCTTGTTCACCCATTTCGGAAGGAATTAAATAGATTTTCCCATTCATGTAAAAAAAAACTTTTTCTTTGTAAAAATAAAAAAAATACAGACAAGGTGGTACAACAACCTCTATAAAAACAAGTGAAAAATGTTTATTATTAATTTTATTCAGCTTATTCTGCTTGGGTTATGGACATTCCTTTTTGTATATGTTCTTACCTTACTACTCCCTCCTCGCCTTTCTCTATGGCTTACTATACATTTGTGGGCGCCGGTCAATTCTCTTATCGTAATGAGTCCGATCAAAACCGAAAACCTAGAGAAACTTGACCCTAACAAGAATTACATTTTTATGGCAAACCACTCGTCGTTTTATGACATTGCGTGCCTATTTTGGGGGTCAAAGCGCCCTCTTCATTTTTTATGCAAAGCCGAATTGCGCGAAAATATTCTCACCGGCTTTATGTTGCGTAAACTTGATATGGTTTTCATAGACAGAAGAAATGCTCAAAATTCTGTTTCGAGTATGCGTCAAGCCGAAAAAATGCTTGCAAAAGGATGTGACATTGCTCTTTTCCCGGAAGGAACTCGCTCTAAAACCGGAGCATTATGCCCTTTTAAACGTGGAGGATTCAAACTTGCCATAGCTTCAAACACGGAAATTGTACCGGTAACGATAAAAAACTCGGCTAAAGCATGGTCGCATTCTAATCTTCGCTTTAGACCAACCAAAGTAACGGTTCTTTTTCACGAACCTATTTCGGTACAAGGACTTCATGAAACCGATGCACTTCCATTGTCAAAACAAGTGTTTGAGATTATCAATAACGAATTAAAAAAGTAAGGACAAGATTAAAAAGAAACATATTCATATTTCTCTGCACCTACTCTACTATTCCGTAGTATTTAATTGACGATTAAACAATAAAAAAGTCTATACTAATTGTATAGACCTTTTTATTTGACGCAAGCGCTCAATACTTAAACGACCTACTTACTACTACAAGTATATTGCATAAATGCTGCTGATGTCTCTTCTTTGTACGTTTTAGAGACAGGAATTTCTTTCAAAGGTTGAACATCAAGTTCCAGCACCAAACCTTCCACACCTTTGCGCAACGCTACAGCATGATTGAAATTAACCATATATGATCTATGGCAACGGAATAATGTTGTATCTTTAAAATCATCTGCCAAGCGCTTTAGTGAATTTCGCAAAAGGAATTCAGATATTTTACCTTGATTTTGGTATTTAATAATAACATAGTTGTCTGATGCTTCCAACCAAATAACACTTTCAGCTTTCACCGAAAATTTCGGTTCTCCTTTTTCATCTCGGAACTGCAATACATAAGGTTGGTCGGCAGAACCTATTCCTCCCACTGTTTCTTGCACCTTACCTTGCAACTCCATTAATCGCTTCTTTTTATCTTTAAATGCAAGATATAACCACGCTATTACGGTAGGAATTAGCAATACAAAAAATATCGCTACAAATACATTCCAAAACAAATCCCACGTTTCTACTCCATCTACCAACCGTGGCATCCATATTTTAGCAATTGTTGTGTAAATAACAGACATGGATGATATTTCGCCAAAGATCCATACCGCATATACCCAATAAAAAATACGATGACGGAGAGCATATTGATAAAACAACAGCCTACTGATTGCCAAAACTATAAAACCAACGAACACAACACCACTAGACCATAAAAAATACTCCAGTTTTTCAGTATTACCAAGGTCTCCGGTGTTGAACGGCTTGTATATATTGATAAATAATATAGCAAAGAATACAGAGAAAAACACTTGTTCTGCTAACCCTGATTTACTTTTAATATAATTTGGCAGTTCTTCACGTTGTGAAAATTCAATTAAATTCATAGTCTCTTATTTATATTTAATTTGTACAAAGTTATTTTTTTTTGATTATCATCATTGAATATAAACATCTATATTTTTCTTCTGCGAAAAATATTTGAGAAATTAGATACAAATCTTCTCACAAAAAAGTGCAGAATAAAGCATAATTCATAACTCATAACTAAAAAAAAACTATCTTTGCATTGAACAAAAACAATTCAAATGATACAAACAGATTTAGACAAAGCAAGCTATAGCTTAGGCATGAACATTGGCACAAGTTTGCAAGGCGAAGGCGTTACTGAAATTAATGCTGAAATGTTCGCAAAAGGACTTGATGATATGATGAAAAAAAACACGTTGGAACTTTCATTACAAGAAGCCTACGAAACTATTCAAGAATTTTTGGCTAAAGCAAATGCTAAAAAATTTGAAAAAAACATAACGGAAGCTAATGAGTTTTTCAAGAAAAATGCTAAAAAAACAGGTGTTGTAACCTTACCTAGCGGACTTCAATATGAAATTATGAAAGAAGGTAATGGTCCAAAACCTAAGGCAACAGACAACGTAACTACACATTACCATGGTACATTGCTTAATGGAACCGTATTTGACAGTTCTGTACAACGCAACCAACCAGCTTCTTTCCCTGTAAATGGTGTAATTCAAGGTTGGATTGAAGCTTTACAACTAATGCCTGTAGGCTCAAAATGGAAACTTTATATTCCTTCTGAATTGGCTTATGGTTCCAACCCACACCCTGGAGGACCTATTGAACCACACATGGCTCTCATTTTTGAGGTTGAATTATTAAGTATAAATTAATTCACAAAACAAGGCGGGAAATCCGCCTTTGTTTTTATGTATAAAAGCTATATATTTGAATCGAAATTTGTGGTTCTCAATATGAAAAGATTTCTTATATACACGTTTGCGTTCTTGTTTCTTTCTTCTCAAGTTTATAGTCAAGGAAGCCTTAAAAAACAAGCTGAACAAGCATTAAAGACAAACGAATATACGTTTGCAATCAATACCTACAAAAGTCTATTCTCCCAAATAGAGAACGAGGACCCTGAAAAAGCAAAGATAGCATACGAAATAGGGTATTGTTATAGAAATATATCCCAACCTTTACACGCACAACTTTGGCTACAAAAAGCAATTGATTTAAAATATGAAGACCCAATTGTATATCTTTATTGTGCCGATGCTCAACGCATGAACGAAAAATTTGACGATGCAATTTCAACATATCAACAATATCGTACGCTTGTTCCTGAGGATAAACGAGGAAAAGAAGGTATAGAATCTTGTAATACTGCTAAAAAATGGTTGCAATACCCTACAAACTACAAGGTTACAAATCTTGCATATCTTAACACTGATTATTCAGACTATTCACCATTCTTTCTCTTTGATGGCATAAGTAATACCCTCTATTTCTCTTCATCGAGTGATAATGCCAATGGCGACAAGATACATGGAGGTAGTGGACAAAATTTTTGTGATATTTTTTCATCAAACGAAGATGCAAAAGGTGCATGGTCAATCCCTGTTTCTATTTCCGAACTAATAAATTCACCACAAGAAGAAGGAACTCCTAGCCTTACCAAAAATGGATGTCTCTTATTTTATACCCAATGTGAATACGGAGAAAAACGTAATCATTGTCAGATCATGTCTTCTACCAAAATAGGCGCTTCGTGGGACGAACCTAACATTATGCGTTTCCTAGGACCAGATACAAGTGACTACGTTCATCCTTCGATTTCTGGAGATGGTCTTACACTCTATTTTGCATCAAACAGAGTTGGCGGATATGGCGGATATGACATTTGGTATTGTACTCGTGAAAGTGAGAACGAAAAATGGACTAAACCTAAAAATGCTGGTCCAACAATAAACACAAAAAGAGATGAATTATTTCCCTACTATCGAAGTTCCGATAGCTCTCTCTACTTTGCATCAAATGGCTTCATTGGAATGGGCGGATTAGATATTTACCGTGTTAACTATGACGATAAAGGCAAACAATACGTGCTCAATTTAATGAGTCCTATAAATTCATCATCTGACGACTTTGGAATTACATTTAGAGACTCTCTTGAAGAAGGATATTTCAGTTCTAACCGTCCTGGTGGTAAAGGATATGATGATATTTACTTTTTTTCTATAGCAAAATTGAATTTCTCGGTAAGAGGACAAGTTATAAACGATTTGACCGGAGATCCTGTTTCCAATGCCGTTGTAAGTTTAATAGGTAGTGATGGAACCTCTCTTGAAGTAAGATCCGACAGAAACGGTTTTTATCAATATCAACTAAACCCACAAGCAAATTATGTGCTTTTGGCTACGCATGAAGGGTATTTGAATAGTAAATATAAAATATCTACCTACGGACGAACCGACAATAAAGATTACGAAGCAAATATTTACCTTACTCTATTGGATATTCCAATAGAAGTGCCTAATGTACTTTATGATGTAAATTTCTGGTATTTGCGTCCAGAATCTATCGTGTCGCTCACAAAACTATATGAAACACTCGAAGATAATCCCAATATTGCGATAGAACTTAGTTCACACACCGATTACCGTGTAGGATCTAGAATGAGTAACGAAGAATTATCACAGCTTCGCGCCCAATCGGTTGTGGATTTTCTAATTTCTAAGGGAATTGACAAAGGACGTCTTATTGCAAAAGGATATGGAGCCAGCAAACCTAAAGTAATCGATATGCGTTATGCAGAATTGTATGACTTTTTACCTATTGGTGTCACACTTACTCCTGAGTTTATTAAGAAATTGCCAGTAGAACAACAAGGAATCTGCCACCAAATAAACAGACGTACAGAATTTAGAGTTATATCAGCAAATTATAAAAAACAATGACAGTTGAATCACGATATATGCAGCGTGGAGTTTCTGCAGGTAAAGAAGACGTACACAATGCAATCAAAAATATAGACAAAGGACTTTATCCACAAGCATTCTGCAAAATTATTCCTGACATATTAGGAGGCAATCCTGCTTATTGCAATATAATGCACGCCGATGGTGCAGGAACAAAATCATCACTTGCATATCTCTATTGGAAAGAAACTGGTGACGTCTCCGTATGGAAAGGTATAGCGCAAGATGCTCTTATCATGAACATTGACGACCTACTCTGCGTAGGAGCCGTTGACAATATTTTAGTTTCATCAACTATAGGACGAAACAAAATAGTAATACCGGGAGAAGTTATTTCGGCAATTATTAATGGTACCGATGAACTTTTAGCAGAACTCCGCAACATGGGAGTTGGTGTGTATGCTACTGGTGGCGAAACTGCCGATGTAGGCGACTTGGTACGTACTATCATAGTAGACAGCACAGTAACATGCCGAATGAAACGAAGCGATGTGGTAAACAATGCCAATATACAAGCCGGTGATGTGATTGTTGGTTTAGCTTCATACGGACAAGCAACCTACGAAAAAGAATACAATGGTGGAATGGGAAGCAACGGATTAACATCAGCACGTCATGATGTGTTTGAAAAATACCTTGCACAAAAATATCC
Organism: uncultured Bacteroidales bacterium; assembly: GCA_964346725.1. GTDB lineage: Bacteria > Bacteroidota > Bacteroidia > Bacteroidales > UBA1715 > UBA1715. Next base: position 35,361 of record CAYFVM010000017.1, read on the forward strand.
TGAGAGCTATGATGCTAACGTTCCTGAAGACCTTGTTTATTCAGGTAAGCTAAAACTCACCGATACCGTACAAGATTCACCTCTTGATGCAGGTAAATTAGTACTTTCACCCACACGAACCTACGCACCGGTCATTAAGAAATTGCTTGATGCTATGCGTCCTCAAATACATGGTATGGTACACTGTTCGGGTGGTGCGCAAACCAAAATATTGCACTTTATCAATAACTTGAAAGTAGTTAAAGACAATCTTTTCCCTGTGCCTCCTCTCTTCAAAACCATTCACGAACAAAGTGGTACAAGCTGGGCTGAGATGTACAAAGTATTCAATATGGGACATAGAATGGAAATATATGTTTCTCCGGAACAAGCTGAACAGGTTATTGCCATTTCTCGGTCATTCAATATTGATGCGAAGATAGTTGGTCACATTGAAGCTTCTGACAAGAAAGAATTAGTCATCAAAAGTGAATTTGGTACGTTTGAATATTAACGTAACGAAAATGTGTGCAATAACTGCACATGTTGATTTCTTTGATACCAATCATTATACACCAAAGCAACCTCGGTACAATTGAAGCTACCAAAGTTTGTGTTCCGATATTTTGAAAGCAATTCTACAAATCGTTGCGGGTTTCGCAATGGGTTGGAAAATCGTATAACCGTGGAATGAGCGGTTTCTATATTATATCGAGCATCCATTGTTTCATACAACCTCGACTTTCGTACCTCCGAGCGTATTGACTCTCGGAGTATTTGCAACGAATCATCTGTTGGAAAGCCTTGCACCATTACACACGAAGGCGATGCGATAACACCCTGAAACGAAATAGTAAAAGGGTTGCTTGTTTTCATAGCTGCCGTCAAAACATCAATATATTCCTGCACATTAATTGTATTGAGTAAAAAATTTTCTGCACAAGAAATCACAGAAAGCACCGTTATATGTATATCTAAGAATGGATAATAATATTGTTCCGGTTCATATGAATAGATGTCTGACAAAAAAGTAACTATATTCTCTTTAACCTCTGCCGATGGATAAATTACCAATGATATTCCCCTACGTGTATCAGATATTGCCTGAACCTTAGAATCTATTTGATATTCTCCCGAACAAATCATAGGCTCGGATTTTTTCCACATACCCGTATAAACGTTGAGTAAATTCATGTTAAAAAGAGAATATCACATGTTTTTTCTGCAAAAAAAGCACTTTTTTTGATTTTCAGTTTGTTTATCTGGGAAAAAAAATTATCTTTATGTTGTGAAAATCATATATACAATTAATTATGGCAACTCAAATGACATCTCAAAATAGGAGCTACGAACTTAAAAAGCTCAAAGCAGTATGCGTAGCTGAGGAAAACCGCAAGTATCTTATTTCTCAGCGTAAAAGGGTGCATGGAAAAACTCTAGCTGACCAGGCTAATACAGGATTAAAAGCAACTCCCTGCGATGTATACATATATATTATTGGTCAAGATGCTGAGGCTAATGATCTTCAAGAACAATTCAAGACTACTCGCAGTTATAATAAGACAAAGATATTTGCAGACCCTAAAGCATTAAAAAAATATCTTGATAACGTTAAATACCCTCAATGCGCTATTATTATAGCCATATACATTCAATCTGATGAAGCAACAGATGAAAGTGTAGAAGCTGATTTCTCAACTTTGTCGCAAATAAAACAAGAAGATCCTAGCATGGATATGATACTATTATCAACGGCAACAACACATTCGCAACGTTTTGACTCTATGGTTTTGAAAAATTCCGAAATGTTAGGAAAATTCGTTACCGTTATTACATGGGCTATTCGCGAACAAGATCGTATTCGTAAACAAGTGGAAGCAAAACAATTCATTAAACTAGGTATTATAGTGTTTGTTTCACTTATAGCACTCCTCTTTATTATTGATTTTGTAACTGGAGTGTTGTCACCAATAAAACAAGGATTCTTTGGCATTGTCCCTATACCACAATAGCAGACGCTTTGTCAGTTGTGCCATACTCGGATATGACACTATGACAAGTTTTACTTGATGGCACATAAATTGACAAAAGGTTATACAAAAAATGTATAACCTTTTTAATTTTTGATAGATATGCAATCAGGTAAAATTGGTGTAACCACCGAAAACATCTTCCCGGTCATTAAAAAGTTCCTTTACTCTGACCAAGAGATATTCTTACGAGAACTTGTATCAAATGCAGTTGATGCAACTCAAAAACTCAAAACACTCGCAAAACTTGGAAAATACGATGGCGATATAACAAATGCCAACGTAACTATCTCCATTGATGAAAAAGCAAAAACGATCACCATTTCCGACAAAGGAATTGGTATGACAGCAGATGAAATTGACAAATACATTAACCAAATTGCATTTTCGGGCGCTGAAGAATTCCTCGACAAATACAAAGACAAAGCAGAAGCAATTATTGGACACTTCGGACTTGGTTTCTACTCTGCTTTCATGGTAGCGGAATCGGTTGATATTATTACCAAATCATACCAAAAAGATGCTAAGAGTGTAAAATGGACTTGCGACGGCAGCCCTAACTATTCTTTGGAAGAAATAGAGAAAGCCGAAGTGGGAACTGACATTGTGCTTCACATAGACAAAGAATCTGAAGAATATTTGCAAAAAAGTAAAATTGAAGAATTGCTTAAAAAGTATTGCAAATTCTTACCTATCACGATTGTTTTTGGTAAAAAACAAGAGTGGAAAGACGGCAAATACGTTGACACCGACCAAGACAATGTAATAAATAACACCGAACCGGCATGGACAAAAAAGCCGGCCGACCTGAAAGATGAGGACTATCAATCGTTCTACAAAGAGCTCTACCCTATGGCTGAGGATCCTCTTTTCAACATTCACTTGAACGTGGACTATCCTTTCAACTTGACGGGAATTCTGTATTTCCCAAAAATCAGAAACAACTTTGAAGTACAGAAAAACAAGATTCAACTTTACTGCAATCAAGTATTCGTTACTGACTCGGTAGAAGGCATTGTTCCTGACTTTTTGACGTTGCTTCACGGTGTGCTCGATTCTCCAGACATTCCGTTGAACGTATCACGTAGTTATTTACAAAGCGACCACAACGTAAAGAAAATTTCTAACCACATCACAAAAAAGGTGTCGGATCGCTTGCAAGAGATTTTCAAAAACAACCGCGAGGAATACGAAAAGAAATGGGACGATTTGAAGTTGTTCATCACCTACGGAATGTTGAGCGACGAGAAATTCTACGACAGAGCTAAAGACTTTGCATTGTTCAAAAACGTTGACAGCAAATATTTCACCTACGAAGACTACAAAACGCTGATTTCGGCTAATCAAACTGACAAAAACGGTACGTTGGTGTATTTGTATGCAACCGACCCAGAAACGCAATACAGCTATATTCAAAAAGCAAAAAACAAAGGCTATGATGTATTGTTGCTCGACGGACATCTTGATGCGCACCTTATTAGCCAGTTGGAACAAAAATTTGAGAAATGTCTGTTCAGCCGTGTTGATGCTGACATAGTTGAGAATCTTATAAAGAAAGAAGATTTGACCGACTCTAAATTGTCTCAAGACGATACGCAGGATTTGACAGAAGTATTTTCATCGCAAGCTGACAAAAATTTCATAGTGCAATTTGCAAACCTCAACGCTGAGGAAGCTCCTATTATGGTTACACAGTCTGAATATATGCGCCGTATGAAAGACATGGCTCAGATGAATCCGGGCATGAGTTTCTACAGCCAAATGCCAAACAACTACAATCTTGTAGTGAACGCAAACCATCCTTTGATTGCGAAAATCAACGAGGACAAAGTGGCAAAAACGAAAGACGCACTCGACAAAATCAATGCTGATTTGAAGCCTTTGCAAGACGAGAAAAAGAAACTTGACGACGCAAAGAAAGACAAGAAAGAGGACGAAATTCCTGTTCCAGACAAGGAAGCGTTGGAATCTGTAACGAAACAAATTGCTGACTTGGAAAGCAAAAAGAAACAAGCGCTTGACGAATATGGAAAAGGCAATCAAACGGTGAAACAATTGATAGACCTTGCATTGATTTCGAACAATATGCTGAAAGGCGAAGCGTTGGAATCATTCGTAAAACGTAGCGTGGAAATGCTCTAAGAGTATTTGATTCGCGCCAATTACAGAAAGGCAATCCTTGGGTGGGTTGCCTTTTTTTGTTGTAAGTAAAGAAATGTTGCACTTGAATTCTTCAGAGAATCAACATTACAGAGCTATACATTATATACTACTCTTGACGAACATAATCTATAAGATGTTCCATCAGAATTCCTTCAAAATTATAGTATCCAACACTTTTATTTGCCAAATTTTCTAAAACGAATAAAACTCCATTTCCAAACGCTTCTCTTGAAATTGACTCATGAATGAGCCTAATAGTCTGATGTGGGAAGCCAAACACAATTTGATGTTTTCCAACAATTCCCCCTACACGAATAGAATTGATTTCTTTTTCTCCTAAATCTAATGCCTTTGCAATTTTCATAGCGGTGCCAGAAACACCATCTTTTTCTTTAAAATGTTCTTCTATTACTTCAATATCAACCCCGGAAGCTATTTTCTTTAAAAGCTTAGCAGCAAATATCAAATAGTTTATTCCGAAGGTTATATTGGGACTCCAAAACACTACCGTATTGGCTGATAATTCTCTCAAATAATTTTTATCTTTTTCTTCATAATGAGATATGGCAGAAATAATTTTCACGTTTCTCTCACTGGCAGCTTTCCCATATAAATAAATACCTATTCTCGAAGAAAAATCGATGATTGCATCAACGGGGTGATTGTCTAGAAATTCGTTTATATCAATTTTTGATGAAGAATAAATACGACTGGATACATTTGACGAGATTCCTATAGATTCAGAAATATTTTTATTTTCTTTCTGTACACTTTTTCTCAATACCCATTCTAAACTATGTTGTTTATTCTGATGTATAACTGATGCGATTGCCTTACCTGTTTTTCCAAATCCTATTAATCCTACTCTCATTCTTTTCTCTTTTTTATCGTTCTGTTATTACTTTTTTATTGCAATACGCATAAAATGAGACATGAAACCTAGGCAAGACTTGCCTTGCAGATTATTAATCTCCATTTTTTATTATCGTACTATAAGCACAATATTTTTTTATTACGCGTTTGCGTGTATATAGTATATTATACAAATATACAAATTTCAAAAATAGGAAACGTTGTTTTTTTGCGTCACACATCTGATGCCACTAATTAAGACAAACCTACAGGGCATTTTAAGGTGATGTCTACCTATAAATTTTGTTCTGTTTTTTTTTAACGACGAGATTAATTGTATTTTTCAATGCC
>CAYFVM010000017.1:40835-42514 GCA_964346725.1 uncultured Bacteroidales bacterium
GTATTTTTCAATGCCGCCGAAGCCCACAATGAGTGCATTGTTATGCGTTTTTTCTATAAAGTTTTGTAAGCGTTTGGCAAATTCTTCGGGGCGCTTGCGTGCGCTGTCTATATAGGCTATGCGTATGCGTTTGTATGATTCGGAGAAACGGCAGTAGTTGTTCCAGGCAGTGGGGTCTTTTTGTATTTCGGCAATAATATCGGAGGGAAAGATAAACTCACGTGCCAAGATGGCCTGTACGACACTCTCGAACGCAGGATGAATGCGTTTGTGGGCGGCCAACCACCTGAGGCGTTCTATATTTGGCTGCGAATAGCTGCTCTGTGGCTTTCGAGGCGTGAAGCGTTGCACGGTGTGTTCGGTATCGTAGGTTTTGTTTATGCTGTCAATCCAGCCAAAACAAAGTGCTTCTTCTACGGCATCGTTGTATATGATGCGTGGCTTGCCGGTTGCCTTCTTGGCATAGACCAACCACGCCTCGTTCTCTTTATTGTAATGCTCTTGAAGCCATTTACGCCATTCGGCCTGTGTGCTTATGTGTAAAATATTTTGCATTGGTGGGTTGATTCCTTTTTCTAGGTGGTCATTTCCTTTTTCCAGAAGCTTACTTCCTTTTCTTAGTTCCTAATTACCAATTTCTTGTTGCGTATTTCTTTTTTTCAGGAGTTCATTTCCTTTTTCCAGGTGTTTACTTCCTTTTTCCAGGTTCTTATTTCCAGATAGTAGTATCAAGTACCTCAAAAATACTCCTTTTGTAGAAACGGTAGGCAAAAATCGAGAGAATTGTAGAGTATTTTTGGCAGTTCGCTATTATGTATTCTCTTTAACTTTTGCCTTGATGCAAAAGTTACAAAAAATCAAGCCCCAATTCTCGCCTCTAAAAATTTTGCTTGCACGCTAAACTCTCAAGATGAATATCCATAGCCTGAAAACGTTTGTTTCTCTCCAGTATAAGGGCTCGTATTTTCGTCGTTATCCTGCTGAGAGTTTTTAACGCGTGCTTCGCTGCATTTTTATGGCTACGAATTGAAGGACGCTCGCAGTGGGGAGTTGTAGATTATTGTATTGAATTCGTTTTTGGAGGTAACTTTTTCTCCGTATTTGATTGCGATTTTGAATCATGTCCAAGTTTGCTTAACTAAAATTATTTTTAATTCATTAATTTCTTTTGATTATCAAATACAAATTTACTTTCCAAGAAATTATTTATATCAGAAAAAGTATCATCAACAACATCTGTTAAACAAATCTCAGTGTTTGGTGTAAAGAAAAGAATCTTTAAAGTAGTTATTATTTGATTTTTCAAAGGTTCTGTTACCCATTTGAATTCTTCATGACCATTTTCTAACTCTTTTTCTGTTTGTTTTCTAATAGTTTCGCATATATCCCTAGTAATTTTATCATTACTATCTTTTGTTCTCCAATGATCTTCGGCACCAAATATTTTAACAATTTCTTTTCTTTGAACGAATTCCATTGTTTCTGCAATTTGCCAATCACATTTTCGCTGTGAAAACGATAGGAATTTAGGATTTAAGTTATACACTAAGACCTTCTTATTTTGATTATCATACTTGAATTTTAGTTCTTTCAAATCAACTCCATATTTTGCTTTTATATCAATCCTTAATGCACCAAAAAATTTCAAGTTCCCTTCTCGTCTATTCACTACTCTTGTA
>CAYFVM010000018.1:0-7832 GCA_964346725.1 uncultured Bacteroidales bacterium
CTATTCGGAATAAGTGGGTTAGGCGATACGCCTACGCTCACTACAACCAAGTCAACGTCAATTTCGTATTCAGAGCCTTGAACCACCACCGGTTTTCTACGTCCTGAAGCATCAGGTTCGCCAAGTTCCATCTTTTGAACTTTTACTTTGTTTACGTGACCTTTTTCGTCAGCAAAATATTCAATAGGATTGTTCAAGCAAAGGAACTCTATACCTTCTTCTTGTGCGTGGTGAATTTCTTCTTTACGAGCTGGCATTTCGTTAAGTGAACGACGGTAAATAATAATGGCATGTTCTGCTCCAAGGCGTTTTGCCGTTCTTACAGAGTCCATTGCGGTGTTGCCACCACCAATCACTGCTACATTTTTACCAAAGAATGTAGGCGTGTCAAAGTCGGGTTTGGCAGCATTCATCAAATTGATACGAGTTAAGTATTCGTTTGACGAAAGAATGCCGGTATAGTTTTCTCCCGGAATGCCCATAAAGTTTGGCAAACCAGCACCACTACTTACAAAGAATGCTTTGAAGCCTTCTTCTCGCAATTCATCTATAGTTGCGGTGTTTCCAACCACGAAGTCTTTTTCGAAGTTTACACCGATTTTTTTGAGGTTATTAATTTCAACGTCAACAATGTTGTTTGGCAAACGGAATTCGGGAATACCATATTTAAGCACACCGCCAATTTCGTGCAATGCTTCAAATACCGTAACGTCGCATCCGGCTTTGGCCAAGTCGCCGGCGCAAGCCAAACCTGCAGGTCCTGAACCGATAACGGCTACTTTGAATCCGTTTTTCGGAGCAATTTCCGGCAACGACATTTGTCCTGATTCGCGTTCAAAGTCTGCAACAAAACGTTCCAAGTTACCAATGGCAACAGCCGGTTTATTCATTTTGGCTGCGTAGATACATTTTGCTTCGCATTGTTTTTCTTGTGGGCAAACGCGACCACACACAGCTGGTAATGCGCTGGTGCGTTTTATCACTTTTGCTGCTCCAAGAAAATCATCGTTTTCTATACATTTAATAAATCCCGGGATGTTGATTCCTACCGGGCAACCTTCCATACACGTTGGGTTTACGCAATCAAGACAACGGTGAGATTCTTGCACGGCCATTTCTTTGGTAATGCCCATGTTCACCTCTTTGTAGTTTTTGCTACGTTCGATTGGATCTTGCTCTGGCATAGAAATTCTGGTCATTGCAGAACGATCTTTTGCCGAGTATTTTTTGCGTAGTTCAGCACGCCATTCTAAATCACGTTGCTGTTTTAAATATTCTTGGTTATCCATTCGTGTTGTGTCTTATTTGTTTTGTAAATATGCTTCGAAAGCGGCTTTTTCTTCGGCTTTGTAACCGCCAAGACGCATAAGCATTTCGTTGAAATCAATTTTGTGAGCATCAAATTCGGGACCGTCTACGCAGACAAATTTTGTTTGTCCATCAACGGTAACGCGACACGCTCCACACATACCTGTTCCGTCAACCATTACCGTATTTAAACTTGCGTATGTAGGTATATTGTATTTTTGTGTGGCCAGAGCGGCAAATTTCATCATGATACTTGGCCCGATAACCATACAGAAATCAATCTTTTCTTTTGCTATGGCTTTTTCCATACCCACGGTCACAACGCCTTTTTCACCGTATGAACCGTCATCAGTCATAATGTATACTTCATCAGAACTTTTGCGTATTTCGTCTTCAAGAATTATCAATTCTTTGCTACGAGCAGCCAACACCGAAATAACTTTGTTTCCAGCAGCTTTCATAGCCTGAACAATAGGAAGAAGTGGTGCTACACCAACTCCGCCACCACAACAAAGTACGGTGCCGAATTTTTCAATGTGAGTAGCTTTTCCCAGTGGACCAACCACGTCGCACAATGAATCACCTGCATTGAGCGAAGCAATTTTGCTCGTGCTTACTCCAACTTTTTGAAGTATAAGGGTTATGGTACCTTTTTCTGTATTGGCGTTAGAAATGGTAAGCGGAATACGTTCACCTTTTTCATCTATTCGTACAATAACAAAATGTCCTGCTTTTCTTTTTTTCGCAATAAGTGGGGCTTCAACTTCAAGTTCCACCACATTTTCGGAAAGTATTTTTTTGCTAATAATCTTATTCATCCTGTCCTCGATTAAGTATTACAAAAGTATCAAATTAATTTATACAAAAAAATCTCCTTGTGCTTTGTTACACACAAGGAGACTTATCTGTAAGTCAATTAGTTATTAAACTAAACCTTGAGCCATCATTGCATCGGCAACTTTAATGAAGCCTGCAATGTTAGCGCCAATAACGTAGTCAATATATCCATCAGGTTGTGTTCCGTATTTAACACAGTTTTCGTGGATAGATGTCATAATGCCGTGTAATTTTTTGTCAACTTCTTCTGAACTCCAAGAAAGACGTCCAGAGTTTTGTGACATTTCCAAACCTGAAGTTGCTACACCACCAGCGTTAGATGCTTTTCCAGGAGCATACAAAATTTTTGCTGATTGGAAAACAATAACTGCTTCAGGGCTAGTAGGCATGTTAGCACCTTCTGCAACACACATTGTGCCGTTTGCTATTAATGCTTTTGCATCGCTTTCATCAAGTTCGTTTTGAGTTGCGCAAGGCATTGCTACATCACATTTAACGTTTTTCCATGGACGTTGGCCTTCGAAATATTTGCATCCATATTTGTCTGCATATTCTTTAACACGACCACGTTTAATGTTTTTCAACTCGCAAAGGAATTGCCATTTTTCTTCTGTAATACCATCTTCATCAATTACAGCACCGTTTGAATCTGACATAGAAACAACTTTAGCACCTAATTGAGTACATTTTTGAATTGCATATTGAGCAACGTTTCCTGAACCAGAGATAGCAACTGTTTTGCCTTTCAATGAAGTTCCTTGTGTTGCTAACATAGATTGTGCGAAATATGTCGTTCCGTAACCAGTTGCTTCAGGGCGGATTAATGAACCACCGAAAGAAAGACCTTTACCGGTTAACACACCTGTGAATTCATCACGGATACGTTTGTATTGGCCGAACATATAACCAACTTCACGACCACCAACACCGATATCACCAGCTGGAACGTCAGTATCAGGACCGATGTATTTTTGCAATTCAGTCATGAAACTTTGGCAGAAACGCATTACTTCGTTATCTGATTTTCCTTTAGGATCGAAGTCAGAACCACCTTTACCACCACCCATTGGAAGTGTTGTCAAACTGTTTTTGAATGTTTGTTCAAAAGCCAAGAATTTAAGAATACCCAAGTTTACAGTTGGATGGAAACGGATTCCTCCTTTGTAAGGACCGATTGCGCTATTCATTTGAACACGGAAACCACGGTTGATTTGCCATTCTCCTTTGTCGTCAATCCATGGAATTCTAAAAATAAATACTCTTTCCGGTTCAACCATTCTTTCCAATATTTTGGCTGCCTTGTATTTAGGATTCTCGTCCAAAAAAGGAAGAATTGATTTTACTACTTCGTGAACTGCTTGGTGAAATTCAGATTCGCCAGGATTCTTAGCGATTACTTTCGCCATGAAATCGTTCAATTCTTTGTCGAAATTCTTTGCCATTTGTTTAGGTTTTAGTTTTTTTTACGAGAACAAAAGTAGAAGTTTTTTTGAAAAATTATTCTCTAAAATACTGATTTTTAGAAAATTACGAGTTATTCGCAATGACTATACGTGAATTACGTAAACAATCGATTCAAGGAAGCGAAGTTTACCATTCTTCTTCCGTACGAAAATGGTTTATGTGTATTCCTTCCCAATTGAAAGAACGCTCACCGGCATTTTCGTGGATGGATATTGTACGTGCGTATTTCGGTAGCTTTCCCGAAAAAAGTATGAAGAAATCAAACGAGCGAGAAATCTTTTCTTCTCCATTGTTGTCGAGGTAGGTGAATGGTTTGCTGGCGTATTTGAGATTTGCTGAATCTGAGCAATCAAACCACGCATCGAATGGTAGCGGGTGCTGCGTGCTGTCGGCGAGTACGCCAAACTTTTTTATGGAACTTATAAAAGAACCGCATTGTAAGGTTGTGTTTGAACCCATAGAAACTTGGTCTTTTCCTTCTATAGTGTATCTGAAAACCACATACACTTGGTTTTGCTCAACGGTAACTTGCATGATGTGGATATTGTCATGACTTATTTTGTCAACTTTTGGGTAGTAGGTTGAAACTGATTGCCCTTGGCTCGATAAAAATGTAAAGAGAAAAATCGTCGGCAACAATATTGTGTGAACAAAATGTTTCATAGGCTTTGGGTTTTTAGACTCTTTTATCTCACCTCAAACTTCAAATTTCCCGGTACTGAAATGCAGTTTTGTGCAATTGCAATATTGTCGGGATTGGGGTCGGTGGCGGTAATGTGCAGATTCTTTTTTACCAAGGCGGCGAGTAAGGCTATTTCTCCTTGTCCGCAGTTTTCTATGGTATAGTCGCCTTCGTCGGGGAGGGCGGCAATTCTCTTGGCTAATTCAGCATTGCGCAACACTTTACGTGCGTTGCGTTCTATTTGCCTACTTTTGTAAATATAGTTGTGCAGCACCAAATCTTTGTAGTAATCTGCCGTTTCAACCGTTTTGGCAAGGTTCTCGTATTCTTGTTTGTATCGCTTGCGTACAAGGCTTGCGGTTTCTCTACATTCTCGTCCGTTGCGTAATTCTTGGTCGTCGGGGCGAATGCGGTCGAAGATTTTTATGCTTGCTTTGCCTTTGCGGAACAAAAATTCTTTTTTCGGAAAAAAGTGTCCAATGCCGTGAATCATGATTGGAATAATGTCAACATTGAGTTTGTCGGCCAAGAAAAATGCGCCTTGGTGAAAACGCAATATGTCGCAATGTTCGGAACGCGTTCCTTCGGGGAATACTAAGATTGAGTAGCCTCTGTCAATAGCCGTTTTGAGTTTTTCAACATTGGTTTCTATGCCATTTCCCACCGGATAAAAATCGGCATAGCGTATAATTTGACCGTAGAATGGGCAATGCCAAACCCAGGTATTGGTGAGGCAAATAATTTGCGGGTTGAGCATGAGCAAATACATCAAATCGAGGTGCGATTGGTGGTTTGCAATAATGACTCCGGGCTTTTCAAACGTCTCGTTTGCTACGTTTTGAATGTCGCAGGCTACACTCGGCATCAGTTTGGTGAGTAACTTGAAAATGTTGCAAAGTCGCTTGTGATACCATAGTTTGTGCGCCTCAGTTTTTCCTAAAAGCGTAAGGCTTATAAATCCTGCAATGGTAAGGTAAATGCTACCCAACATAAATACGATGAAACCGATAACGGTGATACCAAGATTTTTGAGCGTAATCGGCATCAGGCGGTAGCTGCCGTTTTTCTGAGTGAGCCAGCGGTACAAGAGCGGTGGAAACAAGTACGCCATGAGTACCACCGAAAACATTCCCACTATGGTAACTTCGCCCAGTGAGTGCATAGCCGGGTGTTTTGCTAGAATGAGCGAACCTATGCCAATGAACATGATGGTAGCCGAAAGAATGACGGAGTTTTTGTACGAAGCCAACATTTTTTTGCGGTACGTGTATTCGTGCATCAAGCCTTCGGTTACAAAAATGGTGTAGTCGTCGCCTTGGCCGAAAATGAACGTAGCCAATATTATATTGACTATGTTAAATTTCATGTCGAACAATCCCATTAAGCCAAGAATCCAAACCCAACCAACGGTGAGCGGAATGAATGCGATGATGCTCAATTCCAATCGGCCGAACGAAATGGTGAGGAATATGAAGACAATCACCCCGCAAATGTAGAGCACGTAATCAAAGTCGTCGGAAAGGGCGTCAACCATTTGTGTGATGAGCGACGTATTGTCGAAGGTGAAAACTGCGGGCAGAATTCCGTCGAGTTTTTCGGCCGTGGCTTCTTTGTCGGCAGCTGAGGTTTGTACTATATTATATATCAACACTCGATTGCTGTCTATCGACACAAAGTTTTCGCCGATTGATTGCATAATCGGGGCAAAGTGCGTGATGTCGTGCGGTTGATAGTTGGTCTGCAAAATTGCTTCGAATTTTGAAAATGCGCTCGGATTAAATCCCGTTTGAACGCATGCACGACGCAAGTTTGCCAATAGGTTTTCTCGTACGGTGCTTCCGTTTTCTGGCGTCTGCAAAAATTCGTTCCATTGCTTTATTTTTTCACTTTGCAATTTCTGTGAAGGAATAAACGAACCGATTCCCGACGTGGCGAGGATTTCCCCTTTTTGTTTGAGCGAATCTATGGTAGGCAATGATTGTTCGTAGGCTTGCAGCGCGTCTTCGAGGTTTGTGCCTTCGGCAACGCAAAATACCGACGGATGTTGGTTTTGCGTTTGCTCGTTGAGTTTTGCCATCTGCGCTGATTGCTCGTCGGTCATATAATTGATGGCGTGCAGGTCGGTTTCGAACGAAGTTTTTTTGCTCAAAACCAAGAGCGGAATGGTGGCAATGAGTATGAACACCACCACAAACACGTTTCTGTCGAGGTTGTACGACGCAATTTTATTGAAGGTGAGGTTGGTGCTCAGGCGTTCTTGTTTTGCAAACAGTTTTTTCTTGAATAGATGTGGCAGAAATACCAACACGAAGATGATTGTTCCCACCAAAAGTGATGCGGCAAAGAGTCCCAAGTCTTTCATCGCGTTGGAATGAATGAACACGAGGCTCAAAAATGCGCCAACGGTGGTGAGGTTGCCCGTAACCAGCGGATCTACTATGTCGCGAATGGTTTGCTCTTTGCTGTAGCCTTGCTGGTAGTGTGCCAAAAAGTGCAGCGGATAATTTACCGCTATGCCCACAATAATCGACCCGATGCCTACGGCGATGATGGAAACGGAGTCTTGCAGCACCGAAACGAATGCCATGCCGAACAGGCCGCCAAACGTGAGCGAAAACAATATGATGAGCAGTGCTCGCACGTCGCGAAAGAAATAGAGCAGCAGTGCCAATATGAAAAACAACGCAATGGCGGTAGAAACGAGGCTATCGGTCTTGATTTGGTTGGCGTTGCCAATAGAGATAACCGATGCCCCAATGCACGAAAGTTTCACGCCGGGATGCGCTGCCATGGTTTGTGCTATGGCTGAATCAATGTCGGCAATGAGTTTCGCGTTTTCAGACGTTTCACTTACCGCAAATTTCGACGAAACCGAAACAAGCGCTTCTTTTCCCGATTTGTCAAAAATGTAGCCGTCAATATTCTCATAGTTCGTGGTTGCGTTCGATTCGTTGAGCGACGAAAGGAGAGGAGTGGCGATTCCCAGCGGGTCGAAGGTGATGAAATTCTTCACAAAACCGCCCATAGGTGAGAGCAGAATCTGTTTGTCCTTGTTGAGCTGCGCAACAATTGAGTCGTACGAAAGTCGTAGACTCAGTTGCGCATAGTCCTTGTCGGTCAAGTACAGCGGCATGTTTTGAATCACAAACTGCCCAACGTCGGTGATTTGTTGTTGGTCAACAGTGTAAAACAGGCTTTGTATGCGTTGCGTCGTGTCTCGTTCTTGCAGAGCCGCCACAAAGGTTTCAATGGCATCAATAATAATGTATTCGTCGGTGGAATCAGACGAAATGGTGACCATGAGCTTGTTTGAAGCGCCTATGTGCTGTGATGCGTATTGAATTCGCTCGTTTTCCTTGCTTTGCGGCAAAAACGAACTAATGTCTTCGACAAATGAAATGCGTGAAATGGCGACGATGCAGAGCAAAATCAATCCAATCAGAAGCGCACGCAAGAGGATGGTGTGTTTCTCAAAAAATGAAAATATGCGTAATAAAACGTCAGCCATAATGCAACAAAAGTACTATTTTCTTTGATGATA
>CAYFVM010000018.1:7932-41735 GCA_964346725.1 uncultured Bacteroidales bacterium
CCTTTTGTATCGAAAAAACGACAAGTTGAGCGAAGCACCGCGTTGGGTTCGTCGTTTACTGTTTTTCTTGCGTGCCTTTGTGGTGTCAATGCTCCTCTTTTTATTGTTGGGACCATTTGTGGAAATGCGTCGCTCGGTGCTAGAAAAGCCCACGGTGGTGTTGCTCCACGACAATTCTGCATCGCTTGTGTTACAAAAAGATTCCACAAAAATCCGTACTGAATACCTTGCCGCATATCAAAAATTTGTTGCCGATCTGTACAAAACGTATGCAGTAGATGAATATACGTTTGGCAGTGGTTTGGTCTACGATTCGGCGTTGAATTTCTCCGAAAAAGAAACCAATATCTCGCAAGCCTTGGAAGACCTTGCCGTTCGCTACTACAATCAGAATCTTGGTGCGGTGGTGCTTGCTTCCGACGGTATTTACAACGCAGGTGAAAATCCGAAATATGCCACGCAAAATTTGCCCGCAACAACTCCCATTTACACCGTTGCGCTCGGCGATACCGTGCAGGAGTGCGACAATGTGATAGCGAAAGTGCTGCACAACAAAATTGCGTTTCGCAACAATCCGTTTACGGTGAAAATTTCCGTAGAAAGTCATGCGCTCAAGGGAAAACGCTCCACCTTGACCATCAAGGAAAACGATGCGGTGGTTTTTGAAACGTCGTTTACGGCATCGTCGGCACACGTGTTCAAAACGCTCGATTGTAAGCTGAAGAGCAACGAAATCGGGAAAAAGATGTACACCGTTTCGCTTACGTATTTTGACGAAGAAATTAGCGAGAAAAACAACACCTATACCTTTGCCGTTGATGTGCTTGAAAGTCGGCAAAAAATATTGTTGGCATACGAGGCAGTGCATCCCGATGTGGCTGCTTTGCGTCGTGCTATTGAGAGCAACAAAAACTACGATTGCCAGGTGGTGAGACTTTCCGAGGTCAATTCTCTTGATATCCCTTCTTATAATTGTGTGATACTTGTGGGCTTGCCTACGGCGTTTGGAAATGGAAAAGCAATTCTCTCGCAAGTAGTGGAAGCCGGTGTGCCAAGTCTTGTGGTGTACAATCAGGCCGCATCGGTTGAGGCGTTGAATGCGCAAAACGTGGGCGTGACCATTGAAAATTTCCGTAACTCCTACGATGAGGTTAAACCTGCCTATCAGTCCGATTTCTCGTTGTTTCAACTTGACGAAGCAAGCAAAACCATGTTGGAGCAAGCTCCTCCGTTGATTGCACCGTTTGGCTCCTACAGCGTTGGGGCGCAGAGCAAAGTGCTCTGTTCTCAAATAGTTGGCACCATAGAAGTTTCCCGTCCGCTTGTGGCGTTTTCTCAAATAAAAAACACCAAAACAGGCGTTGTGCTTGGCGAAGGACTCTGGCGTTGGCGCTTGTTCGACAAAAAAGTGAACGGCTCGTTTGCCGCCTTTGATTCGTTTGTGAACAAAATGATTGCGTATTTGGCACTCACCGAAAAACGGGAATTGTTTTCGGTGAACGGAGAAAATATTATCTCAGACAATCAAGACGCACTGTTCACTGCCGAGTTGTACGACAAGAGTTATGAGCCCATGCCTAATCAGGAAATCTCAATGACGGTGCGCAACGAGAAAGGCAAGGAGTTTCCGTTCTCATTCATTCCAAATGATAATTTCTATGTTTTGAATGCCGGGAAATTCCCGCAGGGAAAGTACACGTATAAGGCTTCAGTAAAGATAGATGGTGGCGTGCTCACCAAGTCCGGCTCATTTTTCGTGTTGCCGTTGCAAACCGAGTACAAGCAAACGCGCGCCAATCACGACTTGCTTGCGTCGCTTTCCGAACAGTCGGGCGGCGTGATGGTCTATCCCAACGAGTTCGACAAATTGCGAGAGGCAATACAATCAAATCAAAACATTGTGGCCGTTTCGCACACTATGCGCAATCGCAGTCTTGTTCTCGATTTGCCGTTGATTTTGATTATCATAATTGTGACGGCATCTGCCGAATGGTTCTTTAGAAAATATTATGCTACGTATTAATTCCATATTGACTGAGAAAAAAGTGCTGCGTCTGCTGTTCATGTTCGCATTGTTGCTGCCTGTGGGCGCGCTGGCGCAAACGAGTGTAAAAATTGGCGTGGTAAAATACAATGGTGGTGGCGATTGGTACGGAAACCCTACATCGGTGCCGAATTTGGTGAAATTTTGTAACAAAGAACTGCGAACCACAATAGAAGCCGGAACGGTTGAGGTTGGTAGCCCCGAGATATTCAATTACGTAATGGTGCATTTGACTGGGCATGGCAACGTGGTGTTTTCAAACCCCGATGTGCAAAATCTCCGAGACTACTTGTTGAGCGGCGGTTTTCTTCATATTGACGACAATTACGGTATAGACAAATATATTCGTAGGGAAATGAATAAAGTGTTCCCCGAAGCCGAGTTTGAAGAACTTCCAAATTCTTTTCCGCTCTACACACAGCATTTTAAATTTCCGAAAGGATTGCCAAAAATCCACGAACACGATGGCAAACCGGCTCAGGCGTTTGGTATATTCATAGACGGACGTTTGGTGTGCTTGTACACCTTCGAGTGCGACTTGGGTGATGGTTGGGAAGATACTGCCGTGCATGGCGATACTGAAGAAATTCATCAAACCGCATTGCAAATGGGGGCAAACATTGTCCAATATATCTGCACGCACTAAAAGCTTTTGGCTATTGGCAGTTGGCCGTTAGCGGAATAAAAAAGAAAGTTTTTTTGTTATCATGAGATTCCTTCATCGCTTCTCTTCTCTTTCCCCCCCCCCCCACGCAAGTTCGTCATGCCGAACGTAGTGAGGCATCTTCTTATAAAAAGAGTAACTAGTAAAAAGGGGGATACTTAATTTAAGAAATCAACAGCGAATAGCCAAATGCCAACCGCTTAAAGCAATTTTTGTAGGTCGAACATTTCGTCGCGGAGGCGAGCGGCGGTGGTGAAATCCATATCTTTTGCGGCAGCTTCCATTTCTTTCTTCGTCTTGGCAATCATTTCTTTTATGCCGTCTTTACTCATATATTTCACAACCGGATCGGCGGCAATGTTGGTGCGTATTTCCTTCGTTTCTTTTTTTGCCAACGAACTGTCAATTGCTTTTACAATTTGTGTTGGGGTAATGTTGTTCTCAATATTGTAGCGAATTTGTTTTTCGCGTCGGCGGTTTGTTTCGTCAATGGTTCGTTGCATGCTATAGGTGATGGTATCGGCATACATTATTACATGTCCGTTGATGTTACGCGCCGCACGACCGGCAGTTTGTGTAAGCGAACGTTCGCAACGCAAAAATCCTTCTTTGTCTGCATCGAGAATTGCGACGAGAGAAACTTCAGGTAAATCGAGCCCTTCGCGGAGGAGGTTTACCCCCACAAGCACATCAAAAGCGCCTGCTCTGAGGTTTTCAAGAATTTCTATACGTTCCAGCGTGTCCACATCACTATGGATGTACGCACTTCGAATGCTCAAACGAGTGAGGTAGCGTTGCAATTCTTCCGCCATACGTTTGGTGAGCGTGGTTACGAGCGTACGTTCGTTGATTTTGGAGCGTTGGTTTATTTCTTCAATTAAATTATCAATCTGATTTTCGGTCGGGCGAATCTCAATTTCAGGGTCAAGCAAGCCGGTCGGGCGTATAAGTTGTTCCACAATAACGCCTTCAGAACGTTTGAGTTCAAAATCAGCAGGCGTAGCACTGATGTATATAACTTGATTGCAGAGAGATTCAAATTCCTCAAAATTAAGTGGGCGGTTATCCAATGCAGCAGGCAGACGGAATCCGTTGTCAACCAAGTTATTTTTGCGTGAACGGTCGCCGCCAAACATTCCGTGAAGTTGCGGAATCGTTACGTGGCTTTCGTCTATTACGAGCAAGAAATCTTTGGGCAAGTAGTCAAACAAGCAGTAGGGGCGCACACCTTCGTCGCGACCGTCAAAATAGCGTGAGTAGTTTTCAATGCCCGAACAGTACCCGATTTCTTTAATCATTTCAAGGTCATATTCCACGCGCTCTTTTAGTCGTTGTGCTTCGAGTTGCTTACCGATGCTTTCAAAAAAGGCAACTTGTTTAACCATATCATCTTGAATGTCGCGTATGGCTTTTTCAAAATTTCCTTTCCCGGTAATGAATAAGTTTGCCGGATATATGGTTGTTTCTTGGAGTATTTCAACGGTTTTGCCCGTGTCGGGAGAAATAATGGCAAGGCGATCAATCTCGTTGTCCCACATTTCTATGTGAATGGCATAGTCGTGAGATGCTTCCCACACATCAATGGTATCGCCTTTAACTCGAAACGTGCCACGTTTGAATTCCAACTCGTTCCGGGTGTAGAGGTTGTCAACCAGTTCGCGAAGCAACACATCTTGTGCAATTTTTTGCCCTATCTTGAGCGGCATGGCGCGTTCTTTGAAATTCATCGGATTTCCCATACCATAGATACACGATACCGACGAAACAATGATGATGTCTTTTCGTCCCGAAAGAAGCGCGTTTGTGGTGCTTAGTCGAAGTTTCTCCAATTCGTCGTTGATAGACAAATCTTTTTCAATGTAGGTATTGGTTTGCGGAATGTATGCTTCCGGTTGATAATAGTCGTAATACGAAACGAAATATTCTACCGTATTTTCCGGAAAAAACTGTTTGAATTCGTTGTACAGCTGTGCGGCAAGCGTTTTATTGTGACTTAAAATCAGAGTCGGTTTCTGTGCTTTTTCAATCACATTGGCTATGGTAAATGTTTTTCCCGAACCTGTAACACCAAGCAACACTTGATGTTTTACATCATTAATCACACCTTCGGCAAGTTGCTCAATTGCTTGAGGTTGGTCGCCGGTAGGCTTGTAATTTGATATAAGAGAAAATTCCATATACCGAACTACTGTTTGTCAGAGATTTGCAGTGTACACATTATAGGGAAGTGGTCGGAGACTTTCATTCCTATGCGTTTAAAGTTTTTGCTCTCAAACTGTTTGCTTGTGAGAATGTAATCGAGTCGAAGTTGTGGCCACCAATTGAATGTAGCTCCGATTCCAGAGCCTGCTTCCAAAAATGCATCGTTGAGTTGCCCCGCATTTACAATCGTATTATATACGTATGAACAAGGAGGTGCGTTAAAATCACCGCAAGAAATCACTGGATAAGGACTGTTTGCTATAGAGTCGGCGAGTTCGTCTGTTTGAGCTCCACGCTTTTTAATTGCTCGTATTAGCTTTTGAACTAGATTTTCAACTTTTTGGGCTTCAACGTTTTGCGCTTTTCTCAATTCGTTAATTGTTTGTTTGTTTTCATGTGAAAGTCGATACGATTCCATATGACTATTATACACGCGTATGGTGTCGTCATCTTTTACAATATCAGTCCAAATGGTTGAATTACCAGATCTTTCATAGTTTATTTTTCCATAGGAAACGATAGGGTAGCGACTGAAAATAATATTCCCTTGGAAATAATGATTTCCTATTGTGTACGTTTGGTTATAGTATATGAACGATAGATTCAGTTGTTGTTTTATGCTATCAAGCATAATGAATTTTTCATGAGTGTCGTTGTGAAATTCTTGAAAACAAATAATGTCGGGGTCTTCTTTTTTAATGTACTCAAAAATTTGTCGTTTCACATTGTCGTTTTTTTTCCAACCTAAATAATTGAATGCCATAACGTTGTATGAGAAAAATTTAATTTCATTTTTCTCTTTTGGCATTGGTGTATTGTCGTTGTTGGCGAAATATTTCCCAATGGTTGGAATACTTAGCATAAGTGGAATCATAGATGCTAAAAAATAACGCTTATGATCTGCTGCAGCAAGCCAACAAATCGATGCTATTATGTTGAAAACAACTATGACGGGAAATATCAATCCCAACATTTCTAAATAAGGGAATGTATTAGGATTGATATATTGGGCGAGTATGGAACCAATCAAAGCAAGCACAGCTATCATGTTGAGTGTGCAATACAATATTCGAAGAAATCGTCTCATTTTTTACCTTGTTTAAACAACGTTTCTTTTTCCTTTTTAGAAAGGCTATCGTATCCCGATTTAGAAATTTTATCTAAAATTTGGTCTATTTCTTCTTGAGTAGCTTCGTCATCGTCGCTCACTTCTTCGTATGACACGTACGTTTCTTCTTTGTATCGACTGCGGTTCGTTGTGGTGAATGTCGGCTTTGATTTACGTTCGGTTTGTATACGGCTCATAATGCGCAAAAGCCAAAGTGAGATGTCGGTTCCACTCCCGTTTTTGAAAACTTTTGCCCACAAAAATCCAAATGCCATTCCGCCGAGTTGATAGATGGTTGTTGTGGCAACGTCTGGCGAAGCGTTTCCTGTAAATACCGAAATCAATGGAAAACATTCCAATACAGCAATAATTACAACACAGATTTTGAGTGGTACTTCTCCAAAGAAGAGTAAATAAATTCGATAATTGGGTGCATAGGTAGCGGCAGCCACCATGACTGCGAATATTGCTGCGCTTGGACCTAAAATTGCTGCGCCGAAGTGGCTGATTGAAGTCCAGCAAATTGCAAATAAAAGACCAGTAAGACCACCCAAAATGTAAATGCCAACCAACCGTTTTTCATCAGTTATGTCAATAAAAATGCGTCCCATCCAAAAGAGAATGAGTAGGTTGAATATCAACGAAAGAAATGATGTGTCAAAAAACAAAAATGTGAGTATTGTCCATGGTTTTTTGAGCAATAAAAGAACAGATGAGGGCGCAGAAATGTTGTTCAAAACAGTGTTGTACAGAGAATCAAAAAATAGGTCGCCAATAATTTCAACAATCCAGAGTGCAATGAATGCGAGACTATTGATGAGCAACAATTTTGTGAGATTGTCGCCTTGAGAATAGTTATGTTTTATTTCTTCAATAAGATTCATAGTGCAATATTATAAAGATGAACCGTGTTTACGCCAATATTTGATAAGAAAATATCCAAAAATCATTCCTCCTAAGTGTGCAAAGTGAGCGGTATTGTCGCCTACGGCATTTCTAAGTCCGCTGAAAAGTTCTATCAAGCCATATCCCAAAACAAACCATTTTGCTTTTATTGGAATGGGAATAAACATGATATACATTTCAACGTTAGGAAATAACATTCCAAATGCCATAAGTAACCCGAAAATAGCTCCCGAAGCTCCGACTGTTGGTGCATTTACAATTGCATTGACACTTCCTAATGTGTCGTCTATATAGTTGCGCGAAGTTCGAATTAATTCATCGCCATCGGTGAGTACCAAATTCCACATATCATCGCTTATTGCGTACGTGTGCAATTGAATATACGCAACCAAAATTTGTATTATACCCGCACCGATTCCGGTTACAAAATAGTATATGAGAAATCGTTTTCCGCCCCAAAAGTTTTCAAGCGTATTACCAAACATCCAAAGCGCAAACATGTTGAAAAAAATATGTTCAAAATTGGCATGCAAAAACATGTACGTAACAAATTGTACCGGTTTGAAACTTGGTGAAGAAATGTAATGCAAACCTAATTCGTTTGCCACATCTAAACCAAAATACGCTTGCGCTAGCCAGCTAACAATAAAGCAAATGATGTTGATGATGAGCAAGTTTTTAATAACAGGTGGCAGCATCGAAAATCCGGAAGGTCTGTATTGGTTCATCTTAATTAAATTTTTTGAGTAAATCTTCTAGTTCTACAATAACAGTAATGAGATGACCTTCTGGTGTTATAGAAAAAGATTCGTTTGCAAGCAATAATGCGACAAATTGTTTCATTTCTTCAACACTCATTTCTTTGTTTCTGTAGAGAGCGGCTGCTTTTGCCATATTTTGTGCTATCAAGTTTTGTTTTGAGTGTACAATTGATTTTGGTGTACTTTCAACGGTATTTATGAAATTGATGATGATATTTTCAACCTCATTGAGGTCAATATCAGCAGGAACGCCATTTACGACAAACGAATTTTGTCCAAAATCTTCTATGTCAAATCCTAATTCTTGCAATTGAGGGAACTGGTCGCGGAGAGTCTCCGATTCATCAGCAGAAACATCAATGCGAATTGGTTGTAACGTTTTTTGGCTGGGAATAGCTACGTTATTTTTCGCTGAATGTGCAAAACGATCATATAAAAGTCGGTAATGTGCTCTTTTTATGTCAATGACATAGATTTTCCCCCGTGCAAAAGCAAGAATATATTTTTTTTGAATTTGCGTGCAAAAATCAACGGTTGTATTTGGTTGAAAATCGTCGTCGCGTTCTGGAAATTTGAATTTGAGTGTTTCGTCGGGCTGTTTTTCGGCTGTAAAATCTTCAAACAATTTTTCCCAATTTCGTCGATTACTTTGCGTATTGGGACTTTGAATTCCACTAGAAGATGTCTTAAACGGATTGTAGTCCGGATTGTACTTGATTGTTGGCGGCGTAATTTCCGTGCTTTTAAACGAAAACATGTCGTTATAGTCCGTTGGGTCACTAAAATCAAGCGAAGGCACTACGTTGTTTTTCCCTAATGTAAAACGAATCGTTGATTCTAACAGTTGACAAATATTAAATTCCTCCGAAAATTTTATCTCCGTTTTGGTTGGATGAATATTTACATCAATTTCGGCCGGATCTATTTCAAGGAAGATAAAAAATGGGGGATATTCCTTTTGTGGTAATAAATTTCCGTAGGCGCGAATAATTGAACCTAAAAAACTTTTTTGTCGGAAAAATCGGTTGTTTACAAAGAAATATTGGTTTGCTCCGCTTTTTCGAGCCATTTCTGGTATGCCAACGAAGCCTGAAATTTTTACAATACTTGACTCATCCGCAATAGAAAGCAATCCTTTTTCCATGTGCTTCCCAAAAATACTCACAATGCGTTGTTTTGTGTTACCAATGGGATATTTCGCATACAATTCACCATCTTTAATAATGGTATAAGAAATGTGTGGTGAAGCTAGTGCCGTTTGATATATTTCGGAAAGAATGTAATTGAATTCCGTTTTGTTTGATTTTAGGAATTTGCGTCGGGCAGGAGTGTTGTAAAAAAGATTTTTTACAACGAATGTCGTTCCTTGCGGGCAAGCATCAGCTTCTTGTGATTCTATTTTAGAGCCAGCGATAATGATTTTGGTGCCTAACTCGTCATCTTTTCGCCGAGTTCGTAATTCAGTTTGTGCAACAGCAGCAATAGAAGCCAACGCCTCACCACGAAAGCCCATTGAGCGAATTTTGAATATGTCAGATGCATCTTGTATTTTTGATGTGGCGTGACGTTCAAAAGCCATGCGAGCATCGGTTTCAGACATTCCTATACCATTGTCGGAAATTTGAATTGATGTTCTACCTGCGTCAACAATTGAAATGGTAATATCGGTAGCGTGAGCATCAATGGCATTTTCCACCAATTCTTTTACAATTGAGGCGGGACGTTGAATAACTTCGCCAGCAGCAATTTGGTTGGCAATTGAATCGGGTAAAAGATGAATGATGTCGGACATACTCTACAATCGCATTATAAAGTACACACCCAAAAAGAGTAAAAATGCAATCATTATAATTGCTTTCATCCCCTCATGGCGTGTTTTTCTTGTGTATAGTTTGTTTTGTTCGAATTTTCGATGAATATCTGAAACAAATTCTCCTTTCGGTAATTCTTCTCCTTCTTCGAGTTTCACTTGTTGCAAAATTATCGCACGACGATGCTCTCGATCTTCTTTTTTCTTGTCGTAATATCGAGTTTGCATGTTAAAACCACGAGGTTTCGGCGGATTGTACATTGATGAAAGAAAACCCATACTTGCTTTTTAAAACTTTACAAAAGTAATAAAAAAAACATGATTTTACTTAAGCTATATGTTTTTACGAGTATTACTTTTGAACAGCACTTTGTATATACGTAATACGCTTACAGAATATTTTATATCGGTTTATAAATTTGTGAATCTACTTTCATGTATATGTACAGAAAAAAGCCTATTTTCGCCTTATAAAAAACAAACATATATGGGGGGCTTTTTTGGAACAATATCTAAGACCGATTGCGTAACAGACTTGTTTTACGGAACCGATTACAATTCTCATCTTGGAACGAAACGTGCTGGTATGGCAACGTGTGACAAACTAAATGGTTTCCGTCGTTCAATTCACAATATTGAGAATTCCTATTTTAGGACAAAATTTGAGTCTACGCTTTCGAAATTAGGAGGGCAATCAGGAATTGGCGTAATAAGCGATACTGATGCACAGCCAATTGCTATAAATTCTCACTTAGGCCGCTTTGCTGTTGCTACTGTTGCTCGTTTCGACAACATGAAAGAACTTGAGGCTGAATTGTTAACTAAAAGACATCATTTTTCAGAATTAAGTTCTGGCGATACAAATCCAACCGAATTGGCAGCCATGTTGATTTGCGAGAAAAATGACTTTGTTTCGGGTATTGAAAATGTGTTTGAAAAAGTAAAAGGCTCTTGCTCAATGTTGATTTTGACCGAAGACGGTATCATTATTGCTCGTGATAAATTGGGAAGAACACCGGTAACCATCGCAAAAAAGGAAGGTGCATATGCCGTTTCAAGCGAACCAACAGCGTTCCATAACTTGGGCTATAGAATTCAAAAATTCGTTGGACCGGGTGAAATTATAAAAATTACATCTGACGGGTACACTCAATTGCGCAAACCAAATGATAAAATGCAAGTTTGTTCATTTATGTGGGTTTATTTTGGTTTCCCTTCTTCTGATTACGAAGGAATCAATGTCGACAAGGTTCGTTGTTCGTTAGGGCAGAAAGTGGCTCAAAACGATTCTGTTCAAGCTGATTTTGTGTGTGGTATTCCAGATTCTGGTATTGGCCATGCAATTGGATATGCTATAGAAAAAGGCATTCCATATAAACGTGCTATTGTGAAATATACTCCAACGTGGCCTCGTAGTTTTACACCTCCTACGCAAGAAATGCGTAGTCTTGTTGCAAAAATGAAGTTGATACCCAATTATCAAATGTTGAACGGACAAAAAGTGGTGTTCTGCGATGACTCTATTGTTCGTGGTACGCAATTGCGCGGTAATGTTTCGGAAATGTTTGATTGCGGAGCAAAAGAAATTCATATGCGAATTACATGTCCGCCACTTATTTATTCTTGCCGTTTCTTGAACTTTTCAGCTACGCAAAAAGATACCGAGTTGATTACTCGTTCGTTGATAGAAAAATATGAAGGTCGCCATGATAAGAATCTTGAAGAATATGTAGATGACTCTTCAAAAAAGCACAAAAAGATGGTTGATGAAATTCGTCAGCGTTTTGGCTTGACATCATTGAAATTCAATACGGTGCAAGACTTGGTAGAAGCAATTGGTTTGCCAAAAGAACAACTTTGTACTCACTGTTTCGATGGCTCAAGTATATTCTAATAGCGAAATACAATATTAAATTTAAAAGAGTTGGGAAACAATCTCGACTCTTTTTTGTTGCTATACAAAACTCACACACGGTATAAAAAAAGCGTTCCAAAATGGGACGCCTCTTTAACTAAGAAACGATTGCAATTATTTATCGCAAACAGAATCGTACAATTTAATTTGATTAGAAAGAATCTTAGTGAATCCTTTCACGTCTTCACCAGAGAATGCAGTGTTTACTTCGCCGTATTGGGCAAACTTAGCTTGCATTAAATCGTATTTTGAATCAATACCAATAACGGTGAAATTGTATGGCTTGAGTTCTACGAAAACTTTACCGCAAACGTGAGTTTGGGTGTCTTCCATAAATTTCTCAATATTGCGCATAACAGGTTCCATATATTGTGCTTCGTGAAGCAACATTCCGTACCAGTTTGCCAATTGTTCTTTCCAATATAATTGCCATTTGGTTAAGTTATGCTTTTCGAGCATGTGGTGCGCCTTGATAATTACCATAGGAGCAGCAGCCTCAAAAGCCACACGTCCTTTGATACCAATAATGGTGTCGCCAATGTGCATATCGCGGCCAATTGCGTATTTAGAAGCAATCTCGTTGAGTTTCTTAATAATGTCAACCGGGTTTTGGTACAAAACGCCATCAAGAGCAACCAATTCACCATTGTCAAAATCCAACTCAATAGTGCGAGGTTCTTTTTCTTCCAATTGTGATGGGTATGCCGATTCAGGAATAGTTTGGTTTGAATGGAGAGTTTCTTTTCCACCAATGCTTGTTCCCCAAATTCCTTTGTTGATAGAATATTCGGCTTTTTTCCAGTCGGCAACAATGCCTTCATTCTTCAAATATTCAATTTCATATTCGCGAGAAAGTTTTTCGTCACGAACAGGGGTAAGAATTTCAATTTCTGGGCAAATTACGTTGAATGCCAAATCAAAACGTACTTGGTCGTTCCCGGCACCGGTACTTCCGTGAATAATGTAGTCAGCCTTGATGTCGCGAGCATATTGTGCCAATGCCATAGCTTGGAAAATTCTTTCAGAACTTACCGAAAGAGGGTAGGTGCTGTTTTTTAGAATATTTCCAAAAATCATGTAGCGAATACATTTTTCATAATATTCTTTTGAAATATCTATGCAGACATGTTTACTTACGCCAAGATCGTTAGCACGTTTTTCAATGTTATTTAATTCCTCGTCAGAAAATCCGCCGGTATTGATAATCACTGAGTGAACGTTGTAACCTTTTTCTTTGCTGTAATATTTTGCACAATACGAAGTATCGAGACCTCCGCTGAATGCAAGTACTGCTATTTTTGCCATAATGTAATTGTATTTAAAATCTATTTTTTTTTTCTTCTTTTGGGTCGAATACCATGCCGGTGCAGAGGCAATTGGTACGGCCAGTACGTTCTAATATGTCGTAGTTGCCGCACGATTCGCATCCTTTCCAAAATGCATCGTCATCGGTTAAATGTTTGTAACTTACAGGTCTGTACCCCAATTTTGTATTGATTCGCATTACTGCCTCACTTGTGGTTAAACCAAAGATTTTGGCATCGGGAAATAAGTCTCTTGACAAGTTAAATGCTTCTTTTTTTATGCGAGTAGCAAGTCCTAGGCCGCGAAATTTCGGGTTTACAATTAAACCGGAATTTGCAACAAATTGTCCGTGTTGCCACGTTTCAACGTAGCAAAATCCTGCAATTTCGTTGTTTTCTGCAAATGCAATCACTCCTTTCCCTTCTCTCATTTTAGAAATGATATAGTTAGGAGTACGTTGCGCCAATCCCGAATCTTTGTTTTGTGATGCTTTGTAAATCAAATCGGAGATTTCTTGTGCATATTTTTCGTGTTCGCTGTTTGCACGAACCACAGTAATTTCGCTCATAACCTTTTTTATTATGGTACAAAAATCTAAAAAAAAATAGATAAAACCCCTTATCAAAGGAAAAAAATGTAGGAATCTTATCAACCTTTGTGTAAATATTACCTCTCGCGAAAAAAAAACAGCTTTCTTTCACATTTTTCGTTGAAACTTGTACCTTTACACAATTAGAATTTTAAAAAAATATGAAAATTCCCTCGTATGTTGAAAATGATCCTTGGCTAAAACCTTTCGCACCCGCTATAGTAGGACGTTTAGAGTATGTAGAACGTCGCGAAAAAGAATTACTGCAAGAAACCATGAGCTTTGATTCTTTTGCCAACGGACATTTGTTTTTCGGGTGTCATAAAACAGATTCGTGTTGGATTTTTAGAGAATGGGCGCCCAATGCCATGAATATTTGTTTAGTTGGGACATTCTCTAATTGGGAAGAACGAGTAGAATTTGTTTTTGAGGAAAAAGAGAGTTATTGGGAATTACGAGTACCTATAGATAAAATTAATCATGGCGATCTTTACCATTTGTCGGTCTATTGGAAAGGCGGGCAAGGTGATCGAATCCCAGCATGGGCAACACGCGTAGTACAAGATGAAAAAACGGGAATTTTTAATGCACAAATTTGGGATGTAGAACCATATCAATGGAAAAATCCTCTGCCAACAATAAATCAGGCTCCGCTTATTTATGAAGCACATGTGGGCATGGCTACCGAAGAATACAAGGTAGGAACTTATGCCGAATTCACGAAAAATATATTGCCAAAAATCAAAGAATCTGGGTACAACACGGTTCAACTCATGGCTATCCAAGAGCACCCATACTATGGCTCGTTTGGATATCACGTGTCAAGTTTCTTTGCACCATCTTCTCGCTTTGGAACTCCCGAAGAATTGAAGGAATTGATTGACACCGCTCATGGTATGGGTATGCGTGTGATAATGGATTTAATTCATTCACATGCCGTAAAAAATACCATAGAAGGTTTGGGGAAATATGATGGCACGGACTATCAATTTTTCCATAAAGGAGACAAGGGAACACACTCTGCGTGGGATTCAAAATGTTTCAATTATGGCAAGCCCGAAGTTATTCACTTTTTGCTTTCTAACTGCAAATATTGGTTGTCAGAGTTCCATTTTGATGGATTCCGTTTCGATGGCGTAACCAGTATGATGTATTGGGATCATGGATTGGGACGTGCTTTTGATTGCTACGAGCGCTACTATGATGGCAACGAAGACGATGACGCATTTGTCTATTTGGCATTTGCAAATAAATTGATACACGATGTCAAACCATCAGCAATCACTATAGCCGAGGATATGAGTGGAATGCCTGGACTTGCGGCACCGTTTGCCGATGGTGGTCTTGGCTTTGATTATCGTTTGTCTATGGGCGTTCCCGATTATTGGATTAAACTCCTTAAAGACTATCGCGATGAAGATTGGCAAGTGGGTAGTATGTATTACGAATTGACACAAGCCCGTGCTGATGAAAAAGTAATCTCGTATGTTGAGTCCCACGATCAGGCATTGGTAGGCGACAAAACCATCGCATTCCGCTTGATGGATAAAGAAATGTACACGAGTATGCATGTGGCAATTCCAAGTCTAGTCATTGATAGAGGAATAGCACTTCATAAAGAAATCCGAATGCTCACGCTAGCAACAGCGCAAAACGGATATCTCAATTTCATGGGAAACGAATTTGGTCACCCCGAATGGATAGATTTTCCGCGCGAAGGCAACGATTGGTCATATCACTACGCTCGCCGTCAGTGGCATTTAAAGACGGAAGAATGTTTGCGATATAAATTCTTGGATTGTTTTGATAAGGATATGATTGCGATGGTTAATACCCATCCGAATTTCTTCAAAAATCGTTCACGTTTTATCCATGACAACAATCAAGACCAAATTCTTGCTTTTGAACGTGACGGATTGTTTTTCGTGTTCTCGTTCAATCCTACACAATCATTTGAAGGATATGGAATTGCAATGCCAGAAGGCGAGTATAAGATTGTTCTCAATAATGATTCTCCAAAATATGGCGGTTTGAATCGTATTGACGAGTCAATTAGTTATTTTTCTCTGCCGGTAGAAGAAGGATTGTATTCAGAACATTACTTGAAAATGTACATTCCGAATCACACGGTTTTGGTATTCGAAAAAGTACGTTAATTCTTTCCTAAATACGTTTGTATGTGTTCAGCAACACGGCGAGCTGCACCTTCGTTGCCTAATTTTTCTCGGAGCAACGTGTAGTTCTCCAATATTTTGTTACGAAAATCTGCATCAAACAAAATGGAATCCAATGCTTTTGAAAGCTTTTTCGGAGTCATGTCGGCTTGCAAAAGTTCCGGCACAATTTCGTGTCCCATAATAAGGTTTGGCAATCCAAGATTTGAGAGTTTTACAAACAATTTTCCTAAATAGAATGTGATAGGACTTGTTTGGTAAACAACGATTTCCGGCACATTGAGAATGGCAGTTTCAAGCGTAGCCGAACCCGAAACCACAATGGCGGCGTCGGATTTCTTGAGCAATTCATACGTTTGATCAAACACTACCGAAAGGTTGTTTGTCGTGATGTGTTTCTTGTAAAAATCAAGAGGGAAACGTGACATACCTGCTACTACAAATTGATAGTCGGAATAATTTTCCGAAATCGATTGCATCGTTTTTAGGTTTTCACGAATCTCATATTCGCGGCTGCCCGGCAACACAGCAATGATTTTTTTCTCCGCAGGCAGATTGTTCGTTGTTTTGAACGTTTGAGGCGTGAATTGCTCTTTGAATTGTGCAATAGAGTCAAGAAGCGGGTGGCCCACAAAATCAACGTGATAGTTGTGGCGCGTTTCGTAGAATGTTTTTACAAACGGCAATTCCACAAACATGTGGTCAATGTTCGCTTTGATAGTTTTTACCCGATTTTCCTTCCATGCCCAAACCGTTGGTGAGATGTAGAAAAATGTAGGGATTCCTGCTTCTTTTGCCGTTGGAGCAATCTTTAAGTTAAAACCCGGAAAGTCAATGAAAATCACTGCGTCGGGTTTGTGAGAAAGGAGGTCGCTTTTGCACAAAGCAATATTATTCAAGATAAGCTTAGCATGTTTTACAACTTCCACAACACCCATGTAATCGTATGTACGATAATGTTTTACCAACTCTACATCAGCAGCTTTAGCCATCAAATCTCCTCCCCAAATGCGGAAAGTTGCGTTGCTGTCAATTTTTTTCAATTCTTTGATGAGGTTTGACCCGTGCAAATCTCCTGAGGCTTCGCCTGCAATAAGGTAGTAAAACATATTATAATGAGTCCAGAATAAGTAAAATAATAGTATAAATCATTGTGGGCAATACCACGCCTTTTGATGCATTGTCGTAGTGCAAGAAGTAGAATAGCGCAAACACAAATGAAATAGGCAAAAGGCACCATAAAAGAACCTCTGTGCGAATGCCCCATACTTGCAGTTTGTACATAAACTCAAGGTAAGAATTGGTTTTGTTAAACCACAAGTAAACTACATAAGATGAAATAGGAGGTAAGAGTATCCCTAAAACAAGTCCTAACCAAGTTTTGTCAAATTTTTCTTTCATAGAGTGGAGTTTAAAAACGCAAGTGATTGCATCGTTTTTATATCTGTTTCTTCAACTTTAAGCGGAACTATAGAAATAATATCATGTTCTAAGCACCATTCATCAGTATTTTGATTTTCCGGTTCTTCGTTTGAAAATTCTCCAGAAAGCCAGTAGTATGGGCGATTGAGAGGATCAGTTAATTTTATGAATTTTTCAATCCAAATTCCAGAAGCCTGTTTGCATACCCGCATTCCTTTGATTTTTCGGTCAGGTTTTGGGAAATTAACATTCAAAAAAACATGTTTGTCAAGACCATTAGCAAGAATAGCCTCAGTAATTTTTTTGATATATGGTTTATATGGTTCAAAATTGATTGTTGATGAGAAATCAAGACTTGAAAAAGCTATGGAAGGAATACGATTGATAGCACCTTCACGGACACATGCAACAGTACCTGAATAAATTGCACTATTTGCGGAATTGGAACCATGATTTATGCCCGAAACAACAAGGTCTGCTGTGTGATTAGGCAAGAGTTGATCGAGTGCAAATTTCATGCTGTCAATGGGCGTACCACTTACAGAATACACATGCACGTCACCTTCGTCTTTAATGCATTTTGTGCGTAATGGAGTTTGAAGTGTAATAGCTTGCCCCATGCCCGATTGATGTTGTTGTGGCGCACAAACGTAAATTTCACCATATTCGTGCATGATTTCAGCCAAATAGCGAATGCCTTGCGCATCAACACCATCGTCATTTGTGATAAGAATAATAGGTCGTTTTGACGTCATTGAATTATTTTTTGCGAAGGTACGTTTTTTTTCAGATGTACCGAAAAATGAGTGATGTGTTTTTTCGGTTCGGAGATAAACCTTGGTCTAATAGCTCCGAGGTTTATTCATTATACTAGATTTAGTTTCATAACTCAAAAGTATTTAATTTTATAAGTTTAAAAATGAATATAAGAAAATGAATATAGAGCCAAAAAAATCCATAAAAATTAAGTACTTTTGTTTTTGGTAAAAATATAAAGTATACAATGAATATTTCGTGGAATTGGCTGAAGGATTACATTCAGTTAGATATTGATGTAGAGAAAGCATCAAAAATATTGACAGACATAGGTTTGGAGGTTGAAGGGGTTGAAAAATATCAGACTATAAAAGGTGGTTTGGAAGGCATAGTTGTAGGTAAAGTTTTGACTTGTGTAGAACATCCGAATTCTGACCATTTGCATATTACTACCGTTGATGTTGGCGGTCCTGAAATTTTACCAATAGTTTGTGGTGCACCGAATGTGGCAGCAGGTCAGACTGTTATTGTCGCAACAGAAGGTACAAAGTTGTATGATGGTGACAAAGAATTTGTGATTAAAAAATCAAAAATTCGTGGTGAAGAATCTCGCGGAATGATTTGCGCTGAAGATGAAATAGGTGTTGGAACAAGTCATGACGGCATTATGGTGCTGCCAGATTCTGTTCAGGCAGGCACACCAGCAGCACAGTACTTCAAAGTTGAAGACGATTATTGCATTGTCATTGGATTAACGCCAAATCGTGTCGATGCTGCATCTCACATTGGCGTTGCTCGCGATATGGCAGCATATTTGAACGTAAACGGCTCTGCTACCGTTAAATACCCTTCGGTTGATGCATTCAAATTGTCAAATACGAAATCACCAATTTCTGTTGTAGTTGAACGTCCCGATTTGTGCCCTCGTTATACGGGTGTTGTGGTTTCTGGGGTTACTGTAAAAGAATCTCCAGAATGGTTGCAAGCGAAGTTGAAAGCTATTGGTTTACGACCAATAAATAATGTGGTTGACGTAACCAATTTTATTTTACATGAAATGGCTCAACCGCTTCATGCATTCGATGTTGCAAAAATTGAAGGCGCTGAAATACAAGTAAAAACGGTTGCTGATAAAACAAAAATGACAACGTTGGACGGCGTAGAACGCGAATTGTCATCGGAAGATTTGATGATATGCAGTACTACCAAACCAATGTGTATAGCGGGTGTATTCGGTGGCCAAGATTCGGGAGTTACAGAAACAACTACCTCTGTTTTTATAGAAAGTGCATATTTCAATCCGGTAACAGTTCGTAAAACGGCTCGTCGTCATGGATTAAATACCGATGCTTCGTTCCGCTACGAACGTGGTATAGACCCTAATATTACAATCTACGCATTGAAGCGTGCTGCCTTGTTGATTCAAGAAGTAGCAGGTGGCGAAATTTGCGGACCAATATTTGATTCACATCCTGAAACATTTGCTTCGTTCCCGGTAGCACTAAACGTGGATAAAGTATATTCGTTGATAGGTAAAAATATCGGAGACGATGTTCTCAAGAAAATTCTTTCAGGCTTGGAAATGAAAATTGTTTCAGAAGAAGGGCGAAATCTAAATATACTCGTTCCACCATATCGTGTTGATGTGCAACGCGCTGAGGATGTAGTGGAAGATATTTTACGTATCTATGGGTACAACAACGTGGAACTTTCTTCAAATTTACATGCTGCAATTACCCATCACGTTGGCGTGAACCAAAACAAGATACGCAATACTGTTGCTGATATGTTGGTTGGAAGTGGTTGGTATGAAATCATGAACAATTCGCTTACAAGTTCGGCATACTATACAGATTTGCAAAGTGATATAAAAAATCATTTGGTAAAGATATTAAACCCATTGAGTGCAGAATTGGATTGTATGCGCAATACAATGATATTCAGTGCTTTGGAGGTGGTTATATATAACATTAATCGTCAACAAAATGATTTGTCGTTATTTGAATTTGGAAATATCTATTTTACCAAAGCAAGTGAAGGAAATGTAACAGAGAAATTCGGCGAAACAAGTTGTTTGTCTTTGTGCATGACTGGAAAAAAAACATCGTTGTATTGGGCTGAAAAACAGCAAGATGTGACAATCTATGATATAAAATCAGCGGTGCAAAAAGTGTTGCAACGTTTTGATATGCAAAACATTCATTTTGTGCCACAAAGTGATGATATGCTTTCAGGTTTGCAATGTACAATTCTAAACAACAAGCCCATCGCTCGTTTGGGAGTTGTTTCAAAATCATTATTGAAGAAATTTGATATTGATAAACCAGTTTATTATGCTGAAATCTATTGGGATGTTTTGATACAAAACTATCGTCAAAAAGTGCAAGTAAAAGAATTGCCACAAGCACCTAGTGTACGAAGAGATTTGGCCTTGTTGATAGATTCAAATATTCAATTTGAGCAAATACAAAAAGTAGCTTTTTCTACCGAACGTAAAATATTGAAGTCGGTAAATGCGTTTGATGTATACGAAGGTAAAGGTATTCCGGAAGGAAAGAAATCATATGCTATTTCGTTCGTATTGCAAGATGAGCAAAAAACGTTGACCGATATCCAAATAGACAACGTTATGAATCGTTTGATTGATAATTATAAAAAAGAATTGAATGCTGAGTTGCGATAGAGTTGAAAATTTTTATGAAGTTAAGACTATTAGTAAAAAGAAAAGTCATACCTTTACTTTATTATAGTCGTACAATATGAGAAGATTTTTTTGTTACATACTAATATTATTTGTTTCCTTATCAGGATTTGCTCAGAAACAGAACCAGATGTATTTTGAGGAAGTTTCTATGGATGAAGGCTTGTCACAAGTGAGTATCAACTCGATTATGCAAGATTCAACAGGCTTTCTTTGGATTGCAACTCTTGATGGTTTAAATCGCTATGATGGCTATACATTCAAGGTGTTCAAACCTTCTGCTACCGATACCACTTCAATTTCAACGAACCGTATTTTGTGTTTATATCTTGATTCATATGGAAAAATATGGATAGGAACACTGGGAGGAGGTTTAAATGTATACAATCCTATAACAGAGGCATTTACGCATTTTATGCACGATCCGAAAAATCCGAATTCGTTGAGTAACAATGACGTGTACGACATTGTTGAGGATGATGAAGGGCTTATATGGATAGCAACGTATGGCGGCGGTTTGAACTGCTATGATAGAAAAACTGGCAAATTTACCTCGTATAAACACAATCCGAATAACTTAAACTCAATTGGAAGTAATCAAGTTCGTGTTGTAAATAAAGACCGTTTTGGTAATATATGGGTTGGTGTGAACGAAGGAGGAGGGCTTGATAAGTTTGATAAAGCTACTGGAATTTTCCATCACATTAATTTCATAGAACGAGATATAATGTGTATCGAAAACGATCAAAATGGTGATCTCTGGATAGGTACATATTATGGTGGCTTTGGGGTTATGAATCCTGAAACGTACAAGTATGAAATATTTAAAAGTGATCCAACTGATACCATGTCGTTATCAAGTGACATAGTGTGGACTTTTTATGAAGATACCATTTCAAACATAATGTATGTTGGTACGCGTGGAGGTGGATTAAATATGTTTGATATTTCAACTAAAAAAATCCTCGGTTATGAAATGATGAATCAACATGAGTATGGATTGAATTCAAACAATATCCTTTCCATTGTACGTGATAAGTCCGGAATTCTGTGGGTTGGTTCTGAAACTGCTGGTTTGAATAAATATAACACTCATCGTAAAAAGTTTTCTATTTTACATCCTAGTTTCGCTTTTTCATCGTTGGTTTCATCTAATAATGTAATGGCATTTTGGGAGATAAAAGATTTTTCTCCTGAATATGATGGAAAATTTTTAGTCGGGACACGTGGCGCAGGATTGTTACTTTATGATAAAAATTTTAATGTCGTAAAAACATTTCAGGGCAAAGGCAGTAATAATTTTAATATGATAACATCCATTGTACAAGATCCAAGAGGATTCTTTTGGCTTGGTACAGATGGTAACGGACTTTTCCGGTTCTCACTAGATAAAGGTGTGCTTGATGTATATTTATATGCCGATGATATGCGCAACGTCTTGTCAAATAATGCCGTAACCGCATTGTGTTTAGATAATAAACAACGTCTTTGGATAGGAACGTATGGAGGTGGACTTTGTAAATTTGAATGGGAAAATGGGAAATTTACTACATACAATATTAGCACCTCAAATTTTATGCGTAACGTGGTTTGGTGTGTTATGCAAGACTCTCAAGATATGATTTGGGCTGGGACTAATGGCAAAGGTATCATGAGGGTAAATCCGGAAACAAATAAGGTTGATTTTTTGGAATCAGATAGGAATGATCCTAATTCATTGAATAATGGAATAGTGTATTCGTTGTTTGAAACCAACAATGGTACATTTTGGGTGGGAACTGGTGGTGGTGGTTTGTCAAAATATAATCGTCGTGAAAAAATATTTACTCCTTATACTCATCGTTCTCATGGCCTAACCAACGATATGGTGTTAGGTATGCAAGAAGATAAACGAGGAAATATATGGGTAAGTACTTGTTATGGTATCTCAAAATTTGCCCCATTTGCAGAGACGTTTACAAATTATTTTCAAGCAGATGGATTGCAAGGCAATTCATTTAACGAACGTGCTTCATACCGCTCAACATCAGGAATGCTATTCTTTGGAGGTTCTGAAGGAGTTTCTTATTTTAATCCAGACAGCATTCTCAACGATACGTATACCGGTCGTGTGGTTATTACTGAGCTGAAGATTTATAACAAATTGGTTGAAATTGGAGAAAAAGTACAGGGCGATGTCGTCTTGAACCAATCAATTACAACCACAAAGGAATTGAAGCTTTCGTATAAACATAACTTTTCATTAGATTTCTCAATTTTAAACAACGTAGCTCCAGCTAAGGTTCAGTATAAATATCGTTTGGTTGGATTTGATGAAGATTGGAACTATACAGATGCAAGCAAACGATCTGCAACATACACGAATTTGGCAGGTGGTAACTATGTGTTTGAGGTAACCGCAACTAACAATGACGGTGTTTGGAGTGATCAAATTACACAATTAAAAATCACAATAGTTCCTCCATTTTGGAAGACTACTTGGTTTTATTCTTTGTTGATTTTAATTCTCGGACTTGGTATATATAGTTACATCAAGTACCGTGAACATGTATACAAAGAAGAAAATGCAAACTTGGAGCGAAAGGTTAAAGAACGTACCGCAGAAATAGAACAACAAAAAGTAAAATTGGAATTACAGAGTGATTTGTTGGTTCGAAACAATGAGGAATTGTCAAAATCGAATCGTTTGATTCGTGATAGCATTCGATATGCAAAACGTATTCAAGACGCAATCTTGCCTCCTATAACGTTACTTCACGATTATATTCCAAATGCATTTGTCTTGTTTAAGCCTCGTGATGTGGTAAGTGGAGACTTCTATTGGTTTATGGAAAAAGAAAATAAAATGTATGTAGCCGTTGTAGATTGTACAGGTCATGGTGTTCCCGGAGCCTTCATGTCTATGATTGGAGTAACATTATTACAACAAATTACCTACAAACGATTGCGCACTCCAGCCGAAATACTTGATATATTGAATACAGGTGTTCGTACCACATTGAATCAAAAAGAAAGTGCAACTCCTGATTCGCAAGAAGACGGTATGGATATTACGTTGTGTTTGATAGACAAAGATACTCGTACTGTGCAAATAGCAGCTGCAAACCATATAGCATATTGTGTTCATGATGATTTGATTGAAACAATAGAAGGAGATATGGCTTCGGTAGGTGGATCAATAACTTCAGAAAGTGGTACAGTATACACCAATCATAAATTCCCGTACACACATGGAACGCGTTTGTATATGTTCTCCGATGGATTCCAAGACCAGTTTGGTGGCGAAAACAACAAAAAATTCTTAGGAACACGATTCAAAAAATTGCTATTTGAATCGAGTTCTATACCTATGGAAGACCAATCTGAATTATTGGATAAGACTTTTGAAGATTGGAAAGGAACAAGAAAACAAATAGATGATGTGCTTGTTTTGGGACTCGAACTTGATTAATACTTTCAAAAAAGTTTCTATAACGATATGCATAGTATGCGTATCGTTTTTTTCTTTTGCTCAATCTCAAACCCATTTTTTTGATTCATCGGCGACATTCTTTCCTCAATTTACAATGTCTCCATTGCCTGATACAATTGATTATGATGATAAAAAAGATGGGGAATACACGTTTGCCTATCCGTTTTTTGTACATATATCAAAAGACGATATAAAGCCATTACAAATTGGCGATTCATTGATATACGCATTTTCTATACAGTCGGATGGTGCATATTCATTAAACTTAATTTTTGAACAAGTACAAATTCCTTCTGGTGCATATTTATCGGTATATTCTAAAAAATCGGAAAATCGAATAGTTTTTTCTCCAATAGAATCAGGTATAACAGCCATTTTGCCAACGCCATTGTTGCAAGGCGATAATGTGTTTGTTCGTTATGTAGAGCCTCTTCAAACAAGCACTAAAGGTTCATGGATACTGACGCAAGTGTCCCATGATTATAAAAATATAATGCATTATTCTACCGGTTTAAAGTCTACATCTGCAAGTTGCAATGTTGATATAAATTGTGCGTTAGGACAGAGTTGGCAAAACGAAAAACAATCTGTTTGCAAACTAATTATACAAGGAATCACGATGTGTACAGGTACACTCATTGGCAATACATCAAAGGACAACACTCCGTATGTTGTAACGGCAAATCATTGTGT
Organism: uncultured Bacteroidales bacterium; assembly: GCA_964346725.1. Lineage (GTDB taxonomy): Bacteria > Bacteroidota > Bacteroidia > Bacteroidales > UBA1715 > UBA1715. Next base: position 32,455 of record CAYFVM010000018.1, read on the forward strand.
ACCGTCAAATACGCAGGCATTAAAAACCGTTTTCTATTTTAATTACGAAAACTCAGAATGTGGAAATGATGCATCAAAGACATCTCCTTATACTATTTCAGGCTCTTCATTAATAGCAACTTCGCCTGATACTAAAGTTGATTTTGCGTTGCTAAAAATGAATAAAATTCCTCCCAAATCATACAAACCATATTATGCAGGATGGACCACATCTACAATAATAGAAAATGGAGCGATATGTATTCATCATCCCAAAGGCGATGTGAAGAAAATCTCGGTAGATAATGGAAAAGTTACAAGTACAACTTTTAAAACCGTTGAGCAGACATATGCGACCAACGGACATTGGAGAGTTGCAGATTGGGAATTCGGTACTACAGAGGGAGGTTCTTCTGGGTCATCGTTGTTTAATAACAATCATCTCATTATTGGGACATTGTCGGGAGGAGAAGCGGATTGTTCATATTCGGTAAATGATTATTTCTCGAAGTTTTCTATGGCATGGGATTACTATGAAGGAACTCAGTATAGATTGCAGCCTTGGCTTGATCCGTTTAATTCTAATGCAACCATGTGTAGTGGATATGATCCATATTTTTTACCAACCAATGTTGCCACAAATGTTTCAAATATAGATACCTTACATGTGTTTGATTTTGGAGAAAAAGCCGATGGACTTTGGAGTGGTGTGAATGAACTTGGCTGGCAAATGTTTGCCGAACGGTTCTTTTTGAACCAATCAATTTACGATGTTAATATTTGTGGTAAGATAGACACCACTCAAGATTTATCGAATGTTCGTTTTGTTATATGGACAGGTTCTACTTCACCGGAAACCGAGGTGTATTCTATTCCAATGACAAAGAGTATGCTGCAAGATTCTATATGGGTGCATTTTGAAATGCCAGAGCCTATTGCTATTAATGGTAATTGTTGGGTAGGATACGAAATAGCAAATAATTCAACTGCGTTCTCGGGCTTTATGTCGCAAGTGGATGCTGTGGGCACAGCCTATGTCCGTCATTCAAAAGGGTGGGTCAATACTGAAGACATAGGGTTGCCTGCGCATTATGGTGTTTCGCTTCATGTTACAGAGATCCCTGATACCTTGCAAACAATCTCGTTTGAAAAGCCTTTTTTTGCGAACAAAATTTCAAATACTCTTGTAACAGAAGCAACAGATGCATTGTTTAGCATAGATTCCTTGGGTGCGATAAAGAGAACGACACCTTTTTATACAGTTTCAGAGAAATCAGTATCAAACTTGTCTGGCGCAAATGAGTTAAAAGCTACGTGTTTTGCAAACAAAATAGAATTGTCGTACCCAACGTATGTTAGGGGAATTAAAATCGCTGTAGCAAGTATTCCCAATAATTCAAAAACGACCGATGTAGTAGTGTGGAATTCTGATTTAACGAAAGAATTAACACGTAAAACTATTAGCAACGCACTTTTAAAGTCTAAGTATTTCAATCAAATTCATCTTGATTCGTTGTTATATATAGATACAACGTTTTATTATGGCATTTGTATAGATACTGCAGAGTATGAAGAAAACCTTTCCGCATACCTCTATAACGATACAGAATCATTAGTTGATGGTTATTTTTATTTTGATACCGTATGGTTGTCGTATGCGAATTATGAATTAATGTATAATGTTGGTGTTCAACCTATTATTGCAAAATCAAAATATCATTTTAATCCTGATTCTGCGAGTGTTTTACAGTATCCATTGCTATATACATCAAAACGAACGGTTTCTCAGAGTCCAGGTGTAGTTTTGTATCCTACTATCTGCAACAATGAATTTTCTCTTCAGTTTAAAGTAAAAGTGTATACCTCAATTCACGTTTCTCTTGTTGATGCTGTTGGTAATGTGGTTTCGTCGGGAGAATATACTATGCAAAATGGGAAATTTATAATTCCAATTTCAAAATTAGCTCGGGGAATGTATAACGTACGAATTGTAGCTGATGGTGATTCATATGAAGGTAAAATTCTTCATATACAGTAGAGATTCTAGTGATTACTACCCTCCATGGCTGCCAAAACAAAACGAATTTCTTGATAATCACATTCAGGCAAATCTTCTTTAATTCTAGAGAGGGTCAGGGTTCCTTTTTTTGCAGCTACTAAACTAATTTCTCGAATTTTATCTTCAGGCACAAAATCGGTGATATTTAATTCGCCTTCGGCTAAATAGTATTCAAGGTGTTTGCATATTGTTTTTTTAGTTAATCCGCGCTCTTCGGCAATGTCATCAATAGACAAGCCATCGGCATACATCAGAAAAGAGACTTCTTTGGTGTCGAATCCCTTGTTTTCATATTTTGATGCTTTGGTTTTCTTTTTACTTATTGTCACTTTTTGCAAGAACATTTTTTTTCTCGCTTCAAAGTCAATAGGTACTTCAAGACTCTTTTTATCAAAAGATTTGCCTGATAGTGCAGATTCAAGCATGCGTAAACATTTCTTTATTTTTTGTTGAGTATTGAAAAACACCAATTCAAACGTTTGCAAATCAGTGATGTATTGCTTTGTTCCTCGGAGCGAACTCGCATTCGCAATAATTTGATAGATATTAGTAGAGATATCTTCAAAGAGAGGCTCAAAATAAGCAATAGAGTCTTCTATTCGTTTATACAACGTATCGTTGTCGCGATGGTTTATAATGTTTTGAAGTTGCACCGAAAAATTTCCTGCAACAATCACAAGGTTGTCAATTTTAGGTTCTAATTCTAAGATACTTGTTTTGAGGTATCGCTTTGGCGATCGAGTGTCTTCTTCCAAGTCTTCAAATTCCCCAATTTGATTCTCAAATTCTTCTTTGAGAGCCTCAAAATTGAAACTGGAAAGAACAGTTTGTTCTATATATCGTTGTAATTCAATTTTATAGATATTTTCAAGTTCCACGTCGCTTTCTTTATTATTGGTAAACGAAAGCACACGTTTGTCTTGGTCAGGATAATTGTCAACAATAGGTTCCGAAAGAACCAAGCCATCAAGCGATTCAAGTCGTGAAAGGGCAACGTATATTTGTCCAGGAGCAAATGCCTCAGAAATGTCAATAATTGCGTTTTTGAATGTAAGACCTTGACTTTTATGTACAGTGACAGCCCACGCTAATTTAATTGGATAGGTAGTAAATGTTCCAAGAACTTCTTCTTCAATTTGTCCGGTAGCTTTGTCAAGCGTGTAACGAGTATTTTCCCAGGTGAATTTCTCCACTTTTACAATTTGTCCTGTTTCATGAAAAACGACAGAAATGCTATCTTCAGTAAGTTCATGAATTTCTCCAATTTTTCCATTGTAGTATTTTTGCCCTTGTTCGTAATCATTTTTCACAAACATAATTTGAGCACTAACTTTTAATTCCAAATCAGGATTGAGAGGAAAGATATTTTCAGGGAATGTTCCGCGTATTTCTGCCTTGAACGTGAACGATTCCTTTTTGATTTTCCGCAATTTTTCATCATTTATGGCGTCAGCTTTTTTATTGTGCGTAGTAATAAAAATGTACGGCACTTTTTCCGGGGGAACGAAATTCGGGATATAATGCTTATTAAGTTCATTTACATCGCGTTGTACAAAAAGGTTGTTACGCAAATTGTTCAATATGTCAATAAAAAGTTGATCGTCTTGACGATAGATTTTTTCGAGTTCTAGAACTAACGGAGGGGCTGTTTGCAACACCTGAGCATCAAAGAAATACATGCTTTGGTAGTATTGTTTCAAAAAATTCCATTCTTCCTTTTTTACTACCGGGGGGAGTTGAAGCATATCGCCAATAAAAAGCACTTGTACGCTACCAAATGGTTGATTTTTTCTTCTGCGGATACTGCGCAATGCTGTGTCTATTGCATCTAAAAGGTCAGCTCGAAGCATACTCACTTCATCAATCACAAGGAGTTCCATTTTTCGAAGTACTTGTCGTTTCCATCCTGCCATTCTTGAAACTTCGCGAGGAACTTTTTTTAAGGGCATGATTGCAAACGGAATTTCCTCTTCTTCAAAATTCAGTGCGGGAGCAAAGCAGCAAGGAGGTAGTTGAAACATGGAATGGATAGTTACGCCTCCAGCATTTAGTGCTGCAATGCCCGTGGGGGAAACTATTACAACGCTTTTATGGGTGTTCTCTACTATGTTTTTCAATAAGGTGGTTTTTCCCGTACCAGCTTTTCCTGTAAGAAAAATAGAGCGATTCGTCCCGTTTATGAATTGGATTACTTGGAGAGCTGCGGTATTGTCATTGAAATTCATTCTATTCTTTTGTGGTTGTACAAAAGTAAACAAATATTATCTTTGCGAAAAGTTTATATCAATGAATTTCATAGAAGAATTGAAATGGCGAGGAATGCTTCACGACATGATGCCGGGGACAGAAGAGCAACTCGCAAAAGAAATGACAACAGCATATTTGGGCATTGATCCAACAGCTGATTCTTTACATATTGGACACTTGTGTGGTGTGATGATGTTGAGACATTTTCAACGTTGTGGACATAAACCAATCGCTTTAATAGGTGGTGCAACCGGTATGATTGGCGACCCTTCGGGCAAGTCAGCCGAACGTAACTTACTTGACGAAGAAACGTTAAAACATAATATTTCGTGTATTCGCAAGCAGTTGGAACATTTCCTCGACTTTAATAGTAATGCGTCTAATGCCGCAGAACTAGTGAATAATTATGATTGGATGAAAGATTACACGTTCCTTGATTTTGCTCGCAACGTTGGTAAGTTGATTACCGTTAATTATATGATGGCAAAAGATTCTGTAAAAAAGCGTTTCAGTGGCGAATCTTCGAGTGGAATGAGTTTTACAGAATTTACATATCAACTTTTGCAAGGATACGATTATGTATATCTCAACGAACATAAAAACTGTAAGTTGCAGATGGGTGGGTCTGATCAGTGGGGAAATATTACCACAGGTACGGAGTTAATTCGTAGAATGAACGGGGGAGAAGTATATGCTTTGACTTGTCCATTGATTACAAAAGCTGACGGTGGTAAATTCGGAAAAACAGAAAGAGGTAACGTTTGGTTAGATCGTCGTTATACATCGCCATACAAGTTCTACCAGTTCTGGTTAAACGTAAGCGATGATGATGCGAAGAAATTCATCAAAATCTTCACCATGCTTCCCAAAGATGAAATAGATGCTTTGATTGCAGAACAAGAACAAGTTCCTCATTTGCGCATTTTACAAAAACGTTTGGCAAAAGAGGTTACAACAATGGTTCATAGCGAAGAAGATTATGAAGCAGCATTGGAAGCCTCAAACATATTGTTTGGAAACGCAACTAGTGATTCATTGAAGAATCTCGATAAAGAAACATTCTTATCTGTTTTTGAAGGCGTACCAACATTCGAAATCGCAAAGAGAGACGTAGAAGTGGGCATTTCTATAATAGATTTCTTAGCGGAAAAGACAACAATATTTCCAAGCAAAGGCGAAGCAAGAAAAACAATTCAAGGTGGAGGTGTTAGCATAAACAAAACGAAAGTTTCTGCTATTGATATGGATGTTAATTCTGATGAGGTTTTGAATGGTTCTTATATACTTGTTCAAAAAGGTAAAAAAAATTATTTCATTGTTGAAGTAAAGTAGGCAAAACAAGTTTGTGTAATGAAAAGGGCGATAGTTTCTACCGCCCTTTTTTTATATCGTAAGAATTATATTATCTCAAGAATTTATCGTTCGGGTGAGCTACGGCAGAACGTCTCTTGGTAGATCCCTTGATTGCCAAATTGTGAATTTCAAAACTTAATGTAACCTCATGAGTACCACCGGTTGATAGTCCAGCATTTGAGATAGTCATATCATAACTATATAAGAACTGGTACAATTGTTTTTTGTCTTTAGAGTATTTAATGTAGCCAACAGTAAAAATAAGAGCATCGAAACTTTTTGCTTTTATGTCATTAACAATATCCTCCAAAGATTCTTTTTTGTAGTATTGTTTACGACACCAAACTCCTAAATAGAGAGAAGACATAAACGATACTTTTGATGGAATCGTTGCATTCATACCGAAAGTAAGTGTTTTTGCACCCGATTCGGAACCTTTGAACCATTGGTTAGCTTCTGCTTGGTTTTCAAAGATGAAGCCAGGACAAAGCAAGAAATACCTGTTATGGAAACCTTGACGGTTAATTCTAAATTGCATATAACCGTGTGCTGTAAATTTCATAGGAAGGGGAGCTTCTTGACCATCGTCTAACCATGACATGTCAGGTTGTGATAGGTGGTGAAATGCCACACCAAAAACACCAGTAGCTAAATATTTTACTGGAGTTTGGCGAATATTGAATTGTACAGCAGTACCAGCATTGTAGTCTAAAACTCCTAAAGATCCATAATCTTCACCTTTGGGAAGTTGAAATTCTGTTTCGTAGATTGCTCCAAAGCGAGGGTCTAATTGGTCGGTGAATATCATGTCGCTGAAATCCAAACTTTTGTGAATGTACTGAGCTCCAGCACCAATTTGGAACATAAGATCAGGAAGAACGCGAATTTGTTTAGCATATGCCAACCCTCCTTGAAATGTATTTAACCAATTTTCCCCTTGAGTATTTCTTGTAAGGAAAGCTCCAATACCTCCTTGTGCAAATTTGTTATCATAATAGTCGAAACAAATACTTTGTGTTCCCCATTCTCCGGGGACACTCGTCCATAAGTGACGATCAGTGATAGTTCCTCTTAAACCGGGATTTATACCGGTCATCGCAGGATTGTAGTATGTCTCCTTTAAATAGAACTGAGAATAGTTAGGATCTTGCGCTTGTACCACATTTGCAAAAAGCAAAGATGAAAATACAGCAATAATAGAAATGTAATTTTTTTTCATTGTTTCCTATTCTTATCGTTTTCCAAACAAAAATGTTATTCTGCCTTTTTTTGACACTAGGCAGTTGTGCAAATATATGAAAAAAAACAAAGATTGCTTGAATTCGTCTATTATTTTTGCAATAAAACGGAAAATCTAATTTGTTTCTTCAAACATTTATATGTATTTTGTTGAAATTGAACATGTTGTTATGTATTACTAAAGTTTTTACTTTTTTTGAAACGTTTTTAATTTTCACATAGTCTATACTATATGTTTTTCGTATTTTTGAAGAATTTGTAGAAACATGAAAAAATATCATTATGACTTCGCAAAAAATATTTCACTCTTTTTGTACGCTTTTTACTTTGCTATTTTTTTCGTATGTAGCAATAGCGCAAAGATTATGGTTGAATGCTGATTATATTCCGATTAGTATAAATTCAGGAAATCCATCGTTTCCCTATCCTCAGTTTTTGGAATATGCCAAAGGAAAAACTTTGGCAAAATATAATGCCGAAGGAGTAACTCATGCCGATATGGAAAAAGCAGGGCGTGAGGCATACGAAATCATGACACATCGCTGTCGTTACGATGGAGGAACGCATTGTGGAGTTCCTTATATAACATACAATAACTTTGTGAAATTGGGGACTGTAACTTTGCCGCACGGCGGAGCCGAATTTTGTTCGGAAGGCGATGGCTATATGCTTTTAGCGGCAGCTATTTTTGCCGATCAACCAACGTTTAATGGTTTGTGGATGTGGGTTCACGACAATAGACTTTCCAAAGTGAAAAAATATTCCGATGGTTCGTGGTTGCGTCAAGGCTATGTGGTGAACAATCGTCTTGTTTGTAAAGATCCCGAAGCGGGAATTGGAATGCCCGGTTGGAATTGCTTTGCCGACCATGGCGTTGGTTCAAGTCCAACACATTCGGCTGCCGATGGCGATTACGATATTGCAATGGCTTTACTTATTGCATATAAACAATGGGGTGAATTTATGTACCAAAATGGTGTGCCGGTGAAAGATGGCGAAGGCAATCAAATTTCGTATAAAAAAGCAGCGCAAGATTTTATAAAATCTTTGGTTGATACGGTTCCATATTATACCGCAAACGGAGGCAAAAATGGATATTTAACAGGAGATATTGGAGTTGATGGATATCCGAAAGGAGGAAATTCTTGGGGTGAATTAACAAACTGGCGAACTACACAAACCGATTTTGATCCAAAACTTTGCGAAATTCCCTCTATGGGTGGCGGTGGTGGTGGGGCTTCTTACGTTGATTATAACGCACCAGCATATTTTAATGAATTTGCACATTGGTTAGAAAATGAAGATGGTGAAGGAACTCCTTGGCAAATAAATCAATTTAAGCGTGCCGAAGCTTCTTCCGATTGGGTTGCAGGACAATTATATGCACAAGGTGGTATTGCTTCGGTGGGGAAATATCAAATAAATGCCAATAATACAGTTACTTTTTCGGCATTTAATGCAGGGGAAGATTTTCGTTTTGGTTGGCGTCATATTCTTAATTATTTATGGCATGGAAATCCAACAACAACGTGGAACCCCACAACACACGCAGTGGAACCAGGAGGAAACACATTTGAAAAAGATTTGGCAATGCAACATGCTGAATTTATGAAAGAACCCCGTAATGGGGCAACTGTTACTTGCGCAAAAATGGGAGCTTCGCCCGATCCCGGGCAGCCATCATGGTCGGGTCCTGCTCAAATACGACAATCGTATTTTATGGATGGAGGAATACAAGACGCATCGGGTTCTAATTATGCGCTTGGTTGTAGTGCGCCTGCTGCTGTAGCTTCTGAAGATTTGAGCTTTGTTGCCGATATGTATCGCCAGAGCGAAATTGTATGGGACGATGCTTCTGGTTCTTCAAATTCGCTCTCAGATGATGAACGATATATTTTAAGTATGCCTAAATATTTTCATGGTTGGTTTCGCAATCTTGGAATGCTTACCAATTCGGGAAATTTACATGCTCCGCGCAATATGACACCAAAGGCAAATATGAAAGTGTATATGTCGGTTGATAAAACATATGCTTATGAGGGAGACAAAATAAAATATACCGTACAATATAGAAATTATGGTAGTTTGGCAGCCGAAGGGGTTAAAATTCAAACTCCTCTTGATGTAGATTATACCTTCGTTGGTGCTTCTGATGACGGAACATACGATGCCGCAACTCATACTATTACATGGAATATAGGGAGTGTCCCCGGATTCGTTTCTGGTGGGTTGGCTGCTACAATAGATTCAGTTTCGTTTGAAGTACGAGTTACCAGTTTGGATAATGCTCGTGTCTGCGAAACTAGTACTATCACAGCAAGCAATTGTGGAGAATGGGTAAGCAATGAGTATCCGAACCATGCCACCTATACTATGGAACGCAACTGTGTTGATATATTGGCAA
>CAYFVM010000019.1:0-28058 GCA_964346725.1 uncultured Bacteroidales bacterium
GTAGAGACGTCACACGGCTTTTCTATATTAATTTCACACGTTTCATCGTTATTGTCCTCACCCTCGTTATTCTCCAGAGAAAGACGTGTGGCGTCTCTACCAGGCGTGGAAATTAAAATTAAATGTATGTGGTTGGGCATTATCACAAATAACGGGACGTTACTTCCTTTTTTAGGTTTTGTCATGTTTCTCAAACACCTTTCTACATACCGCCCTATTTCCGACAACTCCATCTCATTGTCTCCATTTGCATTTTTGGAAATTTTTCCGAAATAATTTTCTCGCTTATTGGTGCAAATTGTTATAAAATATGATCCTACATTATAATTGTGCCATGACGCACGAGACGACTGTATGCGAAATACATTTTGAAATTTGTCTGACATTTGCTTTTTCTTTGGTTACAGACAAATATAGACCATTTTGTTGTAAAAAAAATCACACGTTTCCTCAATACCCTACAACACCGATGATTATTCTTTATTCTAAATCGTGAGATTTTCTTTCAAATACGCATCGAAATCTGTAGAGACGTTACACGACGTTTCTATATAAAATCCACATGTTCAGCGTTCTTGTCCTCGTCTTCGTTAACATATAGTGGAAGACGTGTGGCGTCTCTATAATAATTTTGTTTAATTGAATTTGTTCCCTTGAAATGCAATTACCGGGATTTGTGCCAATGTCTGGGCAAGATTGTCAACAATTGCCTGCATCTTTTCCTTTTTAAGCATGGCGCGAGCCACCAAAGGCACGTTGGTGCGCAAGGTTATGCGTATGCGTGTATCGTAGGGAGCAACTTGTTTTAGTTGTATCCAGAGGCGAAACATGTCGTTTTGCTCAGTGCCCAATTTTATCAATTTACCCGATTCTTGTTCAAGAATTTTGAACGTAATACTCATTCCTGCCATTGCCTGCACGGTTATGCTATCTTGCATAAATGTAGCCTTCTCTTTTGCCTCGGCAGGGAGTATGCTTGCTAAATTTCTAAAGTCGGATACGAAATCGTATAACTGTGAATCTTGGCAGGCATTTTTGGTTATTTTGCTTACGTATTCTTGTTCTTTTGCCATAGCTTAAAATTCAGCCGATTTTGGATAACGAGGGAACGGAATCACATCGCGAATGTTGGTCATACCAGTAACGAACAACAATAAACGTTCAAAACCAAGACCAAAACCTGAGTGAGGAACAGAACCAAAGCGGCGCGTATCGAGATACCACCACATATCTTTCATTGGAATATTCATTTCTTCAATGCGTTTGCTTAATTTATCAAAATCAGACTCACGTTCGGAACCACCAATAATTTCGCCAATACCGGGAAACAAAATATCCATAGCGGCAACAGTGCGACCATCAGGATTGAGTTTCATGTAGAAAGCTTTGATTTCTTTTGGATAGCCCGTAAGTATCACTGGTTTTTTGAAATGTTTTTCTACCAAAAAGCGTTCGTGTTCACTCTGCAAATCAGCACCAAAACCTTCTATTTTGTACTTAAATTGACCTTTTTGATTTGGTTTGCTGTTTTTCAGAATGTCAATAGCTTCAGTGTATGTTAAACGTTGGAAATTGTTTTTAAGTACAAACTCTAACTTTTCAATCAAAGGCATTGAACGTTCCGCTTCGGGTTTACCCTTTTCTTCTTGAATCAGACGTTCTTGCAAGAAATCCAAATCTTCACGGCAATGCTCAAGAGCATACGTAATTAAGTATTTCAAGAATTCTTCGGCAATGTCCATATCGTCGGTAATGTCGGCGAAGGCAATTTCTGGTTCTACCATCCAAAACTCAGCCAAATGGCGAGTAGTGTTTGAATTTTCGGCACGGAATGTAGGACCAAACGTATACACTTTTGACAATGCCATACAAGCCAACTCAACTTCCAACTGTCCCGAAACGGTTAAGTTTGCCATTTTCCCGAAAAAGTCTTGTGAATAATCAACAGCACCGTTTTCGTCTCTTGCTACGTTGTTTAAGTCAAGCGTGGTTACTTGAAACATTTCGCCAGCACCTTCGCAGTCTGAAGCGGTAATAATAGGTGTGTGAATGTTGCAAAAACCGCGTTCTGTAAAAAACGTGTGAATTGCATATATCATAGCGTGACGCATACGCATAACAGCGCCAAACGCATTGGTACGGAAACGCAAGTGAGCGTTTTCGCGAAGAAATTCCAACGAGTGTTTTTTGGGTTGAATTGGATATTTATCAGGGTCGGCAACACCGAGAACCTCAACTTTTTCAGCCAAAACCTCAACTCGTTGTCCTTTCCCTTCCGATGCCTTGATTGTTCCTTCTACACTCAATGAACAACCAACAGAAATTGATTTTAAAAGAGCCGCATCAAAATTTTCAGCATTTATTACTATCTGAATATTTTGCAACGACGAACCATCATTCAATGCCACAAATGTTACAAAATTGTTGCCTCGATAGTTTCTTACCCATCCCTTTACAAGCACCTTAATATCTAGTTCCTCTGTGTTTAGAAGTGCTTTGATTTCTGTTCTTTTTAAAGACATTGTCATATCTGTTTGTGTGTTTTCACAATCATTTTATTCTTGTTGCTGAGTAGCATACTTTAAATACGTATCAAGCGAATTTGCGTCTACATCAGCCCAGCGAGTTTCAAGTTCTTTGCAGAACGCAGTTTGATTGAATTGTAGTGCCGATTGATATATTTGAATAACTGTACGAACGTAATCTACACGCTCACGTTCAACTTGATCTCCATATTTCGGTTGCTTAGCCTTCAACGAATTATACCACTCTATTTCATCTATCATATTGAATGCAAGCGTACGAAGTTCGCGATTGCCGGCTTCAAAATCATCTGCCATATAATATGCAAACGCAGTTGAAATAATAGATTCATCGAAATATGGAAATTGCCAATCGGGCATTATTTCAGTAAGTTTATTCAATACTTGTTTTGCGGAATCAATCTTATTTTCTCTAATCAATTCAAACGCAAGAGAATTGAACATCTGGCGAATACCAATAACTCTGGTAGTACGTTCATGGAAATGATCCATATATACACCTTTTTCGCCCATACCACGCCATTGATATATGTTCATCAACTTGTCGTACATTACGTCTGTGTCAAGATACGGCATACCACCATCGGTATTTTTAATAGGAACGAATTTAAACGTAAAGCCATCGTAGCGAAGATAGTTTTCAAGTCCCATATCGGAAGCAGACGATTGGCTTGTAAAATACAATGGTCTATCCCATTGGAAACCATCTAAGCAATCATATAGTACAAGTTTGTTCTTGTATATCATATTGTCCTTAATATCAAATACAATTTCCGATTCAAGTTTTGAAGAATCTTTAAGCGAAACAGCGTTATTTTTCAACGCAAGGTTTTTATCGACTCTAAACATAACTTTTTTAGCAGGGAAAAAATTGTATTTATCACCATATTCCTGAATCATCATGTCATCGGCGCGGACAACATCCATTGCCTCACTTAGAGGGATTACCTTATTTTTGGTGCTTGCATGTTCGCGTACTATAACCATATCACGAATGCCTTTGCCTACTTGTGCTTCGGTGAGTTTCATAGGAAGCGGAGCAGACTGATACGCACGATGTTTCATTTGCTGTGCATACCAATCGGTAGCAAGCAACGGCGTACAAAGTACACGCACATCGGTACGAACGCCTTCTATTTCTTGTATGTACCAAAGAGGGAATGTATCATTATCACCTGCGGTTACTATCATAGAATTAGGGTCGCACGATTGTAGGTAGTTGTATGCAAAATCGTGAGCGGTATATCGTCCTGAACGGTCATGGTCGTCCCAGTTTTGCGTAGCAAGCAATACCGGTGTCGGTATTGTAATTAGTAATGCTACCAAAATACCTGCCAACACGCCTACTCTCTGATATTTTTTTAACGCATTTTTTACAAACTCAAAAATAGCAAGTACACTCAAACCTATCCAAATACAATATGCATAGAACGAACCGGCATACGCATAATCACGTTCGCGCGGTTCGTAAGGTTTTTGATTCAAGTACATAATGATAGCCAAGCCAGTCATTAAGAACAACAAGATTACCACCAACGAGTCGTTTTTGCGACGTGTTACTTGGAACAATAAACCTATTAAACCAAGCAAGAATGGTAACATGTAGTACACATTGCGAGAAGGAGTATTTTTTGCTTTCTCAGAAATTTGCGATTGGTCACCAACCAAGACTTTATCAATTGCACTAATACCGGTAATCCAGTTTCCGTTAACAATTCCTCCATGCCCTTGCGTATCATTTTGACGACCGCAGAAGTTCCACATGAAATAACGCATATACATGTGTCCCACTTGGTATGAGAAGAAATAGCGGAGATTTTGACCAAAAGTAGGCATGTCATAATTTTTGCCTTCACGGTCGTAACGAACCTTACGAGTATTAACGCCATCTTTAATTCCTGCCCAATCCTTATACCCACGAATATGATGTGATTCACGGCTAAACATACGTGGGAAAATTGTGCACTGATCAGGATTCCAAACATATTCTATACCATTGCTCACACGCACATATTTACCATTGCGTGGAGTATAGGTAAATTTCTCCTTTACTTCAGGAGTGCCATCGGAATTCCATTTTGGAGACGCATTATAATATGGTCCGTACAAAAGAGGCGTAGAACCATATTGCTCACGATTCAAATATGAAAGCAATGAGAACGCATCTTTTGGTGCATTTTCATTCATTGGCGTTTCAGCATTTGAACGGATAATAATAATAGCATACGATGAATATCCTATCATTACCACCATCAATACGTTCACAATAGTATTGAGCACATACTTGTTTTTCTGATTTACTAGATATAAACCTCCAATAATTCCCGCAAATACAATAATCCAAATAAGAGGAATATCAGTTAAAGAAGGCATTCCTAATAATAACGTAATAAATGCTACAGAACCAACTTTTAGCCATTTGTTTGCTTTGTTTGATTTTGTAAAAATAACACTCGCAACAAATGCAGCCATAAGTACGAAAACCCATGCGATTAGACCGGATTGATACGGCATGCCAAGCACATTTACGCAAAATAATTCAAATGACGAAGCCACATCAACCGAGCCGGCAATAATTCCCCACATCATGAATGCGATGAAAATAAATGAAAGCAAGGCGGTTACTATGATTCCTTTTAGTGTAGGATTGTATTTTTTGAAATAATATACGAATACTATTGCAGTGATAGTCAACAAGTTCAACAAGTGAACGCCAATTGACAATCCCATAATGTAGGCAATGAATATTATCCAACGGTCACTTCCTTGTTCGTCGGAATGATCTTCCCATTTAAGAATTGCCCAAAATACAATTGCCGTCAGTAACGACGACATACCATATACTTCGCCTTCTACGGCAGAAAACCAAAATGTATCGGTAAATGTATATGACCCTGCACCAATAAGTCCGGCACTAAGGATTACAATAATGTTAGATAATGACAATTCACTATAAAATTTTTTGGCAAGGTGCGTAATGCTCCAAAACAAAAACATGATAGTTGCCCCACTTGCCAATGCTGACATAGAGTTGATGCATGCTGCAACTTGTTCGGGAGAAGAAGCGAATAATGAGAAAAATCTTCCTAAAAGCAAGAACAATGGTGCGCCCGGGGGGTGACCAACTTCCAACTTACCTGCGGTAGCTATAAATTCTCCACAATCCCAAAGGCTTACCGTTGGTTCAATAGTGAGCAAATACACTATTGAAGCACCTATAAAGGCAACGAAACCTAAAAGATTGTTCCATAGTTTATACGTTTTTTCCATTATCACTTATTTAAATTTGCACAAAATTAGAAAAACAATCCTAATATGATTTTATTTACTAGTTTATTTTTTCGTTACGCATTTTGCAACGAACGTAACCAACTGACTACAGCTATTTTACGTTCCATCCTTGAGTTTTAAGATGTACGTAATCGCCGGAGCGTGAAATCATACCAAGTCCCTGCTCTTTTTCTACAATACTTCCAATAACTGTAACATCTTTGATTTTGCTTACATCATCGTATTTTGCCAATGGAATGGAAAACAGCAATTCGTAATCTTCGCCTCCGTGAAGTGCCGGAATAAGCGGTTCGAGAGAGAATTCTTTGCATACTTCGCCGGTTGCCTCATTGATAGGAATTTTTTCTTCAAAAATCTTACATCCCACATTTGAATCAAGACAAAGATGGAATAACTCAGAAGAAAGCCCATCGGAAATATCAATCATTGAGGTGGGAACAATATTTAATTGTGCCATGTCGGCTATTATATCGTAGCGAGCTTCTGGTTTGAGTATTCGTTGCAACACGTATTCATATCCGGTAAGTTTTGGCTGCGAACCTTTGCCACTATCGTACACAGCTTTTTCGCGTTGAAGCACTTGTAATCCTGCATAGGCAGCACCCAAGTCGCCGGTAACGCAAATCAAATCGTTTGGTTTTGCTCCGCTACGATACGTTATTTTTTCTTTTGCAACGGTTCCCAACATGGTAATGCTTATCCCCAAACCGGTCATGGAAGCCGAAGTGTCGCCACCTATCAATTCCACGCCAATTCGCTCACACGCCAAACGCATGCCATCGTATAATTGTTCCAAGGCATCTACCGAAAACTTTGCAGATACTGCAATAGAAACCAACATTTTTTGCGGTTTGCCATTCATGGCATAAATATCGGATGCATTTGCCATAACAGCCTTGTAGCCTAAATGTTTCAATGGGAAAAATATCAAATCGAAATTGATGCCTTCCATGAGCAAATCGGTGGTTACTAATTGATACTCCGTTTCGCTATATGGCAACACAGCACAATCATCACCGACACCTTTAATAGTAGATTCGCTTTTTTTGAAATTCTTAGTTAGTATATCTATTAGTCCAAATTCGCCTACCTCATTTACCATTCTTTGTTTTTCCATGTCTATAAATTTTATGCAAAAGTAGAAAATTATTGCAAGTAATTAATTATGAATTATGTGATTGGTAGTCATTAAGAAATTCAATACTTTTGTACAAATGAAAACATTGATTTTATGAAACAAATAACCGTTGGAATTGATATAGGTGGAACCAATACCGCTATTGGATTTGTTGACCACGAAGGTAACTGTTTGTCAGAGACAACTACACTAACCAAAGAGTTTACCGAAATAGAACCGTACATGAAAAATTTGTGCGGCCTGATTCAAACTGAGTTGCAAAAGCACTCTGATTGGCAACTGATGGGTATTGGTATAGGTGCTCCAAACGCTAACTATCACCGCGGAACTATTGAAGAAGCTCCTAACTTGAGTTGGAAAGGCACGGTGCATTTCTGCAAAATGATGCAAGAATATTTTCCTAACGTGAAAATTGCAATAACCAACGATGCCAATGCTGCTGCCATGGGAGAAATGATTTTCGGGGCAGCCAAAGGCATGAAAGATTTTGTGGTTATTACACTTGGTACGGGTTTGGGTAGTGGTATTGTAGTAAACGGTGACTTAGTATACGGTCACGATGGTTTCGCAGGCGAAGTTGGTCACACTACTGCCATTATTGGTGGTCGCGACTGTGGTTGTGGCAAAAAAGGCTGTCTTGAAACGTATGCTTCTGCAACGGGTATTGTTCGCACCATGACCGAATTGATGTGCAACTCTCGCAAACCATCAGCGCTACGCGATATTCCAAACAGCAAACTTACCTCATACGATGTGTACAAAGCCTACGAACAAGGCGATGAATTGGCTAAAGAGTGTTTTGTTTACACCGGAAAAATTCTCGGCATGAAATTGGCCGACGTGGTTTGCCACACAAGCCCATCGACTATATTCTTGCTCGGAGGACCTGCAAAAGCAGGCGATGCAATAATAAAACCTACAAAAGCATCTATGGAAGAGCACCTTTTACCTATTTTCAAAAATAAAATAAACATATGCCTGAGTGGGCTCATGAATACAAATGCAGCTGTATTAGGAGCCAGTGCTTTAGCTTGGAAAGAGTTAGAGAAATAGTACTAGTATGGGCAAAAGACAATTAAATCATTATGTGCTGTTTGCATATCGTATTGCAATCGTGTACATATTGCTCACGTTCACACGTCTTTTGTTCTATATATACAACCTATCTCTTTTCCCCAACATCTCGTTCCCCGATTTTCTAACCATACTTCGTGGAGGGTTAAAATTTGACACTACAGCAATAATCTACCTAAACATTGTGTGGATTGTTATGATGGTGCTCCCATTCCGCTTTGTGTATTCTAAGCTGTACCAATCCATTGCAAAGTGGATTTTTATTGTTATCAACTCACTCGGATTGTTGGTAAACTGCGCCGATACAGTATATTATCAATTTACCATTAAACGAACAACCTCTCTGGTATTTTCACAATTTTCTCATGAAGAAAATATGCTTTCGCTCTGGGGACAATTCATTATTCAATGGTGGTACATCTCGTTGATATTTATTCTACTTGTAGCATTGCTTGTATTTCTATACTCGCGCTTTACGCTTAAAAAACCGACTGTAAAAAACGGCCTATTTTATTCAAGTTCAATTGCAATGTTTTGCGTAGTTATCTTCCTTTGTTTTGGAGGAATACGAGGCGGTTTTCGTCACAGCACACGACCTATTTCGCTTACCGATGCCGGTGAATATGTGAAACAACCTCACGAAATGGCGTTGGTACAAAACACACCGTTTACGCTCATTCGAACTATCGGGAAATCGGGGCTTGAACCACTACGCTACTTTGATGATAAAGAAACTGCATCGTATTTTTCGCCGAAACACCACATGACGACAAATAAGGAAATGCAAAAATATAATGTAGTCATTTTTATTTTGGAAAGTTGGGGACGCGAATATATTGGATACCTCAATAAAGATATTCCAAGCTACAAAGGCTACACGCCTTTTACGGACTCATTATTGGAACATAGTCTTACGTTTAAATATGCCTATGCCAATGGTCGCAAATCTATAGATGCAATTCCCTCTGTGGTAGCTGGCATTCCGTATGTGAAAGTACCCTATGTACTCTCACACTACTCGAGCAACAATACCTGTAGCCTTGCGCAGTATCTTGGAGAGGAAGGTTACTACTCGGCATTTTTCCATGGCGCTCCCAATGGTTCTATGGGTTTTCAATCGTTTACGCACCTTGCCGGATTTGATGATTATTTTGGGAAAACCGAATATAACAACGATGCTGATTTTGATGGTATTTGGGGCATTTGGGATGAGGAATTTTTCCACTTCTTTGCGAGCAAAATGAACACATTCAAAGAACCATTTTTTACTACCATTTTTTCAATCTCGTCACACCATCCGTTCAAAGTTCCGGAACGTTATACGGACAAATTCCCGAAAGGAACAATCCCACTACACCAATGTTTAGGCTACACCGACAATGCCTTGCGCAAATTCTTTGAATATGCCAAAACAATGCCTTGGTACAATAATACATTATTTGTATTCACTGCCGACCACGCCTCTGTGGCTTGCCTCAACGAATACAAAAACACCCCGGGTGCTTTTGCCGTGCCTATCGCATTCTATCTTCCCAACAATTCTCTAGAACGATACGACACAACCACTATTGCGCAACAAATAGACATTATGCCATCGGTGTTGTCGTTCCTCGGATATCCACGTGACTTTATGGCGTTTGGCAAAAACGTGTTTGATACTACATCAAGCCAAATGGCAATCAACTACACAAACGAGAATTTCCAATGTTTTTACAAAGACTACGTTCTGCAATTTGACGAAAAGAACGTTGTGAATATGTATAACTTTAAAACCGATCGTTTCTTCAAAAACAACGTGAACAATACCGGCATCCCGGAACAAAACGAGATGGAAAACTACACAAAAGCCTTCATCCAAGAATACACCAATAGGATGATAGAAAATAGAATGTGTGAATAATTCTCTCGTTTTAGATTTCTATTCGTTTTCACTCTTCAACCATTTTTGAAAGCATAAACATTTTTCTGTATCTTTGGAGAAATTTATGAACGATAGATAAATCTTATCCTATGAAAAAAATAATACTCTCTCTCTTTTGTTGTGGGTTACTGCTTGCTACAAGCTGTTCATCACCCTCAAAGAAACATACCCCTATAGCTTCTGACACAACGTGGAAACAATTGACTTTGCGCGAAAAAATTGGCCAAACAATGATGATTTCATCCAATATGTATATGCACAAAGAAATTGGCAATAGTAGCCTTGATACATTCCTTGCAAAATACCCTGTAGGCGGACTTTTCATGGCGCAATGGCATTTTACCTATCAAAAACCTGATACATTATTATTTGAAACATTTATTCCGAGAATTATTCGCGAATACAATGCGGCTTCAAAATATCCTCTTTTCATTAGCGAAGACTTTGAACGTGGTGCGGGCTACAACTACAACACAGCTACAAAATTGCCGGTAGAAATGACGTTAGGTGCTGCAAACGATACAGCACTTGCATATCAATACGGCCAAATTCAAGCAATTGACGCTCGTGCGTTAGGATTCAACTGGATATTGGCACCGGTAAGCGACCTCAATATCAACCCATTGCATCCGTTGCTTATAGAACGTGCAATTTCTGATGACGCAGAACGAGCAATTCCGCTGCTTAAAAGTCAGGTACACGGATTAATTTCTCAAAATATAATACCAACAGTAAAACACTTCCCCGGAGATGGTGCAACTATTGCCGACCAACATTTGGTTACCTCGGCAAACAACCTTTCATGGATAGAGTGGAGAAAATCATACGGAGAAATTTTTGAATCATTTATCGATGACAATGCACCTACTATCATGGTGGGACACCTTCGTTTTCCTGCATATCAGAAAAGCGATACATTGAATGGTGATTTCCTCCCTGCTTCTCTTTCACAAGAAATGATACAACGCTTGCTCAAGAAAGAAATGGGCTACAAAGGTGTTGTAATTTCCGATGCACTTAATATGGGTGGCGGTTACGGATTTTACGAATCTGAATTGGAAACTGCCGTGCAATGCTTCATAGCCGGAGCCGATGTGGTTCTTTGGCCTCCACTTGGTTACATGGACACTATTGAAGCTCGTATCATTCGTGGCGAAATTCCTATGGAACGCCTTGACGATGCTGTAGAACGTGTATGGGCTTTGCGCGAACGCTTCAACCTTATCGACAAAGAAAATCGTTTGCCTATAGCAGCAGAAAAACCAGCCAACTTTGAAGCAACTACCAGCACAACACTTACCTCATTGGCTGAAAAAGCAGTGACAATGGTAAAAAACACCAACAACGTGCTTCCGTTGGATACAACTACAACCAAACGCATTTTGTTGGCAAACATCAGCCACAGCGACTATTCGGGCACATTTGAAGTGATGAAGAAAGAACTTGAAAAATATGGATTCCAAGTTGACATTAAACATGACCTTCACAAAAACGATTGGGAATGGCGTTGGGACCAACTCTTGGCATACGACAAAGTAATTGTTTGCTTTGAAAATCACTACTTCGATCCTATTGGCTCACCACTCCTCAAAGACTGCGAAGCATACTGCGTATGGACAGTAAATGCGTTACCAAAAGAGAAAATCATTGGTGTTTCGTTTAGCAACCCCTACTACAACAAATATTACCTAAGTAAAGTTCCCGTGCTAATCAACGCATACAGCAGTGACGCGTGGATGCAAAAAGCGGTGGTTAAAGTTTTGATGGGAGAAAACCAATGTACGGCAACATCACCGGTTAATTTGGACAATCCTTTGATGCGATAATTCTCACCAAAGTATAGAAAAACAAAAAGGGCTAGTTGATTACACTAGCCCTTTTTATTGCTGCATTTAAAAACTATTTCGTTTGTAAAATATCGTACAATTCTTTCAAATCAGGGGTAAGAATAATTTCTGAACGACGGTTTTTAGCTCTGCCTTCTACCGTATTGGTGTTGTCAATTGGAGTATATTGACCTCTACCCGAAACGGTAATACGTTTGCCCTCTATGGTAGAATTGTCAAGCAAAATGTACGAGATTGCTAATGCTCGTTTTGCACTCAACTCCCAGTTGATTTTTGTACCACCGGTATTGTCCGTGTGCCCCTCAATTGTGATGTTTATGTCTGGATTTTGCTGAAGCACAGAAGCAAGGTTTTTCAAAGCTTCTTGACCTTTTGCAGCAACATCGCTCTTGCCTACACTAAACAAAAGTGATTCTTCAAGCAACACATAGATTTTCCCGCCACGCTGTTCAATTGTCAAACCTTGACCTTCAAAACCGACAAGCGCTTTTTCTATCTTGGTGCGAAGTGCCAATGTAGCGGAATCTTTTCTGCGAAGCACTTCTTCCATCTCAGCTATTTGCTGATTTTTCAATAAAATTTCATTGTCTTTGATACCCAATTCTTTACGAATTTTATCAAGAGAACGGCGTTCTTGCTCCAAACTCAACTGAATAGAATCAAGTGCGTCCTCGCGTGTTTGTAATTCTTCACGTGTGGTTTGCAATTCAGCAAGCGTTTTTTTACTTTCTTCAGCCTGTTGTTTCATCATAGCTGACTGCTTGTTAGAAAGATTGGTATTTAGTTGTTGTAATTCTGTCACTTGCGATGACAAGTTTTCAATCTGTCGTTTCTTAGAAAGAGAGTCTGCACGAAGTGCTACCACCTGGTTTTCAAGATTACTTTCTAACTTCGATACTGTTGCAAGATTTTTAGAACAATTCGTCAAAGCTAACTTTAAAGAATCACGTTGAAACATGCTGGCATTTACATAGTCATTGTATTTTTTTTGAGTAACGCATGAAGCTAAAAGCATTGCTGATACCGAAAACAAAATGATTTTTTTCATAATTGCTGTATTTATGATTTTCACAAAAATAGAAAATCGGGAGTAATATACAAACGGCTAAATTCCAAACTTTTGCACAAATTAACAACGAAAATCCATTATGGATAAAAACACGCAGACGCAAAAGCGATTCTCCCCAGCAATGTTTATTCTACAACAATCTTGAAAGTTTGATTCCCGACTTGTACGAAATATACTCCTTGCAAACGTACTGGGATTTCGGTTGCCTGTGTTTTTGCAATAACCCGACCGTCAACTGTCAACACGGTGATTTGTTCGCCCTTGACTCCCAGCACCCTGATCGTACGATCTGTGGCATATATTTTCACGTTTTCGTCTGCAACTACACTGATTGCAACATTATCGTCACAGTTTTCTACCTCTGCAATGTTACTTAATGCTATACTGAACGGTCCTGACTCTGCTTTCAAGAACTGTGTCTTAGGATTAATCTCTTGTGGCAAACGGATACCAACATAATATGAACTTGTTCCCTCTGCTGGAATCAAATCCGTATAGGTCGTTTGGTTCGACGAAAGAGTTACTATCGTGTCAACTTCTGTGGCATGTGCTTTCTTAGTCTCACGAAGTATGATGTACGATGAGAAGTCTATACCTTCATATGTCGCCCACGACAAGTTGATGTTGCCGTCCATGCCAAGATTCTTCTGCAAATGAAGTGTCTGGTGGTATTCGCTCTGATCTGTCTCGTTGCCACACATATCCGTAGCCGTGATTTTATATCTCCAAGAACTTACCATAGGGTTTGCGTCAAAATCCTCATATACGCTTAAATTGCGATACGGTACCTTTGCTATCGGACGATATAAGTCTTTGTCTGTATCCTCACGATAGATGGTATAATAGTCTATCATGTTCGTATTCTCCTTCAACCAAACAACAAGGTTCTTGCCTGTTTCTTGGCTGACGGTTACCAATGCAATCTCTGGTTGTTTCAACGGAATTGATTCTATTGTCTCAGCGAACTCTGCCTTACAGTTGTTTTCAAGGTTTGTAACCGTCAATGTGTATGTATCGGCAGGAACATTCACAAGGTTTTGTGTGCGTGCACCGTTATTCCATGCGTATGCCACATTCTCAGCATTCACACCAATGTAGATGGCTCCCGCATTTTCGTTACAGTATGTCGGTACTTTCGACAACAATGTTATCACCGGTGCAGCCGGTTCTTCAAGCGTTATTTCAAGACTGTCGGCACAACCAGTAGCAACGGCAGTTGCTACTACTTTGTAATCGTCTGCCTGCAAATCATACTGCGATGCTACGGTAGCACTGTTATTCCATACGTATGTAAACGCTTCCGCACCTGTTGCCGTTACTTCTATATATCCATTGCTGTTGCCACACGTTGGGTTCTGCACCGTTTTGCTCAATACTATCTCGTCAGGCTGAGCCACCGTATAGGTTTTATGGAACTCGCAACCCTCTGCGTCAACTATCGCTACCGAATAATTTCCTGTCGCAAGATTTGCAATAGTGTCATTCGTCTCCGTCAGTCCTGTCCACTGAATTGTGTACGGCTCTGTTGCGTTCTGTATTTCAAGGGCAAGCTCGCCGTCAGTTTTGCCGTAGCATGACACATTTGCAATGGTTGATTCTACCTGAATATTACAAGCCAATACCACCGTTGCCTTTGCACTTATTGTAGTGCTCTCACCGTTTTGCAATGTAGCGGTTACGGAAATAACAGATTCGCCTTCAAATTCATTTACGGTAAGAAATAATTTGCCGTTCTGAATTTGTGCTGCAACAATATTTGGTTGTGAACTTGTTGCCGTATAGGCGATTTCACTTCCTTGTTCCGCAACAAACAATGCTGTTATGTCAATTGGAGCAACTTCACGTACTGTTTTGAGCGTACCGATTGTGAGTGTACCTACTGCATTTACCTGCTCTTTCTGCTTGAAAACGGCGGTAACCGTTGTGTCTTTCGTTACAGTGAATGTTATTATGTTTTCATTCAATGCCTCGTTGCCGTTCCAATTTACAAACTCATAGTCTTCTTTTGGCGTTGCCTTCAGTTTTACCATCGCATTGTACTCATAGTCATCAGTGCCAGTTACCGTTCCCATTGCGGCGTCATAATTCACATCAACCGCATACGAGTTAATGCTCCATTTTGCCCAATAGACTTTGTTGCCGAAATCAGACGCAGACACGGCAGAAACACTTCCACCATAAAAATATGAATTTGTATACCAACCCAAAAATTCATATCCGGTTTTTGTGACGTTTGTTGGCAATGTAGCCCCCACACCGTATGTGTACATTGTAACATTTTCACCAGAAATAGAACCAGTGTTTACCTCGTACGTAATGTTGTAGGTATTTGGCACCCATAATGCATACAATGTAGCATCAGAAGCGGTCTCCCATACACCTGTACTAATACCAGTAGGAGAATAATATTGCCTGCCTTCACCATCTTCCTCGCTAAAATATCCTTGGAACGTGTAGCCTGTTTTTGTCGGAATAGTTATGCTTGGCATTGCCTCGTTGTAGGTTGCCAACACATTTGCATTTCCCGAAATAGTTGCATCCTCATTGTCAAGTATAATGTTATAGGTGTTTGCCGTCCATTTTGCATAGAGTGTAGTAGCTACGGTCAAATCACACTCTTCCTTGGTACTTTCACCGGTTGCGGTATAATATTGCGTCCCAAAACCATTAGTACTAGTGTAGTATCCTCCAAAGGTATAGCCAATCTTAGTTGGAACTGCAACGTCCGTCATTGGTTGTGCATACGTAGCATCAATCGAAGCCTGTGTTTGTGTAGTAGCATTCTGTCCGTCAAAAGTGATAGTAAACTCATTTGCAGTCCATTTTGCATAGTATTCTTTATTACCAAATGTAGAGGTGTCAATCGTAGTTACTGCATCACCTGAAAAATCTACGGTTTCGTACCAACCGCTAAACGTGTATCCAGAACGCACGAAATCAGTTGCTGTGGGAAGCGTTACTCCTACGGCATAGATATATGACGTTACGTTGTTTGCAACAACAGAACCACCGTTGGTGTTCAACGCAACACTATATACATTAGGAATCCATTTTGCATAATATGTTTTATTAACAGCAGAAGCAGAAATTATTGTTATCACCGAACCCGAAAAATCTTCTTCTTCATACCAACCGCCAAAACTATATCCATCACGAGTAATCGCAGTTGGTAACTTTACGGCACTTTCATATTTATACGAAGTTACATTACATCCGTTGATTGTGCCCCCATTTGTTTCAAGTGTAACATCATATACACCCACAAGTTTTAAATTACTATTTGTAATATTCAGAGTTGTAAGTGTTGCCGTATTAGAAAACAAATCCATTACCTCTCCCGATATAGCAGTTAAAGTTGCTCCATTTCTTACTGCATATCCCGCTTTAATGGTAGGAGATACAGAAAAATACAGCATATTTGTATAAGAACCACCCACATACGTTGCCGTATAAGAATTGTCACTCGATGATGCGCCTATTTTGATTGTAGCCATTGGTGTACCGCTCACAACAACAATCTCGTCAAATTCCACAGCAAAATATATTTTTTCCCCACTTTGATATGAATCGTTGGTATTGACATGAAGAGCGATAGGCTTAGGGGCAACATCATCATTCATACTAACCGTAACGTTTACATCTGTCAAATACCAAACCTGCAGATCATCATCATATTTGGTTGAAATAGCTGTAACTCCAAGTGTTCGTGTAGAAGCAGGGAAAACTATTCCAAAATTTGAAACAGATATATCTCTACCCCATACCTCACTATAAAAATGAGATTCATTGTCATAATCATCATACCAAACCCTATCATCCTCTAATATTATGTCATCATTGGTTGTCCCAGAATCCCAACTAATGTGTCCTCCTCGATTATAAAAAGGTATTTCATACGAGGTATTTTTATTTGCCTCAAAGGATATAGCATACGTTGTTCCTGCAGTATATATCAATCCAGGATTCATATCAGTATCAATACTTCCTCTTCTTGCTAATCCAGAATACAATTGAATCCCGGCATACTCTGCATATCCATCATCACTAGAATATTCATTGTCGTCAGTACCGAATGTCATACTAACATTATATCCAAGGGTTTGATTTAATGAAGCATAATACTTTTGAACCTCTTTTGAAAATTGGTTTGTCCATGCTGAAATATCAGTTTCAAAAGTCTCTGCATCTAGGAAATTTGTTTTTAAAACGGTATACGTTGAAACATCCTTTGTGGAAAGCAAATTGTATGTTACACCACTGCGCAAACTACCGAGAGTAATGAGCTTATCAGCATTATACATTGTTCTCGTAGCTGATTTTTTTGGCGCAGCATCATTCCACACCTCAAACATATAACATCTATTCTTCGAGGTCAAAGAACTTCCGTAAAATTGATTCATATCAGTTGGAACCAATTCTGACACCGTTACTGTTTTTGTTTTTTCTCCGTCAGAAAACTCTAACATTCCTGCCACTGGAATAAAGTGAATACCACCAACGGCCGAACCATTCTGAGTTCTATAGTACGCTACACATGGTCCATTCGCATCAGCACGAGTAATTGTAAACACATTGCCCGAGCATGACACTGATGAAATTATATCGGAAGCAATAGTTAATATATTTATAAATAAAATAACTATTAAAGTGAAAATTTTTTTCATCTTATTTCATTTAAAAACACATCGCAAATATATTAATAAAAAATATATTTGTCCAAAATAAATTTACAGCAGGCATCGTTTCTTTGAGAATTATGCGTATCAATAACGTCTATAAATTCAACTAGTAAATGCAACTTTTTAGGATAAAAGTGTTGATTTAGTTCGTTTTATCAAACAAAGAGAGGGGAAAGACTTTCTCCTTGTACTCAATAGATAAATTACTGAATCTACCTTCAGCTAAAATGCTCAATATGAGTCAACTAACCAAAGAACAAAAGTCTGCAATTTCAATATTGTTGAATGCAAAGTACCAAAAGAATGAGATATGCGAAAATAATCAGTAAAGACAAGTCGGTAGTAGACTGAGAGATTCAACGCAATAGTACATCACGTGAACGCTATAATTTGACAGCACAACGATATGCCAACTAACGTTCTCAGAACTAGTCAGACGCTTTATAAAAGGGAAAATCAAGAATCTACAGCTGTGCTTATGACATAGAAACGGACTCACACGAAAGGATTTACCAGTATATACGAGAAGACAAGGTGAAAGGCGGAACGTTGTATATCGACTTTCATCATAAACTGAAACACAGAAGTGAACAAGTCGGTGAAAACAATCACTTAAAAAGCATAAAACGAATTATATTTCGACCACAAGAAGCCGATGGAAGTCGTTTCGGAAACCGGTAAATGGATACACTAAGCGTAATGCTATAATTACGTTTACCGAACGAAGCAAGAATTTTCTACTTATGGCAAAGATTCCTCAAGGCAAAAAATACAAAGGCTTTACCAAAGAAGATAGTTACAATGCTTATAAATCCAAAACGATTACGACTGACAACAGAACGGTATTTACTTCGCAAAGTATATAGAAAAGAAACTAAGTGTCTATTTCTCTCTTCTATATTCATCGTGGGGGGGGGGGAAGTGTCATTGAAAATGCGCACAAACTTATACGACAATATATTCCTGAAAAACTTGTTCCGACGATTATTCTGATGTACAAATAGCTCAAATCGAGCATGATATCAATCGATATTCAAGGAAGGAACTCGGGTATAAACTCCTGTCGAAGTGTTTTTTCATACTTTTGCAACTTGATTTTGCAGTCTAATCCATTTTCTCAAGTCATTGCTTATTTCATTTTTTCAGCGTACTTTTGTACGTCTTGTACATACACAACAAATGCAATGAATCGAAAAATTATACATACCCATAAAATGATTGCTCTATTGTTGGCAGCATGTGCAATGCTTGTTGTGGCAATTACATTTGGTTGTTTGTACCTTTTTGGAGATAGCCTTAATTGCGCAGTTAAGGTCATTATAAGCGCCTTTGTGATATTTATCACTATGTATACCACTGCGTTTTTCATAACCAAATCGTTTATTATTGAAAAAGTGAGACCGGTATATAAAATCATTCGCTCTGCACAAATGACTAAATACAAGGAATTGATAGGAAAAGATGTGAATTTGATTGAAACGGCAATGAAAGATGCCGAAGAATGGGCTGAAAAGAAAGGTAACGAAATTGAGTTGCTCAAGAAACAAGAAGAATTTCGTAAAGAGTACATTGGCAACGTGGCGCACGAACTACGGACACCAATTTTTACACTGCAAGGCTACGTTTCTACTCTCCTTGATGGTGGCTTGTACGACGAAAGTATTAACCAAAAATATTTAGCTCGATCCGACAAAGTTATTCAACGTATGACGTCAATAGTACAGGACCTTGATGCCATTTCGCGCCTTGAATCGGGAGAGTTGAAAATGGAATACACAACATTCAACATCGTTGATTTAGTAAAAGAAATATATGAATCACAAGAATATTTGGCAAAAAAACGGAATGTCCAACTCAATTTCGAAACAACGCTTCCAAAAGGACTCATGGTAGTGTATGCCGACAAAATGACTATTACCACCGCTTTGTCAAACCTTATAGTTAATGCCATTAAATACAACAAACCGGAAGGCGGTTCGGTACGCATTCGATTCTACGACATGGATACGCGCTTTTTAGTAGAAGTTTCCGACACCGGCATTGGTATTCCGCAAGAATATCAAAGTAGAATTTTCGAACGATTCTTCCGCGTTGACAAAAGTCGCTCGCGCGAACAAGGTGGAACCGGTTTGGGACTCGCTATTGTGAAACACATTGTTGAAGCACACAACGAATCAATTAATGTAAAAAGTACGCCAAATAAAGGCACTTCGTTTTCCTTTACCATAAAAAAAGCATTTAACGATTAAAAACTCTCTATGAATCAAGCAAGTACAATATTAATTGTTGACGATGAACCGGATATAGTTGAAATACTCCGCTATAATTTGGAAAAAGCAGGGTATCAAACCGTATCAGCCGGGAATGGGCTTGAAGCCGTTTCGAAAGCGAAACAGTATTCCCCCGACTTGATTCTGCTTGATGTAATGCTTCCCGATATGGACGGAATTCAAACGTGCGAAACTATTCGCGCTATTCCTGAGTTGAACAAAACTATTATTGCATTTCTCACGGCACGTGGAGAAGAATATTCGGAAATTGCCGGATTTAATGCGGGAGCCGATGATTACATAACCAAACCTATTCGACCCAAAGTGCTCATTTCACGCATACAATCTTTACTCAAACGAGCAAAACCAAAAGAAGAAGTAGAAGTACTTGTGTACAATGAAATTGTACTTGATCGAGATAAATTTCAAGTTACCATAAACGGCAAACATATCAATTTGCCCAACAAAGAATTTAAGTTGTTGGAATTGCTCATCTCAAAACCCGAACATGTGTTTACTCGCGAAGAAATTTATTCGTTGGTTTGGGGTAGCAAGATTGTGGTTGGAGATCGCACCATTGATGTTCACATAAGAAAATTGCGAGAAAAACTTGGAGAAAAATATATTTATACAATAAAAGGCATAGGATACACCTTTGCACGTAGATAGTAATTATGGCAGAAATTAAAGCATGTATCTTTGACATGGACGGTGTATTGGTCAGCACCGAGATATACCATTTCAAAGCTTGGAAACGTTTGGCTGAAACATTAGGATTTAGTATTGATGAGAAATTCAACGAAAACCTTAAAGGAGTCAGCCGTACCGTTTGTCTTGACCTAATATTACAGCATGGCGGTTTAGAAAAAACACAAGCAGAAAAAGATGTGCTTGCTACGCAAAAAAATATATGGTTTTTGGAATATGTAAAAAATGAAATTACTCCTGCCAACGTCTATCCCGGAGTTATTGATTTCTTAACTGATCTTAAAGCACATGGATATCGCACAGCTATAGGTTCGGCAAGCAAAAATGCTCCATTGTTAATCGAAAAATTAGGTATAAAACAGTACTTCGATGCCATAGTTGACGGAAATATGATTACCAAAGCAAAACCAAATCCCGAAGTGTTTCTTAAAGGTGCAGAATTGATTGGCGTTGCACCCCAACATTGTGTGGTTTTTGAAGATGCAAAGAGTGGCGTTGAAGCAGCAAAAAACGGTGGAATGTATTGCATTGGCGTAGGTTCTCCGCAAAATCTCTCACAAGCAGATTTCTGCATCTCTAATTTCACACAAATGAATATTGCACGATTGATGCAAGAATTGTAATTTTTGATTTCCTCCATGCAATTTTTCCCATTTTCGCCTCACCAATTTGCTTAGGAATAACGACCTTCGCTGAATAATCTATTTATGTCGTGGACCTATCCGAATGGTATTTAAATTGTTGACTACACAAATGTAGATTATCGTTTAAATTATTATTTTTGCCCAAAATAGAAAGGGATTTACAATGACCATAAACGAAATACAAGAGGAAATCATTGATGAATTCAGCCTTTTCGATGACTGGATGGACAAATATCAATATTTGATTGATCTCGGTCGAAAACTTCCAATTATTGACGACAAGCACAAAACCGAAGAATTTCTTATCAAAGGTTGTCAATCACAAGTGTGGGTGTTTGCGGAACTCAAAGAGGGAAAAGTAGTTTTCACCGCCGACTCTGACGCAATCATTACCAAAGGAATTATCTCACTCTTGATTCGTGTTCTTTCCAATCAAACACCACAAGACATTCTTGATAGTGATTTGCATTTTATAGATACAATCGGTCTTAAAGAAAACCTATCGCCAACTCGTTCCAATGGTTTGTTGGCAATGATTAAACAAATGAAAATGTATGCACTTGCATTCAACGCACAAGCGAAATAAGTATGGAAAACGAAGATAAAGAACTCAAACGAATACAAGACGAAGTTGTAGAGACTTTAAAAACTATTTACGACCCGGAAATCCCTGTTGATATATACGAACTTGGGTTGATTTACAAAATTCAATACAAGCTTCCGATAGTTGAGATTGACATGACTCTCACATCTCCTACTTGCCCTATGGCAGACATGCTTACCTACGAAATTCAAACACGACTCAAATTGATTAAAGGCATAGAGGATGTAGCAATCAATATCGTACTTGAACCAGAATGGAACCAGGAAATGATGACAGAAGAGGCGAGACTAAAATTAGGATTGCTTTAGAATATCTTCTTTTCCTCACCATTACACAATCTCTTAATATTTTTACAATGCGTAACTAATATCAGTACTGCGAAAAGTATCGAAAAACATTGAAATGAAAATATCGTTGTACGCTCCACACTAAACACAAAGACCGGATACGAGCATCCAGCAATCATTGAGCTTAACGAAACATAGTGCGATAAAAGTAACACTACTATAAAAACAGTAAATGCCAACAATGCGGGTATCGGAGCAATTGCCAAGGTAACCCCCAACAATGAGGCAACTCCTTTTCCTCCCTTAAAGCCAACATAAATCGGGAAAATATGACCTATTACAGCGGCTACTCCAAACAACAATTGCAGATTTACATAACTTGGCGTGTATGGCAAGTATGGGAAAAATAGAACCAATTTTGCTGCCACAAAAGCTTTGAATACATCAATGATGAACACGGGAATAGCTGCTTTTGCTCCTAACACTCGAAACGTGTTTGTGGTTCCGGCATTTCCACTTCCGCACTTGCGTATATCTATGCCATAGAAAAGTTTCCCAATCCATACCGATGTGGGAATTGAACCTAATAAATACGAAACAATTGTTGCTACTATAATGTATATCACTTCCATCTGAAAACTACTTGCAAACCGGACAATATACTTTTTTTACCTCAGGGTTCTGAAACATTTGGAACGATAGTTTTCCGGTATTAACCAATTCGCAAAGGCGAGGCTTATTCATTTCGGAAGCTCTCTTAATAGCATCAACGAAGGCTTGCGTGTGATACATATAATCAGTATGCGTACACATAGCAATAAATACGAATATAAATTCTTCACTTACGTCAGGAATTTTAACCATTGGAGCCATAACTCTTAACGGATAATCGTAATCGTTCATACCCACAAAAATTGATGCCAAATTCAATGCTCCCTTCCAATCGTAATTATCAATTTCAATAATTTCTTTAATTCGCTCAAACGCAGCATTTACAAATTCTTCTTCATTAGAAACTTTGAATGTTTTACCCAAATTTTGTAAGGACTTTATTTGCAATTCCAAATTCAATGGGTCTATAGAGTATTTAGGCAATACCGAAATAAGTTGCGCATCAATTTCTTTCTGCATATCAGTCACATAATATTCGTTGTCAATTTCTTCTAAAACCAAACGAGCATACACTAAATTGCGACGAACATAGAAATTGTTAGGATTCAAAGTATTTAGGCGGCGCATTTCTTTTAGGAAAAACTCATCAGTAGCCATATTGTTTGCCGTATATTTCAACCATAATTTATTTACCACCATGCCAACATATGCAGGTTTGTCTGGAATTTCCATCTGGTTAATAAGCGAACGAGAATAGCGTCCCGAAAGTACTTGTCGCATTATATATTTTTGAATAGCCAAAGCTAAATCTTCATTGTATTCAGCCAATGCACGATGAAACGCATACAATGTATATGCTTGTTCTTTGCGCGTGGTTGAAATGTCATATTCTACAATAATTTGAACCCGAGCAAAACGATGCTTTGCCAACACGGCATCCATTTTCTTAAGATT
Source organism: uncultured Bacteroidales bacterium (assembly GCA_964346725.1). GTDB lineage: Bacteria > Bacteroidota > Bacteroidia > Bacteroidales > UBA1715 > UBA1715. Next base: position 23,642 of record CAYFVM010000019.1, read on the forward strand.
ATCACCGCGTGAAATGTATGCTAGAACCTCCTCACGAGATTTTGTTTTGAGAAATTGCCAATCGGTAGCAACTATGTCGGTGTAGAATAAATCCCACGAATCGGAAGTCCCTGTTGAAATAGGAACTGTATTGTTAGAATATTCTCTTACTGCATTCACTATGCTCGTGATTCGTTCGCCTCGTAGCTGCATATTTTTTTCAGGATTGCCATCAATTGACGAATATGCCGTAACAATGAACCCATAAGGTTTGAAATCAGGTTGTCTCATCGAATCAATGAATGTAGCTATATCTTCTTGACGGTACTGCGAACGACCTATCTCAAACGGGATAATAAAACTGATAGTGTCACGCTCAACTTTTGGCGTAAAAATGTATGTGTTGTAGCGAGTTATCGTGTCTGGGAATGGTAATAGTTTTGGCATATTGAAACCAGCAATTTCTTTGTCGTAGCTTGGAGTCAATGTTTTACACAAACGTTTGTCTTTAATTACAAGCACATTGTATTCGTAATCGGTAATGCCTTCGGGAAGTTCTCCCAACAACAATCGTAACTTTTGTGTTGAATTTCTTCCTGCGTAAATATTTAATTTGTTAAAATCCTTTACATAGACAGGCTTAGTGGTAATACCACGACTCGGTAACTGATTGTTTACAATGTTTTTTGAGGTATCACATGGATATTGTTTAATGTTTACAATATCAACAACAATAGCATCATTCGGGTCTTTTAATAATTTTTTAAGTGCTTTATAATTCAATGTTTCAAAGAAAATTTTCCCTCGTTCTATACTTACCATAGAACGTAATGTTTCTATTTCTTTGAACTTAGCACACGCCTTGCATGCCTTGGCATCATACCAACCAATTCCTTGATTAGACGATGTTAATTTTAAGCCAGAATCTTTTATGTCTTTTTTCGTTGATGAAATCAAGTTGTAGTTTCCTACACTAACCGATATGTACAACTTATCACCAGTTTTGTCTATACTGCAACCGATTCCTGAAAATACATATGTTGGGTTTTTCAAGATTTCAACCGATTTTCGTTTAAATATCTGGAAAACAATATCTTGAGCTACTTCATCATACGTCATGGAAATTTTTGCACGTCGAATTGAAGTTTTTATTGTAATTTCATCTGCTTGATGTACGCCAGCACCCTGATTCATAAGACGTTGCTGTAACGCATATTTTGCAGGTGCATACGTAACTCGAATTTCATCGGTTTTTGCCATATAATCGGCAAATTCTTGCGAAGCACTCTGTAACGTTTCATTTGGATTCAACGTTCTGAAACCCTCTTTGTACAATTCTCTGTCTATATAATACAAAACAGCATCGCGCATAAGCGTCAAATTGAACGCTTCAGCATACAATTCCGTTAAATATGACTCAACGCGCTTAGGATCTCTAAAATTTTCAGTTTGGGCTACAGATTGTAAGACAATCAATGAACAAAAAAAGATGATTATTAGGTGTTTGACTTTCATTTATTTGTTCTCATTTAAAAAGATTAAAATTCATTGCAAATTTATGATTATTAACCTAATGAACAAAAAATACTTCATGAATTTACAACTCTGCACAAAATTACAACAGAAAAAGAGAGTTTTTCCGTTCTTAATACTCTGTATACATTTACCGTATTACCGAAAAAGAAATTCCTTTAATTTTTCGATACATTTCCAAAGAATATACATCGGTCATGCCTGATATAAAATCAACTACTGAAAATATTCGTGAAAACGCATTGTCTTCTTCTATTTTTAATTGTACCGGAAGTAACCGAATTAGTTGCGATGTATAGAGCGTAGAATCACCTCGCAATGAAGCTGTTACGAATTCTTGTAGTAATTCACTTAGAATTCTATGACCGGCAACTTGGATTTCAAGCACTTCACGCGCATTGTATATTTTTTCAGTAGCTACTTTAGCCAAATTGGTCATAGCATTTTTTGGAGTGCCTTCCAACGATTCAACCAATGAAGTATAGTAGCACGAATTCATAATATCATCGTATTCCCTCCAAAATACATTCACACAATCAGTTATAAGTTTATTGATGGTTCGCGAACGCAAAATTACGATTTGCTCATTTTCATCGGAAATGTCGCGCAACGAATCTTTTAATTCTTGTAATGCTTCACAATCATCTTGTGGGTCAAAAAAAGCAAACATTAATTCCTTGGCATCTTTTGTAGAAATCGTTCCCAAGCGATGCGCATCTTCCAAATCTACAATTTGATAACAAATATCATCGGCAGCCTCCATTAAAAACACCAACGGATGACGTGCATACACCGTGGAACTTCCTTGGTATGAGGTTAATCCTAACTCACTTGCAACTTGTTGTAAAATGGGTATTTCGGACTGAAAAATCCCATATTTTTGATACGGAGACTTCCCCTGCAATAAATCAGTAGAAGTGCATGGATATTTGAGCAACGTACCAATTGTAGCATACGTCAAAGCAAATCCCCCTTTGCGTCTGCCTGTGAAATGATGCGTGAGCAATCGGAGCGTATTGGCATTCCCCTCAAAATTTGTTAAGTCGGTTAGTTGCTTCTCCGAAAGGAACGAAGAAAGATTGTTTGTGTCTATTTCCTTAAAATAACGTGAAATGGCTTTTTCTCCGGAATGTCCAAAAGGTGGATTTCCTAAATCGTGAGCCAAACATGCTGAAGAAACAATTGTTCCTATGCTTTCTAGTAAATACGGCGACACATCAACCTTGCGTTCCACCAAACCATGAGCCACCATATTCCCCAATGAACGGCCAACGGAAGCAACCTCCAAACTATGCGTCAATCGGTTGTGTACAAACACACTTCCGGGCAAAGGAAACACCTGTGTTTTGTTTTGCAACCGACGAAATGGCGACGAAAAAATAATTCGGTCGTAATCTCGCTGAAATTGAGTACGAACATCTTGTGCTCGCATTTCTTCGTCTTCCAATCCCAATCGTTTTGGTGACAATAATCTATTCCACTCTAACATAGCTTTTGCGTTTACCTTGCAAGTATAAGAAATTTTGCCGGTTAACGTTGTGTGATTGTTCGTTTTTCATCGTTGTGATTTGCACATTCACATTATTTGTAAAAATTATTCCCATCCGTCATTTTCCGCATTAAAATTCTTACTTTTGATTTTTGGATTTTAAGAGCATGACAAAACAATTTTTATTTTCAATAATTTTCTTCTTGGTAAGTGTAGCCTCACTTTCGCAGACTTCTGAGATATGCAAATGGGAAGGCGACAAACAAGCAGCTGTTGTTTTGACATTTGACGATTGGTCGCCGGGGCACTATCCTATTGTTGTTCCCGAACTCAATGCTCGCGGATTACAAGGTACCTTTTACATAACTACGAACAGCATTACTTCGGGTAAGAAAACACAATTGGTTGATGCTGCTTCGTACGGACACGAAATTGGCAACCACACGGTTACTCACCCTCAATCTCCTACAAATATAATTCCCGAAGTGGCTACTGCAAAGGAATTTCTCGACGGTGTTGTAACATCAAAAACCGTTCTCACATTTGATTATCCTTACGGATCCATAAGCAATGCATTAATTGACACCATTCGCGCCACAGGACATATTGCAGCTCGAGGTGTTGAATCTCCTACAAATGCTGCTCTTGCCTACAATTACTTCACTACCGACAATTTGTATTACAGAATAAAATCATTCGGAATGACGGGGTCAGTTTCCACCAAAACATTTGCTTCGTATATTACCAAAGCGATTTCCGGTAATGGACTTTTGACTTATTTGTATCATAGTGTTGACGATGCGGCAAATTCACATGGCGACAATTGGTATGCGAAAGTTGTGCAAGATTCTCTACAGAAACAACTTGACACGTTGGTTGCTCTTGAAGACCAGATTTGGGTTACCACTTTGGCAAATGCCGTACTCTATCACCGTGAGGCAACTAATGCCACATTAACTGAAAAAGAAGACGACAACGACTCCACCCGTACATTCACCCTCACCGACACGCTCGACAATAATGTGTACACATACCCTCTTACGATAAAGGTGGAAAATGCTTCGCAAAATTTTGCTTGTGCCGTTCAGGATGGTGACACATTGCCTCTTGTGACTCGCACTAAAAACTATACTTTGTTTTCAGCCATACCCGACGCAGGCGACATCATCCTTGTGCGTGATTTTGGTGCCTACTACGATGATTTAGACTCAACAATTGCAGCTGCGGAAAAACTTGATGCAAATCTTTATTCTGAAGTTTCTTGGATAAATTTACAAGACTCCTTAACGATAGCAAAAACCGTTTCTCGCGAGTTCGGCGATACACTGCAAGCCGTTGTTGACAGCACAGAACAACAGTTGATCAATGCTATAGAAAGTCTTGAACAAGTTGTTTTTGTGGTAACCTTCAAAGACT
>CAYFVM010000019.1:28158-40495 GCA_964346725.1 uncultured Bacteroidales bacterium
ATTTCCGTTTTTTCTATATCGGGAAGCATAATTAAACAATCTGTCGGAACATGTAATGTCATTGTCCCCTCGGCGGGCTTGTATTTTGTAAAAATTGCCGAGAAATCATATAAAATTAAAATAGATTAACTATGCGGAAAGTACTTGCAATTATTCTTCTCAGTTTCTTTTGTTTTAGCGGTTATGCTCAAAAACTTACGAAACTCTATAAATACTACAACAGCCAGGAATACGTGAAATGTGTTGAAATGTGCAACACAGCTCTCAAGAAAAAACCTGAAATGCTTGAAGCATATTATGTAAAAGCTATTGCCTACTATGAAATGGCACAATCGCCTGCCGATTACAAGGAATTCTCAAAAAATCCTCTTCTTGATTGTCTTTCAAGTTTAAGCATTCTAAGTTCAAAAGACACGGAAAGAGAAATACTTGATCTACATAGCGATACGCTTGAGATTATTAAAAATTATAGCGAAAAACGTGCGAATAAAATAAAAAACAGTAGCACTAGTGAAGCACAAGCCATATATCAAAAATTGAATAGTATTTTTCAGACCAAAAGTGATGCCTTGGAATTTGCTCGTGCCGAAGCTTATGCCGGTCGCTACGACAAATGTTACTCAAAAGTGGAAAAACTCTACAACAAAGCACCGGAAGAAATAAGCAGTTCGCATGAAAATTACACTGCTCTTACCCAAGGAGCTCTTCTCTTGGCAGACAATTGGATGTTTAGCGACCTCTTTTCGCTGATTGAAACATATAAAACAAAGTTCGCCGGCAACTATGGTATCAGTGAAGGATTCAAAAAAGCTCTTCTCAAGAGTATTGACACAGCGCGTACCGATGACAACAAAACGTTGTTTTATGAGTTTTCACTAAAAGGCTTGGAACTCTATCCCGATGACAAAGGCGTTTCTAGTCATATAGAAAAACGATGGATGGAATTAATTGATTCACAAGTGAATGCATATAGAGCCACAGCAAATAGCCAACGCACATGGAAAGACAGTGTGTATTTGCGTAACGCATATCGCTATCTCGCTTTAGCCAAAGAAGTATTCCCTACCGACAGAAAATTTCAAGATAAAGAATCAAATCTTAATAGTGAATTTCATATAGTGCCTTTGAGCTACGAAAAAGAATTGTTCCGCTCGTATGCTTTACAGGCTGTCAATACTTGGCGTACAAAAGGCTGCGAGTGCGACACCAGCGAAATTGTGACCGTTGCGCCAGTTCCAACAATAGAATGGGACACGACACTCGAACGGCTTGCCAACGAACACGCACGTGAAATGTTTTTTGAAAATCATAGCGAAGACATAAACTTGAACGGCGAAACGCCATGGGATCGTATCAATAAGACTCGCTACAAAGGTACAACATACCAAACCGAAGAAGGCCTAAATTTTGTACAAGCAATGGGTATGGCTTTTTGTGTTGGCTATGGATACTCCTTTAACGGCGTGCAAGATGATGAAGGCATGAAAACCGTTATTGATTCCATGATAAACCATTGGATTACGCAGAAAAAATCACAAACGTGCATGAAACTCATGACACCGAACATGACACACATGGCTATTGGAATGTGCGGCGATAAATGGGTATTTTGGGCTATTATGAAATACGATATTCTGATTCAAAAGAAACGGAATTAATGCTTGCCTCGTTTTTTACCGAACATTGCATTGAAGCCGGCTGTGATGAAGCCGGACGAGGATGTCTTGCCGGACCGGTATATGCCGCTGCGGTCATTTTCCCTTCCGATTATCACAATAAAGACCTCAACGATTCAAAACAATTGACTGATGCAAAACGCAAAGAGCTTAGAATACAAATAGAGCGAGACGCTATTTCTTGGGCCGTTGGGATTGTTGACAATCACGAAATTGACAAGATAAACATACTCAATGCGTCAATTCTTGGAATGCATAGAGCTCTTGAAAAACTCACACCACAACCCGAACATATTATTGTTGATGGCAACAAATTTAAGCCGTATAAACAAGTCCCCCACGACTGTGTTGTGAAAGGCGATGGTAAATATTTGGCAATTGCAGCCGCTTCCATTCTTGCAAAAACCTATCGTGACGATTACATGGATAGCATTCATCAACAATTCCCCATGTACAATTGGATATCAAACAAAGGGTATCCTACACTCGCACATAAAATTGCCATTCAAAAATATGGCTTGACAGATTTCCACCGCATAACCTTCAACTCCGAATTGCATACACAATATCGGTTAGAATTGTAATAGCAATAATGTAAATTTTATCGTACACTTTTTCTATTAGAAATTTTATTTTTTTCTGAAGTAAAACTATCCCCAATTGCGTGTAAAATACAAGAATTTCGCAAAAATAGCACTAAAAATGACCGTAGTGTTGCTTTTTATACTTTGTTTTTTCAATTTTTTAATTGAACTTTGTATAATCTGAAAAAGCAATAGTATCTTAAAATTAACATTATGGAGAAGTATTCATTAACTGCCGTAGTAAAAGAAATGCAGAACCTGAAAAAAGAAATGGCGATTTGGCAAAATTCTATGGTAAAATATCTAAATCTTATCTCAAATAAAACTGACAGATGGCTTTCTCTCACTGAATTGATAGAATACCTTCCTTCCAAACCAGCTCCAGCAACTATATATGGATGGGTATCAAAAAAAACAATTCCTTATCACAAATGTGGGAAACGATTATCGTTCTTGAAATCAGAAATTGACGAATGGGTTTTTAAAAATGGACTTAATGCTGACAAAGAAGACCTTTCTGCCGATGAAAGCGATGAACCCATTAATCTAATTACAATATAAGGAGACAGGAATGTTTACTATTCTCACAACCTTCCAAAATCTAAGAAAAGTGCATAAAAGAATATCGCAAAAATAATTGCCATTCCAACTAATTGCGCACGTTCCATAAATTTATCACTCGGTTTCCTACCCGCTATTAGTTCATAGATAAGAAACAACAAATGTCCTCCATCGAGTCCCGGAATTGGAAGAATGTTCATAAACGCAAGTATCACGGAGAACAATGCTGCCAATGACCAAAAACTTGCCCAATTCCATGACTCATCATACATTTTGCCCATTGAAACAAAACTACCAACTTGTTGTGATCCTTCCTTAGTAAACACGAGTTTGAATTGTTTTACGTAAAAGGCAAGCGTGTTGAATCCCATCTTTATACCTTCGGGGATTGATTGCAACAAGCTGTACTCCTCCGTTTGCACTTCAAAGAGATCTCCCACCGGTTTTGTCCACGCTCCTATTTTCCCTTCCGAAGAAACAGTAATAGGAACTTTCTCCTCGTATCCATGGCGGAGCACGGTCAATTCAATTGATTTGTTTTTGTACGCCTCCACCGTTTTTACAAAGTCTATAAACGCCGGTGTTGGTACAGTGTCTATTGCTATAATTTTATCTTCAATCCGCAAATCAGACTGAGCCGCCGGAGTGTTTGGCATAATTGAGTCTACAATAAACGGGACAAATTCTGCAATGAAAAAAGAGTTGGGATTTGCTATCACTTGTCGCCCAATATCTGAAGGAATTGTAATTTGCTCAAGTTGTCCACCACGCTCAACCGTGATAGTTTTGGCATCGTCAAGCAAAATTTGCGAAACAGCCTGGGCCAACGTAAGTGGTTCAATATCATCAACTTTTAAAATTTTATCACCGTTTTGAATCCCCATTGAAAGAGCTGTTGAATCACAATAAACGCCGTATTCAAGATTTTTTAATGGAATATACGTTTTACCCCATGCAAAAGAAATTCCGGCATATATAATAATTGCAGCAATGAAATTAAACATCACACCTCCGAGTATTATCAAAAATCGTTGCCACAAAGGTTTAGAGCGATATTCCCATGGCTTTGGTTCCGACTTCAAAGAGTCTGTATCCATAGATTCATCAACCATTCCCGAAATTTTACAATATCCTCCAAGTGGCAACCAGCCAAGTCCATAGGTTGTTTCGCCTTTTTGAAACTTAAATAACGAAAACCATGGATTGAAGAAAAGATAAAATTTCTCAACTCGTGCACCGAACAATTTAGCGAATGTAAAATGTCCAAGTTCGTGCACAAACACGAGAAGTGAAAGGGTAACTATTAATTGGAGAGCTTGCATCATAGTAGTGATTGTGTGTATTTCATTGATTCTTGATGTGTTTCAACATAATCTTGTAACGTAGGTTCAGCTACAAAAGGTATGTGAGACATCGTTTTTTCTATTAAATCTGACATGCCGAAAAACGATATTTTGTCGTGCAAAAATGCATTAACCACCACTTCGTTGGCTGCATTCATTATACAAGGCATTGTTCCTCCTTGGATAATTGCAGACAGCGCTATATCGAGATTTCTAAAGTTTTTACGGTCTGGAGCCTCAAACGTCAAATTGGAATATTCAAACAAATTAACTCGTGGAAAATCTGCATACAAACGTTCTGGAAACGCAAACGCATATTGAATAGGAAGACGCATATCGGGCATACCAAGTTGCGCCTTTATTGAACCATCTTTGAATTGTACCGCAGAATGCACAATTGATTGCGGATGCACAAGAACTTCAATGTTTTTTGGTTCTATGTTAAACAACCATTTTGCTTCTATTACCTCCAAGCCTTTGTTCATCAAAGATGCAGAGTCAATGGTAACTTTTGCTCCCATTGACCAGTTTGGATGTTTGAGTGCTTGATTTTTCGTTACGGTAGCTAACTGCTGTGCCGAAAAACCTCGGAATGGGCCACCAGAAGCGGTCAATAAAATTTTTTCAGGAGTATTGCCAAATTGTATTTCTCCTTGCAAACATTGATAAATAGCCGAATGCTCAGAATCAACAGGAATTATTGCAGATTTTGGATGCTTTTTGAGAAGAGAATTAACCAATTGTCCTGCAACAACCAAAACTTCTTTGTTTGCGAGTGCAATTATTTTATCATTCTCAATAGCATTAATAATCGGTGCTAAACCCGCATAGCCTACCAATGCGCCCAACACCATATCCACCGTGTTCATTTTCACCACGTCATTCAACGAATCAGCACCGGTAAAAACCTTTATCATGTGTTTCTCCAACTTTGCAGAAACATACTCGTACTTGTCGGGATTGGTTATAACAACTACGTTGGGGTTGTATTTAATAGCTTGTTCTACTAATAAATCGGCATTGTTGTGTGCAGTAAGCACCTCAACTGAAAATTCTTTTGGATGACGAGAAATGACATCAAGAGCTTGTGTCCCAATAGAACCAGTAGAACCAAGAAGCGCAATTCTTTTCATAATTAAAACACAATATATTTTTCGGAGTTGACCGGCTTGCTTTCGTGCCACAACTCAAAATGAAGATGAGGCCCCAAAGTAAGATCGCCCGTGTTACCGAGCAATGCAATTCCCTCACCTGCAATCACTTGATCTCCAGCTTTTTTCAATAACTTAGAATTATGTTTGTAGACCGAAATGAAGTCATTGCTATGCTGTATTACCATTACGAATCCGGTTTCAACCGTCCATGTAGCAAGAAGAACCGTTCCGCTCAATACTGAATGAATAATACTATTTTCTGCAGCAACTACATCGGTACCATAATGACCATATCCGAAATGACTTGAAACAACGCCGGTTACAGGAGGATAAAAGAACATGTTTTCAATTCGCACTCCTGCAGAATTTGCATGGAAATTAACGTTAAGTGCTTCATTTTCTTGTATTTCCATTCGCAACATGGAATCGACTGGAGAAATTTCAAAATTCAAATTTACATACTTATTCTCCGTTTGTTCTACTGCCAATGAATCAACATTTTCGTACTCATCAGGAGAATCTCCGTTAAGAATATTCTGTAGTATCTCCATTTTCTGCGAATACAATCGCATTTGATATTCGAGAGAATCAACTAACTGAGCATTCCTCTCAATTTTTTCACGTTCTTCCAATTCCGGATAATTTGGAATAATATACTCCTTCAATGGCGTATAGGCTATAACCACATACACCATAATAATGAGTATGAGTAAAGAAGATCCAAGCAACAAAAACATATTGTGAATTGACAATCGAAACGAGACTACTTCAGCAAAAGTCTTATCGTTACGAATTGTAAGACGGTATTTCGTGCGAAATTTTTGCCTTCGCAATACACGTCTTTGCTTCCTTGTTAGTTTTATTTTATTGTTCTCCATCTTCTATGATTTTACCGTCTTCCATTTTTACAACCCTATCGGATATTGAAGCCAAATTATCATCATGAGTTACAATCACGAATGTTTGATGAAACGCATCGCGTAAGCGAAGAAATAACTCATGAAGTTCGGTTTTATTGTGAGAATCCAAATTTCCAGAAGGCTCATCAGCAAAAATCACTGATGGATTATTCATAATAGCTCGCGCAACTGCCACACGTTGTTGTTCACCACCCGAAAGCTCCGATGGTTTGTGTGTCATTCGTGATGATAAATTCAAAAAATCCAAAAGTTCTTTTGCTCTATTTTCAGCCTGTTTAAGTGTTTTTCCTTGCAACATTGCTGGAATACACACGTTTTCCAAGGCCGTAAATTCCGGTAATAATTGATGAAATTGAAATACGAATCCAATATGTTCGTTTCGGAAACGAGCTAATTCTTTTTCTTTTAATGTGCGAATGTCAGTCCCAAGAATTGAAACTTCACCTTCGTTTGCATCTAAAAGTGTCCCCATTATCTGTAATAACGTGGTTTTACCAGCGCCACTCTTGCCTACTATCGAAACAATTTCACCACTCTCCACATCTAAGTCAATCCCTTTCAACACTTGAAGTGAGCCAAATGATTTTTGTATGTTTCGTGTCTGTATAATCATATTCGCAAAGTAACTAATTTTTATTCAGAATTTTATACATCAGTAATTCGCACATAGTCAATTAAATCAATCAAAGCCTTGCGTGATTCGGATTCTGGGAATGTGAGACAAAGTTCTTTTGCTTGCTCACAAAAACTTTTACTTTTCTGCTGAACGTACGCTATTCCTCCGTGTGCAATCACAAAATCGGCAACGGTCTGCATTGCTGCTTTATCTGAATGCTTGATCTTTATCTGCAATTTTATTTTTGTTCGTTCGGCAAGCGAAACTTGTTGCAAGGCATATATTAAGGGCAACGTCATTTTATTTTCTTGCAAATCATTCAAAGAAGCCTTCCCAAGTATATTCGTTTTGGAATAATCCAAAGCATCGTCACGAATTTGAAACGCAATGCCAAGATATTCAGCAATTTTTGCAATTTTTGCAATATCTTCATCAGAGGCTAGGTGTGAAGAATATGCTCCCATTATCATGGAAGAACGGAACAATGCAGCCGTTTTATTTTTTATTATCTCAAAATAAGATTCTTCTGTATTTTCAAGAGCTTTGGCGTTTTCTATTTGTTTCAATTCACCTTCGCTCATTTCGCGCACGGCATTCGACATTATTTCCAACATCTTTATTTCGTTGTGTTCCATGGCAAATAGCAAGCCTTTAGCCAAATAATAATCGCCTGCGAGTACTGCCACTTTGTTTTTCCAAACAGATTTGACCGACAAAAAATTTCTTCGTTTTTCGGCATCGTCAACTACATCATCATGGATGAGCGTTGCATTGTGAAGCAATTCCACCATGTAAGCTGCCGAATAGGTGGTTTCGGTTACCTCTCCAAAAATTCGTGCCGACAAAAACACCAAAGCCGGACGTAATTGTTTGCCTTTGTGTCCAAAAACATATGCCGTTATTGCATTCAACATTGCAGTTTTTGAAAATAACTGCGCGCCAAACATTTCATTTAATTTTTTTATATCTCCCTGAATTATAGAAGGAAACGCATACTCTGACATCTGTCCGAACTTTATTTTTGTCAAAGGTATGACTTTTTTATAGATACACATGTACAAAGTCAAAAAGCGCATGGAGTTTTCAAAAAACAATCTGTCTAAAATATGACCGTAAATGCACCATGTCTAAAATTTTTGGATTTTAATCATTATATTTGTGGCGGACAGTAAAAGGACTAATCTATGTTTGAGAATCTATCGGAACGATTAGAAAAATCGTTCAAATTACTAAAAGGACAAGGAAAAATTACCGAAATCAACGTTGCCGAAACGTTAAAAGATGTACGACGCGCATTGCTCGATGCCGATGTTAACTATAAAATAGCGAAACAATTTACTGAAAATGTAAAAGAAAAAGCCCTTGGTCAAAACGTGCTTACCGCCGTTAAACCAGGCGAAATGATGACAAAAATCGTCCATGACGAACTTACGCTTCTCATGGGTGGGGAAAAAACCGACCTCAACCTTAAAGGAAATCCAACGATTATTTTGATGTCGGGTTTGCAAGGTTCCGGGAAAACTACCATGTCGGGAAAACTTGCCAACATGCTTAAAACCAAACAAGGTCGTCACCCGCTTCTTGTTGCCTGCGACGTGTACCGTCCGGCTGCTATAAACCAGTTGCAAGTTTTAGGCGAGCAAATTGGAGTGCCTGTGTATGCTGACACTACCTCGTCTGACCCGGTTGCTATTGCGCAAGCCGCTATAAAACAAGCGAAACTTAATAGCCAAGATGTGGTGATTGTGGATACTGCGGGTCGTTTGGCTATTGACGAAGCCATGATGACGGAGATTTCCAACATTAAAAATGCCATCGACCCACAAGAGATTTTGTTTGTGGTTGATTCCATGACCGGTCAAGATGCAGTGAACACCGCAAAAGAATTCAACGACAGACTAAACTTTGACGGTGTTGTTCTTACCAAACTCGATGGTGATACTCGTGGTGGTGCCGCTCTTTCGATTCGTTCGGTTGTTGACAAACCTATAAAATTTGTTGGTACGGGCGAAAAATTAGAAGCAATTGACATCTTCTACCCTGAACGTATGGCCGACAGAATTCTCGGCATGGGTGATATTGTTTCGTTGGTAGAACGCGCTCAAGAACAATACGACGAGGAAGAAGCTCGCAAACTCCAAAAGAAAATTTCAAAGAATCAATTCAATTTTGAAGATTTCCTTGCCCAAATTCAACAAATCAAAAAAATGGGTAACCTGAAAGATTTGGCATCAATGATTCCGGGTATGGGTAAAGCTTTGAAAAATGTTGATATAGACGATGACGCATTCAAAGGTATCGAAGCAATTATTCGCTCAATGACTCCCGAAGAACGAGCAAACCCTATCATTTTGAATGGTTCTCGCCGTAAACGAATTGCAACCGGCAGCGGAACCTCAATACAAGAAGTAAACAAATTGATGAAACAATTTGAAGAAACGAAGAAAATGATGAAAATGGTTACCAACAGCAAAGGGAATCGCATGATGCAACAGATGATGCCAGGAATGAGATAATCTAAATAAATCCTAAATAATATGGAACTGATTGACGGAAAAAAAGTTAGCGAAACAATAAAACAGCAAATAGCTGCTGAAGTCGCAGCAATTAAAGCTCGCGGAGAAAAAGTGCCTCACTTGGCTGCAATCCTTGTGGGAACTGATGGCGGAAGCGTTACATACGTGAGTAACAAAGTAAAAGCATGCGAACAATGCGGATTCATTTCTACACTCAAAACGTTTGATGAATCTATTTCAGAAGAAACATTGCTCAACACGGTAGACGAATTCAACAACAATCCTGATATTGATGGATTTATTGTACAACTTCCCTTGCCAAAACACATTGATTCTCAAAAAGTTATTGAAAGAATTGACCCAAGTAAAGATGTTGACGGATTTCATCCTATGAACGTAGGAAAAATGATGATTGGACTTCCTACATTCAAATCAGCAACACCTGCGGGTATTTTGGAATTATTGAAATTCTACAACATAGAAACTGCCGGAAAACACTGCGTAGTAATAGGACGAAGCAATATTGTTGGAAAACCGGTAAGCGTACTTCTTGCACAAAAAGCATATCCAGGCGATTGCACCGTGACACTTTGCCACAGTAGAACAAGCAATCTTGAGGAAATTTGCAGAAGTGCCGACATTCTTATTGCAGCACTTGGAGCTCCAGGTTTTGTAAAAGGGAACATGGTGAAAGAAGGCGCTGTTGTAATAGACGTTGGAACAACACGTGTTCCAACCCCCGAAATCCCACGTGGTTGGAGACTCAAAGGCGATGTAGTATTTGACGAAGTTGCGCCAAAATGCAGTTACATAACCCCGGTTCCCGGTGGAGTTGGTCCAATGACAATCTGCTCGCTCATGATGAATACATTACAAGCAGCAAAAGGTAAAAAAGCATAACAACCTATGACGCACATTGATTGTGCGTCTTTTTACACTATGACCGAAGGAAAAGAATTGGTAATAATAGGTGGTCCTAATGGTTCAGGGAAAACAACATTTACGCAAGGATATGTTGAATTACACCCTATGTCCTGTTTGAACGCCGATGAGATTGCCAAAACTATCAATCCGGAGGACATGAGCAAGGTAAGCGTTAGCGCAGGAAAGATTTTTTTTCAGCGACTAGAAGAGTATAAAAAACGTGGCGAAAGTGTTCTCATAGAAAGTACTTTATCCGGTACATATCTCACAAAAATGATGGACGATTTTCACAAAGAAGGATACGAAGTTACACTTGTATATGTGTTTTTATATTCGCCGGAAGTATGTATTGAACGAATAAAAGAACGCGTCTTAAAAGGCGGTCATTTTGTGCCCGACAAAGACGTGATTCGGCGCTACTATCGCAGCAAAGAGAATTTTTGGAATAACTATAAAAACTCAGCAGACAAGTGGTTTTTGGTGTATAACTCTGAAAATAAGTTCATTTCAATTGCACTTGGAATAAAAAATCAATTTTCTATAGAAAATAAAGATTACTTTTATAAATTTGTGGGGAAATTTTAATTTTTGGTATGGAAGTAAAAAAGTTTTCAGACCTAAATCTTTATCTAAAAGGGTTCGAGATAGAGTCTATTGGCAATCAAGCCGTTAAAAAAGCTCAGGAAGAGAATCGTAAAAAAGGAATACCTTTGGTGTATTCTGTTGATGGCAAGATTTACTATGAACTTGCCGATGGAACTATTACTACAAATAGTCCTTTCAAATCAGAGAAAGGGTGATTTTATATTAACCGCCATATAAAATAAAGGCACAGAAAAGTATTATTATGAATAATTTACTGAAAGGACTCATCTTTGTAATCGGATTTGTCCCTTGCGTTGGATTTGCGCAAAAAACCGTACAAATTGATGTAAAATCTAATGTTCACAGCATTAGCCCATATATTTATGGTGCAAATGCAACTTTTGACAAAGCTACTGCTACCCGCTGGGGAGGAAACAGAAGTACAAGCTATAACTGGGAAACGAATGCTTCGAATGGTGGTAATGATTACAATTTTATCTCTGATAATCACTATGACTACACTCAAAGTCACACTCCGGCAACTCCTATTTTATCGTCAGTAAAAACTGCAGATAGCAAAGGACAATATAGCCTCATTTCACTTCAAGCTGGCGGATATGTTGCTGCTGACATGAATGGCGTAGTATCAGAAAACGAAATAGCCCCAAGTAGTCGATGGAAAGCAGTTTCTTTTAAGAAACAAGATCCTTACACACTTACTCCTGATTTAACAGACGATACCGTATATATTGATGAACTTATCAATTATCTATCAGAAAATTTAGGACGTGCCGGTGATGGTGGCGTTTCGGCATATGCCATTGATAACGAGCCATACTTGTGGAATCAAACACACGCACGTATGCACCCTGAAAAAACTACTCCTGAAGAATTACTAGATAAAACTATCAAACTTTCTTCTGTAATTAGAGAACTTGCTCCCGGGGCTGACATTGTAGGACCTATGTTTTTTGGCTGGACAGATGCTAACGTATGGGGGTTCGATAATACAACTTGGAGCACCTATAAAAAATATGGTCCTGGCGAATCTGACGTATACCAATGGTTCGTAGAATACTACCTCAATAATTTACATCAAAGTGAACTAGAAACGGGGATTCGCCCTATAGATGCTATTGCATTCCATTGGTATCCGGAATCATATGGCACAACAACTCACGCAAGAATTGTGAATGTGACTGGTGATGAAGAAACAAGTACCTCAGAAATGATTGCTCCCGATATGATTGAAGCACGCTTACAAGCTCCACGCTCTCTTTGGGATACAAAATATTTCTATAAAGATGCTGCCGGCAATAACTCATACGTATGTGTATTAGGCGGAAGAGGCATTATTAAAAAAATTCAAAAATCAATTAATACTTTCTACCCTGGAACAAAAATAGCATTCACAGAATTCGAGTTTGGCGCAGAAGACCATTGGTCAGGCGGTTTGAG
>CAYFVM010000020.1:0-40376 GCA_964346725.1 uncultured Bacteroidales bacterium
ATATTTTCTTTCTCACAAGTGTTTTACTAAACTTTTTTTTCAATTCCTCCGTTTCGTCTTGAATATCAACGAAATAATTTTTTATTTATCCTTTATTTTGCTGGATTTTAGTGATGTTTTTCGTTATCTACAGAGAGCAATTGAAGGTATAATTGCTTATTTTTTTCAATTTACAAAAAAACGGCTCTTTTTTGTAACTCAAATGTGTTTGAAAATGACAAAAAAAACATAACACTATTTTACGTAAAAAGAGTATAACCTTTTTACTTGAAATCTATTCCCATTATGGAAATATCATCGGTAAGTGGAGCAGCATCTACAAACTTATTCAATTCCGAACGAAGGAAAAAGACCACATCATCAACGGTTCCATCTATAGTAATAGCTCCTTCGAGTGGCACGGTTCCGAATGATTTCCCTTCTGCATTTTCCGATTCCGTTAGCCCATCGGTGTAGCACAATAGCCTGTCGCCTGGTTCTATGTGAATAGAGCCAACAACAACTTGCGGAATATTTTCAAGCATTCCTAAGCCTACGCATCCGGAAGAAAGATATAGCAAACTCAAGGATTGTTTTTGCAACAACAATGGAGGATTATGTCCTGCATTTATATAATGTAACGTACGCGTTCTTCCATTGTATCGTGCCAAGAAGAATGTCACAAAGCGGTCACCTTGCGCATTTTTATAGACAATTTGATTCAAATCTCGCATAACATTTGTGAGTGGAATATTGTGCTGAAACAAAATATGCAAATTTGCCTGAAAGTTTGCCATCATGATTGCAGCGGAGATTCCTTTACCTGAAACATCGCCTATACAAAAACCATATTCTTCTTCGTTCATTTTCATAAAATCATAATAATCACCACCAACCAAAGAATATGGTTTGTAAAATGTAGCGACATTAATATATGAATTTGATGGCAAAGAATCAGAAGTAGGAATCAACATTGTTTGCAACTTTGATGCAACCTCTAGCTCCTTTTTCAATAGTTCTTGTTGCAAAGAATTCTTGTATAACCGTTTGTTTTCAAGAGCAACAATTACAATATTTGAAAGAGTTTGAATTACACCAACATTTTGAAATACCTGAGAGCGAGACCAAAAATGGCGTGGTTCTTCCCCGCCAACAAGGACATATGCTAACGGATTTTTTTTATGAAACACCGGAATAATAATGTCAATATAACGAAGTAATGGATTGACATTTTTTTTAACATCGGTCACGGTTGTATAACGCAACAATGCCGACGAAATTTCGCCGGCATTAGCAGTTACTATATCTGAAAAACCAACAGAAAGAACTTTTTCCCAATCTTCATTGACTATAAACACCGCTAAAGTTCGTACTTTCAATCCTTCGCAAAGGATTTCGCGGTATCTTTCCAATAAATCGTGAGCCGAATCGTTCGTATTGATAGCCTGCGTTATTTCCAACAACGAATTAAGCTTGAATTCAGCCAATTTGACTTTGTTTCGTTGCAGACCAAACATAGGCTCACATAGTTCTCTGTTATATTTTATTTTACACGTTCTTTATATGAACCATCTGTTGTATCAATTTTGATTTTGTCACCTGTATTGATAAACAATGGAACACGGACTTCGGCACCTGTTTCAACTGTAGCAGGTTTCATAGCGTTAGTAGCAGTATCGCCTTTTACGCCAGGTTCAGTGTATGTTATTTCCAAAACAACCATTTGAGGCATTTCGGCGAACAATAAAGTTTCTGTAGAAGCATCAAAAACAGCATCAACCACATCACCTTCTTTCATAAAATCAACTCCGATAACCAAATCATGGGTCACATTGATTTGTTCAAAATTTTCTTGATTCATGAACACGTAGTCTGCTCCTTCTTGATATAAATATTGATATGGACGGTGCTCAACACGTACGTCTTCCAATTTTTCACCGATATTGAATCGACGTTCCAATACTCGGCCTGTTACTACGTCTTTGAGTGTTGTACGCATAATTGTATTTCCCTTGCCTGGTTTTACATGCAAAAATTCTACACATACATAGATTTTGCCATCCATACGAATGCAAACTCCCTTTTTAATGTCTTGTGAGTTAATCATACTATTCTTACTATTCTATTGTTAGAAAATCTTTTTGTTTGATTGCAAAAATAAAAAAAAAAGGCAATTAGACATTACTAATTACCATTTATTACGTGAAGTGCCTATTATTTTTTAACCTTCGA
This sequence comes from uncultured Bacteroidales bacterium, assembly GCA_964346725.1. Taxonomy (GTDB): domain Bacteria; phylum Bacteroidota; class Bacteroidia; order Bacteroidales; family UBA1715; genus UBA1715. The sequence goes on from CAYFVM010000020.1 coordinate 2,212, forward strand.
TACCGGATATTTTATGCCGGAATATTCAATCAAATCGCACTTGATAGAGCCAATTAGCACATCGAATTCGGCACGAAGCGGAAGCATATTTTCATCGTCGCTCACCCAAAAACGAACATCATCAGGATCATCGAACACACGTCCGGTTTCTACCACCGGTTGAAATTTAAGCGCATTGAACGTACCTAATTTCGTGGTGACTTTACTTTTTCCTTTATAAATAACTTGAAATTTAAAAATTTCGTCGGCGAAGAAAATAGTGGTAGTCAACGTATCATTGTATTTCATGTTGCGAAAGCCTGTTTTACGCATTTTATACAAACTTGATATAATGTCATAAACCTCTTTGGGAACCGAAACTTCTCCGTTTTTCTTACTGTTAACCGTATTATTTTTGTGATTATACATCACCTCGTCATAGTATTTATAACTATTCTCTTTAATGTTACGTATAGCTTTGCTTGGTTTGCAGGATTCCGGATCGAAATAACTTTCGTACACGTCATCCATGTTAAGAAACCAACGAACCATACCCACTGTTTTGGCTGTTGCCTTTGAATGGAATGAGCCGGAGCTTGTTTTATCCAAAGTAATAACTGCTTCACCGCCGTCTATAAGGCCATAGAATAAACGATAACGTAGTTTTTCTCCCGAAGAATATGGACATGACTGTGTAGTAGTTTGTCCTGTTATCATAGCACAATATATCATTGCCAATGAGAATGTGATTACGAACCTTTTCATACCTTTATTTTTTTCTACACTATCCAATGATTATACCAAAGTTATTTTTGTTTTGTATTTGAACCTAAAAGCATTCGTATTATGGCTTTAAATGAAGGTTTATTACCATACATTAAGATTCCAGATCTATAAAGTTTCGTAGCCAACAATAAGGCCAATACACAAAACAAAAGCAAAAGCGCTACTGAAAGTGTCACCTGTAAATAAGGAATACCAAAAGGTAAGCGTGCCATCATTGCAATGGGCGAGGTAAAAGGTATGATTGATAGCCAAAATGACAACGATCCATTGGGGTCGGAAACAATAAGTGGAAGTAATAAAAGCGGAAGAATAAGCGGCACCGTAACCGGTATCACAAACTGCTGTGTTTCAGTATCTTGATCAGACATAGCGCCTATTGCGGCAAAAATTGCAGCATACAGCAAATAACCGAATATAAAGAAGAACACAAACGCTGTAAGCATTACGAGCCAATTTACCCCATCTAATGTTTGAAATAAATCTACGGCATACGTCATTGAAAGTGAACTTGGAGCCATAACCTTTGCGGCTGCAGCATCAGAACCGATTGTTGCTGCCATTTCCGGCAACTCCGACGGTACGTATGGTTCCGGGAATAATATATATTGAGCACCGGTTACAAGCCCCAACGTCAACCCTACCCACAAAACAAATTGTAACAAACCAACACTTCCAATACCTATAATTTTACCGGTCATGAATTGCACCGGTTTTACCGACGATATAATAATTTCAACCACACGATTGGTTTTCTCTTCTACCACACCGCGCAATATTGCAATGCCATACATAAGTATGAATAGATATATCACAGTAACGAACGACAACGCCACCACGTTTTTCTTTTCGAATGACGACTCGTTTTCTATAGTTTCTCCTGTTGCATTCCATTTTTGCACGCCGACAAACACCGGAGTTGAAACTTTTCCAATGGTTTCCGGCGAAACATTTTCATGAAGCAGAGCCATATACTCCAAATCACGGCGCAGGGCGTATCCCACGTAGGCTTTTAAAGCCTCATCAACCCACACATTTGAGTACAAAATCACCGAATTGGAATTGTAGATATTATTGGGGATAAACAACACCGCATCGAATCCGGAATTGACAAAATCTTTACTTAATTCATCAACAGTAGCATTTACCACCACGGTAAACTTGTACGGACCAAAATCTTTGAGTGTATACCCTAGCAAATTTGATTCGTCAACAATAGCAACACGTTTCTCACTATTTTGCTCATATTTTTCTATAAGCAAGGGAACAATCAGCACACCAGCAAGAAACAACGGGCCGAGCAACGTCATAATAATGAACGACTTGCTTCGAATACGAGAAAGAAATTCTCGTTTGCATATTGTACCTATTTTACCCATGTTGTTCCGATTCATTATATTTTTCCACAGCCCGAATAAAAATATCGTTCATGCTTGGCACTATTGGTTTGAACGAACAAATAGAACCCGATTTCATAAGATATTGCAACACATCGTTTAGAGCAACATCTTGCAACAACTCAAATTCCACCGTAGTGGTATCATCTTTCGCAGTCTGTTGTAGCATTTTAAACGAAGGTGTAAGCGTGGTAAGCAACGAATTGTAATATCCTTTGAAAACAACTTCAAATTTATTGCTTGCATACCTATTCCGAACTTCAGCAACCGAGCCGTTGAGGATTTGTTTTGATTTGTGAATAAGAGAAATCTCATCGCACATTTCGTCAACCGAATTCATGTTGTGAGTTGAAAGCAAAATAGTCGTTCCCGACTCTTTCAAACGGAGTATTTCATTTTTGATTATTTGTGCATTCACCGGATCGAATCCGCTAAATGGCTCATCAAGAACGAGTAGCGACGGGCGATGAAGCACGGTAGCAATAAACTGCACTTTCTGCTGCATACCTTTTGACAATTCCTCAACGCATTTGTGACGCCATGAGCCTATCTCCAATCTATCATACCACTGATTGAGTTCTTCTTTTGCCAACCGCGAATTCATGCCTTTGAGCGAAGCAAAATAAAGAATTTGCTCGTCAACACGCATTTTCTTGTAAAGTCCACGTTCTTCGGGCAAATAGCCAATGCGTTCCACGTCTGAAGACTGTAGCGGATTGCCGTCGATTGTAATAGAACCGGAGTCGGGGAGCAAAATCTGGTTGAGAATTCTGATGAAAGTAGTCTTTCCTGCACCGTTGGGACCGAGCAATCCAAATACCTTTCCATTTGAAATTTCAAGACTCACATCGTCAAGAGCGAAGGAATTAACAAATTTTTTCGTAATATGTTGTGCAGAAACTATCATATTTGTCGCAAAAATAGGAAATGTTATGGTATTTTGCTGTGTTATTTTTATATTTTCTCTATTTGCTTTTTTCAAGAAAAAAAGACATCTTTGCACTAGTAAACAATTAAACTTAAATGATATGAAAAAAATCTTTTTAGGTCTTTTGACTATTCTAGGGATGGCATTTTTCTTTACAGCATGTAACAAGGATGAGGATAATACTGTAACCACAGAACAATCATCCGCAACAGAAAGTGGGAAAAGTTTGTACGATTCTTATCAAGAATATAGTGCAATAGAAGGAACAACCACTGAGGACAATTTAAAAAAAGCATCTGCTGCGTTATCATTATATAATTCATACAATGCGTATAACAAAAACAAAGAAGATAGCGAATGGGTAAAAGAATTTGCTTCTTCAGCAGTATATGCTATTGCCGATGCCAAAAAAGAAGAGGTAAAAACAAGCCTCATAACTAAGCTAAGTTCTGAGACAGGTGTTAAAGGAAGTACTGTTGAAGGCGTTGCAACCTTAGTACAAGGCTTAAGTACTATTTTTGGAAATCAATAAAAACGTATCATTTTAAGAAAAAGTCCGAGGGTTATTCTTCGGACTTTTTTTTGTAATAAATTCTCTTGCAAACGTAACAACAATAGAAAAAGATTGTATGTTTGTGATAAGGAATAAAGAATACGGATACAAACGTAATGGACGACATAGAAATTACAGAGGTCTCAACAGCAGACGTTTCTGAAATCCAAACAATTGCAGAAATTGCATTTCCCCAAACATATGTCGCTATTCTTTCCCAAGAACAAATCGACTACATGATGAACTGGATGTACAGCACAGAAAGTCTCATAAAACAAATGCAAGAAGGCAACACATTTTTTGTAGCACGCACAAAAACAAAAACGGTTGGATTCATAAGCATTCGCCCTGACGAAAAGGATTTGTACCATATAGAAAAAATCTACATTTTGCCGAACTTTCAAAAAAAGCATATAGGAGTACTTTTATTTGCCAAAGCAAAAGACTACGCAATACAAGCTAATAACAATAAACCTCTACGAATACAACTTAACGTAAACCGGAACAATCCGGCTGTATCTTTTTACAAAAAAATAGGAATGCATGTGGCTGAAACCGTTGATAAAGAAATTGGCAACGGATTTCAAATGAACGACTACATTATGGAAATAGAAGTTAAATAAGCATGTATTCTAAAAATCACAACAACAATAAACCTCAAACACATAAATCGCAAGAAACGAAATGAGTAACGTTTTTATAATCCTCAACAGCCTTGATGAATGGAGACCGTACTACGAAACCGAAAGTATACTTACCATCAATGATTATTTACAACATCATTATGAAGGTGGTCATCCAAGATTGATTATCAATCTTGCAGATAGTTATTCGTATAATTCCAAAGGCTACTACTGCTCTTTATTAGCTCAAGCGCGTGGTCACAAAGTAATTCCCGCTATTGACACCATAAACAAAATAGAAACGGGAACGGGTGTGCGCATGAACAATGCATTACAAAAGATTTGTAATCAGTGGATTACAAAAAATAACATAACAAAACCGCTATGGCATTTAAATATATACTTTGGTACGTGTGCCGAGAAAGGACTTGAAAAAATTGCTCACTTTATTTTCGACAACTATCCTTGTCCGCTGCTTCGCGTTACGTTCAACAATCATTCAAGGAATCAGATTGAAAACATACAAACTCTTCCGTTGAGCGAACTCACCGAGAAAGAGCAAGACTATTTTGCCAACGCTCTTGACAATTTCAACAAAAAAGTATGGCGTGCTCCTCGTTCTTCTCGTCCAGCGCGCTACAATTTGGCAATACTCTACGACCCACAGGAAAAATTTCCACCGAGTGACAAGCAAGCATTGCAAAAATTTTTGGAAGTAGCAAAGAAAATGAGCATTCATGCAGAACTCATCACCGAAGAAGAATCAACTCGATTGATGGAATTTGATGCATTATTTATCCGCACAACCACCTCATTGAACCACTACACATTCCATTGGGCGCAAATTGCGGCACAAAACAACATGCCAGTCATTGACGATCCAATTTCAATAATAAAATGTACCAACAAAGTATATCTCTGCGAATTATTTGAAAAAGCGAAAATACCTGCACCGAAATCAATTCTACTCTTTAGAGATGACAACAAAGAAAATACATTCGAAGAAATCTCAGAAAAATTAGGGGCTCCTTTTATCTTAAAAATACCTGATGGGTCATTTTCTATTGGAATGCACAAAGTTTCGAACGAAGAAGAACTTAAATCGGCACTTGAAGGCATATTCAAAGAGTCTGCAATTTTGTTGGCACAAGAATTTACCCCCACCGAATTTGATTGGAGAATTGGAATACTAGACGGTGAACCCTTGTTCGCATGCAAATATTACATGGCTAAAGGGCATTGGCAGATATACAACCATTCCGTTACCGGTAAAAATTTATGTGGAAAATGGGAAACCATTCCTATATATAAAGTGCCATCAAAAGTGCTTGACACTGCAACAAAAGCAGCAGCTCTTATTGGTAAAGGTTTGTATGGCGTTGACCTCAAAGTTGTTGACGGCAAAGCTATGGTTATAGAAATCAACGATAACCCAAGCATAGAGCACGACGTAGAAGACGAGGTGTTGGGTGATGAATTGTACTACCGCATACTCAACTACTTTGTACATCAACTCAATAAAGTTCATGCGTCACGATGACAAATAAACCCACCATTCGAAAAGCCGAAAAAATCGACTTAGAAGCAATAGTAGCAATAGAAAACGAGAGTTTCCCCGAAGACAATTTTTTGAGATGCGAATTGCGTTATTTGATTGAAAAAAGTATCATTGGTTGCTATGTAGTAGAGCAAAATTCTGAAATATTGGCATACACGTCGTTGCTTTCCCGGAGTAATGCGAAAAACCTACGACTCTATTCTATTGCAGTTGCTCGCAAAGCACGAGGTCAACATATTGGGCAAATGCTCATGACATTTATAGTAGAAAGAGCACAACAACTTGGATTAACTCGTGTAACTCTTGAAGTCAAACCGTCAAACTCATCGGCTATTGCACTATACCAAAAGAACGGTTTTGAAACTTGCGGCCAAAAAGAGAACTATTATCATGACGGTTCTTTCGCCATTTGCATGAGAAAAAATCTTTAATCCATACCACAATAGAAAATTTCACCCAAATATTCAATTAAAAAGACAATGCACTGCTTATTTACACTATTTTGATAAAAAAGTTTTGCCGTTCATAAAAATAGAAGTTAGTTTGTACCCAACAAATAAGAGAAGAAATGGAAACGAAAACAGAAAACACCCAAACACTACAACGTAGCAATGTTGAATTAGCAAATGCACTTACACACTTTCTTGGCGCACTACTCGCAATACCGGCAGGCTGGTTCATTATATCAAGAGGTTTTGCAATAAACAACATTACCGGTATTTCAATGCTTATATTCGCATTAGGAATATTCATACTCTATTTCTCATCAGGGTTGTATCACTGGACAGTTGCGCCTCGCGCTAAATATATTTTACGACACTTTGACCACGCCAATATCTATGTTCTTATAGCAGCATCATATACTCCTATATGGCTTTGCACAGTGGGTGGAAGTTTTGGAACAATATTCAGCATTATTATATGGTCGTTAGCCATCATTGGCATTGTTACAGAACTTTTTACTTTGGGTAAATACCCGAAACTTTCGTTAGCCTTATACCTACTTATGGGTTGGTCGGTTGTGTTTGTAATAAAACCAATATGGGAAAATTTAAACCAAACACAATTGATATTCCTATTGTTTGAAGGCTTGAGTTACACCATTGGAACATACTTCTACGCACACAAAGAGAAACCGCATTTCCACGTTATTTGGCACATATTTGTATTAGGTGGAACTATTTTTCATTATTTAGTTGTCCTTCCAATAGTGTTATAACAAAGGAAGTGCAGCTCTATAAGAAATAGAGTAACACGAGTTATTCGTAATGTTGTAGTAATATTTTGGACTACTTAAAAATAGTTTCCACTACTTTTCCCATGGCAACAATTTCATCGGAAATACTTTGCCGACATAGAGAAGTGTTATCACGCGGAGTGGCTGCGAAATAAATTGAATAGGAGCATTCCGTTTCTTGAAATATAAATTTCATAGTATAGATAACACCTACACAGTTTTTTGGGCTTGACTGAATATAGACTAAAAGTATACTACTGTCGGAAAAAGCTATCTCAGCATTGAATGTAGTAACCACAAACTGCGATACCTTGTTAAACATTTGTTCACTCGTTATACGATCAAACTTAACTATGTTTGACAACTCACGAACCTCTCCTTCACTTGTAGCAAATGCACCACTTGCACATAATGCTATAAGACACATCAACACTATTTGTCTCATACCTCTATAAATCCGCTCAAATATACAAAAAAGCAATATCACACAATACTACACAAAAAAATCCCGATACTGCGTAATCAGTACCGGGATCCGACTATGAATATTGAATTATCTACGAGTACTTGTGGTACTTCTTGATGTGGCAGCTCTACTTGTTGGCGCTGAAGATGCACGCACCGTAGTAGAACTTGATTTTTCATTATGCGGTTTCGCTACACCATGGTTTGGAGCTGATGGCTTGCTGTTGTTCTTTGGAGCCGGTGCAGCGTGTTTTGGTCCCGATTTTGGAGCTGGAGCCGCATGATGATGTGGCTTTGATGCCGGTGTAGCATGATGATGCGGTTTGTGAGCCGGTGCAGCATGATGATGCGGTTTGTGAGCCGGTGCAGCATAGTGACGAGACGTAGGAGCTGGAGTTGAATGATAACATGGTCTCGGCGGTCGTGCAGATTGATGGTAAACCGGAACTACAACACGTCTGGGATACGGATTTAAGTGAACAACTACATTCGGTGTATTGTTTGATGTTGAAATATACATTTTGTTATCGCCAGTAAATGTTGCATATACCGTAGAACTCCAAGGAACATCAATAGAGTAGTCATACAACAATTCATTTGAATTGCCTTCGGTATAAATCTCCATACCATATCTACCACGTGATAAATTTGTAACTGTTACCTTGTTGTTGTAAGAATAATATTTCTCTCCATTAATGATTACCGAGAAAGGAATATCTACATTGCCTTTTATTACCAACTCTGACGCAAAAATGTTAGCTGCGCTCAACACTATTGCTGCTATTACTACTAAACGTTTCATGACTAAATCCTCCATCGTTTTAATTAAACATCTTTCTCTTGACTTTGCAAAGTGCGTGCCAAACATGAAAGTTGTTTATTATCAACGAATTAAAGAATTATTTTAAAATCCTAGATTTACACCAATAGTAAATAGTCGTTGTTTTGGATAGTCGTAGTAATAAATTCCGTTGGTACGAGTTTCCGGATCAAGACCACTAAATTTAGTCCAGACAAACGGATTTTGTACTTGGAAATAGAGCATACAGCGGTCTAATTTTGCTTTTTGGCAAGCAACTGCCGGAAGGGTATAATTCAACTGAATATTTTTGAGACGAACATAAGAACCATCTTCCAAATAACGCGTAGAAAAACGATTACTATTGCTTCCGTTGTTTTGCACTACTTTAGGATTTTTGGCATCATCTCCCGGATTTTTCCAATAATCTAATGCTTCGCTCGATTGGTTAAACTCAGTTTTAGCACCATCTGCAATCAATTCGTTGTTCAACTGATTGAAAATCAAATTTCCATAATTACAGTAAAACATAAAACTCAAAGCCCAATTTCCATAGGTAAACGAATTGTTCCATCCAGCGATAAACTTAGGATCTGCACTGCCCGCTATCACTTTGCGAGCCTTGTTGTAATCTTTTGTCATGTTGCCATCGGCATCGTACCACATGGGCGAACCGTCAGCGGAATTCACACCGGCCCATTCTGCCAAATAGAACGTCTGCAATGATTGCCCAATTGTTCTAATTTTTGTACTTGCCACAATCGTGTCACCTTCATACAACTGGGTAATTTCATTGTGATTATGCGCAAACGTGAATGATGTTGTCCAATTGAATTTATCGCGATTGACAACCACTGCCGAAGCCGACAATTCCACACCCCGATTGACCATAGAACCAACGTTTTGCATTTGCGTTTCGTATCCGGTAGTCATAGAAACCGGTACCGCGAGCAACAAATCAAAGGTATTTCGATGGTAAAAATCTATGCCGAGAGTATAACGTTTAAGCAATTTGCAGTCGATACCCAAATCGGCATTGTGATTTTTTTCCCACGTTAAATCACCATTACCCATGGTTGCCAAAGAACTTCCTGGCTCATCCATATAGTTATTTCCAAACGAATATAATTGCATATACAAATAATCGTCAATTGACGAGTTACCCGAAGTACCATAACTACCGCGCACTTTCAACAAATTAACCCACGAAACTGATTGCATAAAAGACTCATCGGAAACTATCCACGAACCACCAACGGACCAGAACGGTGCCCAACGATTTGAAGGACTGAATTTTGATGAGCCATCGATACGGAAACTTGCGCTCACATAATATTTTGCCGCATAATTATATTGGAAACTTGAAATGCCCGAAAGCAAAGAGGATTCCACACCGTATTCATTCATCTGCTCCATTTGCGAAGCGTTTGAGATGCTTGACAAATCTTCGGTTGAAAAATTTGAGGCAATCATATTTGAAAAATCCAACGCATTTGATTCTACTTCAATGCCCGCCATTGCTTGCACAGAATGTTTCAAATAATGGTAATCCCATTTCAAAGTAGACGATGATGTCCACGTCATTACGTTGGTTGAATAATACGACGATACGCCATTTTTATCAGCGCCATCGGGCGTTTGCGGATGCAAATTCGCATATTCATTAACGTTTATGTAATCTATATTTGCTATGGTTTTAAATTCCAGATTGAGCGGAAGTTTGTATTCAACAAACGCGTTTCCCAACATACGTTTGGTTTTACTGTAATTATCATTCAAATTGATAATACCTATGGGATTGTAAAATTTATTGTCAAAGTTATACAGGTCTCCATTCTTTATAGAGATTGTCGGTTTTGCTGTATAAGCCGTTGTTACCGGACTTGAAGTATATCCCGGTTCTACCGTGTTGTTTTGCGTGGTAAACGATGGATTGAATTTCAACCCCAACGAACACTTATCGGAGGCTTTGTGCGTCAAGTTTAAACGCGCAGAAAAACGCTCTAAGCCGGTTCCGGTAACAATACCTTTTTCGTTTTTGTATTGTCCCGAAGCAAAAAACATGGTATTGTCACTTCCGCCTTGCGCAGAAAATTCATACGATTGATTCCACGCCTTGCTGTACACACCGTCAAACCAATCAGTACTTGCAGTGTCGTCAAGTAATTCTTCTGCTATTTGCTCATCGGTTTTGCCCGCATTGCGCATTGCATCAGTGAGCCACGAAGTATATTCTTCGGCATTCATCAGCTCAAAGTTGTTTTTTGCAATAATGCCAACACCTTGCGATGTAGAAAATGAATATGAGGTTTTCCCCGATTTCCCTGATTTTGTTGTGACCATAATCACGCCATTAGACGCGCGCGAGCCATACAATGATGTAGCAGAAGCATCTTTCAAAATAGAGACACTTTCAATATCGTTGGGGTTCAATGAAGTTAAAATAGAAGAAGCATCAGAATTTTGAGTCGTTTCTCCCGAAAACATAGGCACACCATCAATTACAATCAATGGCGAACTTCCGGCAGAAATAGAGCCTGCGCCGCGAAGTTGTATTTCTGAGGAAGCACCCGGTTGTCCCGAATTGGTAGTCAACACAATACCCGGAACATTTCCTTGCAATGCTTTTTCAAAACTTGACGATTGTGTTGCCACAATATCAGCAGCCTTAAGCGAAGACATCGAACCGGTAAACGATTCCTTTTTCTGTTTTCCATACGGCACTGTAATCACAATGGTTTCTATCATCAATGCATCGGGTTTGAGAGCAATATTGTATTCAGTTGCAGAGGTAATTGGCACCATTATAGTTTCCATACCCATATAGGCAAACTCAAGAGCTGCGGCAGTTTCTGGAAGTTCAACCACATACGAACCGTCAAGATTGCTGTATCCGCCATAAGAAGTTGGGACATAGGCGCCATTATCGTTTTTAAGCATTACTGCTATCGAAGCGGACACAAGTGGCTCTTTGGTTTGAGCAGACGTAACCCTTCCTTTCACTTCGCGTGTCTGTCCAATTGCACAAACGTTGAGCAAGATTAAAAACGCAAATAAACAAAAACGATTCATACGATTAATTTTCAATACAAAAGTAGGATTTATTTATCGTGTAAAGAGAGATTACTTAAAGAATTTCAAATACGTATGTATTAACATCTTATGGATTTTCTTTGCATCTTCAAGTTGTTTTGCTTCCAAGTCAGGATTTTCCAACTCAAATTCGTTACATAAATTTGACAAAAACGTGTCGCCATTAAAATTTTCAAAATTATCATCAACTTTAACCAACACATTGTACGAAAGCATTGGCATAATTTTATTTGCCAAACGGATTGCCATCATTCGTTCTTCCGGAGGAAGCAGAGATTTTGAACACATTTCCACAATAGTGTCGGCATAATAATCAGAACATGATGAAAGAAGCATAACTTGTACTTGAAGTGCCTTAAAATAAACATCACGCGGCGTTTCTTTGTTCGATTCACAAAGTTCTATAGCTCTTTCCGAAAAGACTAATGCCATTTGTAACATGCGCAATTCATCAGCTTCGTCCTCTACCAAATCATAATGGTGCATAATGAGCAACGCTTTGGCAATTTTCCACACCTCTACATTATTCCAGAGCAACTCCGGATAATTCATTACTGATTCATACACAAATGGTAATATATGTTGCGCCTTGGCTTGTTTGCCTTCGTTTGCAAAATCAAGCACCTTATTGACTACGGCAAGGAGGACATCTTCTGGATTTGAATCGTACATGTTATTATCTTATATTCAGTATAGCTAAAATATCAGTCCTTTCAGACGCTTAATCTGATTCTGCTTATTTACTTCCCGATTTTTTTTCGCGAAATTGGTAAAATACGTATGAGCCGATATAAAATCAATTTGCTGTTTATTCCAGGTATTTTTATCGGTCACCAATTTTTGCACACGCAACTCTTCATAGAGCGTATCGGACACCGGGATAAAGTCGGAACGACCTAAGTAATCCAAATCGGCATCACAAATGATGCGCTCCAACAATGTTTTTGGTTTTGGTGGCAAATGCGTTGCCATGATTAACGAACAAATTTTCTCAATCTGTTCTTGCGTATAGTGATAGCGTGGCAAAATCTCACGTGCATAGTCACAACTGACATTTTCATGACCTTTTGACTGAACAATTTGCCCCATATCATGGAACAATGCTGCAGTACGAAGCAAAAGCATATCTTCTTCATCTGTGATATTTTCGGCAGTACCAATAACTTCTACTCCTACCACCACATCCATTGTATGTTTTACATTGTGATAATGCAAATACAATGGCAATTCTTTTTCCAACCGCGTCAATATATATTCCTCTAAATCAGAGAATTGAATTTTCAAGAACTTAATAGAAAACGCATGATTTGGAAGTTGTAAATTTGAATTTAAAGAATATTTTGCTTTAAAACCAACTACCTCATACATTTTTATAACACCGGCATATTTCGCAGGTAATACCCCTATTGACTCACACTTAAACACATCATGAACAAACATTTGCGTCATTTCGGAAATCACTATTTTATTTGTCTTACTATACGACTCTATACGACAAGCAATATTTGCCGCATCTCCTTTAAGTTCAAACGTTGATTTCTTTTTCCCTGAAATAATTGCCACAACCGAACCGGTGTGAATTCCAAGATTAATGTTCCAAATATTTTTTTCGGCTTGCATATAACGAACAATCTCCATTGTAGCAAGAACCATTTCAATTGGGTTGGTACGGTTTTTTTCAGGAATTCCACCAGCACACATATATGAGTCGCCAATAGATTTTACTTTTTGTATGTTATATTTTGAAATAATCTCGTCAAACTTCCTCAAAATTGCATCTAAATCATCTGCTAAACCTTCCGGGTTTTCGACATTTTGCAATTTATCCAAGCCAACAATATTAGAATACATTACAGTGACCATTTTGAATCGCTTACTTCGCAATCCTTCGTGTTCATCAGTCCCCGAGGTCGTCTTTAAATATTTTAATTGACGTTGAGCTTCGGACAATTGTTGCTCCAAAGTTGAAATTTTTCCGCGAAGTTCATGATTTTCCTTTGCCAAATCAACGTGTTCCATAATTTCATACAAAATGTGTATGAAAATACGGATTTTTAGAGAAAGAACAAGGATTTTCTATGAATTCTTAACATAGAGCCACGCCTTAGTATATTCTGAGCCATCATGTAATTCGGCCAAATATTGGTCAGCTTCTGTTTTATCGGAAAATGCTGTTAAATACACACGATTTTTGTCGGCATCAGAAATCACACCAGAATCATACTGTTTAGATTGTAATTTCTTTGAATATTTTTCCGCATTTGACTTAACCGAAAATGTGCCAACAATCACATAATATTTTGTTGTTTCGGTTTGTACTATTTTTTCCTGTGGTTTTTCCTCAACTGGTTCGTCTGCAATAACCGTTGGCTCTGCATCTTCTACTACGACTTCTTGTACTATTTCTTCTTGCTCCTGTTCTTGGGGTTGGAACTGATCTTGTTCCATTTCTGCAGAAACCTCAAATCCATATGGGCGAGGCAATTCAGGTTGAGAAGAGTCCACGAAAGCCGTTGTTTTACGGAACAACGACGCAAGTTCTACGTTTTGAGAAACTTGTAACACATTAGGAATAAGCAATGCGCCAAACAGAATTGGCGAGGCTATGAACAATACTTTTAGCGTATTTTTTGTGATTCGTAATGGCTTTTCTCTATCATTTTTTTTTTCGGCCTCCGATAATTTATCAATCGAAAAGTCAGTTAAGCCAAAAAACTCAGGATTTGCTTCAGGAGAAACCTTTGATTCAAAGGACCAATCATTATGAATTACTCCTACACCATCAATGGCGAAACTGCCATTAGATTGAAGCAGCGTGTTGCACTGCAGAACGTAGGCATCAATAATATTTTGCGCCTCCGTTTCGGTACAATTGTTTTTTTCTGCTACATAGAGTGTAAACGCAGTACCCTCTTCAGATTCATGCGAAAATGCTACTATTTTTTGAGGAGGAATAAAAGTAACTTGCTCTGTTTTAACCAATCTTGCCGAATGATTATGTAGGATAAACGTACCTAACGAAGGAACAGTTACCTTACCCGATTCAAACAACGATTTAGCAATGAGCAGCTCTATATTCATATTCGTACCAATTACGAATACAAATTTATTCGCTCACTATATTCAAATGGCAAAAAGCGAGTGATAGTTATTACTCACTTATCAACACATAAAAGATTGATTCTGACTACCTTAAGACGATTCCGTCTGTTTTATACATTGCTAATGTATCGGCTTGCACATAGAGCAAAAGAGCGTCATATTCAGGGTGTTTTGTAAAAAAATCTTTCGACTTCTCTACACCAATCACCATACATGCAGTGGCAATTGCATCTGCTTCAATGCACTCATTGGCTACAACCGTTGCGCTCAACAAATCCGAGGGCTCGGAATGACCGGTTTTGGGATTGATAGTATGAACATATTTATTCTTTCCCTCATAGAAAAACTTGCGATAATTGCCAGACGTTGCCAATGATTTATTATCCAATGCCATTGCAAAGTCATATCGATCCTCGATAGGAAGATTATCAACATTTTCTTGCGGCCGAGTAATGCCAATGGTCCAAACATTTCCTTGTGCATTTTTTCCTTTCGAACGCATTTCGGAACCAACGTCAATTAAATAATTTTCTATCTGCAGAGAATCAAGATAATGTGCAATAATATCTGAAGAATATCCTTGCGCAATAGCATTACCTATAATCGTCACACGAGAATCAGATTTTACCAAATGGTCACCTTGCAACCTTATTTTTTCCATACCCACAAACTGACGAATACTATCAATTTGTGCCTGCGTTGGAATAGAATGTTTTGTGGTATCGGGACCAAAATGCCATGCATTCACCAACGGAGCGACCGTTATGTCAAAAGCGCCATTCGTTATTTTTGAAACATATTGAGATTTTTCAAAGAAATAACGAAATTGTTCATTAATGTGAGCCGAAGAGTCATTTGCATTTATGCGAGAAATCATTGACTGGTCATAATAAACACTGAATACGGTGTCGAATTCAGCCAACAATGAATCAAAAACAGGTTTTAGATTTTCAGAACCTTCATATACCACACGGTAATATGTACCTTGCGCAAGACCAGTTACCTCAAAATACTTTTTCTCTTTTGCACACGAAAATAGCATGACAACACATGCTATAAGTACACTCTTGAAAATTGATTTCATTATGGTTTTTTGATTATTCCATTCGGGGAATTCTCAATAAAATCAATAATATAATCGCGTTCTACAGATTGTGGTATTTGTTGACGAACCATCTCCAAGGCTTCTTTCATCAACACACCATTTTGCAAAAATATCAAGCGATATATTTCATGAATTTCACGGATTTTTTCCTCCGAGAACCCTCTACGAGACAATCCTACAGCATTGGTACCTATATACATAATAGGTTCTTGGGCTGCCTTTACAAAAGGAGGTACATTTTTACGAATAAATGTTCCGGCGCCAATAAACGCATGATCACCTACTTCCATAAATTGTTGTGCGCCAGCTTTTCCTTCAATTATCACATGATTACCAATTATGCAATGTCCAGAAAGAGCTGCATAATTTGCAAAAATGCAATTATCACCAACAATACAATCATGGGCAATGTGCACATATCCCATCAAAAGGCAATTTTTACCTATGGCTGTTTTCATTTTATCAACGGTACCACGATGAATGGTTACGCATTCGCGAATAACGGTATTGTCGCCAATTTCAGTTGTCGTGTGTTCACCTGTAAATTTCAAATCTTGCGGAACAGCCGAAATAACCGCACCGGGAAAAATGTGACAATTTTTACCAATTCGAGCTCCAGGCATTATGGTGACATTAGGTTCAATAATAGTTCCATCACCAATTTCAACATCATCGTAGATGTACGAAAAAGGACGAATAATTACATTTTTGCCAATTTTTGCGTCAGGATGAATGTATGATAAAGATTCTGTCATATACTAATTAATTTTTTTAATAATTTGAGCTTTAATTTCGCCTTCAGCAACAAGATTTTCGCCAACAAAGCAATAACATTTCATATAAACCACGCCTCGTCTCACAGGCGAAATTAATTGCAATTGGAAAACAAGTGTATCACCAGGAAATACTTTTTTGCGGAATTTCACATTGTCAACACTCAAGAAATACACTAGATAATCGGATGATTTTTCGACATGCGATAGAGCAAACACTCCGGCACATTGCACCATACTTTCAAGCATCAACACACCTGGCATAACCGGCTCTGAAGGAAAATGTCCTTGAAAAAACGGTTCATCCATGGTAACATTTTTCATACCTATAACTTCGTTTTCAGTTAACGACATGATTTTGTCAACCAATTGGAATGGATAGCTATATGGCAACAACGATTTTAGAGATTGAGTATCATAAACCGGAGTTGCTGTTAAGTCTATTTGAGGTGCAGGAACTTTCTTAGTTTTCTTTATTTGTTTACGAATAATTTTCGCAAACTCGGTATTGGCTTTATGTCCAGGAATAGTTGCTATTATATGACCTTTGATAGGTTTGCCAATCAACCACAAATCGCCAATTAAATCAAGCATTTTATGGCGAGCAGGTTCATTTTCAAAAGACAATGGTGTATTGTTGAGCACACATTCCTTTTCAATTCTAATATCTGAGCGATTGAAAATTTTAGACAAACGAGCAACCTCTTCGTCTGATACTTTTCTGTCAACAAAAACGATTGCGTTATCTAAATCGCCACCTTTTATCAAATTCGCTTTAAGCATCATTTCTATTTCGCGGAAAAAGCAAAATGTTTTACAACAAGCCACTTCTTTGCCGAAATCTTTCAAATCGCTAATACTTGCAAATTGATTACGAAGCATGAAAGAATCATAACTAATTTTCACATCAATACGGAAAGAATCGCATGGATATGCAATTATTTCAACGCCACGTTCAGGTTCAGAATATGTTATTTTTTCTCTTACCTCGAAATACTCGACATCGGCATTTTGTTCGACCGTGCCTGCTTGCTCCAATGCATCGAAGTATGGTTTTGCACTTCCGTCAAGTATAGGAACTTCAGGTCCATCTACTTCAATTAGAGCGTTATTGATGTGCAAGGCATGGAACGATGCCATCATGTGTTCTATGGTACTTACAACAGCATCGCCAATTCCTATCACGGTTCCTCGAGCTGTATCAACCACATTTTCGGCAAGAGCGGGAATAATAGGACACCCCTCCAAATCAATTCTTTTAAACTGAATACCACTTTTTGGCTCGGCAGGGTTAATTACAACTGTAACCATTTTACCCGTATGCAAGCCTTTACCGGAGAAACTAACCTTTTGTTTTAGGGTACGTTGTTTTTCTGCCATAAGACGTTTTTTTGCAGTGCAAAGGTATAGTTTTCTTTGTAAAATAAAAACAGATTTGTAATAATGGAAAACAAGAATACTACCCTGTTTTCAACAGCTCTATACAAAACTCGTTAGAATTTATACTAACCAACGAATTTTTGTATTTTCAGCCAACGTTAATGCTACTAAATCTAAGTTTTCTAATAACAGTATAGAACTCTTTTCCCCTTGAAAAAACGGTGTAACAAACGGCGAAAGACTAGAAACAGCAATTCCTTGCAACGAGGTTACACATAAACGTTGTTTCAATACATTTTCCGGATTTTCGTTATTCTTGTCCGACAACGAAAGTGGAATCAAAATCCCACTATAAAACTCTACACCTGCCGTTTCTTGCGGCTCCATTGGCATTAATGAGACAAAACAATTTGATTCATTTAATGTAATGAGTGAGTATTTATGAAATGTTTTGCCATCAAATACGTAATGTGCAGCAATGTGGCGCATAAATTAGTTGTTGCTTTTTTCAATATTACGATTGGCATTCCCATTTTGTTCGTTCAACAAATTCATCACATTCAACGAATCAATTACCGCATCATAAATTGATTTGATTTCACCTTTGAGCGTGTAATACTCAACACTTTTTTTAAATATACTATCAGTACATTCGTGTTTTGCGAATATTGCTGAATCATAATTTTCTTGTGACAAATGTATTTTAGTTTTATTAGTCACTTCGGTACTAAAGACCATAGCATCAAACATATGGATATCAAATAAAACTGCAGTCAATTCTTGTTGAGTGAGCATGCCTTTGTTATTAAGTTTTTGTTTTTTTTGAGTACAAGAACCTATAAGCAAAAAACAAAAAAACAACAAGAGTAAATATTTGAATCTCATTATTTTTTATTGAATTTTATAGAAAGAAAGACTTCGTGCGCACCACGCGATTTTTGTTTCAACGCAGAATAAGTAAGATCATACGAATAACCAAAAGACAATAACTGTCTATATGTGTATCCAAGGAATAGCACGACTGCGTCTTCGGTTCTATATGAAACTCCGCCCCACAACGTATTAGCATATGTAATACACTCTGATATTTCTATTTGCCAAGGTGCTGCATACACTTTACGAGCTACAACTGACGTTTCTGATTTTACTTGTTTTGTAATATTGAAACGAGCTCCTGCCATTGTACTTAGGTGGCTTTTGAAACGATTTAATGTATTATCAACAGCCAACGTGTCATCGTAGACCTCTATTTTGTTGTTAAACAATTGATCAACTGATGCTCCTACGAAATAATGTTTTGTATCTAAATACAGACCAAATGTAGCATCGGGACGAATAGAGGTGTACATAGATTCTGTCAAGTTTGTTTCATCTTCAAGGAAATGGATTTTGGTCATATCTATGTCATATTTTACAAGACCAACATTAAGACCAAACGACAATTTTGACATCCTAGGCAAACCAATGTGATAGGCATATGCGCCATACACCCCGAATTTACTAAATGCTCCTTGGCTATCATTATATATTATTCCTCCCCATCCCATAGGCAATGAGCTATGTTTTCCTGTTAATGTAAGTGTTGCGGTTACCGGAGCATTTTTTATTCCTACAAATTGGTATCGATTATTTACTTGTGCGGTATAATAATCGTTTTTACCTGCTACAGCCGGATTGTACGCAAACTCATTAAACATATACATGGAGTACAAGGGCGTCTGCTGAGCAAACGACGTTGATGCCATAAGAAACAATACTATGTATATAATCAATCTTTTCATTTATCGTAATATAGATATAGGACCTACTGCATCTGGGGTATTATCTTGATCGTTAAATTCTATTACATAATAATATGTACCCATAGGCAATGCATTACCATTCATAGAATCTCCATTCCATGGAGTTTCGCTATAATTCAATTTATTTTGATATACTTTTACTCCCCAACGGTTATACACCGTAACTTTAGCTTTCGGACAATTTGCCAATTTTGGAATAATCCACAAATCATTTATTCCATCACCATTAGGAGAGAATCCCGAAGGAACAAAATCATCAAGGAATATATTAATATAGACGATTGCTCTTTCGCGACAGCCGTGCGTTGTTGTTGCTACAGCCGAAAAATAATTTGATTCTTCAAACGGCATATACAAGCCATAGTATCCGGTACTTTGATACGTTGATTGTTCGGTAACCATGTCTGGCACTGCACCTTTCTCTATAAAATCAGGTTTATATGAGTGCCATGCTATAGAAACAACGCCATCTTCACCTTCTGTTTGATTCACAAACCATGGTTCATCAACCGGATTAATAAGATATGGCATACCTTTCATTACTGTTACAGAGTCAATGCCAAGGAACATGCCAAGAGAATCAATAACTTCTAAGGCAAAGCCCAAAGAATCATAATGCGCTACGGTATAGTATCCAGGACGTGATACACATCCGTCAAAACTGTATATTACAGAAACTCGAGTACTATCATTATATGCAGTCGTTTGAGGATCTATCCATGTTGTTTGCGCATATGGTGAAGAAATTACCGATGATTTATTTTCCTCAATTGAACTCCATTCATATGTATTAGGTATAGGATCTACCGGAGAATATCCATCGGCAAAAGTAGTGATGGCATTCGCTTTCAATTGCACTGAATCATCAAGACAAATTTCTTTTCGATTTAGAATTGAATCTCCGACAGAAGATATTACGACTTCCAAATTAACCAATGAACCAATATCACCGGCATTAAATGTTTTGAAGCAACCATTAGCACCAGTTACTGTAACTTGATATGAACCCGTTGGTAAATTTGTTGCTTTCACGCCTGTTTGCGTCCTTGTATCATTCCACTCGTAGGTATAATCAGCTGGTGACGCTGCTGTTTCTACAGTATAATCACCTTCGGAAACTACCAAATTTGTTACTTCTATACTTCCACTAGCACCGTTTTCTGCCAACTGTTGGCTTGTATAATAGCTACATTGCGTCTGTGTTTTTGCTGTTTCAATTGAAACTGGCATAACAGGATTGGTATAAAACACCCTTGATATATTACAACTCAAAAAGTCGGTTGCATTTGATATGGTACATATATACATTCCTGCCTTTAAGTTATTTATCTGCCAATCTTTTCCATCGGCGTATGACTGCCATTCACCTATACTTGCTTCATCAGTCCAACGATAGAAATATTCACTACCTTCTAGACCTCCGTATATTGTATCCAAGGATATAGAACCTGTGGCATCGCTATCACCACAACCGGTAACTTGCACAATAAACTCAGCTTCTAGCATTGTTGGTTCTTCAAACGTATAGGCGAAAAGACTACTTTCACAACCATATTTATCTGTAGCCATTACTTTATATACTCCCGCTGAAACATTTGAGAATTCTTGCATATTAGAAAGCAACACATCTTCGTTTGAATACCATTTGTACGTAAAAGGATCCGTTGTTCCATTAGCCTTTGCTGACAAATTGCCAGTTCCTCCGTTACAGATAATTTCAGGTGTTTCAAAAACATCTACTGTCAAAGGTTTTGCATCTTCAATTGGATCAAATGTATAGTCTACAACACAACCCAAATTATCTGTAACCTCAACTGTGTATGGTCCTGCAGGCAAGTCTACGGCAACTGAAGTTGTAACTGTATGATCATGCGACCATTCATAGGTGAATGGAGCGTACCCATTGATAGTAAATACTTCCAACGATGCTGTTGCATCTCCGGGACAATGAACTGTTTCTAGTTGCAGACCAGTTAATGAGAAATTCGAAACATCTGGAATTTGCACCATTGATGATGCCATACAACCATTCTTGTCAACAATCTGAATCGTAAATATTTCATTAGTCCAAACTCCTTTACATGTATCAGAAAGCGTGGTTTTGCCGGATGTCGCTTGAATCAATACATCTTCTGATGTTTTCCATGAATACGTATATGGAGCAAAACCATTCGAAATGTCAACTTTTATTGCGCCATTACTTAAATTACAATATGATGGTTTTACAACTGAAGTTACTGCTTTTATCGGTTTTGGTTGTGAAACTTTTAGTATGTTAGATTTAATTGGACATGCTGTATGATTTAAATCATAAGCCATAAGATAATAAGAACCTACACCTACATTTGAAAGCACTTGTCCTACACCTATTTGAGTATTGGTGGCGTCATACCATGTATACGTTATAGCTCCATCAAAATTTGCTGCTGCTGTAGCTGATAGTTGACCATCTATACTGCCATAACAAGTAGGTTCTATTCCAGTTGCTGTAACCGAAAGAACTTTCTGAGTTACAGTATGAGTACCAGAATAGGTACAGCCGGTATTATCGAGTGCCGTAATCGTATAGTTTCCGTTCTTTAAATCACTCGCTATGGTAGTTGTAGAAATTACAGTTCCAGCCTCATTATACCACTTGTAATCAGTATATCCTGCTGTTGCCTCATTTGATATTGTAATAGAATACGTATCGCCATTACAAGCCGAACTTTGATAGTTAAGAGTGCTTGTTGCATCCAATACACTCATCAGCGAGAATGTAGTATCAAACGAGCAAAAGCCATCTGTCACCTGTACTGTATAGGCACCAACTGGCATACCACTAATAGTCGGCGAAGTTTCACCAGTGAGAGCAACACCGTTGCGTAACCAAGAATAATTGTAGCTGCCGGTAGCAGAACCTGCAGTTGTTACAGTTATAGAACCGGTAGGTAATGGTTCTCCACAAACTGGCTGAGCAATAACAGCGGATGTCACACGTAATTTTTCGGTTTGCCCAACTATAGAAATGAGCATTGTGTCAGACAAACAACCTTCTGTATCTACTGCCGATACAAAATGATCACCAAAACAAAGATTAGTATTTTGCGTTTCTGTAGATTCTACGTCATCCCATGTATACAAGTAGCTACCAGAACCACCTTGAGCAAGGATTTCAGCAGATCCATCACATAATATCGGACATACTACATCACCTTGACTAATTTTAGTAAGAGTTACTTTTTCAGGTTCTGTAACTATTATTGTAGTATCGGTAGAACAACCACTTGCATCTTGCACTGTAACTGAATAAGTTGCTGCCGGTATATTACTTAACATAGTAGTTGTTGCACCTGTATTCCACAAAATAGAATATGGAAGTACGCCACCTTCTATTGCATCAATAATAATTTGCCCACCATTATCTCCATTACAAACAAGATTTTGAGAACTTGCACTTGTTATTCGTAGTATGTCTGCTTCAGTAATGGTAACGCTATCTGTCTGAGTACAGCCATCATCATCTGTGACTGTAACCTTATGAATACCTTTAGGAAGTTTTGTTACATCACCTGTGTTAGCATCATAATCACCATCAGTCCATACAAAACTATATGTATGCGGATCAGTGTCTCCCTCATAATACACATTCGTTTTAGCCGAACCATTTTCTCCTCCCACGCAATGTACTACATCGGTAATTGGAATTGCAGTTAAACGTAATGCTGATTTCTTTACTATTTCTACTGTATCACGTTTGATACAACCATTCACATCCTTTACTTTTACAATGTGCTTTCCAATACTCAATCCGGAAACTACGGCAGTATCACCTCCGTTATCCCAGTCATATTCATAGTATTTTACGCCAAGATTGTTGAATGCCTTTCCTCCTGTTACTGCAATAGTTGCAGTACCTGTTGGCATAGTACATGCAGATGGAGTAACACTCATTTCTGTAATGGTCATTTCCTTTGTATGTACAATGGAAATATTTTTAGTCTTAGCGCAACCGCGATAATCAGTTACTTCTATAGTATACGTTCCTATTGGTAAGCTATCAATTCGCACACGTGCAATTCCATCGGTAGGACGAGTTCCATTAGATTTTTCACTACCATTCCAATATGCAAGTGTATCAACACCTTCATTTATATTTGTGAAATCTTTATATGCCTCGGTTGATGAAATTTTTACATAAAAAGGATTAAATCCTCCAACTATATTGACGAGCATTTTCCCATCATACGTATTTGAATCGGTGTTTTTGTTGTCAATAGTAACGGGACAGGAAACTGGCCATTCTTGTCTTAGGTTAACTTGATATGAGGCGTTTTTTTTCATATCAACAGAATCAGCAACGACACAACCATTATTATCTGTCACCACAAGTTTGTATTCTGCTTTTTGCTCCAAATCTGTTAAATCAGGTGTTGTTGCTACAAGCGATATCGTTGTATTGTTTTTTTTATGCCATGCATACGAATATGGACTTACCCCACCGGTTACCCCTGAAACAAGACCACCAAGGGTTGGATTAAGACAAGTTTCTGGCGTTAATGTCAAGAGCAACTCTAATGCATCTGGTTGGGTCAATGTATGAGAATCGGAGATAGAACAACCATTCGCATCGGTTACGAGTACACTATACGTTCCTGGACCAACTTGACCAGAGCTTATGCTAGTCGAACTATTAGACCAACTATATGTATACGGTTCTGTACCTCCAGTCACATTTGCACTGAGTAAACCTTCATCTCCATTACAATGAATTATAGAGGTTTCTTCAATTACTAATGCCAACTCATCCGGTTGTGTAATTGAGGCGGATACACTTTCTTCACAACCATTTTCATCTTTTGCTTTTATTGTATATTCACCTGCTGTCACTGTTTTTACAGTAACTGAACCATACACTCCATCGCCCCAATTAAATGTTTTCACGCCCTGTCCGCCAGGAGCTGTTACTGCTATTGTTGCAGTTTGTCCATTACATGACAACGAAAACACATTTACGTCATTGCCATTGATGGTAAGATCTGGTTGTATAGATTCCGGTTGATCTAATGTATAATCAACAGTATCAGAACATTGGTTTGCATCAACTGCCACTATCGTATATTCTCCAGCAGGAATTCCTGACTTTGTTTCGGTTCCAGCAACATCATCCCAAAAATACAAATAACTGCTTCCTGTACCTCCGGTTACACTTACGGTAATAGAACCATCGGTAGCACCAAAACAGGTTGGTTGTATTTCCGACATCGATAATTGCAATGCACTAGGCTGCGTTAAGGTATGAGAATCGGAGATTGTACAACCATTATCATCGGTTATTTCAACACTATACGTTCCTGCGACAACAAGATCGGTCGTTGTTCCTGTCGAACCATTCGACCAACTATATGAGTATGGTTCAACACCTCCAGCAACAGTTGCACTGAGTATGCCTTTTTCCCCATTACAATAAATTATTGAGTCTTCTGCAATTGCCAATGTCAACTTTTCAGGTTGTACAATTGAGGCAGACACACTTTCTTCACACCCTGACTCGTCTTTTACCTTTATTGTATAGTCACCTGCCGGCAATACTTTTGTAGTAACAGAACCATACACTCCATCACCCCAATCAAATGTTTTCACACCTTGACCTCCGGTTGCAGAAACTGCAATAGTAGCTGTTTCCCCATTACATGGCAACGAAAAATTATCTACTTCATCACCATTAATGGTAAGATGTGGTTGTATAGATTCCGGTTGATCTAATGTATAATCAACAGTATCCGAACAACCATTTATGTCAAATGCTACAATAGTGTATTCCCCAGCAGCAATATTGGAGTTAGTCTCCGTTCCAACAAAACCATTCCAAAAATACGAATAAGTACTTCCCGTTCCTCCGGTTGCACTTACGGTAATAGAACCATCGGTAGCTCCAAAGCAAGTTGGTTGTGTCTCTGACACAACTGAAATAGAAACTTTGCTTGCCGGTTGGGTAAGCGTTACGCTTTGTGTTGCATGACATCCGGCAGCATCAGTTGCCTCAAGGGTATATTCAAAGTCGGCCTTTAAATTTGAACGCGATGGTATAGTTACAGTAGGATCATCTGCCCATACATACGTTACGGCACCTACTGCATTTAAGGGAGAATATGATACAGACCCGGTAGTGTAATCCCGACAAAGTATATTTACACGAGTATCTTCTTGTAACGTGATTTTTTCGGCTGGTTCAGTTACCGTAACTGTCGTACTTGCAGTACACCCTAATGTATCTGTTAAAAGAATTGTGTATAGCCCTGCCAACAATGATGATTTCGATGTAAGATTAATCCCTGGCTCAAGTACAGTATTGATTGTTGTTGTATAATCACCAGCATTTTTTATTGGTGAGAACGAAATTGCTCCTGTTGCCTCTCCTTTACAAGTGATATTTTCGTCCACTAGCGCAGTTATTTCCATCTGTTCAGGTTGAATTGTAACCGTATCAGAATTTATAGTACAACCTTCAGAATCACTTACACGTACATAATAATCTCCTGTTTCAAGACCATCTACAGCATCTAGGTTGTGATTTGTTGCCGTAGCATCACCCACTTTGTACCAATCCCATGTATATGGAGCCACACCCTGATTGAATGTAACATCTGCCTCTCCAATAGGTTGTCCTGTACAACCTGCGCCACGTATGAGAGAAAGTGCAGCAGAATATTCCGGTTTATCAAAATAAAAGAATTCATAAAAAACTGTTTTTCCTCCGTACACAAATGTCGCAAAATATTCATGCTGTTTCTCTACACCTCCATCATTGTAGTTGTATGGCAAGCTATCAACGGTACACGTATACTCTGTCACACCGCTAATTATCTCGAAGGCAGTGTCCAAGACATACGTACCTGTTTTTGTTTGCTGCAACCTCACTTTCAACGAATCTGAGGTATAAATAGGATTACCAGAGCCATCTAAATTCTTAAAATTAAAAGTAATAGCAGCGTTTGAAGGAACAGGGCATGTCGGGTTTTTGACTACAATAGAATAACCGTTAGACATCTGTGAATACGCGCCTAATGCACAAACCACAAGTGAAAGCGATACAATTATTTTTTGAAATAATTTACGAACCATATTCATTTTTTCAGAATTCAAACTAGTCTACTTGCAAAGTAAAGGTTTTTTACAGATATTTTTACATCTTTTGCCATTAGTTTTTGAAAAAATATCTACCTTCGTCAACTAAACTTCAAAACATGTCAATTCTTAGGACAGAAAATATAATGAAAAAGTACGGCAACAGAACGGTCGTACAAAACGTTTCAATCCAAGTTGAACAAGGCGAAATTGTTGGTTTGCTCGGCCCTAATGGTGCAGGAAAAACCACCTCATTTTACATGGTAATGGGACTCATAAACCCAGATGGAGGAAAAATTTTTCTTGACAATAGAGACATTACTTCCGAACCTGTATATAAACGTGCACGATATGGTATTGGATACTTGGCTCAAGAAGCATCGGTTTTTAGAACGCTCTCGGTTGAGAACAATATTATGTCTATTCTTGAAATGACTCCACTTAGCAAAAAAGAACAGAAAGAAAAGTTGGAGGAATTACTTACCGATTTTAATTTACTGCATATCCGCAAAAACCTTGGTATTCAACTTTCGGGTGGAGAACGCCGTCGTACTGAGATTGCAAGAGCACTCGCAAGCGACCCTAAGTTTATATTGCTTGACGAACCATTTGCCGGCGTTGACCCTATTGCAGTGGAAGAAATTCAAAGAATTGTACGCGACCTCAAAAAGAGAAATATCGGTATTCTTATTACCGACCACAACGTTGACGAAACGCTTTCTATTACCGACAAAGCATATATTTTATTTGAGGGCACTATTTTCAAAGCAGGAACAGCGCAAGAACTCGCGAATGACCCTGAAGTTCGCCGTGTTTATTTGGGTACCAACTTTGAATTGAAAAAAGATTTCTCAAAACAAAAAAAAGAATAACTACACATGACTGCGGACACTATTCAGATTCACGGAGATACATTTAAATTGCTTCTTTCTGAAAATGAAGTGCTCACGTATGTAAATATCACCCAAAAGCAGATATTGGACAACCGGTACAGGTACAACGTATTTCCGTGAAATCGTATAATGGTAAAACTCGTGGAGAACTCTCGTTCAAAACCTTGCCTACCAACGTTGCCAAGAAAGAGGTTGTTGTGATTGACGACATTATTGATTCGGGCACAACGAGGAAGAAAGTTCTTGCGTATTTAACCGAACAAGACAAGGCTTCACAAGCACAAGCCTGCGTACTTTTGAAACGCGAAACAAATCTCGGTTTTAAAACCATCAATACGCCATATATTGTAGAAAAAAACTTATGGTTTGCTGGTTGCGGAATGGACAACTACAACGACGGCAGAGAATTAGCGGCAGTTTATTACAAATGTGATTAGCGGCGCTCGCCCACTCATTCACACAAAACACCTAAAAATAAAAAGGTCGCCTTGAAAATCAAAGCGACCTTTTCTATTATAATTGCTTGAAATTATTTTGCAAGAGCAGTTGCAACGTCAACAGCACAAGCTACAGTACAACCAACCATTGGGTTGTTACCAATTCCAAGGAATCCCATCATTTCAACGTGAGCTGGAACTGAAGATGAACCAGCGAACTGAGCATCAGAGTGCATACGACCCATAGTGTCAGTCATACCATATGAAGCAGGACCTGCAGCCATGTTATCTGGGTGCAATGTACGACCTGTTCCTCCACCAGAAGCTACTGAGAAATATGGTTTTCCAGCCAATGTTCTTTCTTTCTTATATGTTCCTGCAACAGGGTGTTGGAAACGAGTTGGGTTAGTTGAGTTACCTGTAATAGAAACGTCAACACCTTCTTTCCACATAATTGCTACACCTTCGCGAACATCGTCAGCGCCATAGCATTTCACTTTAGCACGAGGTCCGTTGCTGTATGCAACTTCTTGTACAACTTTCAAATCGCTTGTATAGTAATCGAATTGAGTTTGTACGTATGTGAAACCATTGATACGGCTGATAATTTGAGCAGCGTCTTTTCCAAGACCGTTCAAAATAACGCGCAATGGTTGTTTACGAACTTTGTCTGCTTTAGCAGCAATTTTGATTGCACCTTCAGCAGCAGCGAATGATTCGTGACCTGCCAAGAAAGCGAAACATTGAGTTTCTTCGCTCAACAAACGAGCTGCCAAATTTCCGTGACCAATACCTACTTTACGGTCGTCAGCAACTGATCCAGGAATACAGAATGATTGCAAACCAATACCGATATTTTCAGCAGCTTTCACAGCTGATTTGTCACCTGTTTCTTCGCCTTTCTTAAGAGCAATAGCACATCCGGCTACATAACCCCATTTTGCATTTTCAAAACAGATTGGTTGTGTTTCCTCACAAGTTTTGTAAGGATCCAATCCGTATTTTTCACAAATAGCATTAGCTTCAGCCAAATCTTTGATACCATTTGCATTCAATGCTGCATTGATTTGTTTAATACGGCGCTCTGCCGATTCGAATTTTACTTCTCTTATCATAACTCTATCTCCTATTCTTTACGTGGGTCAATAAATTTAACTGCACCGTCTTCTTTAGAGAAACGTCCATAAGAACTTGTAACTTTCTTCAGCGCTTCGTTTGCATCGGTACCTTTCTTAATTTCATCCATAAATTTGCCAAGGTTAACAAATTCATATCCGCAAACTTGATCGTCTTTGTCAAGAGCAAGAGTTTTGATGTAACCCTCAGCCATTTCCAAATAGCGAACACCTTTTTCTTTTGTAGCGTATAACGTACCTACTTGGCTACGAAGTCCTTTCCCAAGATCTTCCAAACCAGCACCAATTACCAAACCACCTTCAGAGAAAGCAGATTGAGTACGGCCATACACAATTTGCAAGAACAATTCACGCATAGCAGTATTGATAGCATCGCAAACTAAGTCAGTATTTAACGCTTCCAATAATGTTTTGCCTTGAAGAATTTCTGCAGCCATAGCAGCAGAGTGTGTCATACCAGAGCAACCAATTGTTTCAACAAGAGCCTCTACAATTACACCGTCTTTCACATTCAATGAAAGTTTGCACGCACCTTGTTGTGGAGCACACCAACCAATACCATGAGTAAAACCTGATATGTCTTTTATTTCTGTGGCTTTTACCCATTTTCCTTCTTCAGGAATTGGAGCCGGTCCGTGTTTTGGACCTTTTTGTACAACGCACATGTGTTGTACCTCGTTTGAATAAACCATATTGATACTTTTTATTTATAATGAATACTATTTTTTTCTTTTCTCTAAGCGGACAAAATTAAAAAATTAGAATGAATTTTCTTGAGTTTTAGGTATTCATTTTCGTTTTTCTAGAAAAATTCTTTCGGGCTTCATGTTTATTAGTATTCTCTCGATTAGTAGCAGTTGTTTTTGAAAAAGAACAGGGTAAACTGCTTTTTCTGAAAATGAAAAAGGTTCTCAACAACCTAGAATTGTGCCACTACGAAAAATTTATTTTTAAAACTATTTGTTGGAAAACAAAAAAATGTATATTTGCAAACCCAAATGGGGATAGGAATTGTCCTATGGTGTAATGGTAACACAACTGGTTTTGGTCCAGTCATTTAAGGTTCGAATCCTTATAGGACAACACAGAAAAAACCCAACTAACTTAAAGTCAAGCAGTTGGGTTTTTTGTTTTCTAAAAAATCAGTAGTCTTTTTACTTGCTCCTCTATTTAGCAGAGAAGTCTTTTTTTAAAATTGGCACTAACGGATGACGCTATGTGATTTTTGCCGATTTCGTGAACCGCATTCTGTCCAATGAAACCAAACTTACCAAGCGAAAAACGTCACCAAAAGTTAGCAATTTTACATATCGTGTGTTGTGTGTTCTTGCTTTATTTTGATACTTTTTTATACCACACATTCATACTTTCAATATTTCCAGATATTTGAGTATTTTGAATTAATGTGCCCGAATATTTATAGTTTGCGTTATAAAATGTTTTGTTCATTGATATTGATTTTAAGCGACTTATTGTATAAAATGTTTTAAAGTCACTTTTTGCTAATTCTATTTCCATAAAAGATAATAGATGTGAGGCTAAACGTTTCCCTCTGAATTCGGGTAATACTGCAAAATCAGTCATTTCAGCATTCATTTCAATATTACTACATTCAGCAGAACTAACCGCAACTAGTTTTTTCTCCTCAAAAACACCAAAATAACGAGTTCCGTCCTCTTTCATACTTTGCAATAAAAATCCTGGTTCAAAAATAGGAAACGGGTATGTTTCAAAGACTTGTTTAAAAACCTGAATCATAGCGGCAATGTCATCTGTCGTCAATTGTCGTATCATAAAGTTCGTGTCCAATTGGGTTTTACTAACCGAAGGTGGCAGTAAAAACATGTTTTGAAATTCTTGCAACCTTTCTATATCTGGTTTATGACGTTCATCAGAGTTATATTTTGCCAAAAACAAAACATCTTCTTTGCCATTAAAAAAACAAGGGATCGATGCTTCCACGATATACCCATTGCTGAAAAACACTGGGGCATAGTGAGCAGGTACTTTAGCAAATACTTTTGTGTAGTTAAATTGCAATACAATGCTTTCGATATGGTTTATAATTCCAGGAAAATCGTCGGGATGCAAATGCATTAAATAAACACGATTACTGCCACCTCCATGGGATATTTTCGATTTTATGCTATTTTTCATCTGAATTTTCATTTCTTCTGTCAATGCGTTTATTATCAGCAGGAATAAGAGTTATGGTGTCGTCATAATCATCCAACAACTTTTCAATCCCAATTGTATTTATTTCTTGCCCCTCTTTCAAATCAAGCTCCAAATTACAATTAGTACAATCCCTATCACAAAATTTATTATCATAATTTTCAGGCTCTTGATAAGATGTAATTACACCTTCGTAGTTACGTAAAATCACTTTATGTGTATTCCAGGATATAAGGTAATTGGGCATAACTGGGATTTTTCCACCTCCACCAGGTGCATCAATAACATATGTAGGTATTGCAAATCCGCTGGTATGTCCGATAAGACTTTCAATTATTTCTATTCCTTTTCCAACTGGCGTTCGGAAATGCGATAACCCCTCCGAAAGATCACATTGATAAAGATAATATGGCCTGATTCTGTTTTTAACCAATCGTTGAACCAATTCCTTCATCAAACGTGGGCAGTCATTTACTTCTGAAAGAAGTACACTCTGATTTCCTAGAGGTATTCCTGCATCAGCAAGCATAGCTATTGCTTTACGTGATGAATCGGTCAGTTCACGCACATGATTAAAATGTGTATTAATCCACAAAGGATGATGTTTCTTTAGCATACTTACCAACTCTTCTGTAATACGATATGGGAGCACAACAGGAGTGCGGGTTCCTATTCGAATAACCTGAACATGTGGTATTGCTCTTAGTTCGGTTAAGATCCAGTCAAGATAATCGTCTGACAACAAGAAAGGGTCTCCTCCCGATAATAATACGTCTCTAATTTGTGGTGTATTCCGGATGTAATCCAACCCTGCTTTAATCTGTGATTTGGAAGGAATATTATCGACATCTCCAACTTTGCGTTTTCGTGTGCAGTGTCGGCAATACATGGCACACACATTACTAACTAGAAAGAGTACCCTATCAGGATAACGATGCGTAATACCGGGAACCGGGCTGTCATGGTCCTCCGACAATGGGTCTTTCATTTCGCACTTTGACACATGCAATTCCCGTACGTCAGCAAATGACTGTTTGAAAATTGGATCATTTTGATAGTTGTCCTTGTTGATTAATGAAAGATAGTAAGGAGTAATTGAAAGGGGGAAATGATCAATTGTTTTTTGTAGTTGTATTTTCTCTTCGTTTGAAAACGTAATTCCTGTTAATTTTTCAAATTCCTCAATGGTTTTTATTGAATGGCGTACATGCCATTTCCAATCCAACCAATTACTCAATTTTGCATCAGTTGTAATTTTATCTGCTATTTTCTGTTGTTTTTTCGTAAATATTGCCATTTTATTTTTCCTAATTTTAATGTTACTATGTATGCATGACACTCTTCGTTTACGTATATTAGACGTTTGGCTTTTCGAAGAGCTTTCCTGTCAAGTTACATCTACTTTTGATACGAACTAATATGTTCGATATCTCTCTGATCGTCAAGTATTTTACTCACGATATTATGTACATCCTTTTTTTCTGTCTATCAATTTATTACTGTCCATCTTTTATCTTTTATTTTATCGTAACCCCGTTTTTTATGAATTTAAAAAAATTCAGCGCTATCCGTTGCTAGGAATTCGATAATTATTTCATCCATTAGTTTCTTTATAACCTTATCACCAATAGTTTTCGCTTATTTCCCTATTAGGTCTTTCCCATTCTTATTCGTTATATCAGGTCCTTTTACTGAGGTCTTTGGAGGGTTGCAAAAGTTGCTTGAATCAGAGGAACTGAATCAGAATTCCTTGCCTTTTTACGAAATTCCGTATGCGCAATTTTGATTTTTAAACTGTCAAAAGATCCTTATAATCTAAGCATCACCCTATCAGTTAAACGTCTTCCTCCATTTACTAGAAGAGAATTGTAACTAACTCCAGCAAAAAGGTCAATCGTTTTATATATATTACTTACAAATTTAGCAAAAAAATCTAGTTTTGTTAAAACTAGATTTCATTAATTCTAAACAATATCGTCAAAAAATGACAAGAATAGCAACCCATTTGCCCCGTCAACTGCATATATCGGCTGTTGGCAATGGAGGTTCTTTTCTTGATTTTAGCAAGGGTCAAAATCTCGTCACATTGGTTCTGTCAAAAGCGATCCTCAGGTCTTTCCCTCCCGGCTCCTGAAATATTTCTATATCGAAATAAGCAGCTGTAGAATACAAGTGGTCAAAAATATCTGATTGTATTGATTCGTATTCGACCCAATCGGTAGTACTAGTAAAACAATAAATTTCCATCGGAATGCCTTTGTTTTCACTCGCAAGCTGTCTGACCATTAAGGTCATGTTCTGTTTGATTTTTGGATGTGATTTCAGATAACTTTCAATGTATTTTCTATACACACCCAAATTGGTCAGTTGCCTGCCGTTAATTAAGATTAAAGTATCTCTGTTGTGTTGTGTATTAAATTCTTCTATTTCTTTTTGGCGATTTTTTACAAAATCAGAAATAAGTTGAATTTTTTCGAGTTTTTTTCTCATTTCAGCATCGACATACTTTACTGAATGAGCATCTATAAAAATAGCTCTTTTGATTCTTCTTCCTCCACTTTGTTGCATTCCCCGCCAGTTTTTAAAACTTTCTGTTATAAAATAATAAGTTGGAATGGAGGTAATGGTTTTATCCCAATTCTGCACTTTTACAGTGTTCAGGTTTATTTCAATAACAGCTCCATCTGCATTAAATTTGGACATTTCTACCCAATCGCCTACACGCACTATATCATGGGACGACATCTGTACACTTGCCACTAATCCCAAAATAGTGTCCTTAAACACCAATAATAAGAGGGCTGTCATTGCGCCAAATGCACTAAGAAAATAAATAGGTGACTTACCCAATATTACAGAAAGCACTAAAATAATCGTAACTATAGAGAGTAATATTCTAAAGAGCTGAAAGTAACTGGTTAATGGTTTATCTTTAAATGCAGGGTGCTTAGACAAACCGTATTCGCCCACTTTTAGTATAGAGAAAAGCACCGCCATGCTAACGATTATAAAATAAACGTCTGTTAATCTTATAACAAAGGGAAGAATCTGTTCAACGTCCGAAAAAATAGCAGGAGCCAATAATCGCACTATGACCGCGGGGACAATGTGAGCTAGTTTGTCGAATGCTCTTGTATCAGCAAATAAATCGTCCCAAGTAAACGAGCTTTTTTTCAATACTTTATAGAGATAATATATGAAAACCTTTTTTGTAATTAAGAATGCAAGAAATGATAATATGATTAGGAGTATGATAAATAT
Organism: uncultured Bacteroidales bacterium; assembly: GCA_964346725.1. Taxonomy (GTDB): domain Bacteria; phylum Bacteroidota; class Bacteroidia; order Bacteroidales; family UBA1715; genus UBA1715. Next base: position 36,798 of record CAYFVM010000020.1, read on the forward strand.
AATCAATCTGAAATAGACAACCCAATGCTCTGCAACTCCTAAATTTAAAATTAATAATTCTACGTTTTCTTCAAGAGAATTTATCCAATCCATAATATTTTTTATTAACAAACCTTGTCAAAATGTAAGGCTAAATTATACAATATTTTAAATTTCAACACCCCAGTTTTAGAAGTCTCACAATCCTTTTTACAGCTACTTGTATGCATTAAAATATCCCCCTGATTACTAATGGGAAAATCAAAATTTCAGTTTTCTTTTTCATAATCTTTCAAATTTAAAAGTTATTATTCACTTACTTGTTATTGCTCTTTTCAATTCTGACTAACGTCAAATTTTCTGCTGATTATCAATTATTTACAATTTAGTCAAAATTCTCATTTTTTCAGTCATTTTTTCAGTCATTTTTTCTTCACGCTTTTGTCGTTAGAATGAGTAATTAATCGTTTACTCTGATGTGAAAAATGCCTGCTAACGTTTTGGCAGCTTGCTGTAGTGCAGGGTTCACAAAGGTTTGCGCGGGTGACTCATTTTCAAATTCATTATTCATTTTCTGCGGGCTAACGCCCTGCATTACAGCAAACTGCTTGTTAGCGGTTCGTTGTTTACACTTTTTTGCTTTTATCTTCTTGTAGAAATTTAATTGTCTCGCTTATTACATTTTCTAAAATTCGCTCATAATTCGACTGTGGTAAAAACTGAATTTTCACAGCTGTATCTTTTTTATTTTCAAGAATTTTGAATTTAGCACCTGCAAGTTGAAGCGATTCTACTACTTTGCTTTTCACAAGATTCTTTTTGTTTTCTATTCTCAACTCATTTTCTTTCTCATCTTTTTGCGAAATTGTCTCAAAGTTATCTAATGTTCCGTATGAAACTCGGATTTCTAAAATCCCTTCTTTTAGCAACTGTATCGGAATAAATGCCGTTTTTCTTTTTTTGAAAAACAGATACTCTTGGGCAGTTTCTGTGTCGAATTTAGTTGTGTCATCTGCGAGAATATCACTATACCGTTGACGAATTTTATCTATCACGATTTTTTCCGTTTTTTCAAAATCTGAACTGCGAAACAAAAAACCATTAAGCATATAAAAAATCATTACGCTTATAAAAAGTGGAGCCAAATCTTTGAGAATAAACAAAATACTGTCGATTGAAAACCCCGATTTGATATTTAACAGTAAAATTGCTAAAAATCCGATAGCAAAAGCAATATAAACTAATATTTCTTGTCTTTTTGAATGCATTATTTGTCCTCCCAAAGTTTGTTGTAAATAATATTGTTAATTTTTGTAATAATTCCGCTTGTAAATGAAAGTTGCTCGTAATTTGGATTGCTATTTCTGTTTAAATTCTGTTCTTTGATATAGTTTGATAAAACTGCTCGCAATTCGGTAACGCTATCACTATCAACTAATCTATGATTTCTAAAATAGATTTTCAGATAGGTTATTTTTTCGTCAAGGTCGTTAGTTTTGGAATAATTATCAAGGTCAAATGTTTGCGAAAAATCATAGACTTCTTTCCAAATGCGAGAAGAAGGAATATCCGAAATACTTATATCCTCGATGAAAGTTTTTGTAATTTCCTCCGTCTTGTCCGACAAAATCTTTTTGTTCAGCAAATCGTAATTGCAATAACGATTAAAAATATTTTCGTACAAAGATTTTATTTCTAGGAAATTCTCGGAAGCCTTGATTGCAGACTGAACAATTTGACTGATTGAAACAGGAACGCAAGAGCTTTCCAACTTTATAAAATCCAAAAACTCGGTTACGGTGTTGATACATTTTACATCTTCTTCCGAATATACAACCGCCAAAATGCAGTTTATATTGAATTTGTCTTTGACCTCTTCTGTTAATAATTGATTTCTGAAAAGCTGATTGTATGTTGGTTGTAAATATTCTTTTGTGTATTTTTCTGAAAATTGAGAAGAATATCTCTTGATTGCATCAATATAGCGGTCTTTTTTGTAGCCTGTTTCTTTCCAATAATCGGATTTAGAAAACGATTCGGTATATTTTACTTCTATTCCGATTCCGCCGATTTTGTCATTTTCGTTTTTGTATTCAACATATACGTCAAAGCAAGAATTATCTGTCGTGATTTTCCGATTGTTCTTTCCAAAATCATCGCCGGGTACATATTCCATTTTTATATCAACCAATTGTTTGATATTCAAAAATGGAAATAATTCTTTGAAAACTGCATTTCCGACTTCAAAGTTATTCCATTTAAGAGGTAGGAAAATATTGAAAGCCATTGGCTGAGAAGATAATAAATTTTCGAGAAGTCGCTTTTCATCGGTTAATCTTTCTCGTTTCTTGATAGCTTCCAATTCTTTTTTCGAGTCGCTTTCTAAGCGTTCATTTCGCATAAAATTAACGAAACCGCTATCTTCGAAAACATAGTTGCAATACGCATTTTCGATTTTCTGATTACGATAAATTCCCTGCAACATTCGACTTCTGATAATATGGTCGTTTTTATCGCTCGCAGGAATTGCTCCAAACTTATCTTGAAATTCTTTGAATTTTTTATGTTGTACAATTTTTCTCATTATGTTCTTGTCTTTAATTCAGAAACCATACAAAGTAGGTCTTTCTCCGAGCGATGTTATTTCAAATTCATTTATATCAACTGTTTTAATAAAAACATCTTGTATATATATTTTGGCCGTAACTTTTTTCCCAAAAGGAATTACATTACTCCAACCCATATCTGAATCAAAATTTAATTTGCTGGTATTTCCCGCAGCCAATCGTGTTCCTCCAACAAGATACCTTTTTCGTGCAGATAATTGCTCTTTTGCTGCTTCATCGAAAAAAACAACTTCTGCTGCAATATAATCCGTAATATCTTGATTTGAAATATTTTTAAATGTTAAAACTACCCTTGGCAACCAAATTCCATTTTCTTTAAAATATCCTGTACTTATATTTTCCAATTTAATTTTATCAGTGATTTTTTCTTTTGTGGATGATTTTGTTTCCTCTGTTGAACTTGTACTTACCGTTGATTTCAAAAACTCAAAATCATCATTAAATTTATTGTCGAGAACAGCACTAACATTTTTTAAAAGTTCCTCTTTGTCGGATTTAAACATAAATTTTCCCCAAGCAAATCCTTGTTTGCCTAATCCCGACGCCCTGTTTTGTGCCTGCTCTGATGTTTCGTGTAGTCGGACATATAAAATTTCGCCATTTTCATTTTCATAATTCATAGGCGTTCCTCTAAAAGCCCCCACATCTGTTTTTTCTGCTTTAAATTCAAACCCTTTGCTTTGAAAATATTTTAACAAATCAATATGTGTCCAATCCAAATGGTCTTCTACTTTTAAAACTTCATTTTTGGATTTACTCTGTTGTCTTTCACTATTTGTCGAATTTCCGACAAAAAATCCAATTCCACCGCCCAACAGTAGCACAAGTGCATAACTTAAAATTGTCTTTGCTTTCATTTCTTACCTTGTATTTTCATTTTTTATTGTTGAAGTTGTCACTGCGCTTTCTGCAATGACCGCTAACGGTTGGCGGTAGCCAAAGAGCTGGGTTTGCGGAGCGAATTTTTATCGCC
>CAYFVM010000021.1:0-40009 GCA_964346725.1 uncultured Bacteroidales bacterium
ATCTCCACGTCTTGAAGATTGTTCTGCTCCTTCAACTCCTTCTGCAACTTTAGGAGCTTGCGCTACTTGTACCGAAACCGGAATACCTTCATATTTTGCAGAAGCAAGACTTCCCAAAATTTTATCAGTGAATTTTGATTCTACTTCAAAGAATGTAAATGAACGCATAATGTCAATGGCACCATAATGAATATCACGATCATTGGCATGTTCGTTTAATAATTTCAACAACTTAGATTGGTCAAGAGATTCTTTCTTACCAATGTTCAAGAAGAAACGAGTATATTCTCGATTATCTGAAGAGAAATTGCGTCTCTCGCGTCTTTCGCCACGGTCACGACCTTCACTGCGTTCTCCGCGATCTCGACGGTCTCCACGATCTCGAAAATCTTCTCGACGACGATCACCACGGCCTCTATCGTCTCTTCTGTCTCCGAATCTATCTCTGTCACGACGATTGCGATCACGATTACGTTCTTCTGATTCACGAGAACGTTGACTTTCCTTCTCTACATCCAAGTTTACATCAGGAGCATTTTCGTAATATTCCAACATACGATTAACCTCGTATGAAACAAAACGTTTCAAGATTTCTTCACTGCTCAAGTCCTTAAACAATGGCATTATAGGCTCCAATAATTCGCTTAACTTTTCTTCATTTACATCTACAGCTAACACTTTGCGAACTAATTCTTTCATTTGAATAGCACAAATTTCTTGGCCACCAGGAACTTTTTTTACTTCAATTTTCTTCTTGATAATTTGCTCAATTCTACGCAATTTCCCTTTTTCACGAAGGTTTGCAATAAGAATTGAAATTCCTTCTTTTCCTGCTCTACCGGTACGTCCACTTCTGTGAGTGTATGTTTCCAAATCATCAGGAATTGAATAATTGATAACGTGTGTCAAATCGTGTACGTCAAGACCACGTGCAGCAACATCGGTTGCAACAAGAATATTCAAATTCTTGCTACGGAATCTCTTCATCACATAGTCACGTTGTGCTTGCGACAAATCGCCATGAAGGGCATCTGCATTGTAGCCATCACCCATCAACTTATCGGCAACTTCTTTAGTTTCTTCGCGAGTACGACAGAAAACGATACCATAAATATCCGGACAAAAATCGGCAATACGCTTCAATGCGAGATAGCGGTTTTTAGAACTCACAATATATGCTTGATGTGAAACTGTTTCAGCACCAGAGTTTTTTGTACCTACCGTTATTTCAAACGGTTCTTTCATATAGTTTGATGCTATACGACGTACTTCCGATGGCATAGTTGCTGAAAACAACAATGTACGTTTTTCATCTGGCGTTTGTTCTAATATTGTATCCAAATCATCTTGGAAACCCATGTCAAGCATTTCATCTGCTTCATCGAGCACCAATGTTCTCACATGTGATAAATCGATTTTTTTGCGTTTGATAATGTCGACCAAACGTCCTGGTGTTGCAACAACAATATGCACTCCGTTTTGAATAGAGCGCATTTGACGCAAAATGTCGGCGCCACCATAAACTGCAACTGTTCGTAATGGTAAATATTTACCAAAACTTGTTAAATCACGTTCTATTTGCAAACACAATTCACGTGTAGGGCAAATAATTAATGCTTGTGGTTGTGAATTGTTTAAATCCAATTGTGAGATAAGTGGCAAACCGAATGCTGCCGTTTTTCCCGTACCTGTTTGTGCTAAAGCAATTAAATCTCGCGTGTCTTGTAGCAAGAAAGGTATTGCTTGACTTTGAATCTCTGTAGGTTTCTCAAAACCCATTTCTTTTATGGCCTGCAAAATTTCTTTTGAAAGCAAGCCACCTTCTTCGTATAACTCCATACAATTATATTACCGAACAGAACCGCCTGTTCATTACGGAAAGGAATTACACAAATCAGCGATAAAAGAACAGAAATGTAACGCCCTTCAAATATTCTTTATGCGTTCATCAACGCCTCTTTTGTCTTTACTTCTATTTCCTCACGAAGTTCGTCGTTATCCTTTAACAATGCTTTCACAGCATCACGCCCTTGAGCCAATTTTGTTTCTCCGTAACTAAACCATGAGCCACTTTTCTTTATGATTTCACATTCTACGCCCATGTCTATAATTTCACCTATTTTTGAGATTCCTTCACCGAACATGATATCAAATTCAGTACTGCGGAATGGAGGTGCAACTTTATTTTTAACAACTTTAACTCGAGTTCTATTTCCTACCACACTATCTCCGTCTTTTATCTGCCCGATTCTTCGTACATCCAAACGAACTGATGCATAGTATTTTAAAGCATTACCACCAGTAGTTGTTTCAGGGTTCCCAAACATGACACCTAATTTGTCTCGTAATTGGTTAATGAAAACCACTGTGGTATTTGTTTTATCTATGACACTGGTTAATTTACGCAATGCTTGCGACATCAAACGAGCATGAAGTCCCATTTTGGAATCACCCATATCGCCTTCTATTTCTGATTTTGGTGTAAGAGCAGCAACAGAATCTATCACAATTATGTCAATTGCGCCAGAACGAATTAATTGATCTGCTACCTCCAAAGCTTGCTCACCATTGTCTGGTTGAGAAATATAGAGATTGTTTACATCTACCCCTAAATTTTCCGCATAGAAACGATCAAAAGCATGCTCTGCATCTATAAATGCAGCTATGCCACCTTTTTTCTGCGCTTCAGCTATTGCATGAATAGCCAAGGTAGTTTTACCTGAAGATTCAGGTCCGTATATTTCCACAACTCTACCGCGTGGATATCCTCCAATACCCAATGCAACATCTAGTCCTAAAGAACCAGATGATATACAAGGAAGATTTTCGATTGCGTGATCGCCAAGTTTCATTATGGTACCTTTACCATACGACTTGTCTATCTTGTCTAGCGTTAATTGTAATGCCTTCAATTTCTCGGCTTTGTTTGCATTACTGTCTTGTGCTTCTGTCATGATGTTATTTTTTTGCAAAGATAGCAATTATTGGAAATTTCTCGATTGTTTTGCGATTTATATTTATAAAATATTGGCAGTAAGAGATTTACAACGTTTTATTGCTGTTGTATAACCAATCTTCTCGCAATAACGGCGTTTATTTTGTGACGATTTATTTATTTTCTCCTAACACTTTCAATTCTTCCATCGTTTTTAACGGATTTTCAGATGAGAAAATTGATGCTCCTGCAACAATTGCATCTGCTCCTGCTTTGAATATTTCTGCTGCATTTTGCAATCCTATGCCACCATCTACTTCAATCAATGCATGAACGCCACGTTGTTGCATCATTTTTTTTAAATCTTGAATTTTCTGTAATGTTTCGGGAATGAATTTCTGTCCGCCAAATCCCGGATGAACCGACATTACCAACAATAAATCGACATACGGAATTATATCATTTAATACACTCACCGGGGTCTCAGGATTGATTGAAACACCAGCTTTCATACCTTGTGCACGTATTTCTTTCAGGGTATGTTGCAAATCTTTGCACGTTTCATAATGTATCGTAAGAAATTCGGCTCCTGCCTCTTTAAATCGTTCAATGTATTTTTCAGGATTCACTATCATTAAATGCACATCAAACGGTTTTTGCGAAATGGGTTGAATTGCCTTCAATACAGGGAAACCAAACGAGATATTAGGAACAAACACACCATCCATAACATCTATATGAATCCAATCGGCCACACTTTTGTTTAACATTATAATATCAGACTCTAGATTTGCAAAATCTGCAGAAAGGATTGATGGGGATAAAATTGACATGTTTGTATTCTTGTTTATTTATAATTTTATATCTAAATCACCGTTTTCATACTGTTTGTAACGTACCGCAAGTGCTGCCATAAGGTTCGAAAATGTTTTTACTGCTAGCTTGGTATCGTCAGAAACCTCTTTACGCTGCAAACGAAGCATCATCACGCCATACAATCCGGTCAAACAAGCATCTATCTCGTTCCTTACACACTCATTTGAACGATTGATAATCTCGGTAATATGTGGCATAGCAGCAGTGAACAATTCTTGGTATTTTTTCTCGTCTTGCTTTTGCAACAACTTAATGTTCAACGTAGAAAGATCTTGTACTAAATCTTTGAGTTGCATCAAATGTCCTTTGCGTTGTATTCCTTCGGAAATCATTGCATCAGCCATATTCTGATACCACTGACGTACTTTTGGCTCTTCCATAAGAGATATGGAAAAACCTTGCATCAAAACATCAACATTGAAATTGCATGCACGAATCATATCTTCCAACTGCCACATATATAGGACGTATTCGGCAATATTTTCCTGTCGTTTTTGCTTTGCTATTATCATGTACGATTTGGAATTTCTTTAGCACAAAAGTATTATTTTTTTTAGATTGAACGATGGCAGTTTCATTTTTATTGAAACACAACATTGAAACGCATACATAATAACAAAAAAACCTCAACACTTTTGGTATTGAGGTTTTTAGAAGTGATCCAGATGGGGCTCGAACCCATGACCCCATCCTTAAAAGGGATGTGCTCTACCTGCTGAGCTACTGAATCAATCCATCTTTCTAAAAAGACGATGCAAAAGTAGTCTTTTTTTTATTCCACCCAAATTATCAGTGCGCTTTTTTGAAAAAAAACACAAATTAAATATTTTTCTCTGGCTCCAGCAGTGGTTCTATGACACCTGACAATCGAAATTTGAGATACGTAATTGGTTTACCTTGTGCTAAATAAAACGATTCATACTGTGTTTTTATAGACAATATTTCATCACACATGCCAGAATTATATAAATCGTCGGTGGCGACCAAAATCTCTTGTTTATTCTGTTCTAATAATGTTTTTGTGTAATTATACAACTCTTTGCTGTCGGTTTTCAGATTCACAACAGCGTTTGGTTGCAACATTGCTCTATACATATTTAAAAATCGTGATGACGTTAAACGCTTTTTTGCGCATTTTTTACGCAATTGCGGATCGGGAAAGGTTATCCAGATTTCGTCAACCTCGTTGGCTCCGAAAAATGAGTCGATAAATTCTATACGAGTACGGAGAAATGCAGCATTTTTTACATCATTATCTAATGCTGTCTTTGCTCCACGCCAAAAGCGAGCTCCCTTGATATCTATGCCGATATAATTTTTTTCAGGATTTGCTTGAGCCAAAGCTACCGTATACTCACCTTTGCCACAGCCCAACTCCAATACAATTGGATTTGTATTGTGCCAATATTCCGATTTCCATTGGTTTTTTAGTTTATATTCTTTATGGAAAATTTCTTCAAACTGTGGTTGTATCACGTTTGGAAACACTTCATTATCAGCAAATCGTTGCAGTTTATTTTTCGCACTCATTATTTTGTATTCAAAGAAAAAGAGACTGACTTTATTCCTTTCACGTTGCACTCGGCATTCGTACAACGCATAGCCTGTTCGAATGAAAAATCATACGTTCCTTTTTTGGGGAAACGAATGTTTGTTTGATATTGGAATTCATTGACGTAACCGCCTTTATTTTTGCCCAACCACTGACCATCGGAAGCTGCAAGCATAAACTCTACTGTATCACGTGCAACTTTCGCATCGGGAAACGTGATTGCGCTGAACAAATACAGGTTGGCATACGGGTATTCCTCTGTGTTTGTGAGAGTTATTACTATGTTGTACGACTGGAGTGTGTCGGGAATTTCTACAGTAAAATGTGCTATAGAATCCTTGTTCCACGTGTTTTCCGGAAACTCTACCTCATCGTGAAACACTTGTTTTGAATTGCATGACACAAATGCCATCAAACAAACACTCAGAAGTATTCCAATGCTATGCTTGAGTTTTACCATCGTTTTGTTGATTTTGTTGACGATTGTTATTGAAATTATTTCTGTCTGTGTTTTGCGGATTTCTATTTTGATTTCCGTTTCGTTGTTGACCACGATGAAAGTGTTGTTGACGCCCCTGATTGTTGTTGAAGTTTTTATGCTTCTTCTTTTTCTTATCAAAACGAGTCAAACTTTCTTGCCCTACAACATTTTCATAATCAGGCAACTGTATTTCTGGTTCTTTAGTCGAAACGTCTGCCAAATACTCGGGTTTAACGCCTTTTTTATTTAATTCAATAATTTCTTTTACGCGAACTGCTGGCAACTCTACAAATGTTGGAATATCATCTTTTTTATATACATACGTCATCAATGCTTTATACACATCGGTTTTGGTATGATGAGCTTTGCCTCCGGCAAATTCCAACGTTATAGTTGTATCTGGAAAATTTTTACGAGCATCCATGTAACTCGCTAACTCGAAATTGAGACAACATTTCAATTTTCCGCATTGTCCCGCCATTTTTTGTGGATTCAGCGATACCTCTTGATAGCGAGCGGCATTAGTTGACACCGAGCTGAAGTTTGAGATAAAAGATGAGCAACACAAATCTCGACCACAAAGACCTATTCCTCCAATACGTCCAGCTTCTTGACGAACGCCTATTTGACGCATTTCTATTCGCACCTTAAATTCTTCGGCGAATATTTTAATAAGTTCACGGAAATCAACACGTTCCTCAGCTATGTAATAAAAAATAGCCTTCATTTTATCGCCTTGATACTCCACATCACCTATCTTCATGTTTAGTTTCAAATCTTTAGCTATTTGACGAGCGCGAATCATGGTTTTATGTTCCATAGCTTTGGCCTCTTTCCATTTTTCAATATCGATAGGTTTTGCTTTGCGATAAATTTTATTGAATGTTTCAGGAACTTTCTTTGGGTACACTTTTGCTATTTGCAAACGAACCAATTCGCCGGTAAGTGAGACAACACCAACATCATGACCCGTTGCAACCTCTACGGTAACAACATCCCCAACTTCCAATGAAAGTTGTTGGTCGTTGATGTAAAAATCCTTTCGAGTGTTTTTGAAACGAACTTCAACTATATTTTGATGTAATTGCGGTAATTGAATGTCTCGCATCCAATTGTAACAATACAATTTTGCACTTCCACTTCTACGAGCCGACTGTTTAAGCTTTTGAGCATATTTCTCGGTTTCATTTTGTGAAGTGTTTTCTATATTCTTATTTGGTAAATTTATATTTTCCATTGTACTTAAAAAAACAAGCAAAAGTAGCAAAATTACTTTCTTATTAATACTATTATCTTCATGAACAAATCGAAAAACACGATTTTAGGATTCCCGTTGCGCATAATGTGGTAATGCGCACTATTGAACTCTCGCATAAAGCCAGCGATGTTTCTTTCGTTTATAAACGGATGAAATTTCTCAGCAAAAGCGTCTTCCTGATTGTCCATATATTGAATTTGCGGTATATTCTGATTACGAACGAAGTTTTCGCGGACTTCTCGTAAACAGTATTGCAAGAATGATTTTTGTTTCTCTCTACCAAAAGTTTCAACTTCGGTTACCATTGTGTTGAGCGTAAATACATCACGTTGCCATGCGGCACGCATCATGCGCGTAAACAAATCAAAATACTGCGAAGGTGTATTGTTTGATGTTGCCATTTTGAAAGCCTGAATATAGTTACCATTGGCATTTTTAACCAACGATTGCAACTCTATTCCATCCAACATAAAATCATCGTGAATTCGCTTACTCAAACTTTCATCGTCAATTTTAGGTATACGCACTATTTGTGTTCTCGACAAAATGGTTGGAAGCATATAACGAGAATCCTCTACTATCAAGAAAAAGATAGTATTTGGGGTTGGTTCTTCTAATATTTTGAGAATTTTATTGGCACATACGTCATTCATTTTTTCAGCCATCCAAATTACCATAATCTTGTATTTAGCACTGAAATTGCTGATTGACAACTTTTTAATAATGCCTTTGATTCTCGGTTGGTCTTTGTCGCCTGCTGCCTCCGATTCGTATATGATTGGTTGTTTATTTTCAACCCCAATGTGCGCCTGCCACCATTCTAGGCTGATGTATGGGTTTTGGGTAAACAATTCACGCCACTCCGTCAAATAGTCATCACAACACAATTTGTCTTTTTCTTTATCCTTAACTATAGGGAAAACGAAATGTAAATCGGGATGTTGCAATTTGGCGAAAGCCTTACACGAATCGCATTCACCACATGAATCAGTACCAGTAGGATGTTCGCAATTTAAATATTGTGCAAAAGCAAGTGCCAGCGGCAATTTCCCCGACCCCTCCGGCCCGTATAACATATATGCGTGGGCCACGCGATTCATTGCTGAAGCTTCTAGTAAATCTTTTTTTATTGCGTCTTGTCCTATTATTTCACCAAACAACATACTTCTAAACTTAAAATTTATACCTTACACCCACGCGAAACATTGGATTGGTTCGTATAGACCATGCCTCATCATATAAAAAATCGTACAGCACCATTGCATACGCCTCCGTATTTTGGGACAATTCGGTCGTACCACCTATTCCTATCGGCAATGAATTGACAGTAGCTTGATTGTTTTCCACATCTGAAAGGTGTGACAATTCATACTCGGCATGGACAAAGATATTAAAATCAAAATGATATTCACCAAAAATACGTCCTCCATACATCATCATCCAATAGGCTGATGACATATCTTTATTGTATAAAAAAAACGGAGATGCCCCTACCCGCAGATGTTCTATAAAGGTATACGATACCTCGGGTGCTATGTCAACATTCAAATAATTGTTGGTAATTCCCAAACCAAACATTCCTCCTATGTTAACCTGAGAATAGACTTTTGGGAATAAAATCAATATAAAGATAGTAGATAGAATTACTTTTTTGAACATAAAAACCATACCTTTGTGACTCTCGATAAAAGTAAACAAAATTTTTATGCAAAAACGACTAATAGGGAAAAACAATTCATACTCTTTCGACTTTGAACTCCCTGATGAAAAAGAAGTAAAGCCGAATGATTTCGGACTCGTTTTTAGAGGTACATGCAATCAAACCAAAAAATCGGTTATCATTAGATTTTTGGCGGACAAGAAATTGTTACTGAACGAACAACACGTACTTCTCATTAATAACATTTATGCAAATATAAATCTATTACATACAGGCATAGCACAGACATACGATTGCATAGCCGACGAAGACGGACTCTATATAGTGCGGGAGCAACTTATAGGAGTTGACCTACAATCTGTAATTTTCACTGGCGATTATCCTCACCTACGTGATCCTAAATTTTTGCTTCGGGTGGGCGAAAAAGTATGTGATATACTCGCCGTACTACATCAAAACAAAATTGTGCATCGTCGCATACAGCCGAGTACTATCTTTTTAGTTGCAGATGAGACGGGGAAAATTGACACGGGAAATCCTATGGTAAAATTGCTCAACTTTGAATATGTGCAAATCAACAACCAAAACATGTTCAACTTTTCGAGAATACCATACACACTCTATTATTCTGCCCCAGAATTAGTACTACAATCAGGTTTACTTATAAATGCCACATGCGATTTGTATAGTTTGGGTATCACGCTCTATGAAGCACTGGCACGCCAACATGCGTTTGAGTGTAAAAATAACGACAACAATCTCATTTTAAATATGCAGATTTCATATCCGTTGAAAAGACACTACCGCATTGATAAAATACTTTTTGCTTTTTTGCAAAAAGCTTCTGCAAAACATATTTTCAAAACACCTCCAACACGCTACAAAGCTGAGGCACGAGACAAATATTTTTTCAATGCACAACAACAACGATTCCAATCGGCACAAGAAATGCGACACACTCTTCAATTGCTCATTCAAAGCATACCCGATAAATCTGAAAATGCATTTAAAGCTAAACTGAAAAAAATCTTTTCAAAAGAAGTGTGAAATGAACGAAAACAACAAAAAACACGTTATCATTATACCAACACATTCTTTTTAAATAGAAAAACTATTTTACCATTTTTTGAGAAAAATCATTATTTTTGGTCGACGAAAAAAATTAAGTATAACAATAAACAACTACACAATGCAAACAATAGACAAGTACAATTTTGCAGGTAAAAAAGCAATCGTACGCGTGGACTTCAATGTTCCTCTAAACGAAAACGGAAAAATCACAGACGACACACGTATTCGTGGCGCTCTTCCTACATTAAAGAAAATTTTGGCCGATGGTGGGGCAGCAATCATCATGTCTCATATGGGAAAACCAAAAGGAAAAGTTAACCCTAAAATGTCATTAGGACTTATTACTGAAGCTGTTGCTAAAGCTCTCGGCACTACAGTAAAATTCGCTCCGGATTGTGCAAAAGCTGCCGATGCTGCTAAAGCATTAAAATCAGGAGAAGTTCTTTTACTTGAAAACCTTCGTTTCTATCCTGAAGAAGAAGGGAAACCTGTTGGCATCGAAAAAGAAGATCCTGCTTACGATGCTGCTAAAAAAGAGATGAAAACAAAACAAAAAGATTTTTCAAAAACATTGGCTTCTTATGCTGATGCATACGTTAATGACGCTTTTGGAACAGCACACCGTTCACATGCTTCTACAGCTGTTATTGCTGACTATTTCGACACTGATAGCAAAATGCTTGGCTATTTAATGGAAAAAGAAGTTACGGCTATTGACAATGTATTAAAAAATGCAAAACACCCTTTCACTGCTATTATCGGAGGTTCAAAAGTAAGCTCTAAATTAGCTGTAATTAAAAACCTTTTGGATAAAGTAGACAACTTAATTATCGGTGGTGGTATGGGTTATACCTTTATTAAAGCACAAGGTGGACACATTGGTGATTCTCTTCACGAAGATGAATTAATGCCAGAAGCATTAAACATCATAGCAGCAGCAAAAGAAAAAGGCGTAAACTTGAGCCTTTCTGTAGCTACAGTTGCCAGTGATTCATTCTCTAACGATGCTAACCGTCAAACAGTTGATATATACAACATTCCTGATGGTTGGGAAGGAATGGATGCTTCACAACAAAGTATTGACAATTGGAAGAAAATCATAATGGATAGTAAAACTATTCTATGGAATGGTCCTGTTGGCGTATTTGAATTTGAAAATTTCGCACACGGAACGGGCGAAATTGCTAAAACTGTTGCAGAAGCGACACAAAAAAATGGTGCTTATAGCCTTATCGGTGGTGGCGATTCTGTGGCTGCCATAAACAAATTCGGATTAGCTGAAAAAGTATCATACGTTTCTACCGGTGGTGGCGCTATGCTAGAAGCAATCGAAGGAAAAACTCTTCCAGGTGTTGCTGCCATTCGTGGAGATAAAAATAACTAAGTAAATTTTATTTTTTAAAACTCTAAAAATGAAGAAGCAAGTATTTAAACCTATTGTAAACGAAACTGAAGAAGTTACGTTTACAATCTCTGCCGAAGTATTAGGTGGGGCAAAAAAAGCTAGCATTGCCGGCGAGTTCAATAATTGGGATATTACCAAAAATCCTTTTAAAATTACCAAAGGAGTAGGCAGTGTAAAAGTGACTCTTAAAAAAGGACACGAATATCAATATCGCTTTGTTATTAACGGAGAAATCTGGGTTAATGATCCAAGTGCAGCAAAACAAGTTGCCAACGGATTGGGAGAACAAAATTCAGTTATCTGTTTATAATTGATACTGAATATCACAAGGCGATCACGTTGTAAAAAATGTGACCGCCTTTTTTATAAATTCACTTTTATACAAACTGTCATGAAACGATTTGTTTTTTACTTGCTCTTCTTATGTCTTCTTCCCTTTGCTAGCTTTAGTCAAAGTGCACAATGGAATTTTACATACCAACCAAGCCAAAATTCTTCTACAAATGAATTTGAGATAGTAATGGACATTACCATCCCTGAAGATTTTCACATGTACAGCTTTGACCAAGTTCCTGGAGGACCAATCGCCGCACGTGTTGATTTTGTAACTCCAAAAGGAATTGAAAAAATTGGTAGACTGCAATACAAATCGCAAGAGCCAAAGGAATTTTACGACGACATTTTTGAAATAAATATCCGTCAGCTTGCGGGACATACCACATGGTCGCAAAAATTCAAAATTACCAATACCGCCACTTCTGGACTAATTACGGGGAAATATAGTTATCAACTCTGCAAAGACGACGGATTCTGCATTAACCCCCTTCCCGAACAATTTTCTATTGAAATTCCAATAGAAAAATATCGTTCTATAGACAATGAAGTCATTTCCTCGAAAGAAATGCCTAAAGAGACCGTTACTACAACATCTAAGATGGTAGACAGCTCTACACAAATACTTCCTCAAGATACGCCTACTACTAACGCACAAATAGACACAACTACACAGATACAACCCTCTAAAGAATCTACCCCACAAAACAAAGGCCGTTCACTATGGCTCACATTTTTCCTTGGCTTTTTAGGTGGATTGTTGGCATTCCTTACACCATGTGTATTTCCTATGGTTCCTATGACTGTGAGCATGTTTCTCAAACGAGACAAA
This sequence comes from uncultured Bacteroidales bacterium, assembly GCA_964346725.1. Taxonomy (GTDB): domain Bacteria; phylum Bacteroidota; class Bacteroidia; order Bacteroidales; family UBA1715; genus UBA1715. The sequence goes on from CAYFVM010000021.1 coordinate 12,404, forward strand.
AAACATGCTCTTCGCGACATTATCATCTATGGACTTTCCATCGTTTTTATTTTTGTTGCATTAGGACTCAGTATCACACTGTTATTCGGCGTTGACGCACTCAATAAGTTATCCACCGAACCAGCATTTAATATGGTATTCTTTATCATTTTTGTAATATTTGCTATCTCATTTTTTGGCGTATTCGAATTGATGCTTCCAACTTCGTGGATAAATTACTTTGACAAAAAAGCGGACTCTTCAAAAGGGTTCTTCAGCATATTCTTCATGGCATTCACCTTAGTGCTTGTATCATTCTCTTGCACAGCAATGATTATTGGCACTCTGTTGGTTGAATCTGTTGTTACAGGAACAATTGCCGGTCCATTGATTGGAATGCTTGGATTTGCAATCGCACTTGCGCTCCCATTCATAATATTTGCGGCTGTTCCCTCTCTCCTTCAATCGCTTGGGAAATCAGGAGAGTGGATGAACGACATAAAAGTTTCTCTTGGTTTTATAGAGTTGGGATTTGCACTCAAATTTATTTCAAAGGCTGATTTAGTTGCCGACTGGGGTATTCTTCCGCGTGATGTTTTTATTGCAATCTGGATAGTACTGCTTATCATTTGGGGACTATACATACTTAAAAGATTCCCTCGCAATAGAGCCATTTCTCAAAAAATAAACAAAACTCGAATTACAATAGCCGCATTACTTTTCTGTTTTGCGCTCTATCTTATTCCTGGCTTTTTAGGCAAACCTCTTGACCTTGTGAGCGGATATTTACCACCTATGAGCACCCAGAAGATTCACATTCTTTCAACAGAAGAAAAACTTACTGACGCCCAAAAACAAAAAAAATATAGCAACCTATTCCACTCCCCATATGGAATAGAAGGATTTTATGACTATGACGAAGGTATGGCATACGCAAAACAAACGAACAAACCTGTACTTCTTGATTTTACAGGACTCGGTTGTGAAAATTGCAGAAAAATAGAAATGAATGTCTGGGAGAAACCAGAAATACTCAGCCTTTTGAAAAACAACTATGTCCTTATATCTCTCTACCTTGACTCACGAGAACCGTTAGACACATCACTAGTTCGCAAAGAGACATACGGAGGAAAAACGTATGATATTACTACAATAGGTGAACATTGGAGCATATTTATGATGAAAAACTATCATGGGCTAATGCAACCCTATTACGTGATTCTCTCTCCCGATGGAAAACAAATAGGAGAACCTATTACATACAACGAAGCAAAGGTTGTCGCACAATTCAAGGCATTTTTGGAAAAAGGAATTGAATATCAAACGAAACAATAATTACCATGTTTGAATACCAATATCCACACCCTACTATTACAGCTGATTGTATCGTTTTCGGCATTAATGAGAAAGATATAAAAGTATTACTGATTCAACGCAAAAACGCCCCACATAAAAACCAATGGGCTTTTCCCGGTGGATTTATGAATATAGATGAAACAACCGAAGATTGCGCAAAACGTGAATTGTTAGAAGAAACTGGCTTACACGTACAAAACGTCACTCGTTTGGGAGTATTTGACGCCGTTAACCGCGATTCACGTGAGCGAGTTGTTTCAGTTGCCTACTACACTGTTACACCCGTATCAGATATAAAAGGTAGTGACGATGCCCAACAAGCCCGGTGGTTCTCTTTTGACGAAATCGCTGATACTCCCCTCGCATTTGATCATGCAGAGATGTTTCGTTTAGCTAAAGCAGCCTTATATCAAAGCATAGGAGATAAACTCTCAATCATTGTTGGTGATATCACAAAAATCGCGTTTGATGCAATTGTAAATGCAGCAAACACAAGTCTTTTAGGCGGTGGTGGCGTTGATGGAGCGATACATCGTGCTGCAGGGCAACAATTGCTCGAAGAATGTAAGACACTACATAGTTGTAAAACAGGAGAAGCAAAAATCACAAAAGGATATAATCTTCCTTCTAAGTATGTAATCCACACAGTAGGGCCGGTATGGTATGGAGGGAACTCCAATGAGCCGGAACTACTCCGTAGTGCATATGCAAATACTATGAAAGTAGCTCACGAAAATGCTTGTAAAACCATTGCATTCCCGTCTATCAGCACAGGAGCATACGGATATCCTTTAGAAAAAGCTATTCCCATAGCTATACACGAAGTCATTCGTTCACTTTTTCTATATCCCGAAATGCAACAAGTTGCATTTGTCTGTTTCAACCACCACACAGAAACATCCTATCGAGAATTTTTGAATAAAAACTGATAGCGGTCGGGAAAAATCGTAATTCAAATAGGCTTCTTTATTAGAAATCCACCTTGTGTTTTTCCTCAATCAAAATCTTGTGTTTATAGCAAAAAAAGAAGGCTCACAAAAAATGTGAGCCTTACCATTATGAAAACCTAAAAATCTTTTCTTGATTATTCAGCAACAGGTGCTTCTGGTTTTTCTGCTTTAGCTTCTACTACTTCTGCATCAGTTGCAACTGTAGTTGCTTTTTTGCGACTTCTACGAGCAGGAGCTTTCTTAGCTGGAGCTGCTTTTGCAGTCTTAGAATAAACCTCATTGTAATCAACCAATTCTATCATACACATTTCAGCAGCATCGCCAATACGAGTTCCCAATTTAATGATTCTCGTGTATCCACCAGGACGTTCGCTAACTTTCGTTGATACTTCGCGAAACAATTCTGTCACAGCATATTTGTTTTTCAAATATCTAAACACAATACGACGTGAATGAGTTGAATCTTCTTTTGAACGCGTGATTATTGGTTCAACATATACTTGTAAAGCTTTTGCCTTAGCAACTGTTGTTTTTATTCTTTTGTGCATGATTAACGAAGTTGCCATATTTGACAACATAGCTAATCTATGTTCATGAGTTCTACCTAAATGGTTTATTGTTCTTCCGTGTCTCATCTCTTACTATTCTTTATCCAATTTATACTTCGAAATATCCATACCGAATTGCAAATTATAGTTTCCCAACAATTCATCTAACTCAGTAAGTGATTTTTTACCAAAATTTCTAAACTTGAGTAAATCGTTTTTGTTGAATTGAACCAATTCGCCTAATGTTTCAACATCTGCTGCTTTTAAGCAGTTTAATGCACGAACAGACAAATCTAAATCAACTAAGCGCGATTTAAGTAATTGGCGCATATGTAATACTTCTTCGTCGAATTCTTCGTTTCCGAATTTATCATCTGCATCAATTGTAATTTTCTCATCAGAAAACAACATGAAGTGTTGAATTAAAATACGAGCTGCTTCTTTCAATGCATCTTTTGGATGAATAGAACCGTCAGTTAATATTTCAATTACTAATTTCTCATAATCGGTTTTCTGTTCCACACGATAGTTTTCTGTGTAATATTTCACATTGACCATTGGTGTAAAAATAGAGTCTACCTGAATAATTCCGAATTCGCCATCAACTGGTTTGTTTTCTTCAGCTGGCACATATCCACGACCTTTTCCAATCCAAAAATCGATAGTCAATTTAATAGATGGTTCCATGTTACATAATACCAATTCTGGATTAAGAACTTGGAAATTTGTCATGAAAGCATTCAAATCATTTGCTGTTAAGGCTGATTTTCCTGCTACTGTTACTGTAAAGTGTTCGTTTTGTACAGCATCAGCAGATACTTTTTTGAAACGAATTTTCTTTATATTTAAGATAATCTCAGTAACATCTTCTACAACACCTTTAATTGCTGTAAATTCATGATCTACTCCTTCTATCTTGATATTGGTAACTGCGTAACCTTCCAATGCGGAAAGCAACACTCTCCGTATTGCGTTTCCTACCGTTGTACCATATCCTGGTTCAAGCGGACGAAACTCGAACACGCCCTTACGTCCATCCGATTCAAGCATTATAACTTTATCGGGTTTTTGAAATGCTAAAATTGCCATAGACAAATGCCTCTTTGTTATTATTTAGAATAAAGTTCTACGATTAATTGTTCTTTAATGTTTTCAGGTACTTCTGAACGTTCTGGTACATTCAAGAATTTGCCTTGCATTTCTGCTTTATCAAATTCTAACCATGAATATTTACTTACAGAATTTGTACTTAAAGAACTCGTAATTACTTCCAATGATTTTGATTTTGGTCGAACACCAACAATCATTCCTGGTTTTACTGAGAATGAAGGAATGTTTACAACATTTCCATCAACCATAATATGACCGTGGTTTACAATTTGACGTGCTGAACGACGTGAAGGAGCAATTCCCATGCGGTATACTACGTTATCTAAACGTTGTTCCAACATTTGAATTAAAATTTCACCAGTAATACCTGGTTTTCTTTCTGCAGCATCAAACAAATTAGCAAATTGACGTTCTAAAACGCCATATGTATATTTAGCCTTTTGTTTTTCTTGCAACTGAATACCATATTCAGTCTTTTTAGCTCTTCTTTTTGAAGGGCCATGCTGACCTGGAGCATAGTTCTTTTTTTGTAAGGCACTATCTGGTCCGTAAATTGGTTCTCCAAATTTACGGGCTATCTTCGATGTTGATCCTATATATCTTGCCATCTATCTAATCTAATTAAAATATTAAACTCTTCTTCTTTTTGGAGGTCTACAACCATTGTGTGGTAGTGGAGTTACATCAACGATTTCAGTAACTTCGATTCCTGCATTGTGAATTGTACGAATTGCAGATTCTCTACCAGAACCAGGTCCTTTAACATACACTTTCACACGACGCAAACCTAAGTCGAATGCCTCTTTTGCGCAATCCTGCGCAGCTACTTGAGCAGCATAAGGAGTGTTTTTCTTTGATCCTCTGAAGCCTTTTCTACCAGATGATGACCAAGATATTACTTGACCCTCGCCGTTAGTTATCGTTACGATAATGTTATTGAACGAAGCATGAATGTGTGCTTGCCCAGCGGCTTCTACCTTTACAACCTTCTTTACAGACTTTGTCTTTTTAGCCATACGTATTCAATTATTATTTAGTTGCTTTTTTCTTGTTTGCAACAGTTTTTTTCTTTCCTTTTCTTGTTCTTGCATTATTTTTCGTAGACTGTCCACGAACCGGTAATCCTATACGATGACGAACACCTCTATAACAACCAATATCCATCAATCGTTTTATGTTCATCTGTACTTCTGAACGCAACTCACCTTCTACTTTTAATTCGTCTACAATTATACTACGAATTGCAGTTTCTTGATCGTCAGTCCAATCTTGTACCTTAATGTTTCTATCGATACCTGCCTTATCTAATATATGAGCAGCTGTCGTTCTTCCGATACCGTAGATATACGTTAACGCAATCTCACCTCTCTTATTCTTTGGTAAATCTATACCCGCTATTCTTGCCATATTGATCCTTAAAATTTGTGCAAAATTATTAAATTATCCTTGACGTTGTTTCATTTTAGGATTTTTTTTGTTTATCACATAAACTTTCCCTTTGCGACGAACGATTTTACAATCTTCGTTTCTTTTCTTTACTGATGCTCTAACTTTCATTGTTTTATCTTTTTACTTATATCGGAATGTAATTCTTCCTTTTGTTAAATCATACAAGGACATTTCTACTTTAACTTTATCACCCGGTAAAATTTTTATATAATGCATTCGCATTTTCCCCGAGATATGAGCTGTGATGACGTGTCCATTCGTCAACTCAACCCGAAACATTGCATTCGATAATGCTTCAATAATGGTTCCGTCTTGTTCTATTGATTGTTGTTTTGCCATATTAAATCATTGTAGTACCTACTCCAGAACGGCCTTTAATGCGTCCTGTTTTCATTAAACCATCATAATGACGATTTAACAAATAACTTTCAATCTGCTGCAATGTATCCAATATTACCCCAACAATAATCAATAAGGATGTTCCACCATAGAAATAGGAGAATTGATTACTTACATTTGCTATTGATGCAAACGCCGGTATAATTGCAACTATCGCTAAAAATATTGATCCTGGTAACGTTATTCTAGAAATTACATCATCAATAAAATCTGCTGTTTTCTTTCCTGGTTTTACACCGGGGATAAATCCACCATTACGTTTCAATTCTTCAGATATTTGTTGTGGATTCATTGTAATAGCAGTATAAAAATATGTAAATAGAATAATTAATACTGCGTACACTACGTTATACCACAAATTTGTGTGATCTGAGAATGCTGTTATGAAAACTGATGGTTCTTCAGAAGCAGAGAAACCTGCAAATGTAATAGGGATAAACATCAATGCTTGTGCAAAAATGATTGGCATTACTCCTGCTCCATTTACCTTGATTGGTAAATATTGACGAACACCTCCATATTGTTTGTTTCCAACAACTCGCTTTGCATATTGTACTGGGATTCTTCTTGTTCCTTGTACTAACATTATTGCAAGTGTTATAATTACCAACAACATTACAATTTCAATCAAGAATACAATCAAGCCTCCAGCACCTTCAATACGAGTACCAAACTCTTGTGCAAGCGCCGTTGGGAAACGAGCGATAATACCTATCATAATGATAAGAGATATACCGTTACCAATGCCTTTATCTGTAATTCTTTCTCCTAACCACATCACAAACATAGTTCCAGCAATCATGATTACTATTGATGAAAGCCAAAACATTCCTCCAAAATCAGTACCTATTTGAACTTCCAAGTTCTTTAAGTATGCAGGGGCTTGTGCTGCTGTGATGAAAATAGTTAATATACGAGTAATTTGGGTCATTTTCTTTCGTCCACTTTCTCCTTCACGTTGTAACTTTTGGAAATAAGGAATTGCCATTCCCAATAATTGAATAACGATTGAAGATGAGATGTATGGCATAATACCCAAGGCGAAAACCGAAGCATTTGCAAATGCACCACCCGAGAACATATTAATCAATCCCAAAAGACCGTCGTTTGCTTGTGAAGCAAGTTTCACTAAACTTGCAGGATCTACTCCTGGTAAAACAACAAAAGACCCTAATCGATAGATTAATATCATACCGAGTGTAAATAAGATACGAGAACGTAATTCTTGTATCTTAAAAATATTCTTAATGGTTTCGATAAACTTCATATCTCTGTATTACTTTACTATTCCTCAACAGTTCCACCTAGTGCTTCAATAGCTTCTTTTGCTTTAGCAGAAAAAGCATCGGCTTTTACCGTAATTTTTGCTATTAAAGTTCCATTTGCTAATATCTTTATTAAGTCATTTCTTGAAGCTAATCCATTTTCAACGAAAACTTCTTGGCTGAAGTTGTTAATTCCTTTTTTGTCAACTATCGTTTGAATTTCATTCAAATTGATAGCTTTGAAAGCAATGCGATTGAAATTTTTGAATCCAAATTTTGGTACACGTCTTTGCAATGGCATTTGACCACCTTCAAATCCTATTTTTCTTGAATAGCCACTTCTTGATTTTGCACCTTTACTACCACGAGTACTTGTGCCTCCATGTCCTGATCCGGGACCACGACCGATAACCTTTTTTGCTTTTGTACCTTCTACAGGTTTTAATGTATGTAAATCCATTACCGTTCTAAATTTCTTCTGTTTTTACTAAATGACTTACTTTGGTTACTATTCCCATGATTTGAGGAGTAGCTTCTTTTTCTACACTTGAACCAACTTTGTTCAAGCCCAAAGTCTCTAACATTACTTTTTGAGCTTTGGTTCTATCTATTTTACTTTTTTGTAAAGTTATACGAACTTTTGACATAATTCTTTAAGTTTTATCCGTTAAATACTCTTGTCAATTCTATACCTCTTTGTTCTGCAACCATAAATGCATCAGACATTTCTGTTAATGCTTTGAAAGTTGCTTTTACCACATTATGAGGATTAGAAGAACCTTTAGATTTTGCCAACACGTTCTTAACGCCAGCACTTTCTAATACTGCACGCATAGCACCACCGGCTTTAATTCCAGTACCCGGAGTCGCTGGTTGCAAATATACAACAGCTCCACCGAATTTTGATTCTTGTGAATGAGGCAATGTGTTTTTTATCAAAGGTACGCGTATTAAATTCTTTTTTGCATCCTCGACACCTTTAGCGATAGCTGCAGTTACTTCTCCAGCTTTTCCCAATCCATAACCTACAACACCGTTTTCATCGCCAACAACTACGATGGCTGCGAAAGTGAATGTTCTACCTCCCTTAGTAACTTTAGTCACACGATTGATTGCAACTAAACGATCCTTCAATTCTAAATCAGAAGTTCTTACTTTTTTTGAATTACTATCTAACATGTGATTAAAAATTTAAACCGTTACTACGTGCTGATTCAGCTAATGATTTTACTCTTCCGTGATACAAATAGCCGTTTCTGTCGAATACAACAGTGGTAATATCTTTTTCTGTTGCTTTTTTAGCAATTGCTTCACCTACAAATACAGCTTGTTCAATCTTATTTTTGCCTTTGCATTTAGATACAATATCTTTATCCAAAGAAGATACTGCAACTAATGTTACATTGGCAACGTCATCAATAAGTTGCACTGAGATTTGTTTATTACTTCTATATACAGACATACGTGGTCTTTCAGCTGTACCATTTACAACTTTGCGTATTCTATGTTTTATTCTTATTCTTCTTTCTAACTTTGTAATAGCCATCTTTCCTAAGATTTATTATTTACTTGCAGATTTACCAGCTTTGCGACGAACTTGTTCGTTCTGGAACTTAATACCTTTACCCTTATATGGTTCTGGAGCACGTAATGAACGGATCTTCGCTGCAACTTGTCCTAACAATTGTTTATCGCAACTTTCCATAGTCAAAATTGGGTTACTACCTCTTTCTGATTTTGCCTCAGCCTTTATTTCTTTTGGCAATTGAAAAATAATCATATGAGAAAAACCCAAAGCCATTTCAACGTTTTGACCTGTTACAGAAACTCTATAACCAACACCTGCAAATTCTTGTACTGTTTTATAGCCTTCTGTTACTCCTTTTACCATATTGTTAATCAACGCACGATACAAACCGTGTTTTGATTTAGAATCTTTATCTTCTCCTGGACGTTCTACTGTTATACATCCACCTTCTACCTTAACTACGAATCCTTCTGCAATTTCTTGCTGTAATTCGCCTTTAGGTCCTTTTACTTTAACAAGATTTCCATCAACCTTGACTTCCACTTTTTCTGGAACACTAATTGGTGCTTTTCCTATACGTGACATATTCTTACTATTAATATACGTAACACAAAACTTCTCCACCAACATTCAAAGCACGCGCTTCTTTATCAGAAACGATTCCTTTATTCGTTGATAAAATGGCTATACCCAAACCATTTAATACGCGAGGCAATTCCTCTACTGGAACGTATCTACGCAAACCTGGTTTGCTGATTCTATCCAATTTCTTAATTGCTGGTGCTTTTGACACTGGATGATATTTTAATGCTATTTTTATAACACTTTCTTGTCCTTCTCCTTCGAATTTATAACTTAAAATGTATCCTTTCTCAAACAATACTTTTGTCATGTCTTGTTTGATTTTTGAAGAAGGAATTTCAACTACTTTAAGTTGTGCTTTTTGAGCATTTCTAATCCTTGTTAGATAATCTGCTATTGGATCTGTCATTGTTGTTGTTTTTTTATTTTACCAACTTGCTTTCTTTACTCCTGGAATCAATCCCTCTGATGCCATTTCACGGAACTGGATACGGCTGATTCCAAATTGACGGATATAACCTCTTGGTCTTCCTGTTATGCTGCAACGATTATGCAATCTTACACGCGATGAATTCTTAGGTAATTTACTTAATCCCACATAATCACCTTTTTCTTTCAGTTCTTTGCGTTTTTTCGCATATTTATCAACTAACTCTTGGCGCTTTCTCTCGCGTGCTTTCATTGATTCTTTTGCCATCTGCTATCTATTTTTTAAATGGGAAACCAAATTCTTTTAACAAAGCAAAACCTTCTTCATCGGTTTTTGCTGATGTTACAAATGTTATATCCATTCCTAACATTTTTGTAACTTTATCTACTTCTATTTCAGGGAAAATAATTTGCTCTGTAATACCAAATGTGAAATTTCCTTTCTTATCAAATTTTGTATTGATACCTTGGAAATCTCTAATACGTGGTAACGCAGTACTAATCAAACGTTCCATGAATTCGTACATTTTATCTCTACGTAATGTTACTTTTACGCCAATCGGCATTCCTTTTCTTAATTTGAAATTAGAAATATCCTTTTTAGAGTACGTAGGAACAGCTTTTTGGCCAGCAATCATTGATATTTCAGTAACTGCTGTATCAATTAATTTTTTATCTGCAACGGCATCGCCAATTGCTTGATTGATAACAATCTTCTTTATACATGGCACTTGCATTTTTGACTTATACCCGAATTGTTTTTGCAAATTCTGTTGTATAGTTTCCTTGTACTGTTTTTTTAATATAGGTACGTAAGTCTCCATTATTTAATTTCCTCCCCAGTCTTTTTTGAATATCTTACCAATTTACCTGATTCATTACGTTTTTTACCAACTCTTGTAGGCTTTCCTGTAGCAGGATCAACTAGCATAAGATTTGATATATGAATAGGTGCTTCTTTCTTTATTATTCCTCCTTGAGGATTTTTAGCGTTAGGCTTAGTATGTTTTGATACCAAATTAATACCTTCAACAAGAGCTTTGTCAGATTTTGTATTAATTTCTATAACCTTAGCCGGCTTACTACCTTTATATTCTCCAGATAGAACTACAACTGTATCACCTTTTCTTATGTTAAACTTCTTTTGCATCTCTACTATATTTAATTATAATACTTCAGGAGCAAGCGAAACTATCTTCATATATTGACCATCGCGTAACTCACGTCCAACTGGTCCAAATATACGAGTTCCTCTCATTTCACCAGCTTCGTTCAACAATACAACAGCATTGTCGTCAAAACGGATATATGAGCCATCTGCTCGCTTTACTTCTTTTTTTGTTCTTACAACTACACCTTTAGTAACTTGGCCTTGTTTAACATTACCATTTGGCACTGCGCTCTTAACAGTTACTACGATTTTGTCACCAATAGAAGCATAACGCTTTCCTGTACCACCTAAAACACGGATACAAAGGACCTCTTTTGCCCCACTATTATCAGCAACATTTAATCTTGTCTCTTGCTGTATCATCTCTTATTTCGTTTTTTCAATTACCTCTACTAAACGCCAACGTTTTGTTTTACTCAAAGGGCGTGTTTCCATGATTCTCACAACGTCACCTTCTTGACATTCAGATTTCTCGTCATGAGCAACAAACTTTGTTGTCTTCTTTAAGAATTTTCCATACAATGGGTGTTTTTCTTTTCTTTCAACTGCGACAACTATAGTTTTGTCCATTTTGTTGCTTACAACAACACCGATTCTCTCTTTTCTAAAATTTCTCTCCATCTTAGAATTATTTATTTTGTTCGCGTTCACTTAATACTGTTTTTAAGCGAGCTATCGTTTTTCTCGCTTCTTTCAATTTGTTAGGATTTTCCAATGGAGTGATTACGTGATTAAGTTTCATCTTATTCAAGTTATCTAACTCTACTTGTACTTTTTCCTCTATCTCCTTTGTCGATAATTCTCTAATTTCTGTTGTTTTCATCTCTTATCTCCCTATTCTTGTGCATAATCATTTCTTACAACAAACTTCGTTGTTATCGGCAATTTTTGAGCAGCCAAACGAAGTGCTTCTTTTGCAACTTCCAATGGAACTCCATCAGCTTCAAACAATATTCTTCCAGGAGTTACAGGAGCAGCCCAATGATCTACAGCTCCTTTTCCTTTTCCTTGACGAACCTCAGCTGGTTTTGCTGTTACCGGTTTGTCCGGGAATATACGAATCCAAATTTGACCTTCACGTTTCATATAACGAGTAACTGCAACACGAGCTGCTTCTATCTGACGAGAGGTAATCCAATATGATTCCAAAGATTTTATTCCAAAGGATCCGAAAGCTAATTCATGCCCTCTTTGGGAAATGCCTTTCATTCTTCCCTTTTGCTGCTTTCTATATTTTGTCTTTTTAGGTTGTAACATCGCTAATTCTCTATTAGTTATTTTTTATTACTTTTTCTTCTTGCGCCACTAAAGCTTTTCTTTGGAGCTGCATTATTATTAACGAAGTTGTTCGGAGTTAAATCAATTTTTCCGTATACTTCACCTTTAAAAATCCAAACTTTTAAGCCTAGTTTACCATAAGTCGTTAAAGCAAACGTACTTGCGTAATCAATATCAGCACGTAATGTATGCAATGGAATACGTCCTTCTTTATACATTTCTGAACGAGCCATTTCTGCTCCGTTCAAACGTCCTGAGATTTGAATTTTGATTCCTTCTGCACCCATTCTCATTGCGGATGCAACAGCCATTTTAATGGCACGTCTGTACGCTACACGACCTTCTAATTGACGAGCGATCCCATCTGCTACAATTACAGCATCTAATTCAGGACGTTTAATTTCAAAAATATTGATTTGAACCTCTTTGTTTGAGATTTTCTTCAATTCTTCTTTCAATTTGTCAACTTCCTGACCGCCTTTACCAATAATAATACCTGGACGAGCGGTATTGATAGTTACTGTAACTACCTTTAATGTACGTTCAATAATTATCTTTGAAATACTTGCTTTTGCAAGACGAGCATTCAAATAACGGCGAATCTCATAATCCTCATGTAGTTTTTCTACATAATTATCGCCACCATACCAGTTAGAATCCCAACCTTTTATTATTCCTAACCTGTTTCCTATTGGATTTACTTTTTGTCCCATGAATTATTTTTTTGCTTCTGATTCTTTTTGTATAGTATCTACAACAACAGTTACATGATTTGAACGTTTGCGAATTCTGTGTGCACGACCTTGTGGAGCCGGTTGAATTCTTTTCATTGTTCTACCTTCGTCTACAAAGATTTCCTTTATATATAATGGATTATCTTCTAAACGAACACCTTCATTCTTTTGTTGCCAATTGTTAATTGCACTCATAACTAATTTCTCAACCTTACGAGCTGCTTCTTTTGTAGAATAACGCAATATATCTAACGCATAATTAACTTCTTTTCCTCTGATCATATCTACGACTAAACGCATTTTACGAGGAGAAGACGGACAATTACGCAATATAGCGAAAGCCTTTTGTTTTCTGGCTTCTTTTAATTTTTCTGCACTTACTTTTTTTCTATTCATGACTCGCTAATTTACTTTTTATTACCACCATGACCACGGAAGTTGCGCGTAGGTGCAAATTCACCTAATTTGTGTCCTACCATATTTTCCGTTACATATACAGGAATAAATTTATTTCCATTATGTACTAACACTGTATGACCAACGAAATCCGGCGAAATCATAGAAGCACGTGCCCAAGTTTTAATTGATGCTTTCTTCCCACTTTCGTTCATTTGAAGAACTTTCCTCTCCAAGTTGAAATCAATATATGGTCCTTTTTTTAGAGATCGACTCATAGTTCCTTCTTTTTAATTACTTCTTTCTTCTTTCAATGATTAACTTATTTGATGCTTTCTTAGGCGTACGTGTCTTATAACCTCTAGCTGGTAGACCTTTTCTTGAACGAGGTAAACCTCCAGAAGCACGTCCTTCACCACCACCCATTGGGTGATCTACTGGGTTCATAACCACACCTCTCACACGAGGACGACGTCCTAACCATCTTGAACGACCAGCTTTACCAGAAGCTTCCAATAAATGTTCAGGATTAGAAACTGAGCCTACAGTTGCTTTACAAGTAACGAGAACCATTCTGGTTTCTCCTGAAGGCAACTTTATGATAGCATATTTTCCATCACGAGACGCAAGTTGAGCATATGAGCCGGCGCTTCTAGCTAATTGAGCTCCGCGACCTGGTATCAATTCGATATTGTGAATGATAGTTCCTAGAGGAATATCTTTCAAATACAAACAGTTTCCAAGTTCTGGTTCTGCACCTACACCTGATACTATCTTTTGTCCAACTGCTATACCATTAGGAGCGATGATATATCGTTTTTCTCCATCAGTGTATTGCACCAAACAAATTCTTGCACTTCTATTTGGATCATATTCAATAGTTAATACTTCTGCTTGAATATCTTCCTTGTCTCTTTTAAAATCTATGATACGATATTTGCGTTTATGGCCTCCACCTATATAACGCATCGTCATCTTACCTGTGTTATCTCTACCACCCGTACTTTTCAATACTGACAAAAGCGATTTCTCTGGTTTGTTTGTTGTTGAAATCTGAGAATCAACAACAACAACTTTGTGACGTTGTCCAGGAGTGGTCGGTTTTAATTTTTTTACTGCCATTTCTATTAAATATTACTATAGAAGTCTATTTTTTGATCTTTTGGTAACGTTACAATTGCTTTTTTAAAAGCATTCGTTCTTCCTACCATCAAACCTTCTTTTGTATTACGAGCTTTTAATTTGCCTATGTAACGAATAGTGTTGACAGCTAATACTGTAACACCATACATCTCTTCAACAGCTTTCTTAATTTGATCTTTGTCTGCCGTTTTCTCAACTATAAAACCATATTGGTTCAAAGCGTCGCCTTTTTTCGACATCTTTTCAGTTATGATCGGTTTTTGCAATACTTCCATCACCAATTATTTATTTAACGTTTTTACAATTTCTTCCACAGAACTTTCACACAAAATCAAATTCTTAGCTTTCAATAAATCGTAAGTGTTTATATCACAAGCGTTTAAGACTGAAATGCTCTGCAAATTTCTAGCGGACAAATATACATTATTATTTGGATTTGCTATAACTATCAAAGAGTTTTTGTCATTTAAGTTTAGATTTTTCTTTATTTCCAACATTTGTTTTGTTTTTGGAGCATCAAAAGAAAAATCTTCTACTACTATAACTTCATTGTCTTTAACTTTTGCAGATAACACTGACTTACGTGCTAATTCTTTTACTTTCTTATTTACCTTTTCAGAGTAATCGCGTGGTTGTGGACCAAAAACACGAGCTCCACCATGGAACAATGGGTTTTTGATACTACCTGCACGAGCTCCACCAGTACCTTTTTGTTTCTTTAATTTTCTAGTACTTCCGGAAATAACACTTTTCTCTTTTGAAGCATGTGTACCTTGACGTTTGTTAGCTAGTATAGCCTTCACATCCAAGTATACTGCATGTTCGTTTGGTTCGATTCCAAAAACTGAATCGTCAAGGACTACTTTCTTTCCTGTATCCTTACCTTTAATATCTTTTACTGCTAATTCCATCGTTACTTAGTAATTATTAAATATCCACCTTTAGCACCTGGTACAGCACCTTTTACTAAAACCACATTCTTTTCTGGCAATATTTTTACAACTTCAAGGTTTTCAACCTTTACACGATTGCCACCCATTTGTCCGCCCATTCGCATACCTTTGAATACGCGAGAAGGAGTAGAACAAGCACCGATAGAACCCGGAGCACGTTGGCGGTCATCTTGACCGTGAGTTGCTTCACCAACACCACCAAAACCATGACGTTTTACAACACCTTGAAAACCACGTCCTTTAGCTGTTCCTGCCACATCCAACCAATCTCCTTCTGCTAAAATATCAGCTACTGATAAAACATCACCTAGATTAACTTCTTTATCGAAATCTCTAAATTCAACAACTTTTCTTTTTGGAGTTGAACTTGCTTTCTTAAAATGACCTTGTTCTGCACGAGAAGTGTTTTTCTCTTTTTTGTCTTCAAAGCCTATCTGAACAGAGTTGTAACCATCGGTTTCTTTTGATTTAATCTGTGTTACAACACAAGGTCCAGCTTCGATTACAGTACATGCAACATTTTTTCCATCTTCCAAGAAGATAGAGGTCATGCCTACTTTTTTTCCTAGTATACCAAGCATTTCTTTTCTCAATTTAAATTACTACACTCTAATTTCAACTTCTACTCCACTTGGCAACTCAAGTTTCATCAAAGCATCAACAGTTTTTGCTGAACTACTATAGATATCAAGTAGTCTAGCATGTGATGACAGTTGAAATTGCTCACGGGCTTTCTTGTTAACATGTGTTGATCTGTTAACTGTGAAAATCCGTTTATGAGTTGGCAGCGGAATCGGACCACTTACTACAGCACCTGTAGTTTTTACAGTCTTCACAATCTTATCTGCTGATTTGTCAACCAAACTATGATCATAAGACTTTAATTTAATTCTAATTCTTTGACTCATGCCTATTATTATTAATTGTTTTTATTAATTATTGTTTCTGCAATATTTGCTGGAACTTGTTCAAAATGGTCAAATTCCATTGTTGATGTTGCACGGCCAGATGTGATTGTACGCAAATCTGTTACATAACCAAACATTTCTGCCAATGGAACGAATGCTTTAACAACACTTGCGTTGTTTTTTGTATCCATACCGCGTATTTGACCTCTACGTTTGTTCAAGTCACCTACTACATCTCCCATGTATTCTTCTGGGGTAACAACTTCTACCTTCATAATTGGTTCTAGAAGTTTCGGAGCTGCTTTTCTGCATGCTTCTTTGAATGCCATCTTAGCACAAATCTCGAATGAAAGTGCATCAGAATCGACATCGTGGTATGAACCATCCATTAACTGAACTTTCAGTGAATCTACCGGATAGCCTGCCAAAACACCATTGTCCATTGCTTGTTTGAAACCTTTTTCTACAGAAGGAATATATTCTTTTGGAACATTTCCGCCCTTTACGTAGTCTTCAAACTGCAAACCTCCTTTACCTTCATCAGCAGGACCAATCTTGAATGCAATATCAGCATATTTACCACGACCACCTGATTGTTTTTTGAACAATTCACGATGTTCAACTTCTTTGGTAATGCATTCTTTGTAGTTAACTTGAGGAGCACCTTGGCTACATTCAACATGGAATTCACGTTTCAAACGGTCCATAATAACATCCAAGTGTAACTCTCCCATACCACTAATTATGACTTGACCTGTTTCTTGATTAGTCTTTACAGTGAAAGTTGGATCTTCTTCTGATAATTTAGCAAGTGCCATACCCATCTTATCAACATCGGCTTTTGTTTTTGGTTCAACAGCCAAACCGATAACTGGTTCTGGGAATGTCATAGATTCAAGTACAATAGGAGCTTTTTCATCGCAAAGAGTATCACCCGTTTTAATATCCTTAAAACCAACACCAGCACAAATGTCTCCACCTTCAATGAAATCTATTGGGTTTTGTTTGCTTGCATGCATTTGATAAATACGAGAAATTCTTTCTTTGTTACCACTACGTGTATTTAATACATAAGAACCTGCATCTAGGCGACCAGAATATACACGGAAGTAACACAAACGACCTACGAATGGATCAGTTGCGATTTTGAATGCAAGAGCACTGAAAGGATCTTCTACTCCTGGTTTACGAACAACTTCTTTACCTGTGTCAGGATTTGTACCTTTAATAACGTCTTTGTCTAGTGGACTTGGTAACAATTCCATAACGTAGTTCAATAATTCTTGAACACCTTTGTTCTTGAATGAAGAACCGCAAAGCATTGGGACAATTTTATTAGCGATACATGCTTTTCGTAATGCTGTCAAAATTTCGTCTTCTGTAATTGAATCTGGATCTTCAAAGAATTTTTCCATCAAAGAGTCATCAAATTCAGCTACAGATTCAAGTAATTTTGCTCTCCACTCGTTAACTTCCTCTACCATATCTTGAGGAACTGGAATTTCTTTATAAGACACACCTTGATCGGCATCATCCCAAATAATTCCAATATTCTTTACAAGATCAACCACTCCTTTGAAAGTATCTTCAGCCCCTATAGGCAATACAATAGGAACTGAATTACCACCTAACATATCATGAACTTGCTTAACAACGTTCAAGAAGTCAGCACCTTGACGGTCCATTTTATTGACAAAACCTAAACGTGTTACACTGTAACCGTCAGCCAAACGCCAGTTTGTTTCAGATTGAGGTTCTACACCATCAACTGCTGAGAACAAAAACACCAAACCATCAAGTACACGAAGAGAACGATTTACCTCAGCGGTAAAGTCAACGTGTCCCGGAGTGTCAATAATATTAATTTTATATTGTTCTCCTTTGTATTTCCAGAAACAAGTAGTAGCTGCAGAACAGATAGTGATACCACGTTCTTGTTCTTGAGCCATCCAGTCCATTGTTGCTGCGCCATCATGAACTTCACCGATTTTGTGAGTTTTACCGGTGTAATAAAGAATACGTTCTGTAGTGGTAGTTTTTCCAGCATCTATATGGGCTGCAATACCAATATTTCTTGTATAATGTAAATCAACTTTTTTTGCCATTGTTTTTTCTCGCTATAATTAGAATCTAAAATGTGAGAAAGCCTTGTTAGCTTCTGCCATTCTGTGTGTTTCATCTTTTTTCTTAAACGCACCACCTTCTTCGTTAAAAGCAGCTAAGATTTCAGCAGCTAGTTTATCTTTCATTGAATGACCAGCGCGTTTACGAGCGAAAGCAATCAAGTTCTTCATGCCGATTGATTGACGGCGTGCAGGACGGATTTCTGATGGTATTTGAAATGTTGCACCACCTACGCGGCGACTTTTAACCTCTACCAATGGAGTTACATTGTCTAAGGCTTTTTTCCAGATGTCCATAGCTGAAACTTCTGGTGTTTGCTTCTTTTCTTCAACGATATCTAACGTATCATAAAAAATATCGTATGCGATGCTTTTCTTGCCATCAAACATAAGATTATTTACGAACTTCGTTACAACCACGTCCCCAAACTTAGGATCAGGAAGAATTACTCGTTTTTTTGGTTTACTCTTTCTCATTGAAAATGATATTTAAAAATTATTTCTTTTCTTGTTTTGGTTGTTTTGCTCCATATTTTGAGCGAGATTGTAAGCGGCCTTCTACACCAGATGAATCTAATGCGCCTCTTACTAAGTGATAACGAACACCTGGAAGATCTTTTACTCTTCCTCCACGTACTAATACGATAGAGTGTTCTTGAAGTTTGTGACCTTCTCCTGGAATGTAGGCATTTACTTCTTTGCCGTTTGTTAAACGAACACGAGCAACTTTCCTCATTGCAGAATTCGGCTTCTTAGGTGTGGTTGTATATACACGAACGCAAACACCTCTTTTTTGTGGGCATGAATCTAATGCTGGGGATTTACTATTTTCCACAATTTCGACTCTACCTTTTCTTACTAACTGCTGAATTGTAGGCATATTACTATAATACTTTATTAATAATTGAATATAATTTTCCCATTAAATCGGGTTGCAAAGGTACATTTTTTTTTGAATTTCAATTCAAATCGGACTTTTTTTTTCAAAAAAACTTGTACCTCAATATTTTATCAATAAAAAATGGACATAATTACAAAACCATTATGCCCATTTTTTTATTGGTGAGTTATTTTTATCGAATCAAAACGACATTACCCCAAATTGGTTTTACCGATTGAACTATTTTCAGATTATCTTCAGAATGGTCTTCAAATGTAACTTCGATTTTGTATCGGTATGTTCCGGCTTGCATCAATTTTCCATTAGCCGTACCATCCCATTCTGCCAACGGAACGCCTCTTTCTCCGACACCAGATGAGTAATACACTAAATTATTCCACGCATCGTATATCCATATTTCAAATGTACGGCAATTGAATCCTTTGGGTTTGAAGATTCTAACTTCGCCAGAAGGACTATTTGGAGCAAATGCGGTAGGAACAAACAAACCATGTTCTACATCAACAAAGAATCCTTCTTTAGTAACTGAAGTACATCCAAATTCATTTACAGCGGTTAATTCTGCAGAGTGGTCTCCATATCTGTATTCTTGTTCAAATGTTTTGGCATTCTGCAAAACCAAGGCGGTATCAATATTTCTACCAAAATCCCAGAAATAATCTACATGGAATTCTTTTTCAACACCTTTGTCGCTTACTATTTGACATTCCGATGTATTAGTAAAGGTTACAATACCTTCCTGACCTAATGTTTCCGCAGTAAAAGATACGTCTGGCGCTGCGATAACTTCAACCGACATCTCTTCTACACCAACACAACCATATTGGTTTGTTTCAGCCACGTAAATAGTGTCAAAACCTTCGTTTATCCAATCTACACCTCTCACAAAACCAATATTATATCTTGATACCTCATAAGAAGGTCTGTTGCCGGTAACTTTCCAGTCAATCAGATTATTCTCATCGGATTTGGTTACCACATACGTTTCGTTAATATTGGCACAAAGTTTATTTTTACCAATAATCTCTGGAGTTGGAATTGCACTAATCAAAAATGGTACAAGCGTTGTATCGCTCACGCAATCATTAATCATTTGTGTTAATAGCACACTATATTCTCCTACCTGGTTATACATAGTAGCATACGTTGGCGAATATGCAGATAGTGAGGTGCCGTTACTACTATACCACATTGGATTTTGTGCCGATGTAGACAATGTTACGGATAAACCATCATAACAAAAGGCATCTTGGTCCAACGTAGGATCTGCAGGTTTAGGATGGACTACATACTTCACAATTGTTTCTTTTCGCGTATTGTAAGAACAAGATGCTACCGTTGTACGAGCCTTGAAATTGTATACTCCCGGCGCTGTAATAAGATTTTTCGGAACATCTAATGTGTCACCTAAGCTGAGTGTTGCACCTGTTGGAGAAATCCAAGAAACAATTTCGTTTTCGGATGTACGTGAAACTATCAATCTTCCTGGTTCCTCATATTCACATATTGTATCTTGTTTTACAACAATAGCAGCCGTTGGCCCTCCTTGAATAATAACTTTTTTAGAACTCATGTCGCTCACGCAACCACTAGCATCAGTTTGTGTAGCATAATAAATATATTCTCCAACCTCAACCCTTGGTATTGTGAAATAACGACCTGTAAATATTGGATTTCCATTTTGATCATCATACCAATATATTGAATTTGCGGATTCTGCTATTATTACAACCGAATTGCCTTCACACACAACAATATCATTCGTTTGTTTATATCCAACTTCTTCGGGTTTTGCATTTACCTTAAATGTTACCTTAGCAGATGTACCACTCTCGCAACCATCAATGGTTTGGGTTACATAGTATGTTTGTGTTACTTTTTCTGTTGGCGTGTATGTTGTACCAGTTGTAACTAATTGTGTACGGGATTCATCACGATACCATGATATAATAGCACCAGTTTGAGCATATACGTTTAATGGCTCAATATTTTCATATTCACATATTGCTACATCTGTTGCTGTTGGGGCACTTGGTATTTCATACACCATTGCACTACTTTGTGCTTCTGGACTCGTACAGCCATCAACAGTTTGCGTTGCTGAAATTTGGACTGTTCCCGCCGGCACACTCGCTATAGAATAGGTTGCACCTTCATTCATCAGAATTGTATTATTGTACCATTTAATATCTGTTCCAGTTGCGTTAAATTGAACATCAGAACCTGCACACACGTTATCTACCGTAATTGCAGGAGCATCCGGAATGGCATTAACCTTTACTGTCAATTGTACGGGATTACTTGAGCAATAAGTCTCTTTGCGAACTACCCACAAATTATACGAACCAGCAGTAACATACGAAACAGTGTGAGCGTCAGAAATTTCATCATAATTTGAAGTTGCTGGTATTGAAGAATACCAATACACCTCTTGAGAAGCTGTTAATGGTAATTCTTCGTTTTCGCAAACGGTTTTGTTTCCCGAAATTGTAGGAGCTGGTATTGTCTGCATTTCAAGAGTAACAGTCGCCGGCATACCTTCGCACGTCCCATCATGCTGAGTTACGGAGTAAACATAAGTTCCTGCCGAAGTAATATCTGTTGGCGTATATTGACTACCTGTTGCAATTATAGTATTCAAATCTGTTGATTTATACCAACGAATTGTATAATCTCCACCTGCCTCTAGTATTGGCATATCTTGGTTTGTACAACCGATTAAGCTTGGATTATTAACCGTAGGTTTCGGCACAGGGCAATTGATAATAGAGAACGTCATGCACGATTCCTCGCTTGTACAAGTTCCATCGGTAGCCGTCACACAGTAATTCCATTTTCCTACTTTAATATCGTATGGATGTAATAGCGTTTCTGTATTTCCAACAACATTATCAATAGAATCTGTCCATTCGTATGAATAACTTGCATTTGGAGAACTTACTGGAATTGTAAAATCAATGTCAGTGATAAGTTTTGTAACGTTACCAACCGAAGGTGCTGCAATTTCACGTATTTCAACTTCTTTGTTCAAACAATCTGAAGTATAGCAATTGTTTACAGACTCTACTGCCGGACATCCGGTTATTGGATCATTGTATGAATATGCTAACGTATACGTTCCCGCTGCGTACTGCGATGGAATTATATTTGTTATTGCATTTCCATTGAATGTATAGGTAGTTCCAGAAAGATTTGATGTTGGCGTTACATTAGCACCATTTATACAAATTACCGAAGGAACTGAAACTGAAATTTCAGGTGATGGATGTATTTTTAAGGTAACTGTTGCTGCAACACCCTCACATGCATTTTCACCAGTACTTGTCTGCGTTACCGTCCACGTATATGTTCCAGCAATGCCTTCTACATCAGTTGGTGTAAGATCATTTTCATGATGTAGCAAAGTAGTACCATTATACCAATTGATTGTTCCAGTCCCCGTTGCGGTATACGTAGGAACAGCCTCAGTTGCACAAATCTCGTCATACGTAATATTTATTGTAGGAGCTGGTGTAGGACAACTAATACGATTTACTTGTATTGTTGCACATTCACTTTCACAACCATAACTATCAGTTTGAGTAACGCCGAAATTTTCAGACGCAAGACCAGTTAATCCTGTGTTGAATGAATTACCTATACTCAATAGAGTTTTTGTGTCGCATGCATCATACCATTTTACTGTATTTGAGGCATCTGGAGTTACACTCAAAACTGTTTCATAATCACTTTCAAGTTGTGTTATTGGCGAAGTTACCGTCAAAGCTTTTACCGTGTGAACCACAAATTCAGCGGTTGCTTGGTCTGTACAACCATCAGCGGTTTCGTAATCCACCGTAATAGTTATAGGAGAATCTTTCGTGGTTGCGTTAGCAGGATTGAAATTGCCTCCACTAACCGTTTCTCCTGAATAAGAGAATGTTCCTCCTACAATATCTGTTGTTGTTTCAATTGCTACTTGAGAATCATATACACAGAAATCTTTATCGGTGTTTGTAATAGCAATTACTGGTTTTTGATTGATTACAAGTGTAACTTCAATAGGTACGCCTTCACATCCGCTTGCATAATCAGTCACCATCCAAGTGTACGTTCCCGCATCGGTAAAAGATGGGGTAAACGAAACGTCTGTTGAAACTTTTGAACCTTCATAATACCAACTAACATCACCGGTAGCAGTTACGGTAAAGGTTTGCATTGGTTCTTGTTCGCAAATTGTAGCCGTAAGAGGAGAAACGGTTGGAGCCGGCGTTGGACAATCTACCACAGAGAATGTCATACAAGCTGGTTCACTCGTACATGTTCCATCGGTTTCGGTTACACAATATTGCCAAGAACCTGCTACGGTTGAACTTGGATGTGATATTGATGCTGCAGTAGTTTTAACGGAATTTTCATCAGTCCAAACTAATGTACCACCATTGCCGTTTGCTGTTATTGTCAAATCTGTAGAAGTAATTACGACAGACTTATCTTGAACCGCAGGCGAAGCAATTTCTCGTATTTCCATTGCTTCGAATACAGAATCGGAACATCCGGTTGTTGGATTCGTATACGAATAGGAAATAGTGTAATTCCCCGCAGTCAAATCATTTGTGTTAATCTCAGTAGCGGTGTTATTATCAATCCACAACGCTCCACTTGCCGGTGATGCTACAAATGAAGCTACTCCGGTATTTACACACTCTACCGGATTTACAAACAACGATACGATTGGTAATGCATTTACCTTAACTGAAACTTGTTCTTCAGTTGAACAACCATTTTCCGATACTATATATGTAATAGAATATGAACCGTCAACTTGTGGGTCAAAACTTGTGCCCGTTATATGATCTCCTGTAAAAGTTCCCGTATTTGGTGATACATATTGTTTCAAATCAAATGCAGCACTGCCAATACATACTGCAGGAACAGGATTAACTGTAACAATTGGTGCTCCATATACCATGATTGGTAATATAGCTGTATTTGTACAATTATTTCCATCGGTATACGTGTAGGTAACATTGGTACTAGCATCAGCCGCTACAGCCGAAGGAGTGAAGTTTTTACTTGACGTTACTCCCGAGCCAGAGAATGTTCCTCCCGTAGGTGTAGCATACGATGTTAAATCAAACATATCGTCATATTCACATTTATCTGGAACCGTTGTCGTTGTAATTGTTGGCAACGCATTCACTATAATTGTTGAATTGGTTGTGTTTGTACAATTATTGGCATCGGTGTACGAATATATGAACGTATACGAGTCAGCTGTTGTCGGATTAAAACTTGTTACTATGGCATTTGAAGCGTCTGTTACCACACCTGCAGCCTGTGATTTATATGCAGTAAAATCAATCTCACTTGAACCCTCGCAAACACTTGCCGGTAATGAAAAACTAACTGTTGGTAAGGTATTAATTTTGTATGTAATAGTTGCTTTTGGACTTTCGCACAACGAAGCATTGTCGTACAAAGAAACATCAAATGTATATGTGCCGGCATCTGTTACCGTTGGAATGTAGGTAGTAGCTGGATCATCTTGTACTATTGCGTTGTTATAATACCAACGAACATTGCCTGTACCTGCTGTTACAGAAAGTTGTTTTAAAGCATCGTCTGTTTCACCAAAACAAACAGATACGAGATTGCTTGTTGGAACTGGAACTTCTGCCTCACAAGCTGTAATTTCTAATGTTACGGCTGTTTTTTCCGAAACACATCCCGAATTGGTACTTACAACATAATATGTATAAACCCCAACTTTTCCTTGGGTTCCATCTATTACATCAGCTGCCGCAGGAGTATATGTTGCTCCCGTACCAACTTCTGTAGTTAATGCCGCATCGGAATACCAAATCAAATTTTCGCCCGTAGCCGTCAAAGCCGGAATTGTAGACGATGTAACTTTTGAATATACTGCTGACGCATTTGTTCCAACAGGTTTAACCGGATCATATACCGTGATTGGATTTGTAATGGTATTAGAACAAACTCCATCTGAATACTGATATGTAATGGTATATTCTACATCAGTAGTTGCCAACGAAGGATTGAACCCTGACGACAAATCTAAACTTGGACTTGCCATAAATGTTCCGCCGGTTGGATTTCCACTTAATGCAATAGTAGAACTGCTTTTGCAGGTTGTTGCTGCTAATACAAAAGAAACTGAAGGTTTTTCTTGAACCGTTATATCTATTGTTTTTGTTGTATCGCAACCATTAACTATATATGAATAAGTAATTGTATGTGTACCTTCCCCTGCCGTTGATGGAGAGAATGTAGAACCGGCAACTCCCGTTCCCCAAAAGGCTCCTGTACCTCCAGTTGGACTTGGTGTTGCATTTAACGTTACATCACTCGCATCAACACAAAGATTCGCTATCGCATCAATAGAAGCAGTAGGTACAGGATTTACGACAACCGATGCCGTTCCTGCTTCACTGCTACAATTGCCTACTTTTACAACCAAACTATATGTTCCCTCTGCTGCTTCAACTGCAGTTAATGTAGGGTTTTGTTCTGTTGACGTAAAACCATTTGGCCCCATCCATTCGTATGTTCCAACTGCATCTGTTTCCAATGTGATTGTAGAACCTGCACACACCGGTGAATTGGTTGTTATGGTTGGAATTGTTGGTGGTTCTAAGGTAGAAACAAAAATTTCTTTTCTCGGACTTTCGCAACCACTCACTGTTTGCGTAACAAAATACGAAACATCTGCTACAGTAGTTGTGCTTGGAGTTGGTGCAATCGTTGATGAAGTTGTGCTTGTTGCGGTTGCATACCATTTCAAAAATGTTCCAGTTGCTGATAATGCTACAGCTGTTTCATTTTGACAATATTGAATTGGCGTTGTTGCCGTAGGTATTTCAGGAATCGCATTCACAACCACAGTTGTTTTTCCTGCTACACTTGTACATCCATTTACGGTAACCGTCAATGAATATTCACCAGCGGTAGTTGTACTTGCAGTTGCTGTCGGATTTGGCAATACACTTGTAAACGCATCAGGACCTGACCATGAGTAAGTTGCCGATGTAACAGTTGGAACCGACAATGAAATTGTACCTCCTTCACAATATGGTCCGTCATTACTTGGAGTTGGCATTGTCGGAATTTCGTTCACAACCACTTTTGCCGTACCTGCCGTACTCGTACAATTTCCAACTTTTACTGTCAACTCGTATGTACCAGCAGAAGTAGTTGCTGCCGTCAATGTCGGATTTTGATCCGTTGATGTAAAGCCATCAGGACCTGTCCAAGAATATATAGCCGATGTAACCGCATCAGTTGTCAATTCAATATCACTACCAACACATACCGGTGAATTTGTTGTAACAGTTGGCGTAGATGGAGGAGCAACCGTAGAAACAACTATTTCCGCACGTTCACTTTCACATCCATTTTCTGTTTGAGAAACATAATATGAAACATCGCCAACAACGGTTGTTTTTGGTGTTGGAGATGTTGTTGATGAAGTTCCACTCGTTGCAACAGTGTACCAAGCCAAATTTGAACCAGTAGCAGAAAGTTGCGAAGCAGTTTCACCTTGACAATACGCAACCGGCGTTGTTACCGTTGGTGCATCAGGAATTGTATTTACCACAACTGTTGTTGTTCCTGGATCACTTGCACAATTATTAGCATTTGTTACAACCAAACTATAGTCACCAGCCATAGCGAGAGTTGCCGAAGCTGATACTGTTGGGTTTTGGTCGGTTGATGCAAAAGTATTCGGACCTGTCCATGCGTAGGTTGCACTTGCCATAGCGGGAACAGAGAGTGTTAATGCATCTCCTTCGCAGAAAGGACCTCCATTTGCAACTGCTGGAACAGATGGTTTTGGATTTACCACCACCTCTATAATTGCTCTTGGACTTTCAACACCTCCTACCGTTTGTGATACATAATATTTTGTAGTAACTGCATCAGCGGTTGAAGGTATTGGATTTGTAGTTAAAGCTGTTCCTCCAGTTGCTGAAGTGTACCATTTTAAACTAGTTCCCGTTGCCGATAAAGCAACTGCTGCATCACCTTGACAATATGTTACCGGAGTTGTAACCGTTGGTGCACTCGGTGCACTTGCGCCACATTCTACTACTGCTTGTGCTTGAATTTCATCAACTGCATGACCCAATAACTCTACGTGAGCTACATTGATAATCTTCTCACTGCATGAGTTTACTTTTGCTATAACCGAAACCGTATATTCTTTTCCGAAAGGAATCGGATTTGCAAGTCCTTGTTCAAATGTCCATGTTACCGTATTTCCAGAGTGAACGCCACTATTATCACTCGAAACGTATGTTAATTCTGTTGGTAATTCATCAACAATTGAAAGGTTGTATGCATAGTCGCTATGATAATTTATATTGGAATACGATGCTGCTCCATCATTTCCGGTAGCATCGCT
>CAYFVM010000022.1:0-39825 GCA_964346725.1 uncultured Bacteroidales bacterium
TCGCGAATGGCTGTCTTAATTTCTCCCACTTTGCGAGACGGCTGAATATGGAAGGTTTCAATAATTTCTTCTCCTGAAATAGGTGGCTGCCAATTGCGGAGCGCATCTTTTTCCTCTACCTCTTTGAGTTTTTCACGAACGAACTGAAAATTCTTTAAAAAGCGGTGCACTTTTTCCTCGTTCTTCGAAGTAATGTCGGCTTCGCAGAGCAACATTAAATCGTCAATATCGTCACCGGCGTCGAACAAGAGGCGACGGATTGCAGAGTCGCTCACACCCTCGTCAACCAAGGCAATGGGGCGCAAATGCAAGGAAACGAGTTTTTGCACATACTTCATTTTCTCGTTCATAGGCAATTTGAGCCGGCGGAAAAGGTCAACCACCATGCGCGAGCCCACAACGTCGTGCGCATAAAACGTCCAGCCTATTTCCTCTACGTATTTTTTTGTGCGAGGTTTTGCCACATCGTGCAGCAGTGCCGCCCATTTAAGCCAAATATTATCGGTATTTCGGGAAACATTGTCAAGCACTTCAAGGGTATGGTAAAAATTATCCTTGTGGCCACAGCCTTTCACCACCTCAACGCCTTTCAACTTGGTTATTTCAGGAAAAATCAAATCCAGCAAACCGGCTTTGTCGAGCAGCAAAATTCCTTTTGAAGGCATTGGCGTCATCATTATTTTATTGAATTCGTCAATAATGCGTTCCATGGAAACAATGGAAATGCGCTCGCGCATACGTTGAATGCCGGCAAATGTTTGTTCTTCTATGGTAAAATCGAGTTGCGTAGCAAAGCGTACGGCACGCATCATGCGCAAAGGGTCGTCAGAAAACGTTATATCGGGATTGAGCGGCGTGCGTATAATTCTGTCGTGCATATCTTGCATGCCGTTGAAGGGGTCAAGCAATTCGCCAAAGGTGTCTTTGTTGAGCGAAATAGCCAAAGAATTGATGGTAAAATCGCGTCGGTTTTGGTCTTCCTGCAACGTGCCCGACTCTACCTGCGGTTTGCGCGAATCGTGAGAATATGACTCCTTGCGCGCACCCACAAATTCGTAGTCAAAGTCCTTGTAGCGAAACATGGCAGTACCAAACGTCTTGAACACCGAAACGCGTAGTTTTTTAGAAATTGTAGCCGCTGTTTTTTTTGCTAAATCAATGCCATTGCCAAGAGTCACAATATCTACATCATGATTTTGGCGATGGAGAAAAATATCACGGACAAAACCGCCAATTACAAAAACCTGCGTTTCTTCCGCATCTGCTATATTGGAAATGACTGAAAAAACCGGATCTGTGAGAAACTCCTTCATACCTATTTACTTGGAAGCAAAGATACAAGAACATTCACAGAATGCCGCCTTTGTAGGAGAAAAATATTTCCACAAAACCATGCAATTGAAAATATTTGAGGAAGCGAAAGTTGTTAATCTAAAAAAAAATGTATTTTTGCCACGTCTGTCGCTCGAATGTTGGAATTGGTAGACAAGCATGTCTCAGAAGCATGTGTCTATAACTGACATGCGGGTTCGAGTCCCGCTTCGAGCACGCCACTCCGCACAGGTGTTGGAATTGGTAGACAAGCATGTTTGAGGGGCATGTGGTCATTAGACCGTGTGGGTTCAAGTCCCATTCTGTGCACAAGTAGTGAAAGGTGTTGTTCTTCGGGGCAACACCTTTTTTATTTTTAAAATTACGTTTTTTCACTCATACGAGTTTGTAGGTTATGACTATATTTGCCTATGTAAAGAAATTTTTATGGATACCGAACAACAAAAAGAATTTGTGAACGTAGAAAAGATAATGAAGGCGAAAGCTCCTTCGTTATATAAAAAGCTGCCTCGATTTGTTATCAATTATTTCATCCATATTTTGCATCAAGACGAGGTGAACTCCGATTTGCACGAGATTTCCGACTTGGTTGGCGTTCCCAAGTTTCACAAACATTTAGCAATCAACAATATACAAATAGACCTCCACGGAGTTGAAAACATTCCCCAAGACGGACGTTTTATATTTGCATCAAACCACCCGTTTGGCGGTCCCGATGGCATTATGATAGTTTCTGCCGTGGGAAAAATGTTCAACGACAAAGCTAAATTGATGGTAAACGATTTGCTCATGCATTTGCCCGACATAGAAGATGTATTTATTCCCATCAACCGCTTTGGACGCAACAAGCAGGAATACGCTACTATTTTTGAAAACAGTATGCACTCTGACTCGCAAATTATTATGTTTCCCGCCGGATT
Organism: uncultured Bacteroidales bacterium; assembly: GCA_964346725.1. GTDB lineage: Bacteria > Bacteroidota > Bacteroidia > Bacteroidales > UBA1715 > UBA1715. Next base: position 2,253 of record CAYFVM010000022.1, read on the forward strand.
GGTTTCTCGAAAAACCAAAGGGTACATTGTTGATTTGGAATGGAAAAAATCGTTTGTAAGCTACGCAAAACGCTACAAACGCGATATAGTGCCGGTATTTATAAGCGGGCAAAATTCCAACTTCTTTTACAACTTGGCTAACCTCCGCACAAAACTTGGCATAAAAACCAACATAGAGCAGCTCTACTTGATTGACGAACTGTACAAACACAAAAACGAAAGCGTTTCAATGTATTTTGGCAAACCCATTTCTTATACCGCTCTTACGTCCGAAAAGACTGACAAAGAGTGGGCAGAAAGCATAAAACAAATAGCATACGCACTTCCTAAAAAATAAGAATATGGAAATAGTAATAGAACCCGTTCAACGAGAACTCATTGAAAATGAATTGACCGACAATAAATTTTTGCGCAACTCCCACTATGGAGGAAACAAAATTTATACGGTTAATAATAACAATTCGCCCAACATCATGCGCGAAATTGGTCGTTTGCGTGAATTAGCGTTTCGCAATGCTGGAGGAGGAACGGGCAAATCTATTGACATTGACGAATTTGACATTCACCCAACACATCCCTACGAACAAATTGTGGTGTGGAATCCTGAAGCAAGACAAATACTTGGAGGCTACCGCTATCTATTGTGCGAGAACGCAAAAAAAGAAGATGGCAACTACGATTTGGCAACATCAGACTTGTTTGAGTTTTCCAAAGAATTTAAAACCGACTATATGCCATACACGTTGGAATTAGGACGCTCGTTTGTGTATTGCGAGGTTTCGCCCGGAAGCCCAACAGTACGAAAAAACATTTTTGTGCTCGACAATCTTTGGGAAGGAATTGGGGCAGTGCTCGCATTGAATCCGCAAATTCGTTATTTGTTCGGAAAAGTAACCATGTACCTCAGCTACGACAAATTAGCACGCGACTATATTTTGTTTTTCCTCAACAAACATTTTAAAGACAGAAAAAATTTAGTAAAACCAATTGAACCACTTGGATATTTTCATCAACGGATTATGTTAATGACTGTCTTTCATCGACTTACATTACAAGAGAATTACAAGATTTTGTTCACCAAAGTCCGTGAACGTAAATGCAACATTCCGCCTCTTGTCAATTCATACATAAATTTGAGTAAGACCATGAAAGTGTTTGGTACGTCGCTCAACAAAGAATTTGGCGATGTAGAAGAAACCGGTATTCTGGTAACAGTGAGCGATATTGATTCTGAAAAATTAGATCGCTACGTGCTGTCGTACACAAACGAACTATAATACATGGCAGACAAAGATTTTCCCCAATTAGGTGTTGTGCATTTTACGCGCAAACGAAATTGCCGAAAAATTATAGGGAAAATCAAACAAGATGGCGAAATATACATTTCCTATCCTTGGCTTTGCTCGCAAGCACGGGCCGAAAAATTTGTGCTTGACCAAGCTGCGTGGTTTATTGCCCAAAAACAAAAATCGCAACAAAGACTGATAACCGAAAGTCGCGAAAAATTCACCCACTTTTACGATTTGCAGATAGTGCAAAGCAACGACACGAAGCTACGGATAACTGCACAAAATAAGGTAATCACCATTACCGTTCCCTGCAATATTCCCATAGAAAATCCGCAAATTCAAGAGAAAATAGAAGAAACGCTGCAAGAAATTCTCCGTAAAGAAGCAAAATACTACCTTCCGCAAAGAACGGCAGAACTAGCAAGGCAATGGGGATTTTCGTACTCAAAAATCAGCATACGAAGTGCCCGAACTCGTTGGGGCAGTTGCAATTCGCACAAAAACCTGATGTTTTCGCTTTTTGTCATGACACTCCCCCACGAACACATTGACCACATTATACTGCACGAACTTTGCCACACCGTTCACATGAACCACAGCGCAGAATTTTACGCACTGCTAAACAAATGTTGCGGTGGCAACCTCCCGCGACTGCGCAAAGAACACAAAAAGCACGAGATGAATGTTTTCCCGAAATTCAGTAAGGAAAACGAGTAATTGAAAAAGACCAAAAATCGCTTCTTTGCTGAGTAAAATTACTATCTTTGTCTATAACAATATAGTTATCCATACAATGATAAGGAAGTTTTTCGAGCTCATAAAGACATCTATAATTTATTGCTTTTATTCCATAAAATATCGAAGCACCGATTTCTTTCATTATAAACAATTGGCAAATCCCAATTTTGTATCACCCGCAGGATTTTCTAGTGTGCTCTTATATGGAAACTGGAAAGCAATAGCATCGCTAAAACACTCACGGTTTAATTTTTTTACAGAATATCTTGAACATGGAATGTGTTTTTACAATAGTCCTGATACTGCTGAATACCTTGGTTACATAAACCGTAAAGGCATAAAAAAAATATACACCTATGGGGCACGAAGAAAAAAAATTCTTGAAGAATACCTTTCAAAGAAACAGCTTACCGATAGGGAAGTTATAGCCATAGGGCCATACATTCTTGGCGCGAAACATTTTTTTTCGGAAAAGAAACTCACTGAACTAAAGGAAAAATATGGGAAAATCTTACTTGTTTTTCCATCTCATTCTTTTGATAATTATAAAGTTAATTATGGAGTGTCTGAACTAATTCAGGAGATTGAAAATATCAAAAGCAACTTTGATACTGTATTTATGTGCATTTATTGGAAAGACATAATAAACAACCCTGAAGATGCCATTCTCTACAAAGATAAAGGATATGTGGTTGTCTGTTGTGGTAACAGAAGTGATGCAAAATTTTTATCAAGACAAAAAGACATCATCTCTCTTTCTGATATGGTTATGACTAATGATGTTGGTTCTCAAATCGGTTATGCAATATGCATGAATAAACCTGTCTATTTTTTCACTCAAAATATTCAATCTACACAAACAAAATTTGACGAATACGATAATGGAAAAATTTCTACATACCACAAGTGTAAAGAATTATTTTCCACTTTTTCGTTCAACATAAATGATGCCCAAAAGGATTTTATTGAAGAACTATGGGGGAAATGGTAAAAAAAAACATGGAAGTTCCTAAAATAATAGCAGAGATTGGTTGTAATCATAAAGGCGATATGAATATTGCCAAAGAAATGATTATGACTGCAGCAACGTATTGCAAAGCAGATGTGGTAAAGTTTCAAAAGCGTTATAATAGAGAATTATTATCCGAAGAGGAATATAATGCTCCACATCCACATCCTGAAAATTCGTATGGAAAGACCTACGGAGAGCATAGAGAATTCCTGGAATTTGATTTGGATCAACATCGTCAGTTGCAGACATGGTGCAAGGAATACGGAATTGAATATGCTACATCAGTATGGGATATTACCTCTGCAAAAGAAATATGTTCACTGCATCCATCTCTTATAAAAGTTCCTTCTGCCTGCAATTTGAATAAAGGCTTGCTCGAATATTTATGTGATAATTTTGAAGGAGAAATACATCTTTCTTTGGGTATGACTACGAAGGAGGAAGAAGAGGATATTGTTTCCTTCTTTGAAACAAAAGGAAGGAACCGGGATTTGGTCTTGTATGATTGCACATCGGGATATCCTGTTCCTTTTGAAGACATTTGTTTACTTGAAATAACACGTTTACGCCAAAAATATGGAAAACGAGTTAAGGCTATTGGCTTTTCAGGACATCATCTTGGTATTGCAGTTGACTCAGCAGCCGTAGCTTTAGGAGCTGAATGGATAGAACGCCACTACACACTTGACAGAACGTGGAAAGGCACAGACCATGCTGCGTCTCTTGAACCCGATGGAGTACGGAAATTAGCACGAGATTGCCGTGCTGTAGCAAAAGCCCTCACGTACAAACAGAAAGATATTCTTGATATTGAAAGTGTGCAGCGAGAAAAACTAAAAATAAACCAAGTAAAATGGTAGAAACTATGAAAACAATAGCATTTATACCCGTTCGCGGAGGTAGTAAATCTATTCCACTAAAAAATATCAAATTGTTTTGTGGTAAACCATTGGTATGTTGGAATATAGAAGCATTAGAGAACTGTCCATTAATTACAGAAATAATAGTAGCTACAGATTCTGATGCAATTGAAAATACGGTTTTAGCACAGAATTATACCAAAACAAAAATATATCATCGTTCTGCAGAAAATGCTTGCGATACTGCAAGCACCGAAAGTGTAATGCTGGAATACATTAATTATGCAAAGTTGTCGGGAGATACTATTTTTATGCTTGTACAAGCTACCTCTCCTTTAACAGAAACAAAGCATTTTACAGAGGCTTTAGAAATGTATGCAAAAAAGGACTTTGATAGTATTCTAAGCTGTGTACGAAATTACCGATTTTTCTGGAATGCAGATGGCACAAGTATGAACTATGATTATAAAAATCGTCCTCGTCGTCAGAATTTTACTGGGATGCTGATGGAAAATGGCGCTTTTTATATCAACACGGTAAAAAATATCATTTCTTCCGGCAATCGTTTGTCAGGTAAAATTGGCATGTATGAAATGCCTGAATATACCGCTACGGAAATTGATGAGCCTGATGATTGGTTTGTTTTGGAAAATCTTATGCGCAAACATGTGCTTGCCAAAAAACAAAAAAATTACAAAAGCATAAAGTTGTTCTTATGCGATGTTGACGGTACGCTAACCGATGCCGGAATGTACTATTCAGAACATGGTGATGAGCTTAAAAAGTTTAACACTCGTGACGGAATGGGATTGCAGTTATTACAAAAGGCGGGAATTAAAGTCGGTATAGTAACGAGTGAAAACACACGCATAGTAGAAAATCGTGCAAAAAAGTTGAATGTTGATTTTTTATATCAAGGGAAACGTGATGGCGGAAAACTTGCCGTAGCACAAGAAATATGCAACAAAATGGAGATATCTCTTGCTGAAGTTGCATATATGGGCGATGATGTAAATTGCTTCGAGTTACTTTCTTCTGTTGGTTTTCCCGCATGCCCAGCCAATGCACAAGATGAAATCAAGCAAATTCCCAATATAGAAATTATGACAACAACGGGAGGAAATGGCTGTGTACGAGAATTTGCAGATACAATTCTACACTCCCTCTCCAAATAAATACTTTCATTCTATGAGTCGTTTTCACATAATACACCACGTAAATAAATTGTTAGCCAAAACCGGATGGCAAATAAAAAAACAGTCACAAAAATATATTTGCAACAGCAAGGGGAAAACCTTGATAAACATTGGCAGTGGCGATTGGGAATGTCCGGGATGGATAAATTTAGATTATCCTTCGGAATGGTACAAACGCTCGCAAGAAAAATACACCATTGTCCCTTATGATATTAGAAATGATACACTTCCGTTTGAAAATGAAAGTGCCGATGTAGCCTATTGTAGTCACGTAATTGAACACATTGAAGACAATTACATTGAAATGCTTTTTTCAGAAACGTTTCGTGTTCTTAAGAAAAATGGTGTTATTAGAATATGCTGTCCTGACGCAGATTTTCTCTATGAAGCGTCTCGCTACGCATCTGATTATTGGGATTGGAGATTAGACTGGTTCAATGATTCAAAGCAATATGACATAGAAAAATACCAACCTCGTCCTGTAGATTTTTTGGTAAGAGAAATTGCAACGCCAAAACTCTTAGGATACAAGCATGCCATTGAACAAAAAGATTATCTCAACGAATTCGAAGAAATGGATAAAGAGGCATTCTTTAAATTCATTACCAACGGATTAGTTTTTCGTGAAAAACACGTTAGTAACCATATCAACTATTGGACATTTGAGAAACTGAAAACTTTTTTAAATAATGCTGGCTTTACTCTCGTTATACGGTCAAAATATAGTGGTTCTATTGTTAACGAAATGAAAAATATGGACTACTTTGATTTAGTATATCCTAATATGAGTTTATACGTTGAAGCTGTGAAACAATAGCTTTTACAATAAAATGCCGTTACTTTGCGATAATAAACCAAAAGAACAATGGGAAGAAAACTGTTAAAAGTATATGTCATTCGCCCTATTCGGAATTTCTGTCTTTATCATATAGCGAAAGGAATTTCATATGAACCATATATCATACCTCGAAGAATTGCAACCGCATGGCATGGATTTATTGCCGGCTGTGCATATCCGTTCATTACAAGTCTCCACAGAACTATAGAAAAAAACCTTGCAATTGCCTACGGAGAAGGAACGTACACCAAGGCAGAAGCGTACCGTTTCGGTAAAAAGCTCATGGTGCTCTTGGTGAGTTGCCTCAACGATTATATTTGGCTTTCGCATAAAAAGACACGAGAGGAATTCTCTAAATATTTCACCTTTGAAGGTGAAGAACATCTTGCTGAAGCGTATAAACGTGGCAAAGGCGTCATTTGTATGGTGCCCCACACCTGCGGATGGGAATTTTCGGCCATTATGCCACCCGTTATGGGATACGAAACGTCGGCCGTGAGCAGCAAACTGCGCAATCCCGGGCTTAACCGATTTATCATTGAATTGCGCGAATCACGTGGTATGAAAAATATTTCACGTGAGAATTCTCAAGGCATGAAAAACCTTTCGGTAAAAGAACGTTGTTACGACAAACTTACAGAGGCGTTGCGAAAAGGCGAATGTTTGATAATCATGATTGACCAAGATAGTACAAACATCAAAGGAGAATTTTTAAAATTCTTTGGACACACCGCCTACTCTCCACTTGGAGTTGCGCGTCTTGCTCTTGATACTGAAGCTGCAATAGTTCCAATGCTCACTATCAGAAAAGATGATGGCACGTATGTGTTCAAAATGTTACCGGAAGTCCCCATGGAAATTACTAACGACAGAGAACATGACATTATCCATAATAGCCAGATACATAATGACGTAATGGAATCGATTGTTCGCCAATATCCTGACCAATGGCTTTGGTTTCACAAAAGATGGCATACCACTCCCGAAATTCTGGCTTTTCACTTAAAAGTTCGTGCCGATGAACGAGAAATTGCTCGTCAACGGGAACTAAAAGAACAAGAAAAAAGAGAACGCAAACAGGGGAAAAAACATTGATAATTCACACGCAATTATGAAAATCAAAACAATCATCGCCATATTTTGTACACTAATAGCTTTTACTTCGTGTAACAAAAATCCGTATCACAAAGACGTTTCTGATATTACGGTAGATTTGTCTATTGAACCATTTTATCTTGATGTTCAAAATCTTGGACTAAATCCAACGCCGGAGAATATAGAAAAAATGCAAACCAAGTACGGAACATTCTTGAACATATTCCTTGCCGATTTGCAAAGAAATAGCATATTTGCGAACCAAACCGACACCGCAAAAACATCAGTGATTACCAAATTTGTACAAGATGAATGGACGCAAGAATTGTACAAAATTAGCGACAGCACGTACAAAGCAAACGAAGACATGCTCACAAAAAAAATAGAGAATGCCTTTCAGTACTACAAATATTATTTTCCAAACAAAGATGTTCCGAAACTCTACACCTTTATTACCGGTGTAAATTACTCTATGGCAATCGATTCCAATATTATAGCCATTGGCATTGATAAATATCTTGGTCCTGACTGCCGTATATACCAATCGATGAACATTGAATCGTACATCAAACGGAATTTGTATGTAGAGAAACTTCCTGCCGACTTGATGCGCGCTCTTGCAGAAAACACATTTCCAAACTCATTTGACGAAAATTATCTTTTGGCAAACATGATTCAATGTGGTAGATATCAGTATTTTATGAGATGCATGTTGCCCGATAAACCCGACACGGTACTTTGGGGCTATACCGGAAAACAACTTGAATTTTGTAAAAAATCTGAAGGTGAATTTTGGAAATACCTTATCAACACGAAAGAAAAAAACACGCAAACATCAGGAAATATTCTCTTCAGCACCGATTACATGCTTCAAAAGCGATTCCTTGATGATGGTCCGTTTACCACTGTTTTTTCTAAAGAATCTCCTGCACGCATAGGGCAATGGATTGGGTTTAAAATAGTAGAATCGTTTATGCAAAATAATCCTGATGTGACTCTCAATGATTTGTTTTCAATTACGTCATCAAAAGAAATTATGAGCAAGGCGAGATATAATCCCAAATAATTCAATAGAAATCAATATATTTGTTTATTCTTAAAAAAAATACTATGAATAGTAATAATTTTTGCGTTATAATGGCAGGTGGTATAGGAAGTCGTTTTTGGCCTCTTAGTACATCTGCTACACCGAAACAGTTTTTGGACATATTGGGTATAGGAAAAACCTTGTTGCAACTTACTTATGAGAGAATGGTGAAAATCTGTCCACCTGAAAATTTCTACGTTGTAACCAATGCACAATATGAAAAAACGGTATTGCAACAATTGCCAGAACTCTATCCATATCAAATATTGAAAGAGCCATTGCGCAAAAATACCGCTCCGTGTATTGCCTACGGTAACCACGAAATTCGCAAACGCTCTCAAAACGCAAATATTATAGTTACTCCTTCTGACCATTTGATTCTCAACGAGGATGAATTTTTGAATACCGTAAAAGCCGGATGGAAATTTACTGAGAAAGAACAAGCTCTGCTTACTTTGGGAATAAAACCAACACGTCCCGACACCGGTTATGGCTATATTCAACTTCGCGAAGAAGTCCAAGAAATTGATTCTCACAAAATCAATAAGGTGAAAACCTTTACCGAGAAACCGGAATTGGAAATGGCAAAAGTATTTCTAAATAGTGGCGATTTCTTCTGGAACTCAGGTATATTTATGTGGTCGTTGAAATCTATTGACCATGCTTTCAAAACATATTTGCCTAAAGTATTCGAACTCTTTGAAGCAAATTCCAAAGTTTTCATACTTGATGATATTTATTCAAAATGTCCTAACATTTCTATTGACTACGGAATTATGGAAAAGGCGGACAATGTGTTTGTGTTGCAGTCAAATTTTGGTTGGAGCGACCTTGGAACATGGGGTGCACTCTATGAAAATGCCGAAAAAGATGAACAACAAAATGCTGTTATAGGCGAAAACGTTATGACCTACAGCACCAAGAATTGCATGATTTCTATACCAAATAAGAAATTGGCTGTTATTGACGGTCTTGAAGAATTTATTGTCGTTGACTCAGCCGACAGATTGCTTATCTGTAAACGTGAAGAAGAACAAAAAATTCGTCAATTCGTTAATGATATAAAATTCAAAAAAGGTGATTCATACTTATAGAATTGGTATAACTCTTCTATGTATAACATTGCTGACAATTGCGCACACAAGCGCACAGGAATTTGAATTAAAAAAAGGCAATGCCACATTTGAGATTCAAGGGACGGAAGTCCCTGAATCTATTATGTCTGTAGTTTCCTATAGCGCAAGCGTTTGGTCAAACTATATCACTACTACAACACCAATTCGCGTGTCTGTTTCATGGCAAGAATTAAAATCAAATGTCAACGCCTACGCCAAACCAACCAATTACTACGCTATTAATGGGATTTATTACCCTTGTGCCTTAGCCGAGAAAATTCAAGGGAAAAATCTAAACGGCTCCCTTGCCGATATTGAAGTTGTCATTAACAAGAATATCATTTGGCACTTAGACACTCAAACTGCACCTGCAGAAGGAGTTTACGACTTAGCAACAACGCTTATTCACGAGTTTGCCCACGGCTTAGGTCTCATTGGAAATATTACATCAGACTGCTTGGACAACTCTAATTTCCCAACTCCGGCCATTTGCGATATGTTTGTTTGCGACTCTGCTGTAAAACCGATTATCTATAAAAACGGTAACTCCTACTCTATTAAAAGCGAACTACTTACCTCTCAAAAATTATATTGGGGCGGTAAATTTGCCAAAGCATATTGCGGAGAATACCTTAGCCTGTATGCTCCAAGCAATTTCAATAGTGGCTCTACCGCATATCACGTTGACGAAACAAGCTATCCACAAGGAAGCGGGCGCGAATTGATGTCGCCGGTTCTTCGCTCGTCAGAAATAATTCACACGCCTGATGTTGTGACAATCGCGATGCTTGCCGACCTTGGTTGGACAGACTACTTTATCAGCACTGACGCGTTGAAAAATTCTACCGACGTTTCTGCCGACATGCCTCTCGCCTACCAAATCAAAGACACGCTATTTACAGCCGAAAAGCAAAAAGTGCTCTATTCTTTTGATGGAGGAAATCATTTCTCAGAATTGACTCCAACTATCACCGCAAACGAGGAATATAACGACCTTACAGCCACGTTCCCTGCTCTAGCCTTTGACCACACTATTTCATACGCAATACAAGTTGTAACTACGCTCGATGACACAATTGTGCTACCGCAAACGTATCCAACTGCATTGTATTCGGTTTTTGTAGGAAACGATACGGAGAAACCGACCATCACGCACACGCCAATTACAAGCACAACAACGAACAACATTGACATTGAGGTACACGCAACCATATCTGATAATTTTGAAATAGATTCTGCGTATGCTCTCTATTTTGTTGAATCAAACGGCACTACCATTATTGACACAACTTGTGCGAAATTTACGATTGTAGCCGACGAAGCAATAGCAACTCTTATTCTCAGCAGTGTAAACTACTTGTATAGAGAAGGTGACGTTGTATCCTACAATATTTTTGCCGTTGATAAATCAGGTAATACAACCAACTTTTTTGGTGATGTATTTCACTCTTTCGCATTTGAAGAACCTCAGGACCCTATCAGATATTTCATTACCGATTTTGAGTCAGACACGATTGTGAATTACTTTACCCTTGACAAATTTTCAATACAAGTAGAATACGGTTTTTCAAACGTAGCACTCCACTCCTCTCATCAGTATGAGAACACTGGCATTGACGGGAAATACAATCAATATATTGCAACTCTTAAAAAACCGATTATTATCGCCTCTAACCCAGCGACAATGACATTTGACGAAGTTGTTTTGGTAGAACCGGGCAAAGCAGGCATTGAATTTGGTTCGTTCGGATTTTGGGATTTTGTTGTGGTGGAAGCATCAAAAGATCTCTATAGCGATACTTGGTATGTTCTTGGCAAAAAAGGCTGGGATTCACAACTATTTTCAGATTGGGGTACTCGTTACTATTCTTCAATACAAACTGATGGCGACAATAAAAATAGCTATGCTGTTGGTGATTCCACTTTGTACAAATCGCACACTATCAACTTGCTTGAAAATAAATATTTCAGGACCGGCGATACGGTTTTTGTGAGATTTAGACTTCAAGCAGATGCAACAAACTTCGGCTGGGGCTGGGCAATTGACAACTTGAAAATTCAAGAACGAGTTAGCGTGCAAATTCCGCTCTGCGCAGCCAATAACACAAACGTGTATCCAAACCCGTGCAGAGATATTTTATATTGCGCCAAGAGCGATATAAAAACAATAACAATTATAGACAACACCGGAACGGTTGTATTGAAAACGAACGAGTCACCAGTGAATGTTTCTTGCCTCTCCAAAGGAGTTTACTCTATTGTGCTGGAAGATAATTCCGGTAGTAAGACAATCAAAAGATTTGTAAAACTGTAAAGTGTAAAACTTTACAAGGAGTATAAAAACAAAAAAGGAAAACCAATTGTTTGATTTTCCTTTTCTTAGTAGCGGGAGCCAGACTCGAACTGACGACCTTTAGGTTATGAGCCTAACGAGCTACCAACTGCTCTATCCCGCGATATATCGTATTTTGATTTTTTCGTTGTGCAAATGTACTAAATATTACGGGAAAGTCAAGACTTTTCCGATATTTATTTTTCAGGGATTAAAACCAATCGAAAGCCAGTAAAACTATTTCGCAATGAAGGGTTTAGATGTCCTCTATTAGATACACGACAACTATTTTCGTCAGTCATAATAGATCCACCACGCAAAACTATATCTTCTTGAGTACCGTTTACTTTTCCTTTATATGCATCAATTGAATAGAAATCGCTGCACCACTCCCAAACGTTTCCGCTCATATCAAACAAACCTAATTCATTGCCTGCTTTTTGACCAATTTGATGGGTTGATTTTCCGGAATTACCAATAAACCAACCTACGTTAGCCAAATCGTTATCGCCAACGAATTTATAGCTTGTACCATTAGCACCGCCTTTTGCGGCGTACTCCCACTGTGCTTCGGTAGGTAATGCAAATGTTTTCCCGGTTAATCCATTCAATCGAGTAATAAATTCTTGAATGTCGTTATAACTCACGTAATACATAGGGTAAAAGTCTCCTTCACCACGCAAAGGCCAATCTTTGTTAGCTTTGTCTCGCTGTTTCGAAATAGATGCCCCCATTACAACTTCCCACAACTGCTGAGTCACTTCGTAAGCTCCAATGTAGTAATCTTTTAAAACAACTTTATGTACCGGTTTTTCATCTCTGTCGTAGACGTCTTGTGCCTGATTGGCACCCATCATGAACGAACCACCTTTTACCAATACCATGGTAAAAGAAACACCCTTCACTTCTACAATCTGTGTAGGCGCAGCTACAACTTTATTCTTGCTTTGTCGAATAGAAGCTTCCTTTAAGGATTGCGCAGAAACACTTTGTACTAAAAATAGTCCGATTAATAACCAGAAAAAATTACTCTTCACCATTTTGACGCTTATTAATTAAACTTTCAATATTTTTCTTTGTATAACTAACATACAATTGTATTTGCTCGTCAGTATAGAAAATTACATAACTTACTTTTTTGTTGCCCTGCAATCCATAATACATGTCGCCACCTGGAATACTTTGTGCAGAAATTTTACTTGCAATACCTTCGCTCAATGCTTTTGCAATAACACTTCCTTTATTTGATGCCTCATTGCGCAATTCAATTGTATATTTATACATCGTTATCGGTTGGTCGAATTTATATACCAATGTGCTGTTGTTTACCGAATCAAGACTATAAATAGATTTTGCAAAATAGAATGCGGTTTTGGCTATTACCGCATCGGTTGTGATTTTTTGAGTATTCTGAGCAACAGCACATGATGTGTCTACAGCATTTACGTAGTTGCCATAAATAACACTATTTGCTACCGATTGTAAAGTAGATTTTATAGAAAATCCATCAACTGAATTGCCAGATATTCTTTTCACGAATTTCTCAACGACTTCTGCAGTGTTATAAGAATTATCTTCAACATGATTTTTTCCTCCCACACAGTGTTTCACTTTGTCCAATTTCGGAAATGCAATCAGACTACCAGACTCATCAACAACTGCATACGAGTAGTTCCCATATTGGTTGAATGTTTTTACAACAGCTACATTTCCTATAAAATCAGTTGCTTTTGCAAATTGAGCATTAATCGCCAATGTCCCTTTTGTATCGATAAAACCATAATTTCCTCGTAACCGCATCAATGCTAATCCATTATGAAAATCAGATAAACCATCATAAATAGGATTTACTTCGATTTTACCATCATTATTGATAAATCCTTTTTTAGCAGAAAGTGTGACAATGGCTCTTCCATCTGAAAATGTTCCTGCATCTTCAAACTGAGGATCTATCACAAAAAGTCCGTTTGAACCAATATATCCCCAATTGTAACCATCAGATACAGCAGCAAGGCCTTCGCTGAATGTTTTGGCAGAAGCAAATTGCACCGATATTACCATTTTACCCTTTTTATCAATATAGCCCCACTTACCATTAACCTTTACCGCAGCTAAATCTTCAGTGAAAGCCAATGCGTCCTCATACATCGGTGCTATCACTACTTTACCTTGTGTATTGACATACCCATATTTTTTTGAGGCATCTTGAAATGCTGCTAATCCTTGATTGAACGTAAATAGTTTACGTGCAGTATTTAATGTAAAAACAACTTTCCCTTGATTGTTTATACATGCAGGGTGTCCTCCATTTTTTACTACTGCAGCAAATCCTTCACTAAATTTTGAACCACCTTTGTATTCTGGTTTTACAACAAAATTTGCATTGGCATCTATGTATCCAACATTTCCATCGATAGTTTTCACACATGCCAATTCTTCATGGAAATATTCTGCACTATAAAAACGAGGTGTAATTACATATTCTCCCTTATTATTGATATAACCCCATTTCCCTTCTAATGCAACCGGTATCAGTTCATCATTGTTTGAACATGATACAAATAATCCCAATAGCAAAGCGAATAAAGAAATAAATGTAACGTGTTTCATAATTATCAGTTAAAAGTATATTAGACAAATTTAATAAATTTTATTTATGTATTAGCTTTTTATAATAGCCAAGTGGAAACATCCGGAAATATTTGTACAAGTACAATAAAAACTATAATAATTACAAATAAAATTTCAGCAAGTACTGAACTCCGTATGTTTACCATATAGTTTGAAATAAATATGGCTGCAGGAAGTAATCCAAAAAATAATATCTCTGTACTTACAAAAGAAATCAAAAACGCTATGGCTAAAACATATAGTATAAAAAACAATAATAGTAAATAATATTTCTTTATTGATACTTTCTTTAACCCGCCAGTATATGCGTATAATACTGATATCACAAATAATAGAGCCAAATATATTGAAAACAACATTGGAAATACATTCAGTGTTATTTCATTATGAACTAACAATAAATTTTCTTTCCAGACCTCTATTTGTGCTGGCAATGCATCGAAACAATATGCAAGTATAAAAACAAAGCATAACGGCAACAATATTCCTGCTATGGCAGAAAACCATTGGCGCCAATAAAATGAAACATAAATACAAAGTCCTATAGGCGCTAATATTACGAAATAAATAGCTTGCGCATAAAACAAAGAAGCTATAGAAAAACAAACACCAGCTTCAAATATAGTACGAAGTTCGCGCTCATTCTTATACATATTATACAGAGATACTATCCCTAAAATAATGAAAAAGAGCGCTGGTTGCATGGGATTCAATTGTCTGAAATCTTGCAAACTACCCGAGAATACTATAAATAAAAAAATATAAAAAACCGATCGTTTTTCTATCAATCGTATTGATGAATTTATTTTTATTAACAAAAGTAAATTTGCCCCCATTATTAATATTGACAATATTTGTCCTGCTAACATGCTCCATTGCTGAATGGCAAGAAGTGGTTTATATAAAACCATTGGATTAGCATCATAATAATGCGTGACGAATAGAGGATTTAGCAAATTTAATCCCCATAATAGCAGTATTACTACTGGCAGTAGCACAAAATTAATTGATGAATTTCTCTGCAGTAGTTTGAACATTCTTTATTGTAAGTCTAAGCCAATATCACGACGATAATACATTTTATCGAAATGAATCTTAGCAATGTTTTTATATGAATTTTGTAATGCCGCATTCTTATCAACACCCAACGATGTAACGGTAAGTACACGTCCACCCGAAGTTTTCACTTCTCCATCAACCAAAGTGGTGCCGGCATGGAACACAATACTATCTGTTATTTCTTCTTTGAATGTTATTGTTTTTCCTTTCTCATAGGCTTCAGGGTAGCCACCCGAAACAGCCATAACGGTTGTTGCAAAGAATGGATTTATTTCAATTGTTTCTTGTCCTAAAGTCTTGTTTGCCGCTGCAACAAATAATTGCAACAAATCTGATTTTATACGCGGAACAACAACTTCAGTTTCTGGATCCCCCATACGAACATTGTATTCAATTACTTTCGGTGTTCCATTGTCGTTCATTAAGCCAAAGAATATGAATCCGCAATATGGAATTCCGTCTTTTTTCAACCCTTGAACCGTTGGTTTTATAATTTCATTTTCCACACGAGTCATCAAGGCTTTGTCGGCAAAAGGCACCGGAGAAACAGCTCCCATACCTCCCGTATTCAAGCCTGAATCATGTTCGCCTATACGTTTGTAATCTTTAGCTTCAGGAAGCAAAAGATAGTTTTCACCGTCTGTTAAAACGAACACTGACATTTCTATTCCTTTCAAACATTCTTCAAGAACAACGGTTTTACTTGCTGTGCCGAATTTTCCATTCAACATGTTTTGTAATTCGGTTTTTGCTTCAGCCAAATCATTCAAAATAAGAACGCCCTTGCCACCTGCAAGTCCATCAGCTTTAAGAACGAACGGAGCCGTTTGTTTTTCCAAAAATGCAAATCCGTCAGCGATATTTTCTGTAGTTACCGTGAAATAGTCTGCTGTTGGGATATTGTGACGCACCATGAAACTTTTAGCAAATTCCTTGCTTCCTTCCAATGTTGCAGCATATTTTTGCGGGCCTATTACCGGAATGTTTTTCAATTCAGCATCAGCGAGGAAAAAGTCATGTATTCCCTGAACCAAAGGATCTTCGGGACCTACTATCACCATTGAAATGTTATATTTTTTTACTACTTCTTTTATTTCTGAAAACGCTGTTACAGCAATTGGCAAATTGATTCCAATAGAAGCTGTTCCGGCATTTCCGGGTGCTATATATAATTTTTCTAACAATGGACTTTTGGCAATATTCCATGCCAACGCATGCTCTCTTCCGCCTGAACCTAATAACAATACATTCATTTTTGCAATATTCTATTTTCTGCTTTATTTATCTTCGGTATATACATGTGCATCAGCACGTTTCATTTGAATAGATGGTAATACTGCTTCTGCCTCTTCTTTCGTGTTATATGGACCTACATACACTTTGAATAATTTTTGTCCTTCACGCACATCGCCTATCCAATAATAGCCACAAGGAACTTGATCAACATGAGATAATTCCGCAACTGTACTAATAGCAACAGCCTCATCTGGTGTGGCTCTATATCCAATTAACCATCCAGTTGGGACTTTCAATATTGTTGCAATTCGAGCTGGAGGAGGGACTGGTGCTGCTGGTGGAACTGTATCAATCACCATTGGCTCTGGTGGAATATTCTTTACTTGTGGTTTTTCAACTACAACCTGAGCCTCTTTTGGTTGTTGTACCACAGGTTGTGGCTTTGGTCTTGAGAAATAATACCAAACACCTCCACATATTGCCAACAACAACAATATAAAAATTGGAAAAGCACTTCTTTTTTTCTCTGTTTTACCTTTTGACTTTACTTGTGGTTTTTTAGATTTCTGAGATCCTCTTGGTTGCTTTATCTCAAACGCTTCTGTCTCTATTTCTTCCTTTACTTCTTCTACAGCATCTAGCTCTATAGGTTCGAAAATTTCCTGACTAGTCGGAACTTCTCCTTGATTTTCTGTAGATTCATTGGAAGAGTTATTGTCTCCTTCTATCAACAACGCATCATCTCCTGTCGGAGAAAATATTGAGTCATCTAACCCTGGCGTCAAATTGGAATTTAATCCATCGTCTATTTTTTTCATAATCTACAATTTGTTAAGGAAGAACAAATATAAGAAATCCTATTTAATTAATGTTAATCCTCCCATATAAGGTACCAAAACATCTGGAACTTTTATACCTTCTGGAGTTTGATAATTCTCAAGAATTGAAGCTACAATACGTGGCAAAGCAAGTGCACTACCGTTTAATGTATGTGCCAATACCATTTTTTTAGTGTTTTCGTCTTTGTAACGCAATTTCAATCGATTTGATTGGAATGTTTCGAAATTTGAAACAGAACTTACTTCCAACCACCGTTTTTGTCCCGCAGAATATACTTCGAAATCGTATGTTAGAGCAGAAGTAAAACTCATATCGCCACCACACAAACGAATAATTCTATACGGTAAACCCAATGCTAGAACCAATGATTCTACATGAGCTACCATTTCATCAAGAGCTTGATATGAACGACTTGGATGATCTACTCGAACTATTTCCACTTTGTCAAATTGATGTAAACGGTTTAAGCCTCGTACATCTTTTCCGTATGAACCTGCTTCACGACGGAAACAAGGCGTATATGCAGTACATTTTATAGGGAAATCACTCTCTTTTACGATAGTATCTCTAAAAATGTTTGTCACAGGAACTTCTGCTGTTGGGATTAAATATAGATTATCCATGCCAACATAGTACATTTGTCCTTCTTTGTCAGGCAACTGTCCTGTTCCAAATCCAGATGCTTCGTTCACCATAATTGGTGGTTGATATTCTTTGTAACCTGCTACAGTAGCACGATCCAAGAAAAATGAAATCAACGCACGTTGTAATTTTGCTCCAGTTCCAACGTACACCGGGAAACCAGCTCCAGTCAATTTATTTCCTAATTCAAAATCAATGAGAGAATATTTTTCAGCCAAATCCCAGTGACATGCTAAATCTTCACCTTCTGGAATAGTTCCCCCCATTCTTACAACCACATTGTCTTCAGCGGTTTTTCCTATCGGTACAATTTCGGCAGGTATATTAGGAAGTAGTACAATTTCTTTTTGTAAAGCAGAAGCAGCGTCTTCCATATCTTGATCCAAACTCTTGATAGCATCTTTCAATTCTGCTGTTTTTGCTTTTGCCACGTTTGCTTCATCCATCTTTTTTTGTTGAAGCAACGTGCCTATTTCTTTTGATAACGCATTTATCTCTGCTTGTTTTGCATTCAACTCTTGTTGAATTGAAATTCGTTTTTCATCAAGGGAAATTATTTTTTGTATAGCATCTTTTGCATCGAAGTTCTTGATTGCAAGTCTTTTAACAACAAAATCAGGATTTTCCCGAATTAACTGAATAGTAAGCATTTTATTAAAAATTTAATTTACACAAATATAAAAAAACTCCTGAATTATACCCTATAAAGGAATATAATTCAGGAGTTTAATAATAGTTCTAATGTTTATTGTAACTATGCTTCAGGAAGAACTGAAACATACATTTTGTCGTCACGTTTTCTTTGAAATTTCACAGTTCCGTCAACTAATGCAAACAAGGTATGGTCGCGTCCCATTCCAACATTTTCACCAGCTATACGAACAGTTCCACGTTGTCTTACTATTATGTTACCAGCAACAACTGCTTGTCCACCTGATTTCTTAACACCAAGACGCTTGCTTTCTGAATCGCGTCCGTTCTTTGAAGAACCTACACCTTTTTTATGTGCCATTGTCTTATTCCTTTAAATTATGCAACAATATTTTCAATTTGGATTTGAGTTAAAGCAGCTCTAAAACCGTTTTTCACTCTATATCCTTTTCTACGTTTCTTTTTGAAAACGATTACTTTATCTCCTTTAAGGTGAGACAAAACTTTTGCAGAAACTTTAGCTCCTTTTACGGTTGGTGTTCCTACTTTTACATTTTTATCTGCAACTAAAAGAACGTTTTCGAAATCTACTGATTCTCCCTCGTTGTTTGATAGACGATTCACGAAGATTTTATCGTCTTTAGCAACTTTGAATTGCTGTCCTGCTATTTCTACTATTGCGTACATCGTAATAACTTTTATTCCTTCTAAATTCGGACTGCAAATGTATAAAACTTTATAGAATAACAAAGTTTTTTTTAAATTTATTCAAAAAAATCTATTTTTGTCCTCGAAACAATAATACATCTAACGATGAGAAAAAAAATTCTGTTCTGCTTTTTAATAAGTGTATTTTTCACGGCTTGCTCCAACGAAAAAGAACATATTGTATCCTCACACCCCAATGGAAAAACTGCCTATGCAGAATACTTCTCAGACAATGACACCATCAATCCTATTAAATCGCTCCGATATTATTTTAATGGAGAGAAACAGGAACAAATTAACTACAAAGATGGTATAAAAAATGGTACATATACATTTTGGTTTCCCAACGGAGAAAAAATGTTTGAAGGAACATACAAAAACGGTTTATTGGATGGGATTTTTACTCAATGGTATGACAATGGTGAAATTGATTATAT
The DNA here is from genome assembly GCA_964346725.1 of uncultured Bacteroidales bacterium. Classification (GTDB taxonomy): domain Bacteria; phylum Bacteroidota; class Bacteroidia; order Bacteroidales; family UBA1715; genus UBA1715. Next base: position 22,019 of record CAYFVM010000022.1, read on the forward strand.
AGCTCACTACGAAAACGGCAGACCTATAGGTACTTGGGAGTATTATTCAAAAGAAGGTAAATTACTTTCTAAACAAAAAATGCAATAATCTTTTGCTAAAAGAAAAAAAACAGTACTTTTGCCACCGATTTATGGTGCTTGTAGTTCAGTTGGTTAGAGCGTCAGATTGTGGTTCTGAATGTCGTGGGTTCAAGTCCCATCAAGCACCCCACAAAAAAAGCAGAATAAATAGTTCTGCTTTTTTTATGCCCTTTTGTTATTTATCCATCTCACTCAAAGTTTGCAATAACAAAAAGAGTTCTTAGTCACAAAAAAATTGTTTCTTTGTGCTATGAAGATTGCAATAAATACACGCTTACTCATAAAAGGGAGAATTGACGGGATTTCGCGTTTTACCTACGAAACGGTAAAACGTATCTGCATTGAGCATCCCGAACATGAGTTTTATCTTCTCTTTGACCGCCACTATGACAATGAATATATTTTTGCCGACAATGTAAAACCGGTAGTTATTCCGGTGCAAGCACGGCACCCGTTTTTGTGGATTATCTGGTTTCACTACCTGCTTCCACGCGTACTCAAATCAATTCAAGCCGACGTTTTTGTGTCTACTGATGGATATGCTTTGCTCAATTCAAACATTGCCGAAGTAGATGTTATCCATGACTTGAATTTTGAACATTTCCCCGAACATTTACCTCGATTGGTTCGTTGGTATTATCGGAAATATTTTCCGCAATATGCGCAAAAAGCAACGAGAATTGCCACCGTTTCAGAATATTCAAAGCATGATATTCACAAACTTTATAACGTTCCTCTCGAACGCATTGATGTGGTGTACAATGGCGTGAGCAGTTCGTTCACACCTCTTTTGGATATTGAGAAACAATTGGTACGCAAAAAATATACCAATGGTGAAGAGTTTTTCGTGTTTGTGGGCACGCTTCATCCTCGCAAAAACATAGAGAATTTGTTTACCGCGTTTGCTCTTTATAAAAAGGAAACACACCTCAACACCAAACTTATTATTGTTGGCGAGGCCATGTTCTTGTCAAAAGGCATACAGCAGGCTTACGATACTCACGAATTTCACAACGACATCATTTTTACCGGCCGTGTTTCGGACAAAGAAATGAACTACATAGTAGGTTCTGCACTTGCCCTGACGTATGTTCCTCTATTTGAGGGATTTGGAATACCAATATTGGAAGCATTTGCGTGCAATATTCCGGTAATTACGTCAAACTGTACTTCGATGCCCGAAGTTGCCGGCGATGCGGCTCTGCTCTGCAATCCCGAAGACACGCAATCCATAGCAGACGCCATGACAAGACTTGCCACCGACAAAAATTTACAACAGTCTTTGCGCGAAAAAGAGAAAGCACAACTTCAGAAATTCTCGTGGGAAAAGACCGCAGAACGCTTGTGGCAAAGCATTCAAAAAGCAATTCAATGAGCTGGTCAAAAATTTTGACAGGTTCAAAAATTCTTCTGTTGCATAAAAGTCAAAAAGGATAAAATTTCTATCTTCCCAAATACAAAATATAGACACCTATTATCACACCAATAAGTGCGATGCCTTTTACGGCGATGTTTTTCTCCTTAAAAATAAGTGCACCACCAAGGAAAGAAATAAGTACATTACTTCGGCGTATTGGGGAGATTACGGCAATCAAAGCTCCAGGAATACTTAGGGCATAATAATAGAAAAAATCGGCAAACACTAAGAAAATGCCTATCATTGGAATAGTCCAGCGCCATTGAAATTTGTCACTTGTTTTGCGATGCGGAAACCAAATGAACATTACGCACGGTATCATGAGCAGGAACTGATACACAGAAAACCACGCCTGTATTTCCATTCGCGAAATTTTCAAGATATCTATTAAATATTTGTCGTACAAAGAACTAATTGAACCCAATATTGTTCCTACAAAAATGAAGATAATCCAAATATTGTGAGTGAAACGGATGCCTTCCTTTTTTCCAATAACCGAATATGCAAAGAGACAAGCTATAATGAGTACGGTTCCAATCCATTGGTTGCCATTGAGTGATTCGTTAAATACAAAAACGGCTCCTATAACCGTCCAGAGCGGTGCTGATGAACGTATTGGCGACACTATGGAAATTGGCAGATATTTCATAGCATAAAATGAAAATATCCACGAAGCAAGCACCAATATACTTTTGAGGAAAATGAGCAATTGCGTTTTCCCTCCTGAAAATGGGACAAAAAACAGCGTGTCTTGCAACAGCTCTGGTTGAAAATGTGATATTAGAATGAACGGAAGAAGAATGCTAAGCGACGTGGCTGACGAAAGAAGCATCACAAGCATCACTACATTTCCTCGCAACGATGATTTTTTAAATACATCGTAAATGCCTAGAAAAATGGCTGAAAATATAATGACTGTAACCCACATACACTGCTGTTTTTATCGTGGGCAAAGATATATTTTTTTAGGTTATTGGCTATTGACAGACTGTTAAAAGCTACAACAATTACTAATTGCCTTTTTTCAACGTTATTACCGTAATTTCGGGTTTTGCATTTCCTAAACGTATGGGAAAAAATGTGAATCCTAAACCTGCATTGACATACAAAGACTGGTTACCTTCGACATACAAGCCTCTGTTATCAGGATTAAATGCCTTGAACGGAGACCACCACGAAAAATCAATCTGTGAAGCATGCGTATGTCCAGAAAGTGTGAGCAGAATATCTGTTTTTGGCAATACCTCCTCGCGCCAATGTGTCGGATCATGCGAAAGCAAAACTCGAAACATTGACTCAGTACCAGCACTTGCTTTTGGCAAATCACCTATATGCGGGAATGGATATTTCCCTTGATTTTCAACACCAATAACAGCAATACTATCTCCATTGCGTGATATCGTTGTATGCTCGTTCAACAATAAATGCCAGCCCATTGCGCGTTCGGTTGCTATCAGTTCCCGCACAGCTTTTGCAGAGTCATAGTGCACGTAACTCGCGTAATCATGGTTTCCCAACACGGAATAAATACCATCCGGCGCCTGTAGCTTTGCTAGAATTGACTTAAACGGCTCTAATTCTTCGGAGAGATTATTTACTAAATCACCGGTGAAAAATATCGCATCAGCGTGTTGGTCGTTTATAAGACGAACTGCCTCCTCCAACTTTTTACCATTGCGATTCCACGAACCAATATGAATATCGGAAAGATGCACAATTTTATAGCCATTAAACGCCTCAGGGACTTTCGGTGAAACAAATTCGACCTTGTTTACTTGAAAAGAAAAAACATTCCAAATGCCATATATCAAAAAACCGATGAGCGCACCACCTAATACCAAACCGGCGATATTGAATGGCAAAATAGAAACACCAAATAGAGTGAATAATCTTCCCAACAACGAACACACGGAAAGTAGTAATTTCGGTAACTGCATACAGATCAATATTGTAACAGCAATGCCCAAATGACGGAATTTTATAGTCTGATTGTCTTCATTTAAAATGAGAACAATGGCTAAACCAACAAGCAGTATTGGCACATAATACAATAGTTTTATTCCCCACGATGTTTGTGCAATGAAACTAAAATACATATATGCCTCTGGAGCAAACAAAATCACAAACAAGATTGCAAGTACTATAATCATATTTCGTTCTAAAATGTATGCAAAAGTAGTCTTTTTAGCTGAATGTTTTGCCGTTCCTGCTACAAAACAAAAAAAAGGGTGCAACCGAAGCTACACCCTTTTGCTTGAGAAATTGAGCTTTCTATCTCATTTCTTTGTATTTGTTAATCAAAGCATTTGTTGATGAATCGTGAGTTGAAACTTTGTCATCGCTTTTCAATTCAGGTAAAATCACATTTGCCAATTGTTTTCCAAGTTGAACACCCCATTGGTCAAAGCTGAAAATGTTCCAAATAACACCTTGAGCAAAAATTTTGTGCTCGTACATTGCGATAAGTGAACCCAATACTTTCGGAGTCAATTTCTTGAACAAAATAGAGTTTGTAGGTTTGTTGCCGGTGAAAACCATGAATGGCAACAATGTTTTGATTTGTTCGTCGGATTTGCCTTGTGCTTTAAGTTCTTTAGAAACTTGATCTGCAGTTTTACCCATCATAAGTGCTTCTGGTTGAGCAAAGAAGTTTGCCAACAACTTTGGATGGTGGTCACCTACAGGATTTTGTGAAATAGCAGGTGCCATGAAATCGCAAGGAATCATTTTTGTACCTTGGTGAATCAATTGATAGAACGCATGTTGACCGTTTGTTCCCGGTTCTCCCCAAATAATTGGTCCTGTTTGGTAATCAACTACGTTTCCGTTGCGGTCAACATATTTACCGTTACTTTCCATGTTTCCTTGTTGGAAATATGCAGAAAAACGGTGCATATATTGGTCGTAAGGTAAAATTGCTTCAGTTTCTGCGCCATAGAAATTGTTGTACCAAATTCCTATAAGAGAAAGGATTACAGGGATATTTTCTTCGAATTTCGTGTTACGGAAGTGGTTGTCCATTTCGTTTGCTCCTTCAAGCAATTTTTCGAAATTTTCGTATCCAATTGAGCAGCAAATTGACAAACCAATAGCAGACCACAAAGAATAACGACCGCCTACCCAATCCCAGAATTCGAACATATTTTTGGTATCGATACCGAATTCAGAAACTGCTTTAGCATTCGTACTTAATGCCACAAAATGTTTTGCTACAGCGCTTTCGTCTTTTGCAACATTCAAGAACCATTGTTTTGCAGTAATGGCATTTGTCATTGTTTCAAGCGTAGTAAATGTTTTAGAAGCAACGATAAAAATTGTTGTTTCTGGATTTACTTTCTTCAAAGTTTCAGCCATGTGTGTTCCGTCAATGTTAGAAACGAAGTGGCTGGTAATATTTTGTTTTTTGTACGATTTAAGCGCTTCAGTAACCATAAGTGGGCCAAGGTCAGAACCGCCAATACCAATATTTACAACATCAGTGATTGCTTTACCAGTATAACCTTTCCAAGTACCTGAAATGATTTCATTTGAAAATTCTTTCATTTGCGCAAGCACTTTATTTACGCCCGGCATTACATCTTTTCCATCTGATAGAATAGGTGAATTGCTACGATTGCGAAGTGCAATGTGAAGCACTGAACGATCTTCAGTTTGGTTGATTTTGTCTCCGGTAAATTCAGCCTCAATTGCTTGTTTCAAACCGCATTCTTCTGCTAATTGGAACAAAAGGCTCATTACTTTTTCATCAACGATATTTTTTGAGAAATCAACAAAAATATCTTCGAATTGTAACGAATATTTTTCGGCACGTTTTGAATCTGCTGCAAAAAGCGATTTCATTTCAGTACCTTTGAACGTGGCGAAATATTTTTCAAGTTCTTTCCACGCTTTTGTTTGAGTAGGATTAACTGTTGGTAACATATTTTTACGTTAAAATTTTTACATTATTTTACCCATGTGGGCAACGCACCAAAGGTAATTATTTTTTACTATTCGCAATAATTCTCCTCTTACAAAACAAAAATCGGCAAACAGCCTGAGCCATTTGCCGATTACGTCATTTTGAATACGTGTTATTTATTCAAGATAATTTTTGCAATTTCGTTTGGACTTCCGTTTTCGTCAACAATTGGGAAATCGCCTTTGTAGCACCAGTGCGCATTTGCAATATTGTGTTTGCGGAACACACTTGAAATGTCTCTGTACCATTGCAACATAACTTCGTGGTCAACGAAAACAGGGTATGCGCCATATTCGCCACAATATGCTTGTAAACCAAGAGAATCGCACAAACGAACGGCATCCATCATATCATTTTCAATACGTTCAACGCTCCATTCTTCGTTGCGCATACGAAGATATTCTACGATATTTTCATCAAGATTTTTATAGAATGCCGTGTCTTGTAGTAACAATCCGGGATAAGTAAGCTTTGGTTTGTATGTAGCCAAATCTTTTGCTCTCGTCCAAGGTGCTCCATAGTGCGTAAGAATAATTGGATTGTAATAGTGGAAACTGATAATCAAATGTTTATCATTTGCCGGAACTTTTAAGTATTTCACCGTGTACACCGATTGTTGCATATTGGAACCCACAATGATTGAACGATATGGCTCAACTTCTCGAATGCTTGCAATTAATTTTGCCTCAAGTTCATTCAAATTTTCATGCGTAGGAGCTACAGCTTCATTCAAAAGCTCATATGCAACGCGGTCGTTTGGATAGTCTTTCAAAAATGATTGTAAATCTTTCCAAATGCGAATGTGACGTTTCTGTGCATCAACATTTTCAAAAAGATTGTTTGCATTGCTGTTCTCATTGTTGAAGTGGTGCGAACGAATAATGTGTAGGTCCACCACTACGTTCATTCCGTCTTCTAATGTCCAATCTATGGCTTGTTTAAGCAAACGGAAAGCTTCTTCGTCGCGTTTTAATTCATCACTTTCGCCGTAAAATTGCACTTCGTCAATAGGAATACGAATGTGGTCGAAACCCATTGCAGCAATGCTATCAATGTCTTTTTTGCTGATTTGTGTGGCACGTTTTGTTTTGAAATCAGGTGATTGCGAAAGCCAGTGGCTTAGGTTTATACCTGTTCCGAGTTTGAACACATAGTCTCCTTTGTCGACCTTGCTTCCTCCGCAACCCATCAACATTGATATTCCCAAAATTGAGAGGAAAGAAATTTTTAATTGTTTCATAATAAGATAGTTTAGATAGTTAATTTGGGTACTAAAATACTAATATTTTAAATCCGCACAAACAATGCGAATGTTTGTGCGGATAAAATACTGCCAATTAACTCTATCTAATCAAGGTTACGCTGCCGAATTTGGTTTTATTCCCCTTTCCATCATCAAATCCTTTCCATTCTTGACCATCAAGGAATGTTGCTTCCATTCTCCAGATATACACACCCGACATCATCATTTCACCTTCGTAACGTCCATCCCAACTATCCGTAAACATTCCATTCTCAACCTTGTTGGAATACCACAATAGATTTCCCCATTTGTCATAAATTGAGAATTCACATGTTTGGAGATTGTATCCGACTGGATGGAATGTTCGTACACTATGAGCCGGATTGCTTGGAGAGAAAGCATTTGGCACAAACAACGATGATGTAATATTTACATAAATACATTCTGCGTAGGAATCTTTACAGCCGAAACTATTTTCTACCGTCAAAATAGGACAATTATATCCGAATACATATTCGCCTTCAGTAATTGTATTTCCACGTCTATTATACGGAACCACTATATCAACGGCATCTTCCGATTCTCCTTGATGTCCATAATTCCATGACATTGTATATGAAACTTCCTCACTCACTTTTTCTCCATCAGCATTTATATATACCAAAGTATCTTGAATTGTGGAATCTTGGAGCGCTATTATATTAGATGAACCAGGCATTTGCCATGTGAATTTTGCCACCGGATTGGATGCAATTTTCACAATTAAGGTATCGTAACCTTCGCAACCTGCCCACGTTTGTTCAAATACAGTCAACGTATCAACACCTGACTTCATCCAATCTACGTATCGAACTGATGTAGCATCAGTCTTCGCATAGTTCAAATGCTCACCCGATACATCCCACAAATATGTACTTCCCTGTGTATACTGGGTATAGTAAGACTCGGTTGCTCCAATACAAACAGAATCGGAACCGAAAATATTTGTTTTTGCCGCAGGAGCAACTTCCATAGAAACCGTGTCGTGAAGACTTTCACAACCGAGATTTTGCTCGGTATCATATATCTCATTATCAAACACTTCAAACTGATACGTGCCGGTTTCTAAATCTTGTTGGTCAAATTGATAAACAGTTCCTATTGACGTTGTTGGAGTCGTACCCGAAAGACTATTCCACGTCATGTTTGGCGTTCCCATTGCCTGTAAATTCTTTATTTCATCACCATTACAAATCACGGTAGAGAACACGATTGGAGTACGAGGACGTTTTTTAACTGTATATGTGATTGTCTTCGTTTCACTATTACAATATACGTTGTCATAACGATAACGATAATACGCTGAAATAGTGTGCGTTCCCGGCGTCTTCGATACATCAGTCATATCCAACGTATGTTGTTCATTATCAATATATGCTTTTGAAATATCACCGGAAGTAACCGTCCATCCTATGTACGAATTCGTTGTGATTTCTGGCGTAAATTCTTGTGCCTGAATAGCTTGTGCAGATTCATACACGCACATTGTTACATCATTACCAATAGAAAATGAAGGTTGTGCTATAACGTTCATAATCACTGGAATAACAGCACTTACGCATCCATTTTGTTCGCGTTGCACATAATACGTTGTCGTTCCGGTGAGTGTTTCTGCCTCTGGCATATAGGTTTTCCCCGTAGCTAAATAGGATATTTCTGTAACATTTACATCTGAGTACCATTTGTCTATTGCAAGATTTGTTTCTAAAGTCGGGACATCGACATCGCCCGCACACATACTTGCTCCTTTTACAATTGGTTCGGTTGGTTTTGCGCCTACAGTATAACTAACAGGAGCCGAAGGACCTTCACAACCATCAACCGTTTGCGATGCAAAGTAAGGATGGCTTCCCACTGTCATATCGGAAGTTTGGAACGAATTGCCCGTAGCTAATTGCGTGATTTTGTCGGATGCATACCACACAATGTTTTCTCCAGTTGCACTCAATATTGGAGCTGCATCGTATTCGCAAAGTTTTGCAGGAGCAAAAACTTGTGGTGCGCTCGGCAATGATTTTATTTTATATTGAGCCTCAGCAGTTGGACCAGCACAACCATCAACTATTTGCAATACAAAGAATGTATATGTTCCTACCATTGTTTGTATTGGTTGATATGTTTCGGTACCACGTTGCAATTCTGTTGATTGTGTTGCATCGGCATACCAAACTATTGTTGCATTGCTCTCTCCTGTTGCGGCTACTGTTTTTGGTTGTTCTTCAAAACAAATTTCATTGTTGGTTGTTTGAGGAGCAACTGGATTTGGCTTCACAGTATATTGAGATTCTACACTTGCACTATAACAGCCGTTATTATTACGAACAGCCCATACTGAATGAAGACCTTCTTCACCGGCTGCAGGTATGAATTCCAATCCCGAAGCACTGCTCGTTACTACTGGTTCTCCACTTGTTCCCGGATTTTCTTCGTACCAATACACATCACCAGCAGAGTTGTTAGCAATAAATGTTGGATTGGTAGTGCCAAAACAAACCGAGTTTAGCCCGCCATTGGTAGTAATTGTTGGTTTTGCCGTTTCTTTCATAGTAACTGTAACCTTCGTTCTCGGTCCTTCACAGCCGATTGGAGCAATATTGCCATTATACTCTGAAACCCAATAAGAATATGGACCAGCTATCGATAATGATGGTGTATACGTACCATCCTCTTTTTCTTCCAATAACGTGCCATCTGTTGCTGAATCGTAGTATCGGAACACAGAACCGGCAGGTCTTGTCACAGTCCATGCGCCTGCTGTTGCGGTTAGTTGTGGAGCACCGGCATATACACAAGCTTCTTCATTAGAAATCACGACGCTGGGGACAGGACAGGCAATAATAGTAACGTTTGCAGCCGTTCGGTCACTATAGCAACCTTCTTTTTCCTGTGCTGCAAAATAATCTTTATTTACAACCACATTACCCTTATCTCCCGTTGTCCAAGATGTCCCTTGATCCAACTGCGTTCCTCCAGTGAGTGCACCATACCAACGTATCGTAGTTCCTCCGTTCAAATCAGCAGAAACAACGGCATCTGTATTTTGAGTAGTCATTGAAAAATGGTTGGTTGTGGTTGGTGCTGCAAGGTAAATCACAGAAATTGATCTATCTGCAGAATCTTGACACGATTTGCCATCAACATACGAATATCTAATAGTATATGTATCGCTTACTGCACCATTTTTCTTAGGATTGAAAATTCCAGTCTGACTTATTGCATCAGCAACTTCCAAAACGGACCATGTGCCCGTTCCTGCTCCATTTGTGCCATAATCTACGGAAACTTCAATTTCTTCTGCATCAGAGGTATAACAAACCGATGATGTTGTTTCGGTAAATGTAATTTTTGGCAGCGCTTGAATGGTAGTTGTGACCTTTGCGCGCGGACTTTCACAGGCTATACTACTTGATGTTTCTATAGCTGTGTAAGCCACATAATAGGAAGTCTCTCCGATTGTTGTATTATCAGTTTGAGTGTAGGAAGACAAAGTGTTTACGATAGGATTTCCATCAGCATCGTACCATTTCCATTCCTCTACGGTTATTCCTGTTTGCGGAATTGCGGACATTGATTGTAATGTTTTACCAGAACAAGCCACATCATTTGTTACAGTTGGCATAGCCCATGGGCAACTAACAATGGTAACTGACTGACTTGCTTTTTCACTTTCGCAACCGCGCACCGTCTGACTTACCCAATATGTTTTATCTCTTACAACTGTGCCGTCATCTCCTGTTTCCCAAGGATTGTCGTTGCTTTCAAACGTTGTTTTGTCAGTGTTATACCAAGATACTACGGCGCCCGTTTCTATGTTCGTTGCCGTAACTTCTACCGCAACCGGATGCGCAATAATGCCATTGTATGGGGTTGTTACGGGTATTTCAGGATATTCTACTGAAAAATCTTTTGTTTGCGAATTTACACAACCGTTTCCGTCAGTATATGTATATGATACTGTGTACATTCCGTCATTTTTACCATTCACCGTTGGGTCTACAATTCCATCGGCAGAAATTCCGGCAACTGCAGTACCCAATGTTTTGTCGGTCATAGCCCATGTGCCGCCGGTTAATAGGCTTGTACTTGTGCCGTTCACCGTTGCTTGTACTGCTTTTTTGCCGGCAGCATAGCACAATACATCATTCGCACTTAAAGGACTAATGACAATTTCAGGTAACGAATTTACCGTCATTGTAACTGATGCGTACGGACCGAAACACGTTCCTCCTGCACCATCATCACCATCTTGGCGAACTTGGAAGGTGTATGTGCCCGCAACGGAAGTATATCCACCAATAGTTGCCACGTTTAACGCAGCAGTAGAGCCAATATTTGCATTGATACTATCAATCCATTCAAATGTTGTTCCCGTTCCTGTTGCCGTAATTGTTGGTAACGCATCGCCGGCACAAATAGCTACCGGAGACACCGAAGGCATTGGTGTTGGACATTCTACTATATTCCAAGTAGACGTTGCCGGTGCACTTTTACAGCCATTCAACGTTTGCGTTACTGCATATTCATACGAACCTTTTGCACTAATGTGAGTGCTATACATTGCGATTGGCGACGAGGTTCCGATTTCCGTTCCTCCGTCATTTTTTACGCTCAGCGTTGCTCCCAAAGCATCTGCATACGAAATTGTCATAGCCGGAAGAGACGCTATTTTGCTCACACTCCATACTTGCGGTGTGCCAATTCCGGTACCGGTTGGAGCAAGAACATTTGTTACTTCAAAAATTTCACTTGTGGTGTTTTCACACGTCGCAGCACCTGTGCCGCTTCCCCAAACTTCTTGCGTAGCCAATTCAATCGTGGTTTGCGTTGTGCCGGTTGCCGAGGCGTTATATTGCGTTGTCCACACGTTGCCCGTCAAACCGGTGCCACTTAATGTAGAGGTAACGCTTCCACCGCTAGTTGGTGCATATGCCACAGTAATTTCATTCGTAGTGCTACAAATAACTCCAGGGTTTGTGATTTTTGGATTTGGTAATGCATGAACCAAAACATTCACCGGCGTTGCGGCACTGAAACAATGGTCTGTTTCATAATATTCAGCCACATAGATGGTAATTGTTTTATCGGCTGAAAATTGATCTTTCGTAACCGTGTATGTTGTACCAGATGCGTCGGCAGCAGCTTGTGCATCAGGCAAACTTGCGATAGTTCCAGAAGGAACTGATGTTTTATCAATAAACCAACAGAAATTGTCAGCACTCGTTTGATTTGATGTTGCCATTATTTCCAAATCGGAAGCACCATCAACGCACGCATGGTATGTTTGTGCCGTTGGCGCTTTTGCCTTACAGTCGGTTATGGTAAGCGTTCCTTCGGCGGGAATACTCTGGCAACCGTTTAGTGTTTGCGTAGCATAGGCAGAATAAGTGCCTACATCCATTTTACTATCAGTATTTGCGTCAACAAACGTCAATTGATAGTCGGTTGTGGTTGCAACAACGGTTGTGGTTGTGTCTGCAGCTAAGTACCACTGAATATCGGTACCTGTTGCTGTCAAATTTGGCACGAGCGACTGACCTGTTACATCAAGATTTGATGCACTAGCCGACTGCACATCGGGAGCGTCAGTATGGTTGACCATGATAGAATGACTAACTTCGGCGGCGCTACAACCATTTGCATCTGTATAATTGAATGTTATGGTGTTTAGTCCTTTAATGGCAGGAGTTGGAGTAAACGTTTTGCCACTCACGCCCATTCCTGCAAATGTTCCTTCGGTAGAGGTTGCACCATTAATTTTCGTAGTCAAAGAAATTGGCGAAGCATAATCGCATATATCGGTAATATTTGCACTAATATCCGCAACCGGACGAGCGTGTATGGTAATTTGCGTAGAAGTGCTTCCCGCACAACCATTTCCATCAGTATATGCCAATGAAATTGTGTGTAATGCAGCAGTTTGACCTGCCGAATTAAATGCGCCCGTTGTGGCATCTACGCCAGTCAATGTGGCACTTGTGTAATTGTAGGTTTGCGTTTTTGTACCGGTTGTATTATAGGTACCGGTCATTTTCATAGTAACGGCACTTACACTTCCTCCCGATTCACACAAACCCGTTACACTCGGTGTTATAGCAATAGTTGGCATAGCAAAAACTTCGACACTCGTAGTTGCTGCTGTTGCCATTGCACAACCTGCGTCAGATTTGAAACTATATGAAATAGGATGTGCGCCCGCTGTTGCAAGACTTGGTGTAAAGGTCGCCGTAGTTTCAGAGGCTTTTGTTACATCGCCAGTCCAGGTTCCCGTACCTGACAAGCCAGTTGGTGTAACTGTAGCAGTCAATGTTTGCGCAGTGCTTACCGATTTACATTCATCCGTTAACGCCGACAATGTTGCTGTTGGAACGGCATTGACCGTAATTGCCTTAGTTGCTGCACCTTCGCAACCTGCCGCATTAGTAACCAATACAGAAACGGTATAATTTCCGACCGGCACCGTAGATTTGAATGTAGGATTTGCAATATCCGTTGCACTCAAATATGAATTATCGTCGCACGACCATGTTTGCGTAGTATAGGTATCGTCCAATGAAAGACTTGCTGCGGTTCCGTAACAAACTGCACCATCATTGGCGGTAGTTCCACTTGTTTCTGTTACCAAAATTGTAGGATATAATTTATCCATAACGATAACCATAACTTCGCCACGAGTAGGACTTTCACATGCACTCACTACTTGCGATACATAATATTTGTCGCCGGTAACAGCATTTGCCGTTGATGGTGTTGGAGCCGTTGCGTTTCCTGCTCCTCCAGTTGATGCCGAATACCACAAAAGTGTAGCTCCAGTTGCTGCAGTTACATAATTATCTAAAGACTCTGTAGGATCATTCAAACATTTTGAGAAATTTGTAGTTGTAGGTGCGGCAGGAATGGCATTCACCGTAATTGATGCATTTGCCACGGCACTTTTGCAACCAAATTGACTCGTGTATACATACGTAATAGCTTGTGCTCCTTCTGTGTTTGCCGTAAAGGTGGCGGTAGTTTCGGTGTCCTCAGTTGCACCAGTCCATACGCCGGTTCCTCCTGTTTCGCTCGGAGTAGCTGTTACGGTAGTTGTTGCTCCTTTACACAATGTGGTTTTATCAGCAGTTACACTTGCCGTAGGTGTTGGATACACTGAAATAGTTCCCGATTTAGTTCCTTTACAACCTTGGGCATCTTCTACTGCAACGGTAATCGTGTAATCAGTTTTGCTTGTCACAGTTTGGGCTGTAAATGTAGGTGCTGCCAATGACGGATTGTTAAGGTACGAAAGTGCCGTTCCCGACCAAACAATAGAAGAGTAGGATGTTGCCTGCGGCAAACTTATTTTAGTTGCTTCCGTTATACACAAACTTGCATCGTCAATTGTTATTGTAGGATCAGGATTTGCGTTGACCGTAACAGTAAGACCTGCGCGATCACTTTCGCAACCGTTTAATTCTTGGCTCACATAGTAGGTAGTTGTTGACTCGGCAGACGTATTTGTACTTGGAGCTGTTGTACTTGAGGTTCCACCCGTTTGGAAGGTACCATACCATAATAACGTTGCACCGGTAGTTGCGGTTGCCGTCAATGTTTGTGATGCATCGCCTATACAGAAAGAAAGATTTTGCACTCCCGGAATTGCTGGTTTTGGATTGAGTGTAACTGTCGTTGTTTTACTTGTTGCAGGACAACTTGCTGCACTTGTATATGCGAGTGTTACAGTACGAGTTTCTTGAGTAGTAACGGTACCACTCACTGTGGCTATTTTGCCAGTGCCAGTTGCATTAGTCCACGTGAAATTGCCATCTCCGCTATCGCTTACAGTAGCAGTAACCGTGGCAGTTTCACCAGGACAAATAGATGCGTTATCAACCGTGAGTGTATTTATTGTTGGATTTGCGTTAATGGTAACAGTGGTAGCATCGGTGTCCTCACAACCATTAAGAGAAACCTTCACCGTGTAGTCTCCTGACATTGCAGTGGTTGTTGAAGTTATTGTTGGAGATGCCAACGATGAATTATAACTATTCGGTCCCGACCATAAATAGGTCACGCTTGGCGTTGCACACGTTGCCGTTAGCGTAACTGGATTTCCTGCGCAAACGTCTCCACTATTTGAAACTGTTACCGATGGTTGCTCTTTAATTTTTATTGTTGTAGAACCCGTCAAGGTTGTAGCGGTACAATACGCATCTTTCAACGCAGAGATTGTATATGTGTATTCTCCCACAGCACTAGGTGCCGATGGCGAATATGTTGTAGCACTTGCTGTTTGGTTCGCATATGAATTTTTCGTATCACTATATGAGAAAGTAAACGGAGCTGTTCCCGAGAATGTGAATGTTGGCGCAGTTATGGTTTTTCCAAAGCAATACTCACTGCCTCCAGTCACCGAGACAACCGCAGGTATGGCTTTCACCGTAATGGTTACTTGCGAAGAATCCTTACACGCATCAGTTGCATCTTTATCGGCAACTACCACAATATACGTTCCCGTTTCATTCACTGTTTGCGCTAATGTCGCTCCCACCGTTGGACCTGCTATTATGTTTGCATCGTCAATAGAACCTTTGTACCATGTGTATGAAAACAAGGTTGCATCTGTTTGCGAAGCAGGAGTTAACGTAGCTGTTTCTCCTTGACAAAGAATATTATTAGCATCGCTGCTAGTAATTGTGGGTTTTACAGGTGTGTTACATGTTGGCACGGTGCAATTGAACCCAACGGTATTTGAAAATCCATACATTGAACAACCATCAGTGTTTGTCCCTTTGGCTACCGCATCGGCAAGAGTTTGTGTTTCGGCAAATACTGCACGATACTCTACAAAACCTTCATCTGCGCTATTGTAGGTAACAAATGCTGCTGACGAAACGTAAGACCAAGTAGCTCCTCCGTCGAGAGACTTTTGCCAAGCCTTTCCAAAACTAGGATAAGCGGCTGACCATTGTGAGGCGTTGTCAATATTTACATAGTGAACTTCTGTACCACATTGGAAGCCTCCTTTATATACTTGACCACTCGTATTGTCTATCATAATTGTCCCTACAGGAGTTTTTTCGGAACAAATACATACTTTCATGTCATCTATACCATAACGAATCCAATCTGAACTGTTTGCTTTAATTCTAATGGTAACTGCGCCACTATAGTTTTGCGCAACGGTGAATGGAATTGCTACATAATCCCAAGTTGTGTTTTGGGTTTTTGTAACTTCTTGCGAAGTCAATGTGTTGCCTCCTCCATCGAGAATATCCACCAGCAATTTTACCGTTGACCAATCACCCGGCGTGTATATAGCAAATGAAAATTGATAACTTTTGCAATTGCAAAATGGACCATTTATGGTTTTCTCATACAACACTTTTCCACTCTGATTTTGATATACCATATACAAAAATGCTCCGCTCGTATTGCCTGACGCATCATGCATTACAGGCATATTACTTTTTTGTCCACAATACCATGGCGACGACTCCCAATCATGATAGTCGCAATATTCAAAGGCGGTTGATGGCTCTGAAACCAAAGCATATTCTGGATAACTATTCGCATTACTTCCAAAACTATGTCCACCCTCTGTAGATGAAATTTTTTCTTTAAATAAATTTAAGGTTTTAACATCAGTGCACCCTATCATTTCTCCTACTCCAGCAACACCAAAATCTTGTTGCCAAATGGCTTTCAATCCATCTTTGTATGAACAATCAATTTGAGGAGAAACACCAGCCAAAATGTTTGATATTGAAAAATACGAACAACCATCTTGCGGTCCACCATTGGCGGCAACATATTCCGCCTGAGTTTTGGCATCAGCTGCCGTATAACCACCACTAATTGCCACGCGATAGACATCGGTACTATTCACGTCCATATTTTTCATGGTAATTGTATACTTATCTATGCCACAATATTCAGTCATGTTTGTCCACGTTAAACCATCATCTGAAGATTTTTGCCAAACATAATACGTGTAATTGTACACATTTGCCCACGCAGTGACAGTTTCGGAAGGAATTGAGAAAACGGCATCATACACACACAAGCCAGCTACTGAAACACTTTCAGATGAAATAGTGCTGGTAGAAATTGTCTGTGTTGGAATGTCATATTGGTCATCACGGAACAACGATATATCATCAATAACAAAGTCATTACCACTTCCCGAAGGTTTGTGGTTAATTACCTTCAACGAATACGTATCGCTGCTGTTTGCCGTAAAATCTATATAGTAATATGACCATTCATGCGATTGAAACGGGTCATTGCTCGGACGATCCCAAAGAGGAATATCACCTGTTTCAACAGAACCGACTACAACACCAGTTGTTTTATTTACCACTTGTAGTGTAAGCGAAGCTCCTACTTCAGCAGCTGACCCATAGTGCGTAACACTCGCAGCATACAATCCGAAACGATAGTTTCTACTATTACAAAGTTGAAAATTAATATCCTGCGAATACACCTCACGATCGATGCCGGCACCTGAGTTTACAAGCAACATAGCTCCTTTGTCGTTACCGGTATGGTCGCGACCAGGTATCAAAATATCGGAAGTATTGCTACATGAAGCCGGACGAGTATATGCCCATTTTACACTACTGGTAATGGCATAGGTTCCATCTATAACTTGACGACACTGATTCCCAGCACCATCGTTGTCTAAGTATGGCGTACCTGTACCCGTATATTTAGTAATAGCATCAGCAAAGAAAATATGTTCTGCCACTGACATTGATGGGTCAGGGAAATTTTTCATTATGGTATCTTCGGCAATACCAAAATCTTCACGCCACACCAAATTCCAGTTTTGTGAAAAAAGAGAGGACGTAAGGAGCATGAAAAATACAATGTATAAGGACTTTAGCTTCATATTACGTTTTTTTATTAAAGTACAAATATACAATGATAGTGTAAAAAATACACTATTGTATGTATATTTTTTGGAAATAGATATTAAAAGATAGGAAAGCGAATAGAATTTTTATTCGCTTTCTTATCGTGTTTATTAGAAAGTTTATCGAATCAATGTCACGCTACCGAATTTGGTCTTCTTGCCATTGCCGGCATCA
>CAYFVM010000023.1:0-38992 GCA_964346725.1 uncultured Bacteroidales bacterium
ATCATACAACCTTTTTCTTTGCTCACCACTTATTGTATTGTTTTTATTCTTCTTGTTATTTTTTATAAAAAAACGATTGTTATTAAATGCAATCTATTATTAGATTATAAATTGATTTATTAATAACAAATAAAATTCTCCTTTTTGTAGCTTTTGTGTGTCAATTTAATTTACATAGACAATCACATTAAACTGAAATTAATTTTCCAGCTTTATGTAAAAAAACGACAATTTTGGGAAGAATTTTTTCACCATTTTTAAAGGATATTTTAAAATACTATCTGTTTGTTTATATTTATTCGTCATTAGTTATATTTATTTATGAAATTTTTTTCATTTTTTTATTGCGTAACATGGTTAGTTTAATATCTTTGCAATACAGACTTATGAATTGACCAATCATGAGTTTGCCGCACGGAGGGAGGTACCAAAAACCTCCCTCTTTTTTTATGAAAATTTAAGACTTATGGAATATCAAGATAAAAGTGATATAGGAAAGTGGGGAGAAGATGTTGCTCGAAAATTTTTGGAAAAAGAAGGCTATGCAATTTTAGAAACGAATTGGCATAGTGGCCACAAAGAAGTAGACATTATTGCACAATGTAATAATTGTGTAGTTTTTGTAGAAGTTAAAACCCGAACATCGAATTTCATCAATCCTGCTGATGCAGTAAATAAGCAAAAACAAAAGTTTCTTATTTATGCTGCAAATTACTATGTACGGTCTAAAGGTTTGGATTTAGATGTCCGTTTTGATATAGTTACTATTGTTACAATACAGGGGAAGGTACAGATAGAGCATATGAAGAATGCGTTCTATCCTAAAATAGAGTACCGTAGATAAATTAAATGAAGAAAGGGTAAGCTCTTAAAAAAAGTAATCCTTGTTTGGAAGATTCCGTAAAAAAGGTAATTTTGCATAAAACAATGGCGAATTCGTCTAATGGCTAGGACACCACCCTCTCACGGTGGATATTCGGGTTCGAATCCCGGATTCGCTACACAATCCCGTTAAACGTTTTTAATTAATAAACAAAAGTTTCATCACTTTTGTGTTTTCTCCATTTTTATCGGATACGTATAGTAAATATACACCAGTACTAATCCTTTCACCATAGATATTTTTGCCGTCCCACACTGCCGTCCCTCCGTTCGCTTCAACATTGTTTACAATATTGCCTGATATATCGGTGATTTTTATCAAGGCATTTGCAACCAATCCTTTGATAAAAATATTTCCATTATAGGAATCTCGTATTGGGTTTGGGAATATGTAGGCATCGTTCATCTCTGTGTCTCCTACGGTAGCGTTACCGATGTATGAAACAAGCCCTTCCTCTGTGCCGATGTACACTTCGCCGGTTTCGTGGTCAATTGTTATAGAGGTAATTGTATTTGAAGGTAAAGGACTATTGTTTTTTGTGAAATTTAGAAGTTGTTCGGTACCATTTTCTGATATCAAGAAGATTCCTGAATTTGCAGTTCCTATCCATTTTCTGTTACCATCGTCAACTGCTATGCAGTTGATTGTTTCGGAACTTAATAGATATCCAACTTCTCCATCTATTTCGATTTTAATGCGGGAGATTGTTTTCCTATCTTTAAATACGCGAGAAGGAGAAGAATGTACTGCTATGCCTTGCGTTGTTCCAACCCAAATTTCACCAGTTAGATCTTCTGCAACGCAGGTAGAGCGAGATGCTATTGTGCCTTCGGCATCAGATAGAGGTATTCTTACAAATTCGTCATCGGAGGAGTCGTTAAGTGTTTTATTATCATTAAAAGCGCAAAGATAGCTTGTGCCGGTAAGCCATTTGTATCCGTTATAATCAATAATCATGTGATTAAATAAATTTTTTGTATCGTATATAGATCCCGAAACGGTAGCGATGGAAAAAGGATACCAATTATTTTGTTTGTCTATGGCAATAATTGGTGAGTTTGTATTTTGATTTATAATCCAGAGCGTTCCGTCGTTATCGCTAGTAATATCGGCAACTACAGTTTGTGATGCATTAAGGTAATACGGTTGGAGTATTGAGTTCGAAAGATTATAGACAGTATCAATAACCCAAGAACGGGCACTTTGTGCAAGTCCGTATCCATATGTACCTATGTAGTAGGTTGATGAATTGGGTATAGCATATACACAAAGAGAGTTACCAATTCGCCAATCTGTAGTTCCATACCAGCCTCCTCCAAACGTTTTTATACTATATAGAAGACTTTCCCAAAGGGAAATTCTACCTGAAACAACGTGAAGATTTTTATTCTCAAAGAAAAGGTCAGTAATATGATTTGAATTAGGACCTTGAGGTACAATGATTTTGCCTTGTTCACAAGAAATAAGTCCATAGTATGAATCGCCAACCCATTGAGATCCATCATTTGCTATAATAATATCGGTATAGTGATTATTTACATTGAGAGAATCAAAGGAAAATAGAAGTTTTTGCAAGTTGTCATATACTTTAGCTACGTGTTTTGTGGCAATACCTAGGAGATTATTTCTGGAAGTGAGACTTACAAGATAGGGTATTTGTGTCTTGAATGCAGACGCAATTCCGTTTGTTATGACAAATAGAGAGTCTTTGCTATGATCTGATGTATTGCAATGAGCATAGTATAAATTTTCTCCATTGGCTACTATATAAGAGATAGTATCATTCTCGTAGGGAATTCCAGAAAGTTTGTTCCATGTTGAAAAATCAGAAAGGTTTGGTGCTGTCATGTTTGCAGAATAAATACCTTTTGTAGTGGCTGCATAAATCATATTTCCTGAGGTAGTAATAGACTTTACAGGAACGTTTTCCCCATTATTACTCAAAATAGTAGTAGCTATAAATTTTTTGTTGTGCAGAGAGAACGATATAACACCAAATTCGGTTGCAATAAAAGCTGTGTCACTATACATGCAAATCTGATTTATTCGTTTTGAACCATATATATTCTTTTGTTCGAGAGTATTTATAGCTTGGATATTCAGTGAGGGGTAATCAATAACGTTAAGTGTTCCGTCGGAGTAGCCAACAAGAATGGACGAAGTATTGTTACAATAAACCATGCTGGTTAAACCTACAGAACTAAGCCCATTGAGTTTTGTTATTTTTGTTATTTCTTTTGTGCTTGTGTTGTATACAAAAATACCATTATTTGAGAGAGCAAAAATATTGTCGTCAATTGTTTCTAGTTGCGTAACATTTCGGAATGAAAAATATTCGTTCCACGTTCCCGGCACTTGAGCTATAGACATAAAATGCAAGGTAAGTATACTACTTACAAGTGTGATGATTTTTTTCATTAAAATGTATATTTATCTTTCCACAACGACTTCAAATATTGTTTAGTATCTTGTTCGCGTTTATTTTCCGAAGGATTCCAAAATGAAATATTGGAAAATTCTTTCGGTAAAAATTCTTGTTCTACAAAGTGTCCTGTATAATCGTGAGAATACTTGTAGCCATCGCCATACTTGAGGTCTTTCATTAATTTGCTTGGTGCGTTTCGAAGATGAAGAGGAACAGGCAGCATGCCAGTTTTTTTTACCATAGCGATGGCGGCATCTATTGCTAAGTACGCAGAATTACTTTTTGGAGAAGTTGCAAGATATATTGCTGTTTCAGATAGAATTATGCGCGCTTCTGGCATTCCAATTACTGAAATTGCATTGAAACAACTTTGTGCTAAAAGTAATGCGTTTGGATTTGCCAAACCTATGTCTTCGGAAGCCGAAATGAGCATTCTCCGTGCTATAAATTTAATATCTTCGCCGCCTTCAAGCATTCGTGCAAGCCAATACACCGCCGCATTTGGGTCGCTTCCGCGAATGGATTTGATAAAGGCAGAAATAATGTCGTAATGTTGTTCTCCATCTTTGTCGTAGAGCGCGATATTTTCTTGCAACGTGTGGGTAACTACGTCGTTGGTAATTACAATTTTCTCTTCTTGCGGTTGAGCATTAATCACAATTTCAAGTACGTTGAGAAGTTTTCTTGCATCGCCACCGGAGAATCGCATCAATGCCTCTTCTTCTTTGATTTTGATTCCCATTTTCTTTAGCACAATGTCTTGTTTCAACGCTCTTTGGATTAGTTCATGCAGTTCCTCTTGCTCTAACGATTTGAGAACATAGACTTGGCAGCGAGAGAGCAAAGGAGAAATCACTTCAAAAGAAGGATTTTCGGTTGTAGCTCCAATAAGGGTAACAGTGCCGTTTTCTACGGCAGCCAATAAAGAATCTTGTTGTGATTTATTAAAGCGATGAATTTCGTCGATAAATAAGATTGGATTGGGAGAATCAAAAAATTGGGCATGCTTTGCTTTGTCCAAAATATCTCGCACATCTTTTACTCCCGAATTTACAGCACTCAACGTGTAGAATTGTCTGTCAAGTGATTTCGAAATAATATTTGCGAGAGTTGTTTTTCCAACACCTGGAGGTCCCCATAAAATCATTGATGGAATTCGTCCGGATTCAATAGCTTTTCTAAGCACCGCTCCTTGAGCAACTAAATGTTTTTGCCCCAAATAGTCGTCAAGTGACTTGGGGCGCATTCTTTCGGCTAAAGGCTGCTGGATGTTCATTTTTTGTCTTGATGTTGATTAATAATCAATTCCAATTCTTTTTCACTCGTTATTTTGTTGAGTTCTCCTCGTAAGCAGTATGAAATATCACCGGTTTGTTCTGATACCACAATCACCAATGTGTCGGTGTCTTCGGTCATTCCTAATGCTGAACGATGGCGCATACCAAGCCCCATGGGCAAATCAATTTTCTTTGTGAGCGGAAGCACACATTTGGCAGCAAGAATTTTACTTCCGACAATTATTGTTGCTCCATCATGGAGAGGAGTGTTTTTGTAGAAGATATTTTGCAAAAGAGCAGAGGAAATGCGTGAGTCAATAATTTCACCAGATTGCAAGTATGGCAAAATGGGTTCTTTTCGAGTTGAGAGAACTATCAGAGCACCGGTATTTGATTGGGCCATGGTGAACGTAGCATCAATTATTTCTTTGATAGCTTCGCTCGGAATTTCTTCTTGGTTGATATTGAAAAACTTTGACAATCGTTTTTTCCCTTGTGAGTGCAAGTAACGATTCCCAATCATAGTAAGGAATTTGCGAATTTCTGTTTGAAACAAGACCACCAGTGCCAATCCACCAATGCTGATAAATTGCCCTAAAATTCGGGTGAGCATTTCCATGTGTAATGCTCGTACTATCAGCCAAATTATATAAAAAGCGAGGATACCCAAAAAAATATTCATGCCGGCTGTTCCTCGTATCAGTTTGTATACTTCGTATAGAAGTAGTCCGACCAAAAAGATGTCGACAAAATCTACGAACTGAAATGTAATGAACAATGGTATCATATGTAATTGTGAATGTTATCAAAGATATAAAAGTTAGCTAAATCTCATTCCTTTTGTAGAGGTAGTTTTACAAAAAATATACTTCCCTTGTTGAGTTCTGTTTCAAACCAAATCTTCCCTCCCGACGATTCTACTATGTTTTTGCAAATAGCCAAACCAAAGCCACTACCCGTTTCTTTTGTAGTGAAATGAAGTTGGAAAATGTGTTTTTTTGTTTCATCATCAATACCTCGGCCATTGTCGGCAACGGAGACAGTAGCAAAATCGGAATCGGCAGAAAGAGCCACTACCACATTGCCATGGCGGTCGGAAGGGATTGCCTGTAGGGCATTTTTTATAAGATTGTTAAACAATCGTGTGGTTTTGTCTTTGTCAGCATTGATAAAGACAGGTTCTGTAGGCAAGTTGGCTGTAACATCTGATTTTTCTTCTTGTGTAAAAAGAGTTACGCAGTTTTGAAGCAACTCATTGATATTCACGCTCGCGAGAGATACTTTTGACAATTTTGCAAAGTCGGAGAATGACGTTGCGGTGTCTGCTAGCGTATCAATTTGTTCAATCATTGTTTTTGAAATAGACTTGAGTCGTGTTTCAAATTTCGGATCATTTTCGTCCCATGAGCGATTGAGCAGTTGGAGATTTAGCTTCATGGGCGTAAGCGGATTTTTAATTTCGTGCGCAATTTGTCGGGCCATTTCCTGCCAAGCATTTTCACGTTCGGCTTTCGCCAATTTATCTGCGCTAATGCTCAGTTGGTCTATCATGGTATTGTAGTTCTTTATGAGGCCAGTAAGTTCGTTTGGCACTGACATTTCAATTTTTTCGTTTTCATTACCAATCGTCACTTTTCTCATTTTGTTTTGAATGATAGTAAGAGGATCTGTTATTTTTTTTGCAATGAATACGGAGCTTAGTGTCGCAAGTAGCATGAGAATAACGAACAAATTGAGCATACCCACAATTAAGCCCGCAAATTGTTGTGTAAATTCTTGTTGATTTGAAAAATTAGGGAGATTTATGTATCCGAGAATTTGATTTTGTCCGTTGGTTACGGAAGTGTATGCCGATAAAAATTCTAAGCTTCCAATAGTTTCGTGGTGCGTGTAGCGTGAATGATTTTGTGCAATGAGAAAATCAAAAGCAGACGGTGATATTTTTTCATATTGAAGTTTGTATTGGAAAATCTCAGGACGTGACGAGGCTATAAGGTTTCCATTTGTGCCATATAAGTTGATGTCGGAAGTATGATTTTCGGCTAATTTTGAAAGAAGTCGTTGTATGCGGACAATATCTTGAGTAGAAAACGTAGTATAGTCTTTGTACTCCGATGAAAATTCGGTAGAAATAATTCTCATTTTTTCTTCAAGAAAATTGATTTGTTGCCTATCGTTTCGGGTTTTCATAAACGATGCACCAAAGACCCCAACAATAACAAATGTTGCGAAGAGCAATCCAATTAGTGAATTCTTTATTTGTGCCGAAAGTGAATGTTTTAAGGTAGATTCATTCTCTGAACTAAAGAGGTTGAAGATAAAAAGCAAAAGATAAAAGAACAAAAAGATATACGGAAACCAAATCAAATAGTTGCTCCATTTGAGTATTCGATTGCTAACTACTACGGTAAATTGATCGTTTATTTTGTACGACAAGTGCACTATAGAATGTTGTTTGTCAACTATAGTTTGAAAGTTCGAATCTGCCGATGTTTCGTTTCCCCGAGAATTGTAAGAATCGAGCACTTGCGAATATGGCCAATTCCTGGTTTTAGAAACAAGTAACCCATTTTTGTATTTTGCAGAAGAAAAGTTTGGCAACGTTTTCTTTGAGATTTCTTTGTTCAGCAAAATTGTTGGATAACCGAAGTTGAGAGAATTTGTTTTGGAATGCAGTTCTATGTATAATTTGGTGCTTGTTCCATTCGGCAAAGTGTATCCTATGGAGTCAAAGTATGTGATGTTCCCATCTTGGTTATTGATGTAGTAATAGTTTGAATCAGAAACACTTTCGCCACTTGTCAAAAGCATTTGATTAAAGAATCTCTCGCAGTTTGCCAATTGGTTTGATGAAGAAAACCGTGAGTCCGTTCCGCACACAGTACATTCTAGTTCATATTGTTTGAGAAAGCCATTGAAATATTTTTCCTGCAAGTAATTTCTGATTTCAACGTCTTTATTTTCAGGCTGTTTTGCTAGGCTCATTAATGTTTTATCCTTACGCGAATCTTTATATACATAGGTAAGAAAAGATTCCGCAACCGGATCTTGCTCTGTGGCTAGTTCTATTGCCGTTTGCCGTTGAAGCGACAAATCTTTGATTCGCACAAAGTGAGCTATGAATATTTCCACAAAAAGAGCAGATATGAGTAGCAAAAGAATTTTCAATATGTTAAGGTGGAACTTCTTGATAAGAGCAAACAGGCAGAACACCACATTTATTATGATAAAGAAAATCTCAAATCCCCAAAATGTAGCGGAAAGTCCCCAACAGCAAAGGAGAGAGAATAGAATAGATATCACACAAAATTTCACTGCATCAATAGCGGTCAGCAAGCCTTTCTTTTGGTGAAAGAACGAGTAGAGCAAGTAGAAATAGAGAAATAGCAGAAATGCAATAATGCTATATGCTGCAACGCTCAAACCATTGATATTAAGTATGTTGAATAATTTCAAATTGATTAATGAGTTGAGCACAAGAGCACTGAAAATTTTTGTACAAACTACCCAATACACACTAGAAATTGTGGCAAGTGAAAGTAATGAAATGGTTCGTTGTTTTCTTGTAACGAATTCGCAGCTATTGAATTTTCTTGCTAGTGCAATCACAAAATAAGCAAGAATCATAATGTTGAACATCAAATCGCCAAGCGAAGGAGTAAAAGGCATGGAGAAATATTCGGAGTTGAATAAATCACTCGTGTATCCAATATATGGTATCTGTTCTTGAATCATATACCATCGGAGGAAAATTAAGAATACAATGGCGCCTCCATTCAGTATTGTTCGCCAATGAGTTTTTTTGATCGTTTTAATAATGGCATTTATAAAAATCAAAAGGAAAATTATGCCAATGAAATACAAGATAATGGCGGTATAGCATTGAATAATATTAGTTGAACGCTCTGCCGTTTTTGAAAGAGAAAGGAGGAAGTTGTTGTCGGTATCGTAAATAGGGTATGTGTCGTCGCAAGAATCACTATAGATTTCAATGTTCCCATTTAGATTAAAATCAGGATGGAATTCTGTTTTTATATGTTCATTTGAAAATGAGTATTGACTTTTCAAGAACGTGAAAAAAAAAACTTCACGATTGCCTTCTTGCGAGTGCGATACTAAATACCAATTATTACCCGTAAAAAGAAGGTTGCCCGCATTTTTGAATAAAGAATAGTTGGTAACTACCGTATTGTCTGACCAATATTTAAGGGTATCGTGAGAAAAAATAAAGAAACTAAGTCGTTGTTTGCTAAACAAAGATTTATGTTGTTTTCTATAACGCTCGTATGTTTGAAAATCAGCGGACTCTGGAAGAGAGCTAATTTCCTTACATAGCTTGTCAGCATTTTTCTGTTTTTCTAAAATAACCTTTTGAAAGGTGACAAAATGTCGGTCAGAAACATGAGAATTAAAATAATTTGTCTCAATAGCTACTGCAAGCAGAATAGTGCAAGTGGCTATAAGAGCGTATCTCAAACGATATAGAAGATTTTGTTTCAATGTAGTACTCTAGTCTTTTATTCAAAAATAATATTTCGGTGGAAATATTTGCTTGTTAACCTTGTAAATATAAAAAATACATTTATTTTTGCGTCAAGAAAATCGGGGTATAGTACAGTCCGGTTAGTATGCTTGGTTTGGGACCAAGAGGTCACAGGTTCGAATCCTGTTACCCCGACTGACAAAGAGGAACAAAGTTTTTGAATTTTGTTCCTCTTTTGTTTTCTACCATAAGGGTATGAAAAAAACGAGAGACATCTTTGGGGTGTCTCTCGTTTTTCAGCAACCTTTTTGTTTATCGTGGCATTACTTCAATTTCTGCAGGAGCAACTTGAGCCTCAACAACTTTTCCCGTAAGGGTCAAGATAATTGGAGTATCTTGTTTGTTAGTTGTAACGGTAATTCTTTTTGTGAAGTGCCCTACATTATTGGTGTTGTATTTCACATCAATAGCACTTGACTCTCCAGGTTTGATAGGATTTTTAGGCCAACTTGGCACGGTGCAACCACATGAGGCGGCAACATTTGTCAAAATAAGCGGAGTGTCGGACGTGTTTTTGAAAGTGAAAGAACATTTTCCTTCAGAACCTTTTTCTATTGTTCCATAATCATAAACCAATGTGTCAAACACTACACCTGATTCTTTCTTCTCTGTTGTGGGTTGTTGAGCCGAACTACTCATAGCGAAGCAGAGAATCATACTTAAAATTAAAGCAACTTTTTTCATATCTATTTTAATTAATATACAACAAAGATAAACAATTTATATGCCCGTTATCATTCAAAAAGCAAGAAAAAGCACGGCCGTTTTAAGACGTGCTTTTTTTGCCTTATATACCAAAGGCATAATAGAATGTTCCTGCTACGTCGGGATACACTCCTTCAATCATAACGCCTCCTGATTTCTTTTCAATAATTTTTGTGAATTGTTCAGAATCTTTTATGTTTTCATTATCAATTTTGGTAATAATGAATCCTTTGCGCATGTTGGTGTGTTTTTTAATCACGCCATCGTCCACTGAGGTTACTTCAATACCATTTTCAACACCCAATTTTTTCAACGTTTTTGAATTCGCATTTTGCACTGTTATACCAAGTTTTGTATACACATCTGCCGAAGCTTTTTCTGTCAGTTTTTCGTTACCATCTTTATTGGTTAAATGGACTTCAAAGTCTTTCATACTACCTTTACGGTCAACTTTAACGCGAACTGCATCACCTGGTGTACGACGACCTATGATTTCTTGAATTTCCGCAGCAGAGGCAACGTTTATTCCGTCAATTTCTACAATCACATCTCCCGTTTTAATTCCAGCTTTTTCAGCAGCCCCATTTTCGTTAGCAGTTTCAACATATACGCCACGATTCACCTTCAATTCTTTCTCTTGTACTAGTTTTGAATCCACATCACGAATTGAAATACCGAGGAATCCTCGTTGAACAACACCATATTTTTTCAAATCATAAATAACCTTGGAAACAAGATTAGCCGGAACGGCAAATCCATATCCTGTGTATGAACCTGTAGGGCTTGCTATGGCAGAGTTTACACCAATTAGTGCGCCATTAGCATTGGTAAGTGCGCCACCACTATTTCCTGGATTAATTGCTGCATCGGTTTGAATAAATGATTCAATGGCATATTTTTGACGCAAAATATTGATATTTCTTCCCTTTGCACTTACAATTCCGGCAGTTACCGTTGAGTTTAAATTGAACGGATTGCCTACTGCCAAAACCCATTCTCCGACTTTCACATCATCACTATTTGCAAATGAAATAGGAGACAAATCGCTTGCTTCAATTTTTATGAGCGCCAAGTCAGTATTCGGGTCTGTTCCAACGATTTGTGCTGTAAATTCACGCTTGTCGTGAAGAGTAACGGTAATTTCATCGGCCCCTTGTACTACGTGATTGTTTGTAACAATGTAACCTTCTTTTTGTACAATCACTCCTGAGCCACTCCCTTGTCGTACATTTTCTTTTTGTGGCACACCCCAACCTTCTCCGAAAAATTCTTGCCATAAATCAAATCCTTGGGGATAGGTAGAGGTTCGAACGGTTGTTTTTGTGGAAATATGCACAACGGTTGGCATAACTTTTTCGGTCGCTTCGGTAAAATCAATGGCGCCGTTTGCTGCATTAGAGTACGAAGCCGTATGAACTAATGTTTGTTCATCGTTTGTTGTTACGGCATCTGACGATTTTTTGAAAACTTGTGGGTTAACTGCGTATAGAAGTGCAATTGTCATAACACTTCCCACGAGTGCTGAACTTGTTAAAACAAAAAACTTTTTCATATGTAACATATTTAATTAATACTAAAACTTATTGAGTCTCATTCTATCAAATTTTGCGCCAAAGTTTATAATCTCTTCAGACTACTGCTCTTGTATTGTGAAATTTGCGCAAAATGCCTAATATTGCATAGAGAATTATAGAGATATGCAAACAGTAGATTTAGCAATAGCAGCAAAAAAAGCGTCATTAGGTTTGGCGGCTTTGTCGTCGGATGTTAAAAATAATGCCTTGGCTGAAGTGTCCATGGCCTTATATGTAAACGCTAACGAGATAATTGCGGCTAACAAAAAAGACATTGAACGTAGCGAACAAGAAAATTTGGCAACGCCGTTGCTCAAACGCTTGAAGTTTGACGAAGCAAAAATAAAAGACGTTGTTGCCGGTATTCAAAGTCTTATTGGTTTACCCGAACCTATCGGTGAAACACTTGCAGCAACAGAACTAGATAAAGGATTGGAGTTGTATAAAGTAAGTTGCCCAATAGGTGTGATAGGCGTAATTTTCGAATCTCGCCCCGATGCCTTGGTGCAAATTTCTACCTTGTGCCTCAAAAGTGGCAACGCAGCTTTATTGAAAGGGGGCCGTGAAGCAATTGAAACAAATAGAATTTTGGCAAAAATTATTCGCGAAGCTTCTGAAAAAGCTGGTGTTCCTGCCGGTTGGATACAATTGCTCGAAACGCGCGAAGATGTAAATGAATTGTTGAAACTTGACAAATACGTTGACCTCATTATTCCTCGCGGTTCAAATTCATTTGTTCAGTACATTATGAACAATTCCAACATTGCCGTAATGGGGCATGCTGATGGTATTTGTCACACATATATAGACAAAGACGCTGATATTGAAATGGCAATAAAGGTTGCTACCGATGCCAAAACGCAATACGTGTCGGTTTGTAATGCTACCGAAACTATGCTAGTTCATAAGGATGTGGCGAATGAGGTAATTCCAATATTGGCAGAATCGCTCATTAGTCATAATGTGGAGATTTTCGGATGTGCACGCACGCAGGCTATTATTAAGTGTGAAGCGGTGGAAAGCTGGAAGCTGGAATATTTGGACTATAAAGTTTCTATTCGCATAGTTGATTCTATTGAAGATGCAATAGAGCACATCAACACGTACGGAAGTCGTCATACTGAGAGCATAATCACTAAAAATTCGCAGGCAGCCGAAACGTTTATGAATTTGGTAGATTCTGCCGATGTCTTCTGGAATTGTAGTACGCGTTTTGCAGATGGATTCCGCTATGGACTTGGTGCTGAAGTTGGAATTAGTACCAGCAAAATCCACGCTCGTGGACCTGTAGGTTTGGAAGGACTTACTATTTACAAGTGGAAAATGAAAGGAAGCGGTCAAATTGTAGCCGACTATGCGTCTGGAAAATCTTCATTTACTCATAAGAATATTGACAAAAAATTCTCGATATAATGCTTGATTCGTATTCTCATTTCTTTTTTGTGGGCATAGCCGGCACCGGAATGAGTGCCATAGCACAATATCTTTGCGGTGTAGGCAAAAAAGTTTCCGGTTCTGACCGTTTGTTCGGTCAATCGCAAAAATTGCTTTCAGAGACGCAATTTGAGTCAATGGGAATACAATGCTATTTCCAAGACGGGCAAGGCATTACAGAAGATGTTGACGTGGTTGTGGTTTCTACTGCAATTGAAGAGAAAAATGTAGAATACCAAAAAGCTTTACAATTGGGTATTCCAATTATGAAACGTTCGCAATTGTTGGCTGAAATTTCAAACAGTGTGCGAACCATAGCCGTTGGCGGAACTTCGGGAAAATCAACAACTACAGCAATGATTTTCCATATTATGGAGCAATGCGGAATGTCGCCATCGCTTATTACCGGTGCGGGATTGAGTGATTTGCAAAAGAAAGGTTTGCCCGGAAATGCATGGGTTGGTCAGAGCGATTGGCTGGTGATAGAGTCTGACGAATCTGACGGATCAATTGTTTCGTACAAACCCGAAATTTCATTGTTACTTAACATTGACCGTGACCACAAAGAGTTTGATGAATTGGAACAATTGTTTACCACGTTTCGTGATAACACACAAGCATTTTTCATAGCAAATCAGGACTATCCTTTAACGAGAAAACTTTCGAGACAAAACCAATTCAATTTTGGAACAGTGGCAGATGCACCAATTCAGGGAACAGATTTTTCCCAAAATGGTTTTTCTATTTCATTCAAAGTGAATGGAGTACCGTGTACTATTTCGGCTTTGGGTAAACACAATATGGAAAATGCGTTGGCTGCCATTGCGGCAACAAATGTTGCAGGAATTCCATTAGAAAAAAGTGTCAAAGCACTTGCAACATTCGAAGGAATATACCGCCGTGCGCAGTTGGTTGGAAAAACGAATAATGATATTTATGTAATAGATGATTTTGCGCACAATCCGGCTGAGGTAAGTGCAGCAATCAAAGCCTGCCAAGCCATAGGCAAACGTGTTATTGCGTGGTTTCAGCCTCACGGATATGGACCAATGCGATTTATGCATAAGGAATTGACTACTATAGTAGGCGACGCACTACGCAAACAGGATATATTTTTGATAGCCGACATTTATTATGCAGGAGGCACAGTTGACCAAAATATCTCGTCAACAATAGTGAGTGAGGCCATGCAATCAAACGGGAAATGTGCGGAATACGTGGGACAAAAGGAGCAATCAATTGCTCGTATAGGTGAGCTTGCTCAACCGGAAGATGTGATTATTATAATGGGCGCTCGTGACCCACATTTAGATGTTTTTGCAAAAGAGGTTTTGCAGAAAGTTTCATAAAGATTTTTGAAGTAAACAAAACTAAAAAGAGCAACTCAAATTGGGTTGCTCTTTTTAGTTTTGTTTGTGAGTATATTATTTCAAATATTTTGTAGCACCTTCAGCTGTTTGGATGAAATACACTCCTTTTGGCAATGAATTCATGTTGAATTCTTTTGCAACTTCTGCTACCTTTTTGCCATCAATAGTGTAAACTGAAATTGTTCCTTCTGAAGCAACAAAGCCATTGCTGATTTGAATATTTTGAGCAATGCCATCTATTGCTGTTATTGATTTGTAGGTGAAATATGCATCTGTGACTACAACGTCAGCTTTTTCTCCAGTTTGTAAAAAGATAGCACGAACGCCTGCCCAATCTTCTCCAATAAAAACAGCATCGTCAATGAAGTTAATTGTTATAGAAGTTGCACCTGCCTCTGCAATTTTTTGGGTATTTTCTCCACTATCAGTGCCATTATCAGTTTGAACAGCAAGAGCAACTTGACAAGGAGCAGCATCAAATTCTACAGTTACACTTTCATATTCGGTTACATCAAGGTAAGTTGGAGCTAAGTCCCACCATGCCCACCCTGCGCCACATTCCCAACCCACAGGAAAATGGATAGATGTTGTTTCTTCACCTGTTGTAACAACGCAATTGCCCCAAGAACTTGCGATTGCAGAGAGAGGAAGATAGGAATCGTCTGTTTCAACATTAGGATCGCGATAGTTAGGGTCAGTTACTGTACAAGTTAATTTCGAGAACGTAATAGTAACATCATCATATGAGTTATCACCGTCTGTCGTAGATAATGAAAGTACGGGACCTCCGATAGCTGCAGAGGCATTAAAAGTGATTGTTCCAGCAATCACGCCTGATGTTACAGATGCGCTACCCCATGAACTAACAGCAACCCATCCGCCGCCTGTTGTATCTATTACAACTGCAGATAGAGACGCATCAGCTCCTGTTGTTGTTCCTTGAATTTCTACAACAACTTTGTAGCCTGATTGAATTGCTTGTGAAGGTTCAACAGCTAAAAACCCTTGTGAGTTAAAACTTGCACCATCGTTCCATTCATTGTGAACGAGAGTTACTGTTTGTGCCGAAACTGACATTGCCAATAAGGCACTTGCTACAAATAATAAAAGTTCTTTCATATGTGTATATATTTTGATTAGAACAAATATAAACATAAAAAAAGGGAAGTCAATTATTTTGACCTCCCTTTTTGTGTTTTTTACACTAAGATATTATACAAGTGTACGTATTAATTGTTCTTTATCTCCTGCAAGCAAGTCCATCATTGGCACTTCTGGAAGTGTGTATGCACCAGGCTGTTGCTTGAATGTTGCACGAGCAACTCCCACCAAAATTTGTGCTGTCAATGCTGGATTGTTTATGTTCATTTCAAATTTGAAACGTTGATTTTGTGTTTTTCCAGAAACGCCTTTTCGTTCCAAAAGAACACCATGTCCCATGTCTAAACAGTTATCAACGCTGTCAACTGGGATTACGTGAAGTTCGTCGTGAGCAAAATAGTTGTCTGCTTTGAGTTCGTCATATACTTGTTGTGCAGTAAAGCCTTGCTCAAGTTCTACATACACCATGCGGCTGTGAACTCCGGATCCTTTTGGCATTGTCATAGAAAGTGCATTTTTCACACCTTTCTTAGAACGAGCCACAACAGAGTGTCCCATACTCATTCCCGGACCAAAGTTAGTCCAAGTAATGCCTTTTGGAGTTGCTGCTTGAAGCAATGTGCGAATTACTGAGTCGCTTCCCGGATCCCAACCTGCAGAAATGATAGAAACGGTGTTGTTTGCTTTTGCAATTTTTCCCAATGATTCATGCAATTCCCAAATGTCTCCGTGAATGTCAAAACTATCAACCGTGTTGATGCCCATTGCGAGAAATTTCTTTGCATTTTCTTCAACACTTCTTGTTGGTGTCGCAAGAATTGCCACATCCACTTTCTCTAATTCCTTAATGTCGGTTACTACTTTATACGGATTCAACTCCAATGGTTTTTCTCCAGAAATGGAGCGACGCACTACACCTGCTATTTCAAAGTCAGGTGCTTCTTGAAGAGCTTCCAATACGAAACGACCAATGTTTCCGTACCCTACTATTGCTACTCTTTTCATACCTTTTAAATCTTAAGTCTATATTTGTATTTACTTGACAAATGTAAGAGTTTCTTGGGAAAAACTTACTTTTTGTAAGAAGTTGTCAATAAAAAACTGATTTTTTCATTTAATTCCTCTCCACGAAGACCTTTTGCTACAACATTTCCTTCGGTGTCAAGTAATATTGTAAATGGGATAGTATTTACATTGTATTTAATGCTGTATTCTTTATTAATATCGTGCACGTTTGCCCAAGGCATTTGTTCTTGCGACAAGGCCTTTACCCATGCACTAGCATCGTCATCAACTGAAATAGAATAGATTTCAAAACCGTCATTATGATACGTTTCATAGAGTTTTTTGAAGTTCGGAATCTCTATTCTGCACGGACGGCACCAACTTGCCCAAAAGTCAACAAGTACGACTTTCCCTTTGAGCGATGAAAGATTGATGGTTTCAAGTTTTTGATTAGGAAGACTAATTTCATCAATTTTTGAACCTATACGAAGAACAAGCTGTTTTTGTATGTCGTTATGAAAACTCGTAACTATAAAATCATTGGGGTATGTTGTAAAAAGTGCAGAGTCGAGCAATTGATATACGTCAGGATATTGGTCTATATTCAGCGAATTAATTAATGTTAAATTGCCATAATTCGATGGATTTTGTTTGATTGCAGTTGCGATATCTTCTTGTATCTTTTTATTAACGGAGTCTATTTTTGATTCATATTTTTTCCGTAAATCTTCTACAGTATTGAGGTGCTTCATAAGTCCGTGCACATTTTTTTCAAGAACAATGGATTGCTCAGAACCAGTTACCGAATAAGTACCTTGCATATTTGTGTAGTCAGCTTCCATTGATACTTTTTCGTTGGGAGATAAAACCAATGTGATTACATCGTTTTCAGAAAAATAGACATAGCAAAAAGTTGTTTTTGTCGCTATGAAGTTATACGAAAATTCACCTTTTTTTGAAACGCCAACTTTTGTTTCAACAGGGTTTGGTTGAGAATATATTTTTACAATAAGAGAATCCGAGCCGGAATAATTCTTAATTTTACCTTTTATAGAAATTTCTTGTCCAAAGAGTAGTTGTGCTAACAGTAGTGCAGCGAAGAAAGAAAGTATGTGTTTCATAGAATTTGTTTTTTGTGGTGGAAAGATACAACAATATGATTAAAATAGAAGAACTTTCTTCTACTAACGATTATGCGAGCGAAATAGTACATAATGGTTTCGTCCCTGATTTTACGGTTGTTATGACTGAATTTCAAACAAAAGGTCGCGGTCAAAGAGGAAATCATTGGGTATCAGCTGCCGGACAGAATCTTTTGTTTTCGATTGTTGTGCACCCTACCGAAATTCCCATAAAAGAGCAGTTTATAATTTCGCAGGCCGTATCGCTTGCTTTGTGCGAAGTTGTTTCTTTATATTGTGAATCGGTTTGCATAAAGTGGCCAAATGATATCTATGTAGGCGATAAGAAAATTGCCGGTATTCTTATTGAAAATAGTTTAAACAACAAGAAAATTGCGACATCAATCATAGGTATTGGGCTGAATGTAAATCAGACAGAATATGACGACGTGCCAAATTCAACATCATTGCGAGCAGAATTGGGCAAGGAGTTGAAAAGAGATGAGGTGCTTGAGCAGTTTCTTTCTCGTTTTCGTCAGCTATATGCGAGTATTTCGACCGATGCGGAGAAGATTCGGAGCGAATACAAAGCTCGCTTGTTTCAGTTTGAAAAAATGAGCCAATACAAAGATGTAACAGGAACTTTTTCAGGACAAATTATAGACGTAGCTGATGACGGCCAGTTGTTGATAGTCGACACAAATGGTGGCCTCCGCCGTTATTATTTCAAGGAGGTTCAGTATTTACTGTAATGCTATTTTTTCTTTGTGGTGTATCCAAAGAAGTATTATCCCGGTGATAATGAAAGGAATACTTAGAATTTGCCCCATATTAAGCGTTAAACCTTGTTCAAACGCTACTTGTGGGAGTTTTAAAAATTCAATAAGAAAGCGCGAACCAAACGTTACGAGTGAAAATAGACCAATAATAAACGTATTCGACAACGTCTCGTTGCGTTTGTTTTTGCGGGCACTATAAGTCACAAAAACAATAAAAAGGGTGAGATAACAAAGAGCTTCATATATTTGCGTTGGATGTCGTGGAATGGCTTCTTCAATGCCACGGAGAACTTCACTACTATTTACAAATACAAAACCCCACGGCATGTCGGTGGCTGTTCCGTATATTTCAGAATTCATAAGATTTCCCAATCTAAAAAAAACTCCGGCAAGTGGCACAACAAGCAATGTACGAGAGAGTATGAGCCCAAACGGATATTCTTTTGTAGAAACCACAAGGTATGCAAGCAAAACTCCAATAGCGCCGCCGTGGCTAGACATTCCTCCTTTCCAAATGTGCAGAATCTCTATGGGATTGTTCAAATAGTAGGCCGGCTCATAAAACAAACAATGTCCGATTCTTGAGCAACAAACGCCTCCAATAATGCATGCAATTGATATTTTGTTAAGCAATGATTCGGGAAGGTTCTCTTTGTTGAATAGGAACGCAAGCGCATAGTACGCAAACACAAAGGCAAGTGCGAACAATACGCCATACCATCGCAATGCGTATGTTTCGGAAAATTGGTGAATATATGGAGATACGTCCCAAACTATGGAAAGTAAGTTCATACGTTTGTTTGTTTTTGCTTTTTATGTTGAAAAATGGCAACGAATATGAAAGCTATTCCAAAAATAATGAAAGGTATGCTTAGGATTTGCCCCATGTTGAGAGTCATTGCTTGTTCAAAATCAACTTGGTCGTTTTTAATAAATTCAAAGCAGAAACGGCTACCAAAAATCATAAGCAATGCAATTGCAAGAATAACAAAGTCAGAGATTGGTTTCTTGCGTTTGTAGCTAAGTTGGTAGTAGCCTACAAGAATCACTCCGGTGAGTAAATAGGTAAATCCTTCGTATATCTGTGTCGGGTGATTTGCCGTAAGTACGCCTGCATTTACAAACGAATCAATTACTTGAGAAAATTGATTTTGATCTATGAATTTATATTTGAGAAGGGTATTGTAAAGACTTTCAAATGACACCATATCTGCATTTGCAGGCAAAATCCCTACAAGGAATGAATGTAAAGAAGTTGCGAGGTTGCTTGAAACCAAACCTGCTTGGAGTAGAATTTCACTAATTTTGTCGGCATCTGGGGCTATGGCTGCATCACGTATAAACACGAATCCCCATGGCTGATTTGTCGGGATACCATATATTTCCGAATTCATAAGGTTTCCCATGCGAACGAAAAAAGCAGTAATTGGAATAACAACTGCAGCGCGTGAAATTACCCACCAAAATGATTTTGTTAATTTATGTGAGAACCAAAGAAATGCGCAAATTAAGCCAATGGCACCACCATGACTTGCCAATCCGCCTTCCCATATTTTGAGAATTTCAAGAGGATGTGACAAATAGTATTCAGGTTCGTAAAATAGGCAATGGCCCAATCGTAGGCCAATTATAAGAAAGATAAATGTGCCGAATGTGAGATTGTCAGCATCGTTTTGCTTCAAGCCTTCGTTCTTAAAAATTTTTGCAAGCCCAAGGTAGGAAAGGAAGAACCCTATTCCAAAAAATAATCCATACCACCGAACATGAAAACCATCTATAATTGAGGGATCAACATTCCAAATGATATAGTTTAGCATTGGATTAGTTTTCTATGAATTTAAAGTTTAGTTTTAGAAATTTAGAATATTGATTGCCAGACATGAGCATATCAAGGTCTTCTTTTTCATAAAACCATTTCACAAGGATATCGTGTTTTTCGTAGTATTTTTCAATAGCGAGAAACAATTTTGCCAATTGTTTTGAAGATGAGGTGTTGAAATATTCAATTTTTATTTCAAAGGTAAAGTTTGTCTTTTCCTCTTCGTTAAGCATTTGGTCAACTTTTTCAAGCACAGGAGTGTAGAAGTCAATTGCATTTTCTGGAAGCGAGCGTCCGGAAATAGTAAATATACGGGTTCCTGCATCAAAATTAATTTGAGGTGTATCTTCCGTTTCTTCTATGTAATAATTTTCCATTTTCTAAGTTCTCCCTGCTATATAAATGAGTTGTTTGCTCTCTCATTCTTAGAATTTCACAAAACAAAAATAGTTAATTAATTAGAACTTACATAGTTCTTTAAAAAAAATAAACGAAATATGGTATATATTATTGTCGGTTTGTTATTAATACTCCCTGTTCTCTATAGTTTATTTTTGGTTATAAGTTCCATTCAAATCCATCTTTTGTATCTTTTACTACAAAGCCTAAACCAGCCAATTCGTCACGAATTTTATCGCTTGTAGCCCAATCTTTGTTTACTTTTGCTTGTTTGCGAATATCAAGAAGCAAGTCAACAGCGCCTTTGTAAGCTTTGTCGTGTTGGTTGCTGCTTTCTTCGATACGAATGCCAAGAATATCTTTTATGAAAACATAAAACGTGTTTTTCAATTCTTCCAAATCTTCTTTTGAAATCGTTGCTTTTCCGTCGGTTATCAAATTGATAGCTTTGGTAGTATCGAATAAATGAGAAATTGCAATAGGCGTATTCAAATCGTCGCACATTGCTTCTTCGCAGCGTTCTGCCAAACCTTTCACATCTACGGTAGATGCGTTAGAAGGAGTAATTCGTTGCAAACGATTGTATGCGTCGGTAAGACGTGCAAGGCCTTTTTCGGCTGCTTGTAGGGCTTCATTGCTAAAGTCGGCGGTGCTTCTATAGTGCGCTTGCAATACAAAGAAGCGGATAGTCATAGGTGAGTACGCTTGCTCTAAAACTTTGTGGTTTCCCGAGAAAAGTTCTTTGAGTGTGATAAAGTTCCCCAATGATTTTCCCATTTTCTGTCCGTTAATGGTAATCATATTATTATGAATCCAATAGCGAACAGCCGGTTTTTTGTTTGCTGCGGTAGATTGTGCTATTTCGCATTCGTGGTGAGGAAACATCAAATCCATTCCGCCACCATGAATGTCAAATTCTTTGCCGAGGTATTTTTCACCCATAGCAGAACATTCCAAATGCCAACCGGGGAAGCCTTCGCTCCATTCCGAGTTCCATTTCATGATATGTTCGGGTTTTGCTTTTTTCCAAAGAGCAAAATCAAGAGCTCCGTGTTTTTCGTCTTGTCCGTCAAGATTGCGCGTGTTTGATTGCAAGTCGTCAATATTGCGTCCCGACAAAATTCCGTATGGATGTTGTTTGTTGTATTTTTCTACATCAAAATAGATAGAACCTTTTGATTCGTAGGCAAATCCGTTTGCTAAAATTTTGCTGATGTATTCTTGTTGTTCTATAATGTGTCCTGATGCATGTGGCTCAATGCTTGGTGGCAACACGTTAAGTTGGTCCATGCATTCATGGTAATTGAGAGTGTATCGTTGCACAACTTCCATTGGCTCAATTTCTTCCAAACGAGCTTTTTTTGCAATCTTGTCTTCGCCTTCGTCTGCATCGTGTTCCAAGTGGCCAACATCGGTAATGTTCCGTACATAGCGAACTTTGTAGCCAAGATGCGTAAGATAGCGGAACAAAACATCAAACGTAATGGCCGGACGAGCGTGTCCCAAGTGAGCTTCGCCATAAACCGTAGGACCACAAACGTACATACCTACGTGTGGAGCGTGAATAGGTTTGAAAAGCTCTTTTTTGCGAGTTAACGTATTGTATATGAATAAGTTTTTCATAGCACTCAATTAGAAATTTGCAATACGAATAATGTCAGCAAAAACACCAGCTGCGGTTACTGCAGCACCAGCTCCTGGGCCTATTACAATCAATGGTTGTGTACGATAGTGCTCAGTGGTGAACGAAATAATGTTGTCGCTCCCTTTTATGTTGTAGAAAGGATGCGTTTCGTCAACCATTTTGATTTCTGTGCGAGCTGTACCGTTTTCGTATGTTGCAATGTATTTGATATGCTTTCCGTCTTTTTCAGCTTGCGCAAACAAGTCTTTGTATTTTTGGTTATCGTATTTTTCCAACGAAGTCCATAGTTCATCGATTGTTTCTGTTTCTTGGCTTTCTGGTGATAAACAGTTCTCAACAGCAACGTCTTCAAGATTGAATTTACATCCAATTTCGCGTGAAAGGATTAAAATTTTGCGAGCAACGTCTTTTCCTGCCAAGTCAATCTTTGGATCTGGTTCGGTGTAACCTTTTTGACGAGCTTCTTTCACAGTAGAAGCAAAGTCTTTTGTAGTAGAGCAGTTGCTGAAAATGTAGTTCAACGAGCCCGAAAGAATAGCCTCAATTTTTATGATTTTATCTCCACTCTTTATCAAATCTTTTAGTGTACCAATAACTGGCAAACCTGCACCTACGTTAGTCTCATAATAGAAACGTGCTCCAGTTTCGGCAGCAAGAGCATGAATTCGCGAGTAGCGTGTGTATTCGCTTGCATTTGCGACCTTGTTTGGTGTAACAACAGATATGTGTTTTTCAAGCATTTCTTCATATTTGCTTGCTACTTCGTAGCTTGCAGTGTTGTCAACATATACGCTATTACGGAGGTTTTGAGCTTTAATTTCTTCAACGTATGCGTTCAAATCAGGTTTTTTACCCGTAGTTTTTACAAGAGTATCCCAATTAGCAAGGTCAATTCCTTCTGGGTCTATTAAATATCCGTCAATATTGGAAATACCTACAACTTTTACATCAATATTGTTCTGCTTAACCAACGTTTCGTGTTGTGCATTAATTTGGCGAAGTAATTCTCCACCAATTGTTCCTGTACCAACAACAAACACGTTGAGAGTCGTTGTATTAGAGAGGAAGAACGATTCGTGTAAAGAGTTGAGAGCCTTGATTTTATTTTTATTATCAATAACAACAGAGATGTTTATTTCGCTTGCTCCTTGAGCAATTGCTATCACGTTGATACCATTTACGCCAAGAGCGTTGAAGAATTTGCTTGCTACGCCCGGTATTTTTTTCATGTTTCCTCCAACGGCAGCAATGATAGACAAATCATTTTCAATTCGTATAGAGTCAATCAAACCTGACTCCAATTCAAAGGCAAATTCTTTATTTAAAACTTTTTGTGCTTTTTGTGCTTCGTTTGGAAGGACAGCAAACGTAATTGAGTGTTCAGAAGAAGACTGAGTAATCAAAATAACATTGATAGTTTCTTGCGCAATGGCACGAAACAAACGCATTGAAATACCTGTTTCTCCAATCATACCGCTTCCTTGGACGGTAAGAAGACTTACATCGTCAATGGATGAAATACCTTGAATGCGGAGTTGTGAGTTTTCATTCTCTTTGGTAATAAGCGTTCCCTTAGCTGTTGGGTTAAAGGTGTTTTTTATTATCACAGGTATTTGTTTTGACATGGCCGGAATAACGGTTCTCGGTTCTAAAACCTTAGCTCCAAAGTGTGAAAGCTCCATAGCTTCAGCATACGTCATGTGTTCAATAGGATACGCTTTTTTCACCTTACGAGGGTCTGCCGTCATCATACCGTCAACATCAGTCCATATTTCAAGAATGGAAGCGTTGATTGCACGTGCAAAAATTGCTGCCGAATAATCCGAGCCACCTCGTCCAAGCGTAATAGTTTCGTTATCTTCGGTACTTGCAATGAAGCCTGTTGCTACAAATACTGTTTTTGTATTGAGAACTTTTTTCTGTATTAATTCATCTGTTTTTTCAAAATTAACTTTTGCAGCACCAAATGTTTTGTCTGTTTTAATAACTGTGCGAGCATCAAGAAATTGGCAATCAATACCATCTTTTGCAATTATTTTAGTAATAATGAATGCCGACATACGTTCTCCTGAACTTAAAATCAAATCCAATGTTCGTGGAGTAAGTTCACGAACAAGCAAAATGCC
The DNA here is from genome assembly GCA_964346725.1 of uncultured Bacteroidales bacterium. Taxonomy (GTDB): domain Bacteria; phylum Bacteroidota; class Bacteroidia; order Bacteroidales; family UBA1715; genus UBA1715. The sequence continues at coordinate 24,207 of CAYFVM010000023.1, forward strand.
ATGCAAAATATCGTGTAATTCGGCAAGAATAGCCTCGGTGTTTTTCTCGCAGTCAGTTTTTGCATCTCCCTTCAAAAAAGAATTGATAGTTTCGAAGTGTGCTGTTTTAATTTCAGCAAGCAAATCGATGAATGACTTGTCGCCATTTACTGCTTTATTGCAACAATCTATCAATTTATTTGTAATTCCCCCCAATGCTGAAACCACAATTATAACATGTTCTTTTTGGAGATTTTCTTTAATAATCCCTACTGCTTTCACTATGTTCTCGGCGTTTTGAACCGATGAACCTCCAAATTTTAAAACTTTCATACGAGTAAAATCAAATGTCACCAAAAGTAATATAAGTGTGGTTTATATCAAAATTTCGGGGAATTTTTCTTTTTTTCTTGTCGTGAATGTTGCGTTTCGTTTTTGGAAAACCGCAAGCATTATTTATGCAGAACGCCGTTGTATAACGAATTGTGTGTCAGGTATTTTTCAGCTTCAAGTATAAACGAATCATTGCGAGTAAGAAATTCGACTTGTCCACGTTCAAAGTAGAGATTTCGAATAATGAATGACTCTAATTCTTTGGAAATTTGTTGTTTGTTTTGGTCAAAAATACCTGCTTGTTGTTGGTCAATTTGTTGGCGAAGAGTTTGCAATTGCAACGATATGTTGAGGTGTTCCTTTTTTGCTTTCTCTACTATGGAATCCAACAATTTTTCACTTGGAGATGTATAGCTGTATTTGGCTTGGTTGCAGAAATTTTTGAAGTTTTGAAAATCCTTTTCGGTAATGCTAAACGATTGTGGTTTTATGTGTGTTGTATCGGTGTAGGAATAATTTTTATTGATATAATCAAAGAACACAAAACTTTCTTTTAGGCTGCTCAGAAGTACAGAAACGGAGTCGCTTGGGACGGTCACATCAGGAATTATACCACCACCGTCTTTTACGGGACGATGATTTTTCGTGAAAAATGTTTTTTGAAGCGAGTCGGGAACTACAGTCGGAATTCCTTTTTCATCGCGTTTTGCGTAGTTCAGTCGTTGAATGCAACGTCCGCTCGGAATGTAATATTTTGCAGTGGTAATTTTTAGCAAACAATTGTGGGGCAACTCTTTGCGTGTTTGAACCAGTCCTTTTCCAAACGTTTGTTTGCCTATAACAACTGCGCGGTCAAGATCTTGTAGAGCGCCAGCAACAATCTCTGCTGCTGATGCAGAGCGTTCATTTACAAGAATCACCACTGGAATTTCAGTATCAAAAGGGTCGGCCATTGTGGAGAACTTTGAGTTTTCCGTTTTGTTTTGTCCTTTTGTGTATACAATTCGTTCTCCTTTTGGCACGAAAATATTTACAATTTTTATGGCTTCAATGAGCAGTCCGCCGGGGTTGTCGCGAAGGTCCAGAATCAAACTTTTGGCATTTTGCGACTTCAGCGTTTTGCACGCAGCTAACACGTCTGCGGAACAATTTTGTGAAAATTCATTCAATTTGATGTACCCAATTTCCGGAGAAATCATGGAATAATATGGCACACTCGTGATTTTTATATTTTCTCGTTCAATAGAGAAATTTTTCCGTTCCCCATTCCGTATAATCACCATTTGTAGGGCAGATCCGGCTTCTCCTTGCAGCAATTGATTGCTTTCTTCCATCGGTTTATTCAGTATTGAGTGTCCGTCAACTTCAATAATTCTGTCACCTAAAAGCAGTCCGGCTTTATGAGCCGGAGAGTTTTCACGAATATCCATAATCATAAGGGCGCCATCGCGAGGAGTTACAGACGCTCCAATTCCTCCGTATTCTCCTTTCGAGGCCACGGTGTATCGCTCAACATCAGCTTCCGGTATGAAGTTAGTGTATGGATCCAATGTTTTCAGCATCTCGGTAATGGTGCGTGTCATTAGGTCGCCCGGCGCTATTTCGTCAACATAACTATTTGATATTGTGCTAAATAGTTTGTAAAAAATATCAAGATTCTTTGCTGTTTCAAAGTCTTTGGTATCGTCAAAACTCATGAGCCCAAGCGATGCCATAAAAATGGTAGCAAGAGCAGCAATGCGAAACGTATGTTGAAGATTTTTTTTCATAGCGCGTTAGTTATGGTACAGGGTCGTATCCGTGTCCGCCCCATGGATTGCAGCGAAGCAGCCGTTTTATTAATAAAAAACCACCTTTGAAAATGCCGTGTTTTTCTATTGCTTCAATCCCATATTGTGAGCAGGTTGGAGTATAGCGACAAGAATTTGGTAAGAATGGTGAAATGCACCATTGGTACAATCGAATAGGAATAATAAAAATGTGCTTAAAGACTTTGCGCATATTCCAATATTTTTTGAAGTCCCTTTTGTACTCGTTCTTCTAGTGCTTTTTGGGGAAGTATTGTATTGTCACAATATACAATTAAAATTTTTACGGAGTATGAGTTGAAATCTTTTTTGTTGTTGTAGCAGTGACGTACACTTTCGCGAATACGGCGTTTTGCGAGATTACGGTCAACGGCATGGTGGAATCTCTTTTTAGGAACGCTTATAGCGACCTGAAATGATGGTGTACCGGATGTTTTCGTTACACTATATAAAAATCTAAGGGGGAAACCTGTAACAATTTCCCCCCTTTGGAATAGCGTATGAAAATCTTTTTCACACGAAAGTTTATGTTCGTGCAGAAATCCCACGATTTGTTTTTGTTTTTTTTATAAAATCTTCAAGCGCCGAAGTCATTGATGGACAACTAATTGTAGGGGCAGGGATATCCAAACGTAATCCTGCATCAACAACAGCTTTGCCCGTTGTGGCTCCAAATGCACCGATGCATGTTTCGCCTTGTTCGAATTTTGGAAAATTCTTCTTAAGTGAAGCAATTCCGGCTGGACTGAAAAACACTAAAACGTCGTAATCCTTGATATTAATGTCAGACAAGTCGCTGCTTACGGTACGATAGAAAATAGCTTTTGTATAGTTAAACTTAGCAAGTGTAAGTTTTTCTGGAATTTCTTGTTTGTGAATATCAGAAAGTGGAACAAGAAATTTTTCGTTAATGTATTTTTTTGAAATTTCAATTAAATCATCAAATTTTCCATTGGCAAATACGATTTTACGTTTACGGAATTGGATGTATTTTTGGAGATAGAATGCTGTAGATTCTGATATACAGAGATATTTCATAGTTGCCGGCATTGCTACACGCAATTCTTCGCACATCATGAAGAAATGGTCAATAGCTGTTCGGCTTGTGAACATTACAGCAGTATGATCTAATATCGAAATTTTTTGCTCTCTGAATTCTTTAGCCGAAATATCCTCAACATGGATAAAAGGTCTAAATTCTATTTGGATATTATGCTTTTTTGCAAAATCCAAATAGGGAGACTTTTCTGTGTCGGGTTTAGGTTGTGAAACCAAAATTTTTTTTATTCTCATAGAACTTTTAATTCAGGAAAAACAATGCTCGTAAATACTTTTACCAATACCATAATAGGTAAGATTTCGAGAGTGCAAAGATACAAAAAAATATAGAATATGGAAATATGATTTTTTAGACTAATTTGGATTTCCCTATAAAGACGGAGTATGTAGAACATTCCAATCACTACGTACCCAATAATGAGGAGTGCATTTGGTTTTAGAATTCCTGGGTCAACAAAAGCTAATGCAATGAGGATAGGGAAAAGGCAAATTCCGATAGCTCGATTGAAAAGATACACTGTAAAAATGCACTCGCGGGCATACATTACTCTATCAAAAATGTGCGAAATAATGATGAAAAAACTTTTCTTCACGAAAAAGAGCACGAGAATTACAAAGGCAATCACGCCGGTTCTTCCAATGGCTTGCCAAGTTTCTATTTCCCAATGCAAATAATATTGTAGCGCAAAAAAACCGAATAGTCCAAGATTGAATGTGTAAAGAACTTGAAAGATAATGGTTGCTATTTGCGTCTTTTCACTGGATTTATGAAATTCTTTTTGTGCAAAATTAAAATTGAATATTTGTGAAAATATAAAGCTTGATTGTTTGTGAAAAATGGCTTTTGTGATTGAGTATATAATAAAACAGATAAGGAATGCCCAAAATATCCAGCCGTTTTCTATATCGCCAACTTTCGTATAATTTATGCGAAGCACATGCTCATCGAATTCTGTAAAAGAATTTTTTTCAGGTTTTTCAACTTTAGGAGGTGCTTCTGTAGTAATTTTTTTCTCTATTGGTTTTGAAGCAACTTGCGTAACTATTACCGAATCTTGAAAAGTTGAATCTACTTTGGCTAAAGTATCAGCGAAATCTTTAGGTGTTATTTCTAAGGTGGAGTATCCGCGTTGTACCGGAAATTCAATGGCTTTCGCCGTATCAACCGCATCTAATAACGAAATGTCACCAAATGTATTGGCTGAAGATATATGAGACCCCTCATTCGTGAGTTGTCCGTCGTGGGTACTTTTTTCGTTTGGCACAACGTGTCATATTAATTCCTACGCAAAGATAGATAAACGGCTATAATCAACAACGGCAAATAAAAAATGTTTTTAAAATAGTTGTGAACAAGAGGATTTACATTTCATTAATGTACTAACAATCAACTGCGAATTGTGTATTAGTAATTAATTTATACTTTTGTATTTACGTAAAATTTGAAATGATATGGCTATTCAAATTGATGATATTGATAAAAAGATATTGAATTTATTGGCATCAAATGCGCGAATTCCTTTTCTGGAAATTGCACGTACATGCAATGTTTCGGGAGCTGCAATTCATCAGCGAGTAAATAAACTTGAAGAAGCCGGTTTGTTTAAAGGTTCGTGTTATCTTGTTGAAGAAAAAGCTCTTGGTTATCACACGTGTGCCTATGTAGGTGTGCATTTTGAGAAAGGTGGTGTGTATCAAAGTGTTTTGGAAAAGATAAAACAAATTCCAGAAGTTGTTGAATGTCATTACACTACTGGGTCGTATGGTTTATTGCTCAAAATTTATGCATGCGACAATAGCCATTTAATGCAAATATTGAGTATTCAAATACAAGAAATTCCGGGCGTAGCCAGCACCGAAACCTTCATTTCGCTCGACCAACCAATTCATAGACAAGTCACAATATAATTATGTATGGTTATACCATTTTCTACTGAAATAGAACCTGAAAACGCAATCATCGTGGGTGTAATGCTATGCGATCAAACGGAATTACAGGTTCAAGAATATTTAGATGAGTTAGCTTTTCTTGCTGAGACTGCAGGAATTGTTGTAAAAAAATCTTTTTTACAAAAGTTGCCTCAAACAATTGCGCGGACATTTATTGGCACAGGAAAGATAGACGAAATTAATGTGTATCTCAAAGATAATGAGACTGATCTAGTTATTTTTGACGATGAATTAACCCCTACGCAATTGCGAAATTTGGAAAAAGAATTGAATCATCCCATAGTTGACAGAACGAAATTGATACTTGACATTTTTGCACAACGTGCTCAAACGGCATATGCGAAAACGCAAGTTGAAATGGCTAGATTGCAATATATGTTGCCTCGCTTGTCGCGCATGTGGACACACTTGGATCGCCAGCACGGTGGGGGACCAACTTCGCGTGGAATGGGTGAGTCGCAGATAGAAGTTGACCGCCGAATTATTCAGGCACGTATTTCTTTTCTGAAAGAAGAGCTTGTCAAAATTGACCGTCAAATGATTACGCAACGCAAAAATCGTCAAAGCCTTATTCGTGTTGCGTTGGTTGGGTATACCAATGTAGGCAAATCAACAATTATGAATATGTTGAGCAAATCGGAAGTATTGGCTGAAAATAAATTGTTTGCTACGCTCGATACTACGGTGCGCAAGGTGGTGATAGAAAATCTTCCGTTTCTTTTGTCCGACACGGTTGGTTTCATTCGCAAATTGCCTACAACTTTGGTTGAATCTTTCAAATCTACTCTTGATGAAGTTCGCGAAGCAGATTTGTTGTTACATGTAGTAGATATTTCACATAAAAATTTCCAAGAACAAATTCAAGTGGTGAATCAGACTATTGCCGACATTGGAGCAGGCGACAAACCTGTGATTCTCGTTTTCAATAAAATTGATGCGTTTACCTACACCGAAAAAGATGAGGATGATTTGGCTCCAAAACAACAGGAAAATTATTCCTTAGATGATTTAAAAGAAATGTATTTTTCTCAAAATCAGACTTGTATATACATATCGGCAAAGAAAAAAATAAATCTTGAAGAATTGCGAAATTTGGTGTACGATAAAGTAAAAGAAATGCATGCCATTCGCTATCCATACAACAATTTCTTGTATTAAAAGCACAAAGATGCACTATGATGCATCTCTACGATTCCCTCTTAAAATTCAAAATTAAATCGGATAAACAGTCCCTTGGTGCTGATGTTCGGGGCATCAAGATAGTTGAGTCGCCAAATGTATTCAATACGAACAAATTTGAGTAAATTTGTTACACCAATTCCTGCTTCCATGTATGGCACAGACAACTCATGGAGAGTAGGCGTTCCATCTGATTTGGTTGGAAAATCAAGTATTGATTCATTGTCGTTGAGCAATCGACCGTAGCACGCTTTGAACGTGAATAATTCACGAAGTTGCAATTTTCGTATTCCCCAAATTTTGTTGAAGAAAAATCCATTGAGACCATATTCCGCATACACGTTTACAAAGGCATCGCTGGCAAACTCCATGTAGTTCATGTGATTGAAATAATATTCGCCGCTACCTCCCGTTTCGTTTCCTCTATGTACTTCGAGAAGCGGAAAAGGAACAGGCTTGGTAATCATGCCGGCTTCAACTACGTATCTCATACGTCCAACGCCAATCAATATATCGTGATTAACAACCAATCGCAGTTGCGTGTACCAATCAGATTTTCCATTGATGGTATATTTTCCTTCTGAAATGTTGAAATGAACAACAGGGTATCGCGAATCAATGTAAATTCGACGAAAGTGATTTGAGGTAACTGCTTCTTTAAATGAAAGTCGAGTGTCAAAACTGAAGTTTGACGTTGTGAATTTCATTACCGTGTTTTGCGTAGATTGCATGTTTCCAAATGGCAAAAATGGAGGATTGTGATGAATGGCATACAAGTACGCTGGTTTGAATGTTACGTTTGGTGAAATTTGTTGTTCGTATGCCACCAAATTACGTTTTACAAAGTAAACAGCTTCGTTCTCATGTTGTGTAAGAATTGCCGACATGAGGTTATCATCGGACTGCACAAGCACATTTTCACGAATAAAATCAAGATTTTGGTTGTAGTCGCCAATGCGGTAGATGTTTTGGTCGTATTTAATATGCAAAGCCCCATAATATTTTGACGGCATCAGTAAGGAGTATTGCATACCAAATTTAAATTTTTGGTTGCGAGTTCCGTAGCCAACATAACCGCCAATGAGCATTTTATCATGAAACTTCTCCGATGTTCGAGCGCATAAATTGAGGCGGACACCTTCAATTTTGTTGCTCTGGATAAAATACAAATATGGACCTAAGTCTATGTACCCCAAGGGGAGGTATCCATACATAAACATATTCATAATTTTATTAGTAGCCTTCACTGCCGGAATAGTATTACTTTTTGTAATAGCTTTTTGTGTAACTAAATCGAGGCTAGAAAGCGTATCCGGTCGGAATTGAGAAAGGAACGAGGTGTCTTTTTTGAAATATTCTGTTTTTCGTAAATTGAAACGTCCCGGAACAACTCGGTTTACTAAATAATCATTGATTTGTGTAGGGTCAATGATATATGTCGTTGATTTTATTGCAGTTAGTGGAGTATTTATGGCGCGGTATGCAGTGTCTTTCGAGAGTTCAGGAACAAACTCTACATGCATTTTCTGTTGTCGACGAAACCATTGCCCATCTTGTGTTAACTGCAATTTTTCAAACAAACGCATGTTTCTTACAAAGTTCAAAATTGAAGTTTGTTGCAGTGTAGCATCAATTTCGGTAAGAGTTCCTGTTTCTTTTTCAATAACCATGTAGCCGTAGAATGCCAAATCTTGCGAGTTGCGAGGTTTAAAACGCAAGTGGTAATAGGTTTTTCCGGCGTCAACTATGGAGTCGTCAAGATAGTAGCGATAATAAATTAAGGCTTGCGTGGCAATCGGGCTAATAAAATCTTTTTGTAAAAAGCGAAGGTTGCCGTAAAACGTCATGTCTTCATTTAGCGAAGAAATATAGCTGGTAACAATATCACTTTCAATAAAGTTACTTCCGTGCTGATTTTTAACAATTTCTTGAACCTCAGGTGGTTTATTTTCTCGCCATTTTTGGTATGTCATATATTCCGAAAAATAGAGAGGAATGTTCCACGTGTCATCGTAATCGTTTGTTTTTATAAGAATTTCGGGATGTTTGCGCATAAACCCAACGTTAAAAACAGTGCTGTCTATTCCACTTAAGCTGAAATTCAGTTTATTGTATTCAATGAGTTCTATGTTTTTTACGCCGTCAGGTCTATTCTCACGTCTATTGCGAATGGCTTTTTTTACAATAGGAATTGCAGGATTTTTGCCCGGAGTAATAGAAACGGCATCAATTTGGATAGCAGCTGGAGTCATTTCAATGCTCATTAAGCCACTGTGAATATTTTTCCCAAATATGCAATAGTCTTTGTATCCAAGAGCTGAAATTAAAACGGTGTCTCGTGGTGAGACAGGTGAAATAGAAAACGAGCCATCCATTTGGGTAACAATAGCATTGTTAGTGCCTTGTATCCAGACGCTAGCAAACGACAAAGGTTCTTTGCTTTCTCTGTCGGTTACAATGCCATGAAATGTTTGTGCTTGCGATATGGTAGCGATACAAACAAAAAAGACCGATAGATTAGCGAACGATAATTTTTTTACATGTAATATTTTCACCTTCAGATATTTGAATGATATATTCGCCCTTAGGCAAATCTTTTGTATAAATTTCCGTTTTGTTGCTTGTAATAGATTTAGTTTTTACAATTCTTCCTTGTAAGTCGCGCAACACTATCATTCCTTCACTATTAGAAGATTCTACCGTTATGCTAACAATGGTAGGAATTGGATACACACTATAGTTGTCTTCTTTTGGTTGATTGTCTATAGCTGTAGCATCTTCTTGGTATACACAAATTTGCACATAAATTTTAGCGGTAATGCTCGATCCTGTTGTCGCTCCATCGTTAGCACTAAATGCTATAGGACTAGTCCCTACAGCATGCGGAGCTTGCCCATAAATGATACAACTATCAGCATTGTATTTAACCCACAATGGTTTTGTTGCTACTTTAATAGTAATCTCATTGTCTTCAACATCGGAGATAAAATTTTTCGGAAGTACGAAGCGGAATGCACTGTCTTGTTTCACGAAAATAGTGTCTGTAAAAGTGCTTTTAGGACTTTCATTAACAAAAGTACAAGATTCTCCTCCCCATAGTTCGAATAGGGTTTGACTAATTTCGGAGTTGTTCAAATATTTCCCACGAACAAAATCCCATTCATCAGCATAGCGCGTGAGTGCTTGAGCACCAACACCTTTGGCGAATAAAGGGACCAATTGATTTGTGTGACTGTCTGAATAGTAAGCCATTCCCGGCATATTGCCTACACCATTATCTTTAATCTGCCAATGGTTCAAGAGAATTGAGTCTTCACGAAAAGTTTCATCTGCTACAAAACCAGTTTCATGGTCAGCTGTCACGATTAATAATGTTTCGTCCCAGCTACTATTTTTTTCAATCCACGCAATCACAGAATCAACGGTTTCATTGAAAGAAATTTGTTCTTCAATTTGGCGTCCGGACCAACCTTTATGTCCCCCGTTATCAACGAAGTCGCCTTCAATCATTACGAAAAAGCCATTTTCATTTTTGCTCAAACAATTAATTGCCGTGCGTCCAATTTGCCACAGATGAGGTAATCCTGGGTTCCAGTCATCAAAACGTACGGAGTCAAGGTCATTTTGCCCGATACGATAAAATTGTAAGCCGCTTGCTACCGGCATCAAACCAAACAATCTTTTGGGAGTTTCTCCAGTCATATATTTTACAAGGTTTGCACTATCTTCTACAAAGGTCCAAGGGTCGGGAATTCCGTCTTTATCAATATCTCGTACTGTTGACCAGCCCGAATTCGAGGGAATTTGATAGGTGGTTGCAGTATTGCGTAAATCTTGAATCATCGTTTCTCCACCAATATTGTCGTAATCTGGTGTTTCTAATTTTTGAGCTTTTTTATCGTATTCCGGGTGTCCGGTACCTATGATTACGTCAGCATCTGATTCAATTATGACTTGTCGTGAAAGTTCGCTGTAGTTTTCACGAGCGATATTGTTGGTAAAAAACGCTCCAGGAGTCGCATCGTAGAATGCCGCATTGGTAGCAACACCGGCAGATTTTCCTATTGATTTTGCATAGCGGGCTATAGAGTTCATCGCATTTCGTTCTACATCAACGCCTAAAGAATAGTAATATGTTTTTTTGCCGGATGCAATTGCTGTAGCAGAGGCTCCAGAACAAGTTCCATTGTTGAGTTTCCAAAAATATTTTTTATCTGTCCAAGCTAATCGGGACTCATACGAGTTGTTCCATGAATTTACAATGTTTGTTGCCGCTGAGGTAGTAGTTGGATGCGTGCAATTCCACAATTGCACAGGAAAATCTTCATATTGTTGTCTTGTACCGGTATAGTAATCGGCCGCCTTTATTGGGGAAATACCACAACCATCATTAATCATAAGAATGATATTTTTTGGAGTGGTAGTTTCGAGTGGCATTGTACGAAAACAAACTTGTGCTATTTCGGTATTGTTGATGTAACTTCCCAAATAAAAATCTGTTTCATCTATATAGTTGCTGAAAAGCGAACTTCCATTCCCTTTTGCGAAGAGGGGAGTAAGAAGATTCGTTGCATATTCGCTATTATAAAGAATGTCGTTGGCATTTTGTGAGAAAAATTTGTCGCCTGGATTTTCTTTGTCAAACGATGTGCTTGTTGCGTAGCCTTGTTCGTATGCACCTACAACAATCATAAGTGTTTCATCCCATGAACTATTGGTTTCAACCCATGTATATATACTATTAATATATGTATTAAGGTCAATCATTGCCAATTTTGTCGCTTCTACGTTTTGCTGTTCTGCTGCAACGGCAACAGACGCAAATTCGCTCACGAATACGAATCCATTACTATTAGTTTTTAGCAATGAAAGGCATGAGTTTGAGGCAGTGCAATAAACATCGTTAGTCAATGAGTTGTTTGCAAACAAAATTTGTGTTGAAAGATTGTCAGGGATGTTAGAGGTTGTTTGTACTAAACTCCAATTAGGATTGCTAAGAGTTGTAATGTCTGACTTCGTGATTACCATAGAAACAGTGGAAGCGTTTACCATGCTTTGAAACAACGCATTATATTGAGTTTCGCTATTTGCAACTTTTGCATGACTTACAAAAGGAATAACGGCATTGTTTCCAAGAATATCAGCGTTTGTTGCAATAGCAGTAGCTTTACCTTTGGTAATCGCACGTTCTATTATTGTTTCCAAATTGCTGTTGTCCATATCATAACTAACCGCATCAACTGCAGGTTTTACACCCGTAGCAAGAGCAGATCCCGCTGTGATTGGGTCTATAGGAAGTGAATCGGCATAATCAAACTCCTGCCATATCCTTCGCACATGATAGTCGCCACGATAATAATTCACATCATATTCTTTGTCAAGCGTGCTCCAATAGGTAGGATAGTTTGAAACGGCATATTGAATGTCAAAGCTATTCAAAACGCAATCATTTTTGCTGGTAATCATTTGTGCATGGTTATAGCCCACACCATCAGCAATTACTAGGATAATATTTTTTGGTTGAGCCATTGCAAATACAGCAAATAGAGAACTCAAAATGCAAGTAGTAAGATTTTTTTTCATCGTAAGTTTATCATTAATAATCTTTTGCAAAAGTAAAAAATATTCAACTATGTCTTTTACATTTCGAGAAATAGAAATATCATTTCGTTTAAATGGATGAATAATTTGAGCACAGAGTTTTTGTATCTTTTTCAAGATGAATGAGTAATGCAAATTCATAAAATTCAACAAAATATCAAATTTCCTATGTTCAAATCTTGTTAATAAGATCAAAAGATGTATTTTTGCTGCTAAGACATTTTGGAGATTTTCAAAAAGTTACGTTTTTGTGAAACCTTTTTGTATTCAAAAGAGTCTTACTCATAATTTTGCAAAATATACGACTATGAAAAGAGTTAGAAAAATTTCGTTGGTGATTGCTGCAATTGTAGCAAGTTCATCATTGTTTGCTCAGAAAGATTTATTGATTTCAGGTGGTTCTGCAGTATCAAGTATGGTATGTTCAAACAATTGGGTATATGTAACCGGTTCGAATAAAACCGATGCAGGAACAGGTACATTGGGTACAGGATCTAATGCCGCTTATTTGTCAGAATGGACAAAAGTTCCCTTTCCTACCGGTGTCTCTATTCAACAGGTAAACTCCGGTTCTGGACAGAACTTTGTTGCACTTGATTGCTATGGCAAGGTTTGGTGTTGGGGTGAAAACCTACAAGGTCAATGTGGTCAAGGAACAGGAAGTAGTTCTGTAATAACTGCCCCTGCACAAGTTAAAGCCGGAGTTTTGGCGGGGACTGCGTATGATGATGGCAATGGCTTTTTGTGCAATGTGGATGTGGTATATTCTGGTAATGCTAATACGTTTGCGTTACTTGGTGATGGTCCGCACAAAGGCAAAGTAGTTGCTTGGGGTGGTAACGGGTCTGGAGGTACATATGCTTCCAACCTTGGAGATGGCACGAATACAAATCGGTATGAACCCGTTTTTTGTATTGATTTGAATGGAAATCATTTGACTAATATTACTCAAATCTATGCATCCGATGATGTGTCAATGTTTCTTGATGGAGATGGGCATGTATGGACAGCAGGAGGACAACAGAAAAGTACAACCATTTTAGGTCGTTTAGCAACAGGAGGATATGCTGCTACAAGTACTGGAGGTTCAAGTGCTTATTTCGGAATGGTATACGTTGCTCCGGGAGTGCCTCTATCAAACATAAAACAAATTGCAGCAGGTGACGTTAACTGCCAAGCTCTTGATGGTGATGGCTATGTGTGGGGTTGGGGAGACGCTTGGAATAGTGCGTGTGGAATAGGAGAAAATGAAAAATCCTCTCGTCCAATGAAAGTAATAGCAGGTTTGTTAGATGACGCGGATACGGATGGAGCATATCTTCTTGCTAAATCAATTGGAGCCGGACAGTCTTGCGGTTTTGCCGTAACGCTTACGGGTAAACCCGTTATGTGGGGACAATTTGCAAACGGTGCGTATGGTACCAGCGTATTGCCCCGATATATAACAAGAGCAGGAGGTGTTGTAGACAGTGATGTAATTCTTATAAATAAAGGTGATACGTGGGGTTTCTACGAACGTTCAAATGGAGATATGTATACGTGGGGATACAATGGTACAGGTCAATTAGGAACAGGAAATACAACTACTTTGGCGGTGGCAACGGCAATTACTCCGCCTTCAGGATGTGTGGTGAAGGATCCGGCTCCAATGGCAACAATTACGCCGAAAGATATGACAGTATGTGAATCAAGTTTTACAGGTGTTACATTAGATTGTGGTTTTGTAGTTAGTTCTACAAAATTCTTAGATAGTTATACAATCACTTGGTACAAAGATGGTGTGCAAGTAAGTACAGGTAATGGAACAAATACAACTTACACGACTAGTACTCTTGCCGCCGGAATTGGCACATATAAAGTTGTTGTTGAATATGTAGGAGAAAATAGTGGTTGTGAGGTATACTTGCCCGCTGAAGATGAAATTACTATTTCCGCATATCAGCAGGATTATACAGTTCCTACCCTAACATATTGTGGTAATGAAGCAACAGTTAATGTTGAGTCTGATAATGCAACCGCTGTATATAATTGGGGAACGAGTAAAACAATGACTACTGTATTGGGAACAACAGTTGGAAGTGCAGAAACTACTATTGATGTTTCAGGTATAGCTCAAAGTGCAGGGGTTAAGAAAGTTTATGTTCAACAAGTAGGAAAAGCAAGTGGAGATTTCCTTACAACAACGCAGTTGGGTGCAACCACATTAATCGGTGGAGATAATTTTATCGGAAAAACTTTGTCGGTATCTTCAGAGGCAGGTTCATGGTGTACTGGTTTTGAAGCTAAAAAAGATATAGATATAACGTCAATAGCATATTTTGCCAATACAGCAATTCAAGGTTGGAACTATCAATCAACACCTAACGATACATTGACCGCTTCTGCTAATATAACGATAACGATTCATGGAGCAGTACAAAACAATGGTCAGTGGGTACCTAGTACAACTACATATGGAAGTATGTCTGGCACATATACTCGTAAATTTGTTTACAACGATGGAGCTTCAGGAAAATCATACTCATACGGCGCAAAAATAACAGAGGAAATTGTAAATGGTAAAATCAGTTTAGCCCCCGGAATGTATTTTATAGCTGTTTCAGCTTTCTCTGCAACCGCACATTTCCAAGAATTCAAATTAGCGAGAGAAAGTACAACTGCAAATACAGTTTCATCTGCAATGAAAGATACCTATGATGCAACATATCTAACAGGAGTTGGTGTAGCATCGTATGGTAATGGAGGGCAGAATTCTCCTGGATTATTTCATGACATTAAATTTACTACCGGTGTAGGATTTTGCGATGTTATAGCAGTTCCTTTAACCGAAGATTGTCCATGTAACAAGCCTGATGATATCACGTTGACGGTGAGTGA
>CAYFVM010000024.1:0-38399 GCA_964346725.1 uncultured Bacteroidales bacterium
GAAGTTGCTGCAGAAAATGCAACTACTGAAACAGAAGAAGCTCCTGCTGCTGAAGTTGCTGCAGAAAATGCAACTACTGAAACAGAAGAAGCTCCTGCTGCTGAAGCAACAGAAACTGCTGCAGAATAATAATTTGTTAATCAAAAAATCATTAAGGGTGTTCAAGGCAATTTGAACACCCTTTCTTTTCATTAACTATGACATACAAGGAAATTCCTGACATAAAAAAATGTATTGAAATTGGAACAATTTCACGCCCTCACGGGAAAGACGGCGAAGTACTTGTTTCTACCAAAAATATTGATATTGCTGAGTTTACAGAATATGAATATGTTTTTTTGTCCCGTCAAGAACGATTAGTACCATTCTTCATTGAATCTGCTTCTGTAAAAAGTAATTCCTTGTTTGTGAAATTTGAAGACATTAAATCTATTGAAAAGGCCGAAATGTATTGCGGCACAAAAATATATGCAGAACTATCCGAAGACACCGAAGATGATTCTTTTGACATGAATTTAGTAGGTTTTTCGGTAATCGATAGTAACACACATGAAACCATTGGTACAATTCAAGAAGTGATATCATACTCCATGAATACGGTTTTTGATGTAAAGCAAAAAAATAACAACCCTGTACTTATTCCCTTTGCCGAAGCGCTTTTCAAAGGCATCGATGAAGATGCAAAAACTATCACAATGGTAATTCCTGATGGAATTTTAGAAGCATAAAAAAAGCAGTAAGCCTATAAGCCGGATTCTGTTCTCTTTCGAGATTCTATCATTTATCTAACGCAACCTACCCTCCAACTCGGACGAGCAGCCCTCAAACGTTGGTTTACATGGTCTTGCAACTTGTCGGTGGCACATCTGCACAAATCGCTTTGCACAATGGTGGTCTCTTACACCGCCTTCTCACCCTTACCGTAATTGCTTACGGCGGTTATTTTCTTCTGCCATACCATACGCTCACGCACATCTGTTCTTTCAACAGGCACAATGCTCTTTGTTGTCCGGACTTTCCTCCCCCTTTCGGGAGCGATAGAACGACCTACTGCGCGACAAAAGTAAGAAAATTTTTGAGTTATGAGTTAGGAATTATAGATTGCTTATTTTTCTTGGGTACCTTTAGGTTTGTGGTGGAAAAATCTACGCTTTTTTGATGCTCTTGCATCTTTTGTAACTCCTTTTTCTTGCTGTTCCTTAGGTTTTCCCTGCGAAGCATTTTGTTTGTGAGAGTGAGATTTATTCTTGAAATTTCTATGTGGCTTACTTGAGGTACTTGTTTTTTCTTTCCAAACAGGCTCCTCTCCCAATTCAGCCGGCAACGGCAACTTTGTAACCTCACGTTCTATAAGTTTCTCTATTCTTGAAAAGCTATACATATCTGTTTCACTCACAAACGTAATAGCCTCGCCTTTTGCATCGGCCCGTGCAGTACGACCTACACGGTGAACATAATCTGCCGGATCTTTAGGCGCATCAAAATTAACAACCAAATTAATTCCTTTAATGTCTATGCCACGACTTAATACATCGGTTGCGACAAGCACTTTTGCTTGTTTTGCTTTGAATCGCAACAACACATCCTCACGCTGATCTTGCTCAAAATCAGAAGAAATTCCTTCAACCGTAATACCTCGAATTTTCTTTTTTATGGCACTCACTATTGATGTTATAGCTTTTTTCGTTGATGTGAAAATTAAAATGCTATCATAATCGGGATTTGTTTCAATTATATGAGTAATCAAATCTATTTTTTGATATGGATGCACCAAATACGCTGACTGTGTTACTCCTTCTGCCGGTTTTGCAATTGCAATTGACACCAATTCTGGATTGGTTAAAATAGTATTAGCCAATTTGCGAATTTCAGGTGCCATAGTTGCACTAAACATCATAGTTTGACGCTTAGCTGGTATATATGAAAGTATTTGACGAATATCGTCAATAAAGCCCATGTCGAGCATTCTATCAGCTTCGTCAAGTATAAGATGACGTAAATGATTAAATTTTACATATCCCAAACGCAAATGGGCCATCAATCTGCCCGGCGTGGCTACTATCACATTGGTTCCTTCGGTAAATGCTGATTTTTGCGCATCCCAATCTCCGCCTTTGTCACCACCATACACGGATTTGCTGGTTGTATCAGTAAAATATGAAAAACCTTGTAACTCTTGATCTATTTGAATAGCCAACTCACGCGTTGGAACGATAATTAACGTAGTTGTTCCGTGAGCACCATTTTTTACTAAATCTTGCAAAACAGGGATAACAAACGTGGCGGTTTTTCCGGTTCCTGTCTGTGCGCAGGCCAAAAGATCTCGGCCTTCTAGTGCTACCGGAATAGCTGCTTCTTGTATTGGCGAAGCTTTTTCAAACTTCATGTATGAGATAGCTTCAAGTAAGCTATCGTCTATATTAAATTCTTCGAATGTCATGTAAAAATTGAGTTGTAAGTATTAGTCAAATAACGCGCTTTGCATTTTCATGTTTGTCTGACAAATGTACGAATTTGCATTAGTTTCACCAAATGAAGAATGTGAGTTCTCTTCGTTTTGCGATACATATAATGCGTCATCTTCATATTTTTCAGGGGATTTGCGCCAGAATTTTTCTCGCCACAAAATTATATAAAACAGATGAGCCACATGGCGACTCATCTGTTTGAATATTCTTACATAATGTTTTAAGTTTAAAGAAGTTATTGCTTAGATAATTTCTTTTTTCGCTCTTTTGCGAATTACGTATCGTACGATATAAAACAATGCAACTGCTACAACAATTGCAATTATAATATATCCTATTTCACTGCTGTATTTGTTAATCATATCTTGCTGTCCATGGGCAAAATAGCCAAGCATAGCCAACACTATGTTCCAAACACCTGCTCCAAGCAGAGTAAAGGCAACAAAATTGAAAATATTCATTTTTGCTAATCCCGCAGGTAAAGAAATCAATTGGCGAATTCCGGGTATTAAACGTCCAATAAATGTTGATATATTTCCGTGGTCGTTAAAATAATCTTCGGCTTGTTGTACTTTTTCGGCACTCAAAAGACAAAGATGTCCCAATTTACTATCGGCAAAACGATAGACAATAGGACGACCTAACCAAAATGCAAGAAAATAATTAATCAAAGCACCAAGCAAAGAACCAAGCGTACCAAAAAGAACAACAAGAATAATATTCATATCGTTATCTTCATTACACGCAACGTATGCTGCCGGTGGTATTACAATTTCTGAAGGGAATGGGATAAAAGAACTTTCAATAGTCATTAAGGCTGCAACAGTAGCATAATTCATATTGTTGCTGTACCAATCCTCTACATATGAAAATACCGACTTTTCCACATTGGAAGAGTCGGTATTTGTATCTGTTGCGAACGCGCTACTGCAAATAAGCATTGCAGCAAAAAACAAGCAGAGTACGTTTGCTTTCTTATTTATTGCCATTATCCGAAATTATCGAAACGTATCATTTGATCTTCAACGCCTAAGCTATGCAATAAATCAAGCACAGTTTTAGCCATCATTGGAGGACCACAAAGATAATATTCAATATCTTCTGGTTCTTCATGTTTTTTCAAATAAGTATCACCTAGCACTTGAGCAACAAATCCTGCTGTATATTTCACTCCAAGACCATCTGCCTTAGGATCTTGACGATCAAGAGCCAAATGGAAATGGAAGTTAGGATATTCTTTTTCCAAAGCGAGGAAGTCTTCCATAAAGAATACTTCATCTATAGCACGAGCTCCATAAAAATAATGCATTTCACGGTCACGTGTATGCAAGGTTTTAAGCATATGCATGATTTGTGCACGAAGAGGAGCCATACCGGCACCACCACCAATCCAAATCATTTCACGTTTGCTATCAAATACAGGGTGAAAGTCTCCATATGCACCACTCATATATACTTTGTCTCCTGGTTTTAGGCTAAAAATATATGTTGAAGCTATACCACAAGGAACGTTTTGGAAACCTGGACCTTGTTCTTTTGGTTTGAACGGAGGTGTTGCAATTCTCACCGTTAATGTGATAATATCACCTTCGTCAGGATAGTTAGCCATAGAATATGCACGAACCGTTGATTCAGTATTTTTCTGTTTTAAACCGAAAAGACCGAATTTTTCCCAAACTGGCACATACAAGTCACCAATAAGACTTCTGTCCATATCGCGACCATAATCTATATCGTATTCAGGTATTCTAATTTGTGCATATGAACCCGGAATAAAGTCCATGTGTTCGCCTGCAGGAAGTTTAACTTTGAATTCCTTAATAAACGAAGCAACGTTTTTGTTAGAAATAACTTCACATTCCCATTCTTTAATACCAAGAATTGATTCTGGAATTTTGATATGAAGATCATTTTTAACCTTTACTTGACAAGCCAAATGCCAGTTATCCATTTGTTCTTTACGAGAGAAGAATCCTTTCTCTGTAGGAAGACATTCGCCACCACCTTGAGGAATTTGCAAACGGCACATACCGCAAGCACCACTACCACCACAAGCTGATGGCAACAAGATATCTTGCCCTTGCAATGTTGATAAAAGTGTGCCTCCTTGAGATATTTCTACAGGTTCTTTATCGTTAATGAACAACTTAACCTTACCTGAAGGTAGTAATTTTGCTTTTGCAAGAAGAAGCAAAGCAACTAATAAAATAATTATAAGCAGGAATACAAGAACACTTGTACCGATAATCACACCTGCTGTTGCATTTAGGATAACCATTGTACTATCTATTTTAATTAAAATTTAATTCCCATAAAACTCATAAATGCAATACCCATAAGGCCGGTAACGATAAATGTGATACCCACTCCCCTCAAACCATCAGGAATTTTTGAGTATTGAATTTTCTCATTGATAGCTGCTATACCAACAATTGCAAAGAGCCATCCAAGCCCAGAACCCAATCCATATATTATTGCAGCAAGTACACTTTTAATAGCTTTTGGGTCTGTATCGGGAAGACCAACACGAGTTTGCATAAACAACGAGCCGCCTAAGATTGCACAGTTTACAGCAATAAGAGGCAAGAAAATTCCTAAAGTAGAATATAAAGAAGGAGCATATTTTTCTACAATCATTTCTACTAATTGTACAAAAGACGCTATGACAGCAATGAAAATAATGAAACTCAAGAAACTCAAGTCAACATCGGCAAAGCTTTCACTCAGCCATGTTAATGCTCCGGGTCTCAAAACATATTCATATAATAAATAATCGATAGGAACGGTAAATACCATTACAAATGTAACCGCGATACCCAATCCTGCTGCAGTGTCTACTGTTTTAGATACAGCTATGAATGAACACATTCCCAAGAAGAATGCGAACACCATATTGTCTATAAAGATTGAACTGACAAATAAGTTTAATAAATCCATAGTATTACTCTTTTAAATCCTTATTTCTTAATTAGTTCTTTGTTTCTTGTACGTTGAACCCAGATAATGATTGCCACAATAATCAATGCCATTGGTGACATAAGCATAAATCCGTTGTTTTCGTATCCTAACGCATAGAAACTTTCAGGGATAATTCTACACTCTCCAACTATTGGTAATGTAATTGATCCTGCTCCGAAAAGCTCACGAACAACAGCAATAATCACCAAAATCATACCGTAACCCAAACCGTTTCCGATACCATCCAAGAATGAAGGCCATGGTTTATTTCCTAAACCGAACGCTTCCATACGTCCCATCAATATACAGTTGGTAATAATCAAACCTACATATACAGAAAGTTGTTTACTTACACCATATGAAAACGCTTTCAATATTTGGTCTACCATGATTACTAATGTTGCAGCTACCATCAATTGAACAATAATACGAATACGGTTAGGTATTGTATTTCTGATTAATGATATTGTCATATTTGCAACACCAATAACTATCGTTACCGCCAAGGCCATCACGATAGCTGACTCAACTTTTGCCGTTACTGCCAAAGCAGAACATACACCTAGCACTTGTACCGTGATAGGATTTTGAGAACCTAGCGGTTCTGTAAGCAATTTTAAATTGTTTTTAGAAAACAATGATTCTTTTTCGTTTGCCATTGTCATACTATTTTAAAGATTGAAAATATGTAGTGTAACCGCTTAAGCAATTTGATATCATATCGGTAACGCCATTACAAGTCTTTGTTGAACCAGAAATTCCATCAACACCGTGGATACTGCCATTAGCACTACCTTTTGCCACTTTTACCGAAACGAACTGATCTCCGTCAAAAATTTGTTTTCCGATAAATTGGTCTCTGAATTTTTGTTTTGTGATTTCTGCACCCAAACCTGCGGTTTCACTTGCGTGATCAAATACAGTTCCTTTTACTGTATTACAATCAGCTTTAGCAATTGAAATATATCCCCAAATAGCGCCCCACAATCCGTTTCCTTCCAATGGAACCACGAAAAATGATTCTCCGTTATTTTCAACTTCAAATAATGGGAAAAAACCGTTTTTCCCTATTGCGAGATCAAATGTATCTGGTTGTCCTGCTTCTGTTGGAGTATATTTTTTTATATCTTCACTTTTAATAAAGCAAAATTCTTTCACATGGCTATTGAATACGTCAACAGCTTCTGAAGGTTCTGCTTGTATTTGAGCTGCAGCCAAAATATTTTGCATTTTTTCTATCTTTATGTTCGCTTGCTGAGCAGGTTTCAACGAATACGCAGCTACAGATAGTAATGTCGCAATAACGACAACCATTACTACTGAATATATAAATATGTATGAGTTACTCTTTTCCATTTTGTATCCTATTTTATGCGTTAGTAACTTTTGCTCGTTTTAATCTTCTTTTGATATTAGATTTTACAACCATATGATCAATTAGTGGTGCAAATACGTTCATCAATAAGATTGAAAGCATTACTCCTTCCGGATATGCAGGATTCAAACAACGAATCATGATTGCAAAAACGCCAATTAAGAAACCATACACCCATTTACCAGTATTTGTTTGTGCTGCAGTAACAGGATCTGTTGCCATAAACACAGCTCCAAAAGCAAAACCACCTATTAATAAATGTTGGAATGCAGGCAATTGCATTACCATATTGCCATCTGGAATTGCATTCATCAAAAGTCCCATTAAGAAACCACCGGCAAAAACTGAAACCATAATTCTATAACTTGCAATTCCCGTAAACAACAATATTGCTGCTCCAATCAAGATTGCAATTACAGATGTTTCTCCAACACAACCTGAGTAGCTTCCAATAAACAAATCGACAATCGATAAATTGTTCATTGCTACACCGTGAATCGCATCTGGAGCAATACCATTGTTCAATTGTCCTAAAATTGTTTCACCAGAGAAACCATCTACTTTGGGAGTATCTGTAGTATGAACCCAAATAGTAGAGCCAGACATCTTAGTTGGATATGCGAAGAACAAAAACGCACGAGCAAGTAATGCCGGGTTTACAACGTTCATACCGGTTCCACCAAATGCTTCTTTACCAATAATCACTGCAAAAGCAACTGCTATAGCTAACTGCCATAATGGTATATCTACAGGAACAATCATTGGAATAAGTAAACCTGTTACCAAGTAACCTTCACTTATTTCATGACCACGGATGTAACAAAATGTAAATTCTATTCCCAATCCTACTATGTATGATACTAAAATTAAAGGTAATACTCTCAAAAATCCATATCCAAGAGCACCCCACATTGTATAAGCTTCTCCTATTGAAGTATAATACAACGAACCTACATTATACATTCCAAATGCTAAAGCAGGAAGTAATGCAAAGATTACTAAAATCAATGCACGCTTTAAATCTATTGCATCACGAACGTGGCTACCAATTGTTGTAACATTCCCTGGAACATGAAGGAATGATTCGAAACTTTCATAGATAGGATGCCATTTCTCATACTTGCCGCCCTTCTCAAAATTGGGTTTGGTTTTCTGTATCCAATTTTCTATCGCTTTCATATAACTTTTATTAATTAAATTCTTTTCTAATCATATCAAGTCCATTACGAAGAATACTTTGTATTTCGATTTTTGAAGGACATACATATTCGCAAAGTGCTAAATCTTCTGGAACAACTTCGTAAATTCCCAATTGTTCCATTTTATCGATATCTTCTGCTATAATTGCTTTAAGTAATTGCATTGGATAAATATCCATTGGCAATACTTGCTCATATACTCCTGTGAACACAAATGCTCTTTCGCCTCCATTTGTATTGGTATTAAGAATATATGCTTTTTGAGGGCACATCCATGAGAAAAATGCTCTACTGAAACTAAGTTTATCTAATCCGGGAGCTAACCAACCCATAAATGTAGGTTGATTTCCTTCTTCAATAACCGTTACTTGAGAATCATAGTAGCTTATATAATCATCTTTTTCCAACTTGGTACCTGTCAACACATTTCCACTAATTACCCGCACATTGTCGGTAATAGTTTCAGAAGCCAAGAATGATTTTATACTTGAACCTAAAACTGTTTTATAATATCGTGGATTTTTAACTGCCCCGGTCAAAGCAACAACGACACGTGCATCAAATATACCTTTAGAAAATAGACGACCAATTATAATAACATCTTGTGGATTCAACACCCAAACAACCTCACCTTTGTTGATTGGGTTAATGTGATGTATTTGAACGCCAACGTTTCCTGCTGGATGCTTTCCTACGAAGAAGTTTTGTTCTACACCTATTATCTTAGTGAACGTTGTTTTTGCACGTTCTTCTTTGTAAATATCAAGATTTACAACCCCATCTGTCAATTTTTTCAATGCATTAACTCCTATTTGGAATTCGTCAGATGATTCTTCTAAAGCGAAAGTATAATCAGGAGCTAACGGAGCCGTATCAAAAGCCGAAATAAAAATTGCTTTCGGTTTGTCACTCGGATTTGCAATAATATCAAAAGGACGTTGTTTGATAAATGGCCAAACACCTGCATTTAACATTGTTGCAATAATTTGATCTCGCGACATTGAGTCCAAATTGCCAACTTCAAATTTTTTGTACTCAGTTTTTTCATCAGGTGCAACTGCTACATTGAGTAATAATCTTCGTTCGCCTCTATTAATGGTAGTAACTGTTCCACTTACTGGAGAGGTAAATTGAACTTCGGGACGAAGTTTATCAACAAATAATGGATCACCAGCTAAAACCTTATCGCCTGCTTTCACAACCACCTTTGCTGTTAGTCCAACAAAATCGGTTGGTTTTAATGCCACAGAATCGGGCATTGGGTTCTGAGAAAAAATATGCTCAGCTACACTGTGCATCTTTATATCAAAGCCCTTCCGTAATTTGATTGTTTTTGACATTGTTTTGTATAATATTATTATAGAAACACCGCAAAGGTAAATTTTTTTGTCACATGTTTACCTATAATTAAGGGATTTTTTAGCAATAATTGTAAATATACTTAAAGCCACTTAATACTAGTTTGGTGGCTGTTTCTTGTTAATAAAAGAACTTGGCATTACAAGTTCTTCGGGGAGTATTTTATACAATATTGGTAAGATAATAGTTCCTCCCGGAATCATAAAAATTGCTAATGATGGTATGGTTTTAAGCAAATCAAGAATTTGTTCTCGTATTTTTTCTTTTTCTTCAACCGAAAGTGCTTCGTTTCGTGATTTTCGAATCAACATAACAAGTTCCTTACTACCAAGTATTTCGGCAACTATTTTTGTCTTATTTTTCTGAATAAATTCTTGTACTCTATTTGAGAATGATTTTCGCACAACATCAAAGCCTCCTCCATATTGTAAGTAGAAAATATTTTCTCCTTCATGTAGCATAAAATTCTCTATTGATGCGAGACTTTCTTGTGCCGAATACTCTGGAATTTGTAATTTTTCCGCAAGATTGTTGAGAAATACCATTTCCGCCTCGTTCGTTAAATTGTCGGAAAGGCAAATGTACGCTGCATATTCATAGATTATGAGTCTCATTACAAGCGACTCATGCGAAACGATATCTGCAAAATCTAATTCGGATTCTTGCTCACAACCCTCAATAAATGTTCCAGATGCCGTGAAGAATGAAACTAATCGTTTACAATTAATTTGGGAGATTTCTTTCAAATTGCTTGCTTGTTCTATAGCAATAAGTATATTTTTCTTGATAATTTCTTTTCTGTCGTACGCATAAATTCCATTGAGCCACGAGGAAAAATACAAGACGTCTAAACATGCATATATATTGAATTGTGAACCTTTCCAAAAATCAAGATCTAACAAAGTAGGATTGCTTACCCGACAATCTATGATTTGCTCTATCGAAACGATTTTATTGGTTTGCTTTGAAAGTATGGTGCGATATTTCACCAATTGAGTATCGTGCATTGTAAAAAGCACAAAGAAATCGTATATTTTATCAACGCACTCCGTTAACAATAGGCCAATTGTTTCCGGTGACAATTCTTTTCGCTTTTCCCACAAATAGGAGAAAAACAAACCCTGCGTAAGAACTATTTTAAACGTATCGGATTGTGACCATGAGGCAGAATCTCTATAATCGCTCACAAAAGATTTTGGGATATATCCATAAAATAAACCTGACGTATGAATATAAAAATGCACAAACTCTTCAAAAGAATTTCGTCCCGATAAATACAGAGCTAGATGCGAATATTTTTTTTGCAAATTCGCCTGTAATTCATCGAGGAACAATGACAGCCAGTTTTTTGAAGAAGGATCCAAATCTCTATTTTTGTTTCAAAAATAAACATTATTTACAACTCAAAATAAATTTCTTGCAATCGTTTGTTAACCAGACTTTAGCTATCCAACAACAGTCTTATTATCAAACACTTATTTACTAATACTTTCTACTTTGTTGTGAATACCAATCGTGTTTCTGAAAAATATTGCTTTCCTTGATGCAATACGATAGTTGGAAAATTGGAATGATGCACCGAGTCTAGGAAATGTTGTGTTTCAAAAGCTATGCCTGAATGTTTTTGATACGCAACCTGGTTTTTACCACGTTGTTTGTCGTTTAAAAAATTCCCGGAATACACATGAACACAAGGTTCCATAGTTATAATCTCAAGAACTCTTCCACTCTTTTCATCGTGATAACTCACGACAAAATCTTTTGACGTTGGTACGGCAAAACTATGGTCTATTCCTCCGGGTATGGCTACTTGCTCATTCTTTGAATCTAAACCATCTTCTATTTTTTTCGGTTCTCTAAAATCTAATGGTGTATTTTCAACCGAAAGGAATTTCCCTGTTGGAATCTTATCATTATTTATTTCCAAAAAATAGTTGGTTTTTATCTGCAAACTATGTTTGTCAACCACGGCATCGGCACCAGCCGAGAGATTAAAATAGGAATGATTCGTGAGATTGACTATTGTTCTCTTGTTGCTGTTTGCACCATAGCGCAATATCAACTCATTATTATCAGTCAAAATATAGTACACCTCAACATTCAATTTACCCGGATAGCCTTCTTCTCCATCCAAACTTGATGCAGTAAGACGTAGCGCAACACCTTCTCTCATGGTTTTTTCTTGAATATGCCACCACTTCTTATTGAATCCGTTTTTGCCTCCATGATGAGAGTTATTGCCTTCGTTTTTTACCAAATTGTATTGTCGTCCATCCAAATCGAAGCTAGCTCCGGCTATGCGATTGGCACATCGGCCAATAATTGCTCCCATGTAATGTGTATCGGCTAGATATCCTTCGAGTGTGTCGTATCCGAGCACTACATCGGCCATTACTCCATTTTTATCCGGCACGCAAATCGAAGTAATTATTCCGCCATAATTCATGGCCGAAACTGACATTCCTTGTTTATTCGTAATCGTATATACGTTGACTTCTTTTCCGTCAGGCAACGTCCCAAATAGCATGCTAGTCATTATTGTTCATTAAAAAAATATGGTATAAATTACAGCCAACAAGATACAAATTATATAGGCACAGATATTAAAAATTTTGTCTGTTTTAAATATCTCTGCCGTCAATACGAGTCCCTTCGGATCATCATCGGTTTTACAACTAGTAAGACTTGTCATCATAATAATAACCATGGTGAATAAGAAGGTGTAAAACATTTGATCCATAAATGGCATTTCAAACGGTAAAATCTTGAACGCAAGCGCAATAGGAATTGAAAGCACAATACCCCACGTAGCCCCTTTGTTGGTTGCTTTTTTCCAAAACAATCCCATAATGAACACGGCCAAAATACCAGGACTAACCAATCCCGTGTATTCCTGAATGTATTGGAACATTTGATCCATACTGCTCAAAAGCGGAGAAAGCAATATAGCCACAAGCAATGCAACCCCGGCGGTTATTCTTCCCACATTGACAGACTGTTTTGATGTAGCCTTGGTATTAATGTATGGTTTGTAAATATCCATGGTAAAAATAGTTGAAATGGAATTAAGCATAGAAGCCAACGACGACACAATGGCAGCAGCTAAAGCGGCAAGAACCAATCCTTTCATGCCTACCGGCAATAATGTACTAATCAACCATGGGAATGCTTTATCGTTGTTGAGTGTTCCGTCGGGAAGTTCGAATGCTTCTGCTGCGCCTGGAGCTCCTTCGATATAAAGCACGTATGCTATAATTCCGGGAATTACCACGACAAATGGTATCAACATTTTCAAAAATGCTGCAAACACAATACCTCGTTGCGCCTCATTGATTGATTTTGCGGCCAAGGCACGTTGTATAATATATTGGTTGAATCCCCAATAATACAAATTTGCAACCCACAAACCGCCTACCAACACATAAATTCCGGGCAAATTATTATACTCGGGATTGTCGCGCGAGAGAATCATATCGAACTTATCGGAAGCGACATCGGACACGTGAGAAATTCCACTTATAATAGAAGAATCGGGTGTAACCGCCTTGAGAGCAAAAATTGTAGTAATAATACCGCCAAGCACCAACAAAACCACCTGAATTACATCTGTCCAAGCGACAGCCGCAAGACCACCGTACAATGAATATGCTACCGCTACAAATGCAAGAATAATAATTGCGGGCATAATTAAACTGCCATCGCCGGTTCCTACTATAGTATCAATAGCTTTACCGCCTAAAAACATTACCGAAGTAAGGTTTACAAAAATGAATAACGCCAACCAGAATACGGCTAAAATGGTTTTTAAATTTGTTGAGAATCGTTTTTCTACAAACTCTGGAATGGTATAAATTCCTTGTTTTATAAAGATTGGTAAAAAGAATTTTCCGACAATAATCAAGGTCAAGGCTGCCATAAATTCATAGGAAGCAATAGCCAAACCACCCGCAAAACCTGAGCCGGACATGCCAATATATTGTTCTGCCGAAATATTTGCGGCAATCAACGAAGCTCCAATAGCCCACCATGGCAAAGATTTTCCCGCCAAAAAGTAATCTTCTTCATTCTTTTCTTTGCCTTTGCTTCGCGAAAAGAAAAAGCCCAAAGCAATAATGACAATTGCATAGACTGCCACTATCACAAAATCAATAACGCTAAATGTTCCCATACGTTTTTAGTGTTTTAAAGTATAATGTACTGTTGCTAATTTTCTTAAAATTTCGGCACTCTGCTCAGCCGTCATATCCCGCTGTGGCTCGGCAAGCATCTCATATCCTACCATAAATTTGCGCACGGCAGCCGAGCGAAACAAGGGTGGATAAAAATGCATATGCATAGTCCAATAATCATGCTTTGCGCTATCGGTTGGTGCCTGATGTATTCCGGCAGAGTACGGAAACGATGTCTCAAATAAATTGTCGTACTTGCACGTCATAGTTTGATATATTGCCGCAAAGTCGCACAATTCCGCATCATTCAAATCAGCCAACGATTGTTTTGCCGATTTTGGCACTATCATTACTTCATACGGCCACGTTGCCCAAAATGGAACGAGTGCCACAAACGTATCGTTTTCGGTCACAATTCGTTCATTTTTCTCTAATTCTTTGGCTACGTAGTCAAGTAATAATGGCATGCCATGTTGTTCAAAATAGGCTTTTTGTTGTGCATCTTCTTTTGCCACAATTTCGGGAATGGACTCTTGTGCCCATATCTGACAATGTGGATGCGGATTGCTGCAGCCCATTGCTGCACCTTTATTTTCAAAAATTTGTATATGATTGATGAAATCTTTTGCACCAAGTTCTTGGTACTGCTCCTTCCACACACGCACCACCTTCCCCACCTCGTTGAGCGTTAGTTGTGGAACAGTTTTGGAATGATTCGGTGAAAAACAAATAACCTTGCAAATACCTTTTTCGCTTCGCACCCTGAACATTTCATCATAGTTATTTCCTTCGATTATTGATGGAGTAATTGCACTATAATCGTTGGTAAACACAAACGGTTCGGTGTATTTAGGATTTTTTACGCCTCCGGCTCGTTCATTTCCCGGGCAAAGATAGCAATGCTCATCATAGTCAATTTGAACAGGAGTCTGCGATTTTTCTTGTTGCCCTTGCCACGGACGTTTACCGCGATGAGGAGAAACGAGCATCCACTCGCCGGTAAGTATATTGTAACGACGATGTGTGTCGTTTTTTATATCAAATTGGCTCATACTTTTATAATTCACTTGTTCCGTCACAAATTGCTACTTCGTAAATAGTAGGCGTTTTGTCATATTTCTGATAATATTCTGCAATTATACGTTTTTTAAACAATTCTACCGCATCATTTTGCACAAGAGAAATAGTACACCCACCAAAACCTCCTCCCATAATTCGAGAACCAACTACGCCGTCACAAGTTTGAGCTATTTCTACCATAACGTCAATCTCGGGGCAACTTGCTTCATACAGTTTACTCATGCCATTATGCGTGCCATACATCATAGCTCCCACGGTTTTTATATCGCCACCTGTCATTGCCTCACAAGCGCGCTTCAAACGAATATTTTCTTCTATCACGTATTTACAACGGTTAAATGACTTGCCTTGCATTTCGGGAGCGCACTGCAGCAATTGTTCCATGGTGACATCTCGCATAGTATGGATATTCGGGAAATGCGATGCAACCACTTGCACACCGGCTTCTGTTTCACGGCGGCGAACATTATACTCTGACGATACAAGTTCGTGTTTTACATTGCTATTACAAAGTAAAATTGTGTAATCATGCAATTCCAAAGGAAAATATTGGTATTCCAATGTTTTGCAGTCCAACTGAATCACATGGTCTTTTTTTCCGAACATTACGGCAAATTGGTCCATTATGCCACAGTTCACGTGCGCAAATTCGTGCTCAGCCATTTGCGACATTTGCACGAGTTCTAGACGAGAAAAACCAAAATTGAAGATTTCATTTAACACATACGCAAACCCACACTCCAAGGCTGCTGATGACGATAAACCTGCGCCCAATGGCACATTCCCGCCAAATACCACATCAACAGGAGGAACTTGTATTCCTCGTTTTTGCATTTGTGCAATTACTCCCAACAAGTAATTTGCCCACGTTTGCGACACTTCTACCACATACGGAAATTCTCCATATTCATTCAAATCTTTGGCACAAAAGCGGAACTTGCCACAAGTATTGAGTGCAATGGCAAACACTATCTGTTTGTCAATAGCAGCAGGCAACACAAATCCTTCATTATAATCGGTATGTTCTCCTATGATATTTATCCTTCCGGGAGAACGAAATGTTCGAGGTTTTGATGAAAACTCCTCAATAAATTTTGTCTTGACTTCTTGTATCATTTACACTTTGAATAAATTTCGATAAAGATAAACATTTACAAGGGAAAACAGACTATATAGTAAATTTTTATTTAAGAAAAATTTACTATATTCGTCCCCAAATAGTTGTAAAAAAGTAAATCAATGAACAAACGTATTCTCTCTGTAAAGTGTTTTGCAATGACTTGTGTTGCTGCACTTTTATTCTCTTGTTCTTCGCAAGATGAAAAAACGAAAACGAACGAAATAACCGGCACCGTTTCCACCCCAAACATTCCAACGTGGGCTAAAAATGCCGTTTTTTA
Source organism: uncultured Bacteroidales bacterium (assembly GCA_964346725.1). Classification (GTDB taxonomy): domain Bacteria; phylum Bacteroidota; class Bacteroidia; order Bacteroidales; family UBA1715; genus UBA1715. The sequence goes on from CAYFVM010000024.1 coordinate 16,009, forward strand.
TCAAATATATCCGCAAACGTTTTATGACACAAACGGCGATGGTATTGGCGATTTGCAAGGTATCATTCAAAAACTTGACTACATAAAAAGCCTTGGCGTTGATGCCATTTGGATAAACCCATTCTTTGAATCACCCTTTGCCGATGCGGGATATGACATTTCAGACTATTTGAAAGTGGCTCCCCGTTATGGAACCAACGAAGACGCAAAGAAATTGTTTGCCGAAGCCCACAAACGTGGCATGTACGTGATATTCGACTTTGTGGCAAGTTATACCTCTATGGAACACCCATGGTTTAAGGCTTCTGCACGACAAGATACCAACAAATACACCAACTGGTACATTTGGACCGACAATGTGTGGAAAAATCCTCCTCAAGAATATGCGAGCGATTTCATAAAAGGCTACGGAGAACGTAACGGCCAGTATATGAGAAACTTCTATTACTGTCAACCGGCGTTGAATTACGGTTTTGCCCTTCCCGATACCAATTACAAATGGCAATTGGCGCCAAATCACCCTGATGTGTTGAACCTTAAAGAAGAGATGAAAAACGTGCTCCGCTTTTGGATGGACATGGGAGCCGACGGTTTCCGTGCCGACATGGCAGGTGCGCTTACCAAAGACGCCAATGTGGTTGGCAACGAACAGTTCTTCAATACGCACGTAAACGCTACCAAAGAATTCTGGAGAGAAATACGCGATTTGCTTGAAAAAGAATATCCAGATGCGTTCATGGTTGCCGAATGGTCGTACCCAATTGACGCACTCGACAGCTGTTTCCACGTTGACTTTTTCCATTGGTTCAATGGCTACAATGATTTGTTCCAAAAAGAAAGTTGGCGAATCTTAAACGGATTTTCGGACGGTCACAGCTACTTTGACGTAGAAGGCAAAGGAAACATCACCGAATTTTTGACAAACTACATGGAGCAATACAATGCCACCAAAAACAAAGGCTACATTTGCATTCCGCTCGGAAACCACGACAATGCGCGCCTTTGCAACAATCGCTCTGAGAAGGATATGGAGATAATCTACGCCTTCGGATTTACCATGCCGGGCGTACCGTTTATCTATTACGGTAACGAAATTGGTATGAAACAATTGCCAACGAGTTGGCCACAAGTTGAAGGCGCATATCGTCCGCGAAATGGCGCACGCACACCTATGCAGTGGTCTGCCGATAAGAATTTGGGATTCTCTACCGCATCGGCTGAAAAGCTCTATTTACCTGTTGATACGGCGAAAAACGCACCAAACGTAGCGGCACAAGAAGCTGATCCAAATTCGTTGTTGAACAAGACACGCAAACTCATAGAACTTCGCCACCAAGAACCGGCGTTGGCAAACTATGCGGAATTTGTACCGCTTTTTGCACAAAAAGACACCTACCCGTTTGTATATGCCCGTGCCAATAGCAAAGACGTAGTGCTTGTAATGCTTAACCCTTCGGGAAAAGAAGCAAAAGCAACGTTTGCCGTAAACGTTCCGTTTACCTCTACAAAACTGCTTGCGGGAGATTCGTTTGACATCAAACAGAAAGGTTCAAACGTTTCTATTTCCATGCCAGGACAGTCGTATGCGATTGTAAAGTTGGTGAAATAAGGGCAGCTTGCCGTTGAGGAGATTCCTCCGTCGCTTCGCTCCTACGGAATGACGTAATTCGCACTAAGAGAGAAAAGGGAGAAAGAAGAAAAATGGCGATGCCATTTTTCTTCTTTCTCCCTTTATTTTTTCATGCTCGTCCGTCATGCCGAACGTAAAACGGATAACGAAAAACGTTCAACGTACAACGCCTATCCTAAATACCAGTTTTTGATTTTCGAGAATATTCGTGATTGTTTGCCTACGAATGCCAACACATCGAGGAGCCACAAGTGCTTTGAGATTGTGCGTTGCAGGTATCCGCGTGTTTTCATTTCTTTTTCTACTCGCTGACGGAGATTTTTGGCATACTGTTCGGTAGCCTGTTTTGAGCAATTGCCTGTGCGTACGCACTCTTCGGCAACAAGCGCTGCAAAACGCCCGCTCACCATTGCGGAGCCAATTCCTCCACCCGAAATCGGGTCAATAAGATTGGCAGCATCGCCACAGACGCAGAAATTGTCTCCATACAATGAGAAATTGCCGGTATTGTATGGCACCAATCCGCCTTGGAGCAACGAGAGTTGTTTTGCTTGCGAAAAACGTGTTTTCATGGTTTCGTCAGAGGCTATCCATTGCTCAAACATGTGTTGCAACGTTTCTCCACCCTCTTGGTTATCCGGCACTTTGCACCCAAACCCAACGTTGGCGGTTCCGCCTGCCATTGGGAATATCCATAAATATCCGGGGAAATATTCTTTCTTATAATGCAATTCAATAGTGTCGGGTTTGAGTCCTGCCACACCCGAATAATAGGCTCGAATAGCAACTCCCATGGTTTCCTTATCGTATGACGATCCGGTGAGATTTCGTGCCAATTTTGAAGCGGCTCCGTTGCACACCAAAACCATCTTTGCCTCGTAGGTTTCTCCTTGTTCATCAACAAGTTGCATTCCGTTGGGAACAGGTGTTATGCTTTGTATGCCGCAGTTTTGAAACACCGAAGCGTTTTTACAATCGCGTTGCACGAGCGAAAACAAAAATGCATCAAAATCGTAGCGTTTGCAGACATAGCCAAAATTCTTAAAATCAACGAGATACGGACGACCTTTATAGTACAATTCGGTATATTTGAGACACATGGCATCTTGGGTAGAAATAAATTCTTCAAGATATGCGGGCGAAATGACTTTGAGCGTGTTGATAGTTCTGTCGCAAAGACCATCGCCACAGATTTTTGTACGTGGAAATTGTGCTTTGTCAAACAACGCCACCGAACAGTCGGCAGTGCGCAACGACAAGGCTGCGGAACATCCTGCCGGCCCTGCACCTATAATTGCAATGTCGAAGTGTTTGGTTTCTTTCATAGTGTCTCAATAGATATGCAAATATAGAAAGAACCTGCTATTCACAAAATGCAAAATATGCTATGTTGCCTTCATCGGTTTTTTGGAAAGATGTATTTTTTTGTTTTCTCTAATGGCATTTCACCCCTTTTTTACAAACCTTGGTTTACTCTCCCTTTACTCACGTTCGACCGAAGCATTACTTATTTTCGCAAATTTGCGAACATGAGTCGAACAATATACGACTTTGGTATATGTTTGGTCTATCGGAAAACACGGTTGTGCATCATAACTGTTTCAATGTATGTCCTACGGACAAAAAAGGAACGGTATGTTTTGTTGCTAATAAAATGAATGCCCTACGGGCAATAAAATTCTAACCAATTAAGCGTAACGCCCCAAAAGTACAGACGCCACACAACTGCCAGCAATAACGTAAAGGGTACTAGTGAAATTTCGCCTTTGAATAAAGACGTACAACATTTATTCATATTGTGTGACGTCTCTACCAATTAACCAATTCATAATTCATAACTCTTAAATTTTTTCCTACATTTATGAAATTTTTCAAAAATGGCTACTCTCAATTCTCTTCAAATATACAAAGCATCGGCAGGCTCGGGCAAGACCTACCGGCTTACGTTTGAGTACATAAAGTTGTTGTTTCAAGATTTTAAAAATTATAGAAAGACCTTGGCGGTGACTTTCACAAACAACGCCTGTGGCGAAATGAAACACCGTTTTTTGAGTGCGCTGTACAAACTTTCGTTTGAAGAACGAGATGCCGCCAACGACAAGCCGGACTATATGACCCAGCTTATGGCAATGGGTTTTTCCGAAAAAGAAGTGCGCGAAAAAGCGTTTGCCCTCTGTAAAGAAATTTTGCACAATTACTCATTTTTCTACATCGAAACCATCGACTCGTTTACCCAAAACGTGATTCGCAACTTTGCAAAAGACTTGAGTTTGCCTCCAAAATTCAACCTCGTTCTCGACAATGAAAACGTGTTGGAAACGGTTACCCACGATTTGTTGGTGAACTCGCTCCAAAACGAGGAATTGCAAAAAGCCCTTGTCACATTTGCCCTAAGCGATCTTGAAGAAAACAAAAACACCGACATCAAAAAAGCCATAAAAAACGAGAGTAAAAATTTCTTCAACGAATCGTATCAAGATGCCTACGCCAACACTCCTATTGATACCGAAAAACTGCAAAAGCTCTTTGCGCGATTCAAAGATGAAAATAAGGCCTTTGCAAAAAACTATGAAGCCGCTCTTGTGCAAAAAGCCACGGAAGCGCTCAGATTAATTCAAGAAGCAGGATTAGATGTTTCTACCGATTTCAAACAAAAATCGAGAAGCAAACTCACCACCTTGCTGAAACTGCAAAACAAAGACCTCAGTAAACCTCTCAGCGAAGAAGTGTGTGAGATAGACAACGTGAAACCGAGCAAAGGCAAAACTGCCGAAATAGAAATGCTCTACAACTCCAAGTTTCCTGACATTTTGAGAGAAATTGTGCAGGAAATGAATCCCGACACATCGGAAGAATTGCGCGCGTTCAACACCAAACAGCAGATTATAAAAAACGAGCAAGGCATTATTCTTTCGCAATACATAAAAGAAGGGCTTAACGCCTACTGTCGCGAAGAAAATTCGTTTCTCATAGGCTACGCCAACAAATTTCTCCAAACGATTATTGACAACAGCGACACGCCATTTATTTATGAGAAAATTGGCCAATACATAGAGCACATCATGATTGATGAGTTTCAAGACACATCAAAAATGCAATGGAAAAATTTCAGTCCTATTGTGCAAAACTTGCCCGGCGGCGAAAACCACGCGCTCATAATTGGCGACGTAAAACAATCCATCTACCGCTTCCGCAACGGCGACTGGCGCTTGATGCACAATTTAAGCAAGCACAACCAACAAACCGCCAATGAAGTAAAAAACTGCAACTACAGAAGTTTTCAGAACATCGTTGATTTTAATAATGCGTTTTTTACGCACTACTCCAAATTCGTTGACGGCAAATTCAACGACAGTTATGCCCCGACGGAAACTACCGACGCACAAGAGTCCATTTTTGACGCCATTACCGATATTTACGCAGATTGCATACAAGATATCCCTGAAAAAACGAAACAGTCGGCAAAAAAAGGCTGCGTAGAAATCAAGCTGATAGACCTCAAAGAGACGAAGGAAAATGAAGAAGAAGACCCAATACTTGAAGAAATTTTCCAGAAAGTAATCTCGCTGTTTGACATGGGACGCAAGCCCGAAGACATTGCGTTTCTGTGCTACCGCAACTCCGACATACGCGATTTGGTTACGTTTTTCAACGAAAAGAAAGCAGAATTCCCCGAATATGCCGACAAACTTTCCATAATGAGCAAAGAAGCCTTGTTGCTCAACAATTCACCGGCAGTGCAATTCATCACCACATACTTACAATGGTTGATGGTGGCGAACAAGGAGAACAAAGACGCGCAGTTTTTCGAGTCGTTTTTGAAATTTACCTTCAATGGCATTCATCCCGGAGAAGAACTGCCACAACCCACAATTTCACGCAACAGGTCGCTCTTTGAGACGTGCGAAGAAATTATACGCACCTTCCGCCTCAATGAAAGCGAAACAGATGCGGCATTTATCACTGATTTTCAAAACCTTATATACCGGTATTCGCAAAACAACAACACAAGTATTTTGCACTTTTTGGAGCACTGGGACGAAATAAAAAGCAAGACCTATTTGCAGCAAAACGACACGCCGGGCTTCATGAATGCCCTCACCGTTCATAAATCAAAAGGCTTGGAATATCCGGTGGTGATAATGCCACAATTCATAAAAGCACGCAATAAAAACGTGCGCTCGCTGTACAAAACGGATTACGAGGAACTTCCTATAGTGAATTTGACCGGCAACATGACTGACACCAACTTTAAAGACGAATACGTTGAAGAACTTTACAATATAGAGATTGACAACATTAATGCGCTTTACGTTGCCTGTACACGACCACGCGAGGAATTGTACATTTATGAAGGATATAAAACCAATGACAAAAATCCTTCAGTAACCGTAACGGTGTTTAACGAGATTATTCAACAACTTAGATTTGGCGAGAGCGATGACTCTACATTCCGATTTGGAGAACCAATGCCATCGGAAGTTCATGCGAAAAAGAGTGAAATTACATTTATTCCTCTTTCTTCATACACCATAGAAACGGCAGACAACGCAAAACTGTTGCCGGTTTCGGGCTACGATACCTTTCCTGAACTTGTAACGCAAAAGCAAACGTCAACGGAGAAAGGGAATTTGCTCCATACCATTATGGAACACGTGACCACGAGCAAGGACATAGCGCGTGCTATAAATCAAACCTGCCCTCCCGAACTCTATTCTATCGAAGAAAAAGCAGAACTGCAACAATACATTCAAAGTCTGATTTCCAACCCACAAGTGGCTCCTTGGTTTGACGATACACAATGGGACACCATTTCGACAGAACAAGCCATTTTGCTCACCAATGAGTATAAAGAACGCTACCAAGAACTGGCTTCAGACGAAACCAACGGCAAAAAAAGAAAGATAGACCCCGATACTCGTCGCCCCGATAGAATTATGGTGAAAGGGAAACAAGTGGTGATTATAGACTACAAAACAGGTTCGGGTAAATATGCCAGCTATAAAAAACAAATGAGAGAATACCTCGATATTCTCTCACTTATGGGTTATAATCCTTGCGGATATATCTGGTACGTTGACCAGAATTCTATTGAAGAAGTTGCCTAAACGAACAACTTTTCTATCTCGTCTTTGTAGCGATCTTGAACTACACCACGTTTCACTTTCATGGTAGGAGTCAATACACCATTTTCAGTACTCCATGCTTCAGGAACTAAAGCAAACTTTCTGATTTGCTCTGTGCTACCAAAGAATTCGTTATATTTATCTACTTCACGTTTAAAGCGGTCTAAAATTGTTTTGTTTTGAACCATTTCTGTAGGAGTAGTGTATTCAACGCCATGGTTAGCACACCAAGATTTCAAAAACTCGAAGTTTGGAGAAATAATTGCAGCTGCATATTTTTGATTTTCACCAAAAACTGCCATTGCATCAATGAATGGAGACAATGTGAATTTGTCTTCCAATACTTGTGGGTTTACGTATTTTCCAAAAGCTGTTTTGAACAAGTTTTTCAAACGACCGGTAATTACCAACTGACCATATTCTGTAAAACGACCTAAGTCACCAGTGTGGAACCAACCATTTTCGTCAATTACTTCAGCAGTTAATTCAGGTGCCTTGTAGTAGCCTAACATTACACTTGGACCTTTACAAATAATTTCGCCATTGTCTGCTATCTTAACTTCTACTCCATCCAATGGGAAGCCGATAGTTTTTGCTTCGCGACTATGTCTTTTACGAGAACTTACTGCAATTACCGGAGAGGTTTCTGTTAATCCATATCCTTCATATGCAGGCATTCCGATAGCTGAGAAGAATGACATTAAACGAGGTTGAATAGATGCAGAACCAGAAACTAAAATGTCGAAATCGCCACCAACTGCTGCGGTAATTTTATCCAGCACTAATTTTTTCGCAATGAAATATTTAATGTTATAAAACAAATTTGTACGGTCCTCTTTTTCCAAAGGATAGTGTGTAGCTAATTCAAGTGCCCAATAATAGATTTTTTTAGAAACACCGGTAAGTTTTTTACCGCTATCATAAATTTTATCATAGAATTTTTCAAACACACGTGGCACTGCCGACATCATGGTTGGGTTTACTTCTTTGATGTTTTCGGCAATTGTACCAAGGTTTTGCGCATAGTAAACCGACATACCAAGATATTGATACAAATACACCAACATTCTTTCATAAATGTGGCACAACGGCAAGAAACTGAATGCTCTTGTTGATGTAGCCGATGGTGTTTGACGCAAATTCTTCACTTGGTAAACGATATTGTTATGAGAAAGCATAACACCTTTTGGTGTTCCTGTTGTTCCTGAAGTGTAAATCAATGTTGCTAAATCATTTGGAGCTACTGCACGTTTGCGTTTTTCCAATTCTTCAGAATTTTGATTTTGTTTTCCCAATTCAATTAACTGATCAAAATAAGGATATTCTTTTCTGTCAGCGAATGTGTAGAAATATTTTGTTGGAACTTCAGCCTTTACTGAAGTAATTTTACGCATCACGTCTGCGCCTTCCATAATCACAAATTTAGCCTCACAGTTGTTAAGGATATATTTATAATCACTTTCACTGATGGTTGGATAAATAGGAACCATTACTGCACCTGTTTGCATAATTCCCATGTCAAGCATATTCCATTCTGGACGGTTTGTTGCTATCACGGCAACTTTGTCACCGGGAACAATACCAAGAGCCATTAACGCATAACTGATATTGTTTGCGTACTCTTTGTATTCATCAGGACTATACGTTACCCATGAACCAGTATTTTTACCTGCTAATGCTACTTTTTGATTTGGATAATTTTCTTTGTAATTGTCAAGTAAATCAAACAACCGTGTAGGTTCTTTGATTTTTGAGAAGTCTCTTAGAACAAATTTTTGAGCCATAATTTCTTTTGTTTTGTTTTTACAAAAGTGAAAGGAAAAAAAATGACAAAAAAAAAAATGGTACACACAACCATTCTAATACACAAAAATTCAAAATCCGGTGTTAAAATTCGGATTTTGGGGTGAAATTTCAGAAACATAGTATGGCATTTTGGTCAAAATTGGCCATAATGAAAAATAAAACTAGTCTATTTTGGGGTAAAATTACTCTTGCAAGTGCACCATTAATTGCTCTCGCATAGTGTCGTGTATATGCACAGATTTTTGCGTATTGAAATCAAAGTGAACTATCACAACCTTTGAACACGCACAAAGATTTCCATTTTGCCAAAGTTCTTGCATCAAATCAAAGGAAGAATTCCCCATACGAGTGACCCATGTCTTAATCTCAACATTACTATGGTAGTATATTTGTTGCAAGAAATCTATTTCCATATGTGCCATTATGATATTCCATTTGGCAAAATCCATGGTAGGATTTAAGATTCGGAACAATGGCGTACGAGCTTCTTCAAACCAGCAAGGCAACACCGTATTATTGATATGTCCTATTGCATCGGTGTCGGAAACGCGAGGAGTTATTGTGTATGAAAACATGTGACTATGGTATAATCAATTCTACCAACTTGCTTATATTATACAAACTATTTTGCGTTGTATCTTGAAACTCTATTTCAATAGAACCACTATACGAATCGGTTATGCTCATTTGTGCCGACTTAACTATCTTAGAATACGATTCTGCCAATGGTAATACATTCATTTTAGACAAATAATCTTTCATGGTCTGAGGATAACTTTCTACATCAAAGTTCATGTAATGGTATGAGGTATAATCAGTAGCTTTTTTTCCTAATAGTTCTATTTTTTCGCCGTGATTTAAAACGAGGTGAGGTAAAGATTCGTGAGCAATAGAATCAACATAGCTTTTGTCGGTTGATATAAGTAATGTATTGTCTTTACATATAATATATGCAGGAAATCCCATAATTTTTGATAAGCAATAAACTCCTGAATCAATTTTTTCACAAACACCCGTAGAAAGGTGATTGAGAACCATCGATGGCAATTTTGAATCTTTTAAGCCTAAGGCTATAACCATGTGAGGAAACGTTGTTTTTTGCTCTTTTTGCAAATGGTTCCATATATACATACTACCCTTATAATCAAACTCTTGTACAAACTCAAACGTCTTAATTTTCTCTAACGAAACATCATAAAGAGAAAAGACACAATTTCCATCAAAAGAATTAGCTATATCAGCCATAGAGATACTAAGTTTTTGCAATTCTTTCACCGAATAATCATAGCGCTCGGTTCCTTCAAATATCTTTATAATATTTTGAGGTTCTATAGCATACGTCATAAACCACAACGTATTTTGAGGTAACCATTTACGAATTGTAGGATCAAAAGAAGGCTTCATAAAATTATTTTTACGCCAATATCTCTTAAATGCTCTACTCGGCGTAAAATGTATCGTCATTTTAGCCATAGAATCAAAGGATGCATGCAAATGCAAGTAGTTTCCTTTCTGAGCTGATTCCGGCATAAAATTCAACGATGGCATCTTTTTGTACCACATATTATAATATTCAAGCATTTCACTTGTAGTCACCCACACTCCATACTCATAATTGTGATTATAGAAATCCATGAAATCCGAATTCTTTGCCAATGTTTTACGGGAATGTGAGAAAATCTTATTCACATTTTCTAGAATTCCCTTGGTATGAATAGTTGAGGCACCAAAAACAACCACTTCATTATTATATGCTATCCACGAAAAACGGTCGTTTTTATTTATGTAGCAAACACAATTTTTGGTTCCGGGTAATATCTCATAATTACTTGATTTGACTTTTCTTAGATACTGAGAAAATGCCGTTGAATCGTCCAAAATGAAGGACGTGCATCTGTACGCATTTTTAAATTCTTTTGAATAAATCATATATGCCATCAAATCAGACTCTTTACTTATTCCGGTATTGAGAGAATCTTGAAACAATGCAGCCATTGCCATATCAAACGTTTCATTATACAAACCGTATTGTCTAAAACCTTTGAGGACCCTAATTGAAGTACTTTTCCCTATTTCTTTTGTTTTTTCAATCAAGTCTTTATTATTGACTCGAATCACCGAAACTGTTCCTTCTGGTATATATTCAACTTGACGAGGAGTTTTTGTACATGATGTAAAAACAAACAATACTAAAAAACTAGTCAACGTAATGATACTACGTATTTTCATAATTTATACAGACTTATTTTAACAAATATAAAAAAATCATTTAAAAAAAGCACAATGAATTTCAACAAATAAGCACATCAAAATATTTTACAAATCAATAAATGCAAGAAACTACTTCTCCTTTGAAAATAAAATTTGTTCTATGTAAAATACTTTTGTTATTTTGCAGTTATGGTTTTGGATTTTTGTTGAAGCACATAAAGTTCTGTACCATACTATTTTAATACGATAGCATTGAAAAAACATCTCTATAGCTCGCTCATACTTATTGGTATTATTGCCCTCACGGGTTGTTCTACAAAGAAAAACACTTTCCGTACCAGAGCATACCATAATGTAACATCACGCTACAATATTTATTTCAATGGTCGCGAAGCCTACAAAAATGGAGTAAAAACACTCGAACATAATTTCAAAGAACCGTTTAACGACATTTTACCGGTGTTTTATTACAAAGAGAAAGATTTTCTTTCGAGCATTTCGTCCGATATGGACAAAGCGGCTGAGAAATCGGCAAAAGTCATAAAAGAACATTCTATTACTGCAAAACCTGAGTCTAAAAGACCGGTATCAAATCCTCGACAAAAAGCATTCTATTCTCAACGCGAATACAACAAATGGGTTGACGACTCATACTTGCTCATGGGAAAAGCTTTTTTCTACAAAGGCAATTATTTTGATGCACAAAAGAATTTTCAGTTTTTGCTGAACGAATACAAAGGACAACCTATTTGCTACGAAACAAAATTGTGGTTTGCACGCAACAAAGTTGAAATGGGACAATACGCTGAAGCCAGCGAAATTCTTGACAAATTGATAGAAGACGAGGAATATTGTCCCGAAAAAATTCGAAAAGCATGCTATCCCATATACGCCGATATTTACATTCAACAAAAACTATACGAAGAAGCCATTCATTATTTGACCGTTGCCTGCGACAATACACGAAAAAAGAAAACACGCATTCGTTACAAATATATTATAGCCCAACTGTATCAAGAGATTGGCGACAATATGAACGCATTGAAATACTTTGACGAAGTAATTTCAATGAACCCGAAATATGATATTGCGTTCAACGCAAAAATCAATAAAGCTACGGTATTTGACGGAACTTCGTCGAGCAAAGAAGTGCTCAATTCATTGAACAAACTGCTCAAAGACGAGAAAAACAAAGAATATCAAGATCAAATTTATTTTGCACTTGCCAACGTGCACTATACCGAAGGCAACGAAGATGACGCTATTGAATGTTACGAAAAATCAATTGCTACGAGTTCTTCAAACACGCAACAAAAAGCAATCTCTTACCTTTCTATTGGCGAAATTTACTACGGATATCGCAAATACATACAAGCACAACCGTACCTTGACAGTTGCATGAAATTTCTTCCAGAAAATTATCGCAACTACCACGAAATCAAGATAAAATCGGAGAATCTTAATGTTTTAGCCGAAAACGTGCATAGCGTGGAATACGAAGATAGCGTGCAACGCGTAGCAAACATGAGCCCTCACGAACGAAATCTCTACATTGATAAAATTATTGATAAAATTCGTCAAGAGGAAGAATTGAAACGGCAACAAGAAGAGATTGCCAACATGAATAGCGACCTGTATAATCAGGAATTTGGGTTGAACAACCAGAAAGTTTCGGGCAAATGGTATTTTTATAACGAAAGTGTAGCAAAATTCGGAAAAGCCGAATTCTCGAAACGTTGGGGCAATCGCCCATTAGAAGACAACTGGCGAAGAGCTAATAAACACTCTGCAGCCATGTTTGCCGAAACTTCGAATGAAGAAGAAAACGGAACAGAAGCTGGTGAAGGAGAAGAAAAGAAGAAACTCGTGACCGACAACAAATCGCGCGAATTCTATCTGCAAAATTTACCATTGAACGACTCGCTCAAAAGGATTTCCAATACGAATATAGAAAATAATATGTTCTACACCGGTATGACATATATGAACTTGATTCACGACAATCCGTATGCAATAAAAGCTCTTGACGATTTCTTGAATCGTTTCCCCAATAGCGAATACAAACCTATGGCGCTCTACTACTTGTATGGGCTCTACACCGGTGCAAATAATTCGTCGAAAGCTGAAGAAGCAAAAAGAGAATGTATTGCAAATTACCCCGAAAGCAATTACGCCAAAGCACTCTCCGACCCTGATTTCCAAAAGAACCTGAAGGCACGCAACAAGGAGTTGGAAAAAGAATATGCCGATTGCTACAAATCGTATATGCGCAACGATTTCACCATTATCAACCAACGATGCAGAACGATCATTGCGCAAAATGCCGATTCGTATTTGGTACCTAAATTCAAACTACTCTTTGCTATGAGCTATGGCAAGCAAAACGGCACCGATGCTTTGAAGAGGAACTTGGAAGCATACGCTAAAGAATACCCAAAAACTGAAGAAGGACTCTACGCAAAACGAATTGTAGACTATCTCAATACAAACCAAAGCAATGCAACGTTTGAGTCTGCTATCATTGCCCAAAGCAACGCTATTACAAACGAAAATTCGACTGCTGCACCTGTTGAAGAAGAAAAAGAATTATACGTGTTCGAGGAAAATGTGCCACACTATTTTGTTATCAGTGGTAAACAAGAATTTATTGATTTCAATCGACTCAAATTCAACTTCATAAACTACAACCTTGACTACTTCACCAACTTCAATTTTGAAGTAGAAATAAAAGAATTGAACTCAAAATATGCGATGCTACTCATCAAGACTCTCAACACCAGCAAACAGGCCATGAGTTACCTTGAATTGATTGAATTCAACCCTGAAATTTATGACGGTATAGACAAAATCTTTACCTCGAAATTCATTATTTCTCAAAAGAATTTAGATGCCCTCATTCAAGACAAAGACATTGAGAAGTATCAAAAATTCTTTGAAGAATACTACGGCGAATAGCCTAGAATAAAACTTCCGAGACAAAACGAAACATTTTTCACGTGTAGCATATTACTTGCTACTTGTTTCCCGTTATCATAATAAAATTAGCTACATTTGTAAGCAACGTTATTTTTAAAACACATGCGACAAACAACAATTCTCTGGGCTGATGATGAAATTGAGTTACTCAAGCCCCATATTATGTTTCTTGAAGCCAAAGGGTATCAGGTTATTCCCGTAAACAACGGAAACGATGCCATACTAGAGGTAGAAAAACAAAAAATTGACATTCTGTTCCTTGACGAACAAATGCCCGGTTTGAGTGGCATAGAAGTGCTTGAAGCAATAAAAGCAAAACATCCTGAACTTCCGGTAATTATGATTACCAAAAGTGAGGAAGAAAATATTATGGACAAGGCCATTGGTAGTAGAATCAATGACTATTTGATAAAACCTATCAATCCGAATCAAATTATTTTAGCTCTCAAAAAAAATCTTGAGAAAAACGATTTGCTCACACAAAATACGACAAGTAAATACCAACGAAATTTTTCTCAACTCGGTATGGAAATTGCCCAAGCGAACTCATGGAATGACTGGGTTGACGTATATCGGCATCTTGTATATTGGGAAATGCAGCTTATACAGTCTAAAGACCACAGCATGAATGATTTATTGCTGTTGCAAGAAAATGACGCTAATGTAAATTTTGCCAAATTTATCAAGAAAAACTACCTGAGTTGGTTCAAAAGCGACAACACAGAAAGACCTACGATGTCGCCAAATATCATCAAAGAACGAGTGTTTCCCGAAATACAAAAAGACTCACAAACGCTTTTGCTCGTGATAGACAATTTGCGCTATGACCATTGGATTGCACTCCGCCCACTTTTGAGCGAATATTTTTCAGTTGAAGACGATTCTCTCTATTACAGCATTTTACCTACAACTACGCAATATGCCCGTAATGCTCTCTTTTCGGGACTTATGCCTGCCGATTTGGAGAAAATGTATCCCGAACTTTGGGTTGACGATGAAGATGACGAGATGAAAAATCTTCATGAAGAAGAAATGCTCATCACACAACTCAAACGTCTTGGTTACAGCGATAAAATCTATTTCGAGAAAATCACCTCTATCAATTCCAGTAAAAAGATAAGCGACCGCGTGTATAAAATTTCTCAATGCCATTTTTCGGTATTGGTACACAATTTTATTGACATTCTTTCGCATGCTCGCACCGAAATGAATATGATTAAAGAATTGGCAAACGACGAAGCTGCATATCGTTCACTTACGGTTTCATGGTTTAGCCACTCATCACTGTTTGAATTATTGCAAGAATTGGCGAAAAAGAAAATCAACGTTATAATCACCACCGACCATGGTTCGGTGAACATTCAAAACCCCATAAAAGTGTTGGGCGACAAGAACGTAACAACCAATCTGCGCTATAAGCAAGGAAAAGCTTTGCAATACAATCCTAAAGAAGTGTTTGAAATTACGAAGCCAATTGAAGCTCGTCTGCCACAATCCCATTTGAGTTCATCGTACATTTTTGCTACCGGTCAGGACTTCTTTGCATATCCAAACAATTTCAACTACTACGCAAAATACTATAAAGACACTTTCCAACACGGTGGTATTTCGCTTGAAGAAGTTGTTATTCCTTATGTAAAACTAAAAGCATTATAATCAAATAGATAAAATGCGCAAGTGTATAGACAGACTAGTGTACAAACAAAGAAAATAAATCCTATTTTTGAAAAAAATGAGACATGAATAATCTCCGCTCTATAGGCATTTTCTTAATAGCTACTACTACATCTCTTACAGCTATCTCGCAGGAAGACTCATCATCACGTTGGGATTTAGATCGTTGCATTTCTCATGCTTTGGAAAACAACATCAATATCTCGCAATCGCAATTAGAACAAAAAGTATCGGCATTAGAATACACGCAATCAAAATTTGAACGCTTGCCATCGGTGAATGGGTCGGCTTCGCAATCGCTCCTTGATCCGACAACGACAAGTGTTGGTATCAATGCAAATCTGAATATATTTAATGGTTTTTCCACCGAGTACAATATCAAAAGACAACGCCTTTCGTTAGAAAAACAAGCAACGAAAACAGAGTCGGTGAAATATGAAATTACCACTGCCGTAATTGAAGCATACTTGCAGTTGCTGTTCTACAAAGAAAATATTGATGTTGCCGAAAAAATACTTGAATCAAGCAAGGCACAACTCACTCTATCGCAAGCAAAATATAAAGTAGGAAGCATTTCGGCTAAAGACGCCAGCGACATTGAGGCGCAATATGCGAGTAATGAATATTCTCTCATTAAGGCTCGTAACGCCTATGCTCAGCAACTTTTGACTCTGAAACAACTATTGGAGCTCAACCCCGAAACTACGTTTGATATTGCCATTCCCAACATTGAAACAGCAACATATCCGATTCCATCGGCAAAAGAAGTGTACCAAACTGCCTACACGCTACTCCCCGACATTAAGAACATTGAACTGCAACAAGCTATTGACAGCGTTTCTATAAAACTTGCAAAATCGGCATACTACCCATCCCTCTCTTTATCGGCAGGAGTAGGTGCAAGTGCCAACTACTTCGACAATCAGTCGGAATTGGAAGGAAACAATTCTCTACGACTTTCGCTTTCCGTTCCTATTTTCAATAATTTGCAAACCAAAACGAACGTAGAAACGGCGCGTATCAATTCGGAATACAATATGCTAGCACTTGAATCGGCAAAGAAAAATTTATACAAAGAAATAGAATCAACATGCCAAAGCGCGCAAGCATACCAAACGGAATTGATAGCATTGGAGAAATCGGAGAAAGCTGCGGCTGTTTCATACGAAGTGGCCCAAAAACAATTCAATGTTGGCGCTACAGACGCAACTTCGCTCCTTTTGGCAGAGACTAATTACATTCAAGCAAATCTTTCAAAATTACAAGCAAAATATATGGCTGTTTCATACCACCTTTTGCTTGAACAATATCAAGGAAAACCTATAGCACTATGAAAGCTAAAAAAATAATCATTATCGTTCTTACACTCATTGCAATAGCAGCCTATTTCTTGTTTTTTACAAGCGACAAAAACAATACTGTTGTAGTAAGCACATCACCAGCAAAAATTGGATCCATATCCAAAGTTGTAACTGCAACGGGAACCATAGAGCCAACGCAACAAGTAGAAGTGGGAACTCAAGTTTCGGGCGAAGTCAAAAAAATATATGTTGACTATAACAGCCAAGTAAAACAAGGACAAATTATTGCCGAAATTGACAAAACGAATTTGCGTGCAACCGTTGCTGAAGCACAAACAAGTTACGAACGTGCGCTGAATGAGTTAGACTATATAAAGAAAAACTACGAGCGCCAAAAAACATTGTACAACGACAAATTGATAAGTGATGCCGATTTTGAAGAAATTTCATACAAATACAACAATGCAAAAAGTTCACTGACGCAAGCAAAAGCAAGCCTTGACAAGGCAAAAACAAACCTCAGTTATGCCGATATCTATTCACCGGTTGATGGAGTTGTTTTGTCAAAAAGCATAGAAGAAGGACAAACAGTAGCAGCAAGTTTCAACACTCCTACGCTCTTCACCATTGCGCAAGATTTAACCAAAATGCAAGTTGAAGCTGACATTGACGAAGCTGATATTGGTCAAATAAAAGAAGGCCAGCGAGTTACATTTACCGTAGATGCATTTCAAGAAGATGTTTTCAACGGCAAAGTTACCCAAGTAAGACTTGACCCAACGGTAACCTCAAACGTGGTGACATACACGGTAATCATTGAAGCCGACAACTCTAAACTCAAGCTAATGCCCGGTCTTACTGCTACCGTAACTATTTATACGCTCGAAATAGCTGATGCACTTACCATTCCCGAAGGTGCTTTGAATTATGAAATTTCACCTGATTTGTTGCGGAAATATGCCGAACAAAACGAACAAGCGCTCACGCAAGATATTCCAACGAGAAAACCTGATAGCGTGCGTCCACAAAAAAGAGACCGTCAAGAAAAACAAGGTGACTTTGTGTGGGTACTTTCCAACAAAAAACTTGAACGCCGCCCTGTTACAAAAGGTGCAAACGACGAAATTAATTACCAAATTCTTTCCGGTTTGAGCGAAAACGATTCTGTCGTAACCAATATGAAAACCGTTACGAAAAAAGAAGAAGCAAACACACAAAGCCCATTTATGCAAGGCCCTCCGGGAGGTAAAAGGAGATAACATAGTAGACGCAAGACGATGGAAAAGCAAACGATTATCCATATTGACAATTTGCACAAGGAATTTGTGGTAGGAGATGAAATAGTTCGCGCACTGCGCGGCATTTCATACAAGATCCACGAAGGAGAATTCGTCACCATAATGGGAGCAAGCGGCTCGGGCAAGTCGACCATGCTTAACATTCTCGGCTGTCTTGACAAACCGTCGAGTGGCACCTACGAAATTGATGGCACTTCAATTACCGCATTGTCCAACGATGCCTTAGCTTCTATTCGAAATAACAAAATTGGATTCGTGTTTCAGTCATACAATCTACTTCCGCGTACTACTTGTATAGAAAACGCAGAGTTGCCATTGTTTTACAATCACAATATTCCTTCAAAAGAACGAGAAGAACGTGCCATTCACGCATTGGAACTTGTAGGGCTACACAACAGATTACACCACATGCCCAGCCAACTTTCGGGAGGACAGCAACAACGTGTTGCCATTGCGCGCGCGCTTGTTAACGACCCGGTTGTAATTTTTGCCGATGAAGCTACCGGTAACTTGGATACGCGCATGTCATACGAAATCATGGGACTGTTTCAAGACCTCAACCGTCAGGGAAAAACTATCGTATTTGTGACTCACGAACCCGACATTGCACGCATGAGCAAACGTACTATCACGCTTCGCGATGGCATTCTTATAAGTGATGTTACGCACGAGCATCAAGTTGATGCAAAAGAAGAATTAGCAAAATTACCCCCTATAACTGATTGATTATGGTATTTTCAAATCTCATAAAAGTTGCTGGAAAAGCAGTGATACTCAACAAAATGAGAACATTTCTCACTATGTTGGGCATCATTATCGGTGTAGCCTCGGTAATCACTATGCTCGCTATTGGCGAAGGTTCCAAAGAAAGTATCAAAGCCCAAATATCACAAATGGGTTCAAATATGATTACCATACGCGCCGGTTCCGAACGTGTAGGAGGCGTACGCATTGATGATGGTTCTCAACAAAGCATCACACTGAAAGACGTTGAAGCAATCTCAAAAAAAGCAAGATACATAGATAAAGTTTCACCTATTGTGCAAAAAAGTGGGCAAACAATTCATGGCGCGAACAACTACCCATCTACCATGTACGGAGTGTATCCCGACTACCTTGCCATAAAAAAGATGGACCTCAGCAAAGGAAGTATGTTTACCGAACGACACGTAAGTCAATCTTCAAAAGTTGTGGTGATTGGGCAAACGGTGGTTGAAAATATATTCGGAAATGAAGACCCCATTGGCAAAACTATTCGATTCAAAAACACCCCATTTTTGGTTATTGGCGTGCTGGAATCGAAAGGAGAAAACACCTTCGGGCAAGACCAAGACAATGTAATTTTGGCTCCATTCACTACCGTGCAAAAACGAATTTTAGCAATTACCTACATAAATTCGATTGTGGTTTCGGCCATAAACGAAGAATCAGCAACGAAAGCCGTTGAAGAAGTTACACAAATACTCCAAAAAGTTCACAACAGCGATGGCACCAACAATCCGTTCCGCATTATGTCTATGGAAGAATTGCTCACCACCGTGAGTTCCACAACCGACCTACTCACCACCCTATTGGTTGCGGTTGCGTGTATTTCCCTTCTCATTGGTGGTATTGGAATTATGAACATAATGTATGTTTCGGTAAAAGAACGAACCAAAGAAATTGGACTCCGCATGGCAGTGGGTGCACGAGGGAAAGACATTCTGATGCAATTTCTAACTGAAGCTATTTTTATAAGTGTTTCGGGAGGAGTTATAGGCGTTTGCTTTGGCATTGCGGCAACAAAAGTCATAACTACCTTTACTAGTTGGCCTACAATCATCACCGGTTATTCTCTCATACTTTCTTTTTTAGTGTGTGTATTAACTGGAATATTTTTTGGTTGGTATCCTGCAAAAAAAGCTGCAACTTTGAATCCAATTGTTGCACTGAGATACGAATAACAAAGTAGACGTACCTTCGGGCTTGCAAAATGAGAAGGAATATGATTAATTAAATGGAACAGACTATACACATTACCTCACTGGACGACATTGCACAGGCTGCCAAGAAATTCAAATCAGCAATAGGAACTCACACCGTTATCGCATTTCACGGGGAAATGGGTGCAGGAAAAACCACGTTTATTAAAGCTCTTTGTGCCGAATACGGCGTAACCGACAATGTAGCCAGCCCCACGTTTGCCATCATAAACGAATATGTGACACCAGAAAAACGCACGATTTACCACTTCGACCTTTATCGATTAGAAACCCTCGCCGACTTGCAAAACATAGGAGCAGAAGACTATTTTTATACGGGAAATTTGTGCCTCATAGAGTGGCCAGAATTGGCAAATTCGTTGCTTCCTTCCGATACGTTGCACGTAACCATTTCCGTTTTGCCTGACAATACACGAGAAATTTCAATATGATTCGTATCACTAAAAGACCGACTCTTAACGTATTTGCAGCTTTTTACAAGGGATTTTACTTTATAGTTTGAAAAGTTAGTATAAATTTCAAAAAGTTTTCTATAACTAAAT
Organism: uncultured Bacteroidales bacterium; assembly: GCA_964346725.1. Lineage (GTDB taxonomy): Bacteria > Bacteroidota > Bacteroidia > Bacteroidales > UBA1715 > UBA1715. The sequence goes on from CAYFVM010000024.1 coordinate 36,555, forward strand.
AATGTTCGCATTTTTTAATTATCTTTGCTTGCATAGTGTATTGATTTGTTGTAACTTATACCCGAATTTATTTTGATATTCGGGTATGAGGCATTGTATTTTCACCATATTACATCTACTACTTGCTACCTTGACAGCATTTGCCGACGGGACCAAGCAACTTATGCCGAATTGTGGAACAGAAGTTGCCCCTGTGGCAAAAGGCTATTGCTATTTAGCCCTTGGCTCTCGAGAAGGAGGAACTGGACCATCGCGACCTTTTGCTCGATATCAACACTCCACCGAACCAGGAAACAGTTGCTCCGACGAAAATCGCCTATATTTCCGCATATCAAATCCAGAAGAAACCGTGTATTTAGGATTTGGAGGATACAGATACAATGGTGCTAGCACGCCTAGTTCTACACCAACTGGTAATTCAGGAAATGATGTACTCTATCGTATAAAACGTTCATCTACCGACAATGGATATAATGGTTCAAATGAAACTGATGCCGTAAATGACGAAATTGTAAAATCAGAAACCTCACTTCCAAAATCAGAAGAGAATGGAATCATCACCTCATATGCTGAAGCATATTATGGTCCCAAAACATTGTCGTTCAACGGAGGAACCAAAGGTTACACCCCAATTACCCTTACGGGACTTACTGCCGGATTATACTATATTGAATTTGACATTGGATGTGATTATGATATAGCAACTGGCTATCCTTTTGATATAGAATGGTTTGACATAACGGTAGCAACAAAGAAAAAAAACGCCCCGACAGTTGATTCTGTTATTAATGGACGTGTATATTCAAAAGCATGGGGACTCAATGCAAATGGCTCATCAAATGAGGTTTGGTCAACCTTCTATACATACTCCACCGACTTTTATACATCAAAAGTATATTTAGCCGGTGTAAAGCCATATCGATTCGTATTTGGTTGTAATTCATATGGTTCTATTGACACCGCCTCTACCGAAAAAAATCGACAATCATATCCTAATGCAAATTCTTTTAAACCTGAATATTTGGTATTTCTCACTTCTCCTGACACTGTCTCTTATGGTTCAGCAAAGTTGCCTAACATCCCATCTGGACTTACGTTTTCAGGCGACGCTATTACCTGCGAAGATTTAGTTTTTGTTATCAAACTTCTTTACAATGAAAGTTCTACTATTGAATTGTATCTTAATGGAGAAAATGGAGAGAAAGTCTTGGTAGAACACTTAAATGCGGACAAAGTGAAAGCAAGAGGATATCATTACCCTTGGAAAGACAATAAAGAAATTAAAACAGCAGGATATCATTACTATGAGCCCATTGCTGAAGGGTGCACACGACGGTACAAATTGTCACTCTTTGATCAACGATTTTCCATAGCTGATACCGTCATGAATGTCGGTGACAAGACAATAGGAACAATAAATCCGAATTCTACTATAAATTGGTCTGCTCCATTGGGGTCTGAACATAATCCTATTCTCATTAGAGATGAGACTGATTTACAAAGACTTTCGTCAGCAGTTAACGAAAATAAGGAATTTCTTTATACGATAGATTCTTTTTACGTCGATCCAGATGGAAATGCAGTACAGAGAATCTTTTCTATTCCCAACAATGATGGATTTCAGGGTGTTCATTTCTATTTAACTGCACCTTCCAATACGATTACACTACGCGGAGGCTGGCAAGGTATTGGAACAGCAGCAAATCCATTCAAAGGAGTTTTCCGTTGTGGGAAATATAACCCAGACCCTGCAAGCAACAACACAAACGAAACTGGTGAACAAAATGTAGGAGACCAAGACACGATTGTATATGCAGGAGCAGAATTTCCACTTTTCAATTATTG
>CAYFVM010000025.1:0-38385 GCA_964346725.1 uncultured Bacteroidales bacterium
AATTTTATGGATAACAATGGTATCAATTGTTGCTTGTCCAAGATCTATCATTTTTTTTAATTTAAAGGTAGGCAAAGGTAGTGTTTCGACGAAAGATTTACAACATATTTTTGTTGGAAAACAAAAGGTAGATTGGAACAAGCAAATGCAACACATTTATAAAACACTTGCTTAGGATAGTAATATTGTTCCTTGACTGTTTGTTATCGAATACACTCTTTTTTTGAATGTTAAAGAATATCTTTTTTTATGTATAAAAAATTACTATTTTTGTGTTTAAATAAATATGTTTCTTATTAGAAAATTATAAAACTTGACAATTAACAAAATGAAAAGAAAATTCTTAGTAATTGCCCTGATTAGTCCTTGGTTGCTCTTGTCCATTCACTCGGCACAAGCGCAGCAATGGGCTTTGCTGGTGCATAGTAGCGATGCGGCTCAGCCTGTTGCTACTAATTTGAGCAATGTTCGCCACCTTACATTTTCGGGTGCTAACGCAGTTGTAACGCATTCTTTGGGTGCAAATTCGTATGCTTTGGCACGTGTTGAGAAACTCACCTTTGCTAATGTGGAACAAACTGCTGTGAAACCACTAACAAGCAATTCCGATGCTGTGGCATACTGCAACGCTGCTGGCGAAGTGGTGGTGGTGTGTTCCGAAGCTGTTCTCTCACTTGCTTTATTTGATGTGAATGGGAAGAAAATTTCTACTACCCAGCACACATCCTCTTTGCATACGGGCAATGCACCAGCAGGCGTGTATGTTCTGCACATTCAAACTGCACAGGGTATAATAACAAAAAAAATAATTAAAAACTAAAAATTACAAAATAATGAAAATAAGAATTACAAAATTATTCATGGCAATAGTTGCCATCATATTTTTTTCAGCAAACCTTAGTGCGCAACAGGCAGAAACCATGTACGTAATGAAAAACGGTGCGGTAGCTTACCAATCTGCAGTTTCGGATATTGATAGCGTTATTTTTTACGCACCGTCTATAAACGAACCAATCTCTGGCGATGGTTGGGTACTCATTAACGGTGTGAAATGGGCAACTTGCAATGTAGATGCTCCCGGCACTTTTGCTGCTGCTCCTGAAAGTGCAGGTATGTTTTACCAATGGAATAGAAAGGTGGCTTGGAGTGTTACTTACCCTCTGCAAAACTCTAACGGAGGCACAACTTGGGACGACTCCACTCCAAGTGGTACTGAATGGACTAAGGCAAACGACCCCAGCCCTGCTGGTTACCGTGTGCCTACTTTCGAAGAAATTGAATCCCTTTTAAATACTACGTACGTAACTAACGAATGGACTACTCAAAATGGCGTATTCGGTAGAAAGTTTACCGATAAAAGCAATGGAAATTCTATTTTTCTGCCGGCAGTGGGCTATCGCGGCGGCAGCAATGGTACGCTCTATGGCGCAGGCAGCGACGGCAACTATTGGAGTAGTACGCAGTACGATACCAACTCCGCGTACTACTTGGTCTTCTACAGCGGCGGCGCAGACTGGAGATACAACTACCGTAAGAGCGGTCTATCGGTTCGTCCAGTGGCAGAATAATGAGACTATTTCCGCATAGCGGTTAATTTTTTAAAAATTGTAGAGATGCATATAGCTATGTGTCTCTATTATTTTCTAGCGACTAAAAAACCATTTTACGTTTTGAAGAATAGTAAATAATTGATAAATTTGCGAACTTTTTAACGTAATAATAATTAAACTACAACTCTATGCAATACGGTTTTTTTGATGACGAAAGGAAAGAGTACGTTGTAACTCGTCCCGACACGCCTCGTTCGTGGTGTAACTATTTAGGTGATGTAAACTATGGCGCCTTAATTACAAACAATGCTGGTGGTTACAGCTTTTACAAATCGGCAGCACAAGGTCGTTTCATGCGCTTTAGACCAAATACAATCCCTATGGACCAACCAGGGCGTTATATGTACGTTCACGATTGCGATAGCAAGGATTTTTGGAGTACATCATGGCAACCGGTAAGCAAACCGCTTGATTCGTTCAAAACAACATGCCGTCATGGTAGTGCATACACAATCATAGAGTCAGAGTATTCAAATATTAAAATGAATACAACATATTTCTGCCCACTTGGCAAGGAATATGAATGTTGGATTGTAAAAGTAACAAACAATGATTCAAAGAAACGCAATCTTCGTTTGTTTACATTTGTAGAATACGCAAGTCACTGGCAATTGTGGATGGATTTAATCAATTTGCAATATACTCAGTACATTATGAGAATGAGTTATGACAATGGTATGATTAATCATTGTATTAACCCACATCTTGATGTAGAAGACAAGATTGATGCAGGTCAAAAAAACACATTCATTGGTTTGGTTGGTAGCGAAGTTACCGGATTTGATACAGACCGTGAAAAATTCATTGGCCCATATCGCTCATATAATAATCCTCTTGTAGTAGAACAAGGAAAATGTACCGGTTCTCTTGCAGAAGGTGACAATGGTTGCGGAACATTACAAACAGAAATTACTTTGGCTCCAGGCGAGACAAAAGAATTAGTTGTTGTAATGGGTGTTGGACATGCATCAGTACAAGGCAAAAAAGCAAAAGAAGAAATCAGTTCTGTAGCTGTTGCTCAAAACGAATTCAATATTTTGGTAAACTACTGGCACAATCGTATTCAAGGTATGAGTGTCAATACTCCTGATGCTGAATTCAACAGTCAAATCAATATGTGGAGCCCATTCAACTGTTTGATGACATTTGCATGGAGCCGTGCTGCTAGTATTGTATACAGTGGAGAGCGTGATGGTTTAGGTTATCGTGATACTGTTCAAGATATGCTTGGCGTATTGCCGGTTATTCCTTCAGAGGTAACAGAACGTTTGGAATTGATGTTGACAGGACAAGAATCAAACGGTGGAGCAATGCCGGTGGTAAAACCATTCGACCACACTCCGGGCGCAATGCCTAAAACAGCCGACGAAGAGTATCGTTCTGATGACTGTATGTGGTTGTTCAACACAGTACCTGCATACGTAAAAGAAACTGGTGATTTGTCATTCTTCGACAAAGTACTTCCTTTCTCTGACAAAGGTGAAGCAACAGTGCTTGGCCACTTGCGTCGCGCTATTGAATTCAACCTTGAACGTGAAGGTGCACATGGTCTTCCTTGCGGTCTTAAAGCTGACTGGAACGACTGTTTGGTACTTGGTCAAAAAGGTGAAACTACATTCGTTGCATTCCAACTTCGTTATGCATTAAAAACATACATTGAGATATGCACAATGAAGAAATTAGATGCAGAAGTTGCATGGGCTGAAAAAGAATTGAAGAAACTTGACGAAACTATCGCAAAAGAAACTTGGGATGGAGAATGGTTTATTCGTGCATACAACGAAGCAGGCGAAAAATATGGTTCAAAAGACAACGAAGAAGGTCAAATTTGGTTGAACCCACAATCTTGGGCTGTATATAGCGGTTACGCTACAGGCAAAATGGCTGACTCTGTTCTTAATTCAGTAGAAAAACATTTGGCTACAGAATATGGTGTAATGTTGGTAACAAAACCATACATCAAAACTGACCTTTCTGCTATCAAAGCGCCATTGTTTATCCCTGGTATGAAAGAAAACGGTGCTATTTTCCAACACCCACAAGGATGGATTGTAATTGCAGAAACATTACGTGGTAATGGTGAAAATGCATACAAATATTTCAGAGCATATATGCCGGCTGCATACAATACTAAGGCAGAAGTTCGTCAAATTGAACCATACGTATACGCACAATCTACAAATAGTAAGTTCAACTCACGTTTTGGAAACTCTCGTTTGTCATGGTTAACAGGTGCTGCTACATGGTCATACTATGCTGCAACTAACCACATTATGGGTGTTCAACCTGATTATGATGGTGTTATAATAGATCCTTGTGTTCCAAAATCATGGACAAATTTCAGCATGAGTCGTCGTTTCCGTGGTAATGTCTTAGACATAACGGTTAAGAATCCAAATGGTGTTCAAAAAGGTGTTAAATCTGTAATGGTAAATGGTGAAGTTATAGAAGGAAACAAAATTCCTTTGAACAAAATTAAAGCACAAAATACTGTTGAGGTTATCATGGAATAATCTCAATAATATTTCAAATAAAAAGAGTCGTGGTAATGCCTCGACTCTTTTTATAAAGAGCCTAAGAGAAAAGCTAATTTAGTGAATAATATCGGGTAAAAGAATGACGTGAGATGTGTACGCACAGGCACTTCTCTTAGTTTTTGAGTTTTTTGCAAAAAAGATTTTTTAAAAGGTAGTTTTTATAAAAAAAGAGTTATATTTGCCGACCCTAAAATATAAATGTGATGAATCTATTAGATGAAGTAAAGAGCGAGGTTATTACTAAGAAAGAATGGCCAGATTTTAAGAGTGGTGATACAGTTACTGTTCATTATAAGATTAAAGAAGGTGATAAAGAGCGTATTCAACAATTCCGTGGTATTGTTCTTCAAAGAAGAAACGAAGGGTTTGTTGAAACATTCACCGTTAGGAAAATGTCAGGTAATATTGGTGTAGAAAGAGTTATTCCAGTAAATTCACCTATGATTGATAAAATCGAAGTGAATAAAAAAGGTAAAGTTCGTAGAGCAAGAATCTTCTATCTTCGCAACTTGACCGGTAAAAAAGCTCGTATTAAAGAAAAACGTATGTAGTATAATACACGTAATTATAGAAGCCGATATTCACATGAGTATCGGCTTTTTTGTGTACAATCCGTTAATAACTTGTGATATAAAGGTTCCCCTTTCCTTTAACACTTTTTTACCTTTGAGAGTCAAATATATATGCAAGAAGATACGTATAAAACAATAATCAATTCGTCACAAGGAATTTACAAAGACAAAGGGAGTAAGTTCTTGGCGTTTGCGTATCCTGTAACATCTGAAGATGAGGTAAAGGTACATTTGGAAGCATTGCGTAAGGAGCACCATTCTGCTCGTCATCATTGTTGGGCTTATAAACTTGGGAATTTAGGAGATATTTATCGCTGTTCTGATGACGGAGAACCTACTAATTCCGCAGGAAAACCAATTTTGGGACAATTAGAAGCCTTTGATGTTACCAATGTTGCAGTTGTCGTGGTTCGTTATTTTGGAGGTGTCCTACTTGGCGTAGGAGGACTCATCCAAGCATATAAAGAAGCCGCAAAATCGGCTTTGGCAAGTTCTGAGATAGTAGAAAAAATTGTTGAAGTACATTATAGAATTGAATATACATACGAACAAAGCAGCGCAGTGCAAATTGTGTTGAAGCGCTATAAGTGTGTCGTGCGTTCACAGAGTTATACCGATGTTTGTTCAATTCATTTTTCAGTGGCAAAATCAAATGCCGATGACTGTGTTTTGGCATTTCAACAAATAAATATTAAGGCAGAAAATGAGTGACGATTACAAATTATTAAAATTATTGTGTAGTATTTCGGCTCCATCAAGTGACGAAAGCCGCATGGCAAAGTTTATTGTACGGTATGTAGAAAAATTCGGCTATACATGGAGACATAAACCTCAAATTGTGTATGGAGAAGGTTTTCAAGATTGTGTGATGTTGGTATGGGGAAAACCACGCACTGCGATTTTTGCGCACATGGATAGTGTGGGATACATGGTTGGATACAATAAAACATTGCTACCGATAGGCTCTCCACGATGTGATGATGGAACAGAATTGGTCGGCTTACAAGGAGACGAAGAGGTTTCTTGTATATTGCGAGAGCAGGATGAAACTTTAACATACGAATCGGATAAGGATCTAGAACGGGGTACACTCTTGACGTATAAACCTAATTTTATTGAAAATGAAGATTTTATAGAATCACCATTTTTGGATAATAGAGTTGGTGTGTATGTTGCACTAAAACTTGCCAAATCAATGAAAAACGGAGCAATAGTGTTTACTACCGGAGAAGAAACAAGAGCAGGCAATGCAAAATTTTGTTGGCGTTATCTTTACAAAAACTACCATTTGCACAACGCATTGATTGCTGATATTACATGGGTAACAGAAGGAATTGAATATGCGAAAGGTTGCGTAGTTTCTCTTAAAGATTCATATGTGCCACGAAGAGTATATGTCAATAAAATCTTGAATATAGCAAAACGCAGTGGCATTGCTATACAACGCGAAGTGGAAACAGCAGGAGGAAGCGACGGAGGTAATTTGCAACAAATACCGTATGCAATAGATTGGTGCTTTGTAGGCGCACCACAAGAGTTTCCGCATATGCCAAAAGAAAAAATCAATAAATCAGACATAGATTCAATGTATCTATTGTATAAAGAATTAATGGAATATCTATAAAATGAAAAAAGTTTTACTTCTTATAATAGCCTTAGTATGTAGTTGTGGGTTTTCAAATTCCGTGGAGTCTCCCATGAAAAATATGTATCCCTTCAATGGAGCGGATATGCAATGGGTGCAGTCGGCGTATAGTTCAATGACGTTGGATGAAAAAATCGGACAATTATTTATGGTTGCCGCATATTCCGACCCGAAACAAAACAATGCAGAGAAAATCAAAAATTTAATTTCTGAATATAATATTGGTGGAATTATTTTCATGAAAGGCTCTCCGGTTTTGCAAGCGAAATTGACGAATGAATTTCAATCATTATCAAAAGTTCCTTTGTCAATTGCAATAGATGGGGAATGGGGATTAGCAATGCGTTTAGATAGCACCATTTCCTATCCTAAGCAAATGCAGCTTGGAGCCATTACCAATGATAGTTTGTTATATCAAATGGGTGTTGATATTGGCGAACAATGTGCTCGAATGGGCATTCATATCAATTTTGCTCCCGATGTTGATATCAATAACAATCCGAATAATCCGGTTATTAATTTTCGGTCATTTGGTGAGTCAAAAACGAATGTAGCCGAAAAGGCGTTTCAATATATGCAAGGAATGCAGTCACAACAGATTTTGACAACGGCAAAGCACTTCCCGGGACACGGCGATACTGATGCTGATTCTCATAAAACAATGCCAACCATTTCTGTATCAAAAAATAGGCTTGATACATTGGAACTATATCCGTATAAGTATTTGATAAATAAAAACTTAACGGGTGTTATGGTGGCACACCTATCGGTTCCTGCTCTTGAAAAAAACAAAGCTTTACCTTCAACTTTGTCGTCAAAAATCGTAACTGATTTGCTTCGCAATGATTTGCATTTCAAAGGGTTGATTTTTACCGATGCTCTCAACATGAAGGGCGTGAGCGCATATTATCCCGATGGAGAAATAGAAGTTCGTGCATTGGAAGCTGGAAATGATGTGCTTTTGTTTACAGAAAATGTTCCGGTGGCAATTACTGCAATAAAAAAGGCAATCGCAGAGGGGCGTTTGAGTGAAAAAATCATCAATGACCGTTGTTACAGAATTTTGCTTGCAAAATCATGGATGAAAGTGCAAGAACGAAATCATGTAGAAGAAGCAACTTTGTACAATGATTTGCACAAAAAGGAATATTTGCAATTGAAGAAAAAATTGATTCAAGCATCAATTACTGTGGTGAAAGATCAAAAGCAAGTATTGCCTTTCCGCAATTTAGATAAAACGAAAATAGCCGTAGTTTCTTTTGCAAAGAAACCTACAACGTTTGCAAAAGGCTGCGCTAAATACACAAATGTTACACAATTTACATTGCCTACTACAGGCGACTATATTGCTGAACTGAATAAGGTGAAAACAGAGTTACAAAATTATTCTGTAGTAGTGCTTGATGTGCAAGGCACAAGTTCGTATGCAAACAAAAAATATGGAATAACACCATCAATTGTTGAAATGGTTTCGCAAATAGCCAAAGCAAACAATGTTGTTTTGGCTCTTCACGCAAATCCGTACGGATTGAATTTGTTCACATCTGTAATGAACGATATAGAATCGGTGGTGGTAGCGTATGATTTCACGGCGGAGGTTGAACGTGAAACTCCGCAAGTGTTGTTTGGAGCGTTGCCTGCGCAAGGCCGTTTGTCGGTAGGTTCTGGTGGTTTCAAAGTAGGCTCCGGGGTTATGTATAATGCAATAGGTCGGTTACGTTATGGCGATGCTATAGACGTTGGTATGGATCCTACCAAGTTGCATGACATTGATTCCATTGTGAATCTTTTTATTCAATATGGAGCAATGCCGGGATGCGAGGTATTGGTGGCAAAAGACGGAATTGTTGTATATGAGAAACCTTTTGGTGTGTATTCGTATGGTTCTCGTGACTCTGTTACCGAAAACACTATTTACGACTTAGCGTCGGTAACCAAAGCCGCAGCAACGAGCGTGTCTTTAATGAAATTATACGACGAAGGACTTTTTTCGTTAGACAAAACCTTAGGCGACTATTTACCATATTTGCGTGGCACATGGAAAGATACAGTGAAGATGTGTAATGTTTTAACACATCAGTCAGCTTTACGCCCGGGTGTTGCGTTAGTTCCTACTTTAATCCAAAACTATAGTGATAAAGGAATGAAAGCTGGGTGTCGTTCGGCACAATTCCCTTGTCGAATTGATAATTCGTTGTATATCAAGCCCTCATATACTTTTTATAGCAATGCAATTTCACCGGTTCAAGATTCAGAGCATTCAATTCATGTTGCAAAAAATGTGTGGTTAAACAACGCGTATCGTGATACCCTTACTCGTTTGTTAGTAGAATCTCCTCCATGTCCGAAGGCTGGTGTAGTGTACAGTGATTTGGGGTTTTATTTTATGACAGATGTGATTAAAAACGTATCGGGCTTGTCAATTGATGATTTTACTAAGCAAAATTTTTATGCAAAAATTGGCGCAACCACTTTAGGATACCATCCGATAGATCGTTTCCCTGAGCAACAAATAGCACCTACAGAGCAAGACGAATTTTTCCGTAAACAATTATTGCGGGGCTATGTACACGACCAAGGTGCAGCAATGATGGGCGGAATGAGTGGACATGCAGGTTTGTTTTCGAATGCAAATGACTTGGCTAAATTGTCACAAATGCTCTTGAACAAAGGATATTATGGTGGCGAACAATATATAAAACCGGAAACCGTAGATCTTTTTACTTCGTGCCCATTTTGTGCCGAAGGCAACAGAAAAGGTTATGGGTTTGACAAACCCGAAGTTGATAGAACCAAAATAGACCCAACGTGCCACTGTACCTCGCTAGAGAGCTATGGTCATACTGGATTCACTGGAACATTATTTTGGGTTGATCCCGAGAAATCAATAATTTATGTATTTTTGTCAAACAGAGTAAATAGAGCGACACCTGATGCAAGCAATACCATGTTGGGAGATTCTGCAGTACGATCAAGAATACAACGCGCTATATACAATGCAATAATTTAATCCTCTCTAGTATGTCATCTTCAAATAAAATATTCACTCAACTCCAACAATTATACAAGGACAATCCGCAAGGGTTGAATATAGTAGAGGAGCAGATAGACTTGGAACTACAAATGAACTATTTCAAACGTTCAACAATGTTGAAAAAGCATGTCGTAATGCTTGATGACGTTTTAGAAAAAATTCCTTTGTTGTATGATCCAGAAACTAGATTAGAAGAAAAGCGTGATATATTGGTTATGTTGGCTTCGTTTGAAGAGGTAGAGGCTTTTCGTGCAATAGAAAAATTCAAGGAAGATGCTTCGGGAGAGATAAAACTTTGGGCTGCAATGGCATACCGCGAATGTAAAATGTTGCTTGAGAGTTCGTTGCTCAATGAGGATAAGATACTAATTTCTACTGGCTTAGGTGGTAAAGGCTTGAAATTGCGTTACTTCGTATGTCTTTTGCACAAAGATAAAGAACATTTCAATGAAGTACAGGAACGTATAGTGCGAGGCGAGTTGGAAAGCTCTATTAATCAGTATGATTCGGAACTAGAGTCAATTGTTTTTTACAACAATATGATGAAAGCATATATTTTAGTGCCCATAGATGTTGCAGTGAAGGATGTAGTTGATCAAGTGTATAATGCAAGTTTGGATTATGGCGATTTCCTTGATGATCACACTATTGTTACGAATGTGCGAGCATTGTCAGATGATGAGATAGATAAAATTGTGAGTGGTAAATTGCGTGAGGAAGATTTGTTGTCAGATGAGGACATTCCGTATTTTGAAGTAGAAGATATGGATGAAGAAAATGAAGAAGAAGATGATGATGACAGTGACGATGACATGGATGACAGTGAAAACGATGAGCTTTTCTAGATAGTAGGAAAGTGGAATTATCGGTTTTCGTAAAACCACTGAGTGGTAATCTCGATACCTTTTCTTACTAATATATCCGGTTCATAACCGAGTAGTGCTTTTGCTTTTTTTATTGAAGCAAGAGAATCTTTTATATCACCAAGACGTGCTTCTGCATAAATAGGTTGAATCTTCCCTATTTCGGCATCAAATTTAGACATGTTCTCAATAATATACTTCGTAAGAGTTGTAAGGTCTATCGATTCGTTACAAGCTATATTAATGTGTTCATGCTTGTTTTCTAGCGAAGTATCTGCAGCTAAGCAATTTGCTTTCACAACGTTTTGTACAAAAGTAAAGTCGCGTGATTGTTTTCCGTCGCCATAGATGGTTGGCTGTTTGTGTTCCAACAAGAGATTAATAAACTTAGGAATTACCGCTGCGTATGCACCATTCGGGTCTTGATGTGGACCAAATACATTAAAATAACACAATCCAATGGTTTCTATGCCGTATAATGCAGAGAAGTTTTTAGCAAACAAATCATTCGTATGTTTTGTAACTGCGTAGGGAGAAAGCAGGTTCCCTTTTTTTGTTTCAATTTTCGGTGAATAATTCGCATCACCATAGGTTGATGAGGAACTTGCGTATATAAATCGGCTTACTTTGGCATCTTTTGCAGAGGTAAGCATGTTTACGAATCCTAAGATGTTTACCTGTGTAGTTGTAACCGGGTCGGCAATTGAACGTGGTACAGAGCCTAATGCGGCTTCATGGTAAATCAAATCTTTTCCGGCAACGGCTTTTTGACACATCTCAATGTCACGGATATCGCCTTCTATAAGAGAAAAACGGGGATTTTCGAAAAAACGTTCTATGTTTTTCCGAAATCCCGTTGAAAAATTATCCAAACATGTTACCGTATTGTTGTTGGCTAGTAGTTCTTCTATAAGGTTAGAACCTATAAAACCCGCACCACCGGTAACTAATATGTTTTTGCCGTTTGGCATTATTTTGCGTAATTAATTGCTCTTGTTTCTCTAATAACCGTAATCTTGATTTGGCCAGGGTAGGTCATTTCTTCTTGAATTTTCTTCGCAATATTCATTGAAAGAACTTCAACTTCAGAATCGCTTACTTTTTCAGCACCTACAATCACACGTAGTTCACGACCAGCTTGAATAGCATAGGTTTTAAGAACGCCAGGATATGAAAGTGCAATATTTTCCAAATCTTTCAATCGTTTGATGTATGATTCAACGATTTCGCGGCGAGCACCAGGACGAGCGCCTGAGATTGCATCGCACACTTGAACGATAGGTGCAATCAACGAATCCATTTCAATTTCTTCGTGGTGAGCTCCAATGGCATTGCAAATTTCAGGACGTTCTTTGCATTTTTCTGCAAGGTTCATACCGGCTAATGCGTGTGGCATTTCTCCATCATCTTCAATTACTTTTCCAATATCATGGAGTAAACCTGCACGTTTTGCTGCTTTAGCATTCAAGTCAAGTTCTGCTGCCATTATACCACAAAGTTTTGCAGTCTCTTTAGAGTGTTGCAAAAGGTTTTGACCATACGAAGAACGATATTTCATTCGACCTATGTGGCGAATTAATTCAGGATGTAAACCGTGGATACCTAAGTCAATAGTAACGCGTTTACCGGTTTCAATAATTTCTTCTTCAACTTGTTTCTTGGTTTTTTCCACAACCTCTTCAATTCTTGCAGGGTGAATACGACCATCAGAAACTAATTGGTGAAGTGAGAGTCGAGCTATTTCACGACGAACAGGATCAAAACCTGAAAGGATAATTGCATCAGGGGTGTCATCAACAACGATTTCAATGCCGGTTGCTGCTTCTAGGGCGCGGATATTTCGGCCTTCACGACCAATAATTCTTCCTTTTACTTCGTCGTTTTCAATATTAAAAACGGAAACAGAGTTTTCTGCAACGTGCTCTGTAGCAGTTCTTTGTATTGTTTGAATAACGATTTTTTTCGCTTCTTTGTTTGCCGTCATTTTAGCCTCATCCATTATCTCATTGATAAGAGAAAGGGCATCGGTTTTTGCTTCGGCTTTAAGAGAATCAACCAACTGTTCTTTTGCATCTTGAGCTGACAAACCTGAAATTGTTTCAAGTTGTTCAACTTGTTGTCTGTGCATTTTTTCTAAATCCTCAGTTTTCTTTTTGTTGATTTCAAGTTGGTTTGTCAAAAGGTCTTTTTGAGTTGTCAATTCTTGTTGTTTGCGTTGAATTTCATCAAACTTAGATTGAAGCGATGCTTCTTTTTGTTTAATGCGATTTTCGGCTTGTGCAACCTTATTTTTCCTCTCATTAATTACTTTTTCGTTCTCAGTCTTCATTTGCAGAAATTTTTCTTTCGCTTGAAAGATACGTTCTTTCTTTGTCGCTTCAGCTTCTTCTTTTGCTTTTTCAATGATTGACTGTGTTTTTGACTTTAGAAATATTTTTTGGATTACAAATGCAAGAGCTACTCCAGCAATAAATGTAATAATGCAGATAATGATTGTTATAGTTGTAGACATAATTAATATATATAAATAAAAAACTCGTATGTTTCTAATTCTGAAAACCCCAAAAAAACAACAAGGTTAGAGAGTATGTCGATTCTGATTTCCACTGTCCTAAAAAGGACTCCCGAAGGAGTGAGGTCTATCATCGGCGACTGTAACTGATCTCTTTTTCGTGCGAAATAAATGTCGAGTTTTCCGCGAATGAAAGAAACTATACGAGTATGTTATATATATTCCTTACTATTGATTTATTTTAATAAATTCATCGACTTCCTCAGTTATTCGTTCTATTGAATCACCAACGTCGTTTTTTTGGCGACATTCAATTTCGATTAATTCGATAGCGATTTGTAAACTAGCCATAGCCAACAAGTCTTTGCTTTCAACATTGCTTGGATACATGCTACGGAACTTTTCAATTTTATCATTAACGCGTTTGCAAGCCTCACGAATTTTCTCTTCTTCGCTCGGGAATATCTTCAATTGATATTCGCGTTCTAAAATCTTCAGCCGTATGGTTAATTTATCGTCGCTCATTTATTTAATAATGCAATACAAGAGTCAATTTCCCGTATTAGTCCTTCAATATATTTTCGGGCAGATTTTTGATCTGTGTCCCCCGATGAATCAGATACAGCCTTTGCTAATTGTAACGTATTAACTTTTTGCTCTAGCTCTATTATTGAATTTTGTTGTTTATTTATTATTTCCTTTAAATTTTCATTCGTTTTATGTAATTCTTCATTTTGTGATCTTACTATTGAAAACATCGACATCAAAATGGTAATTTTTGATTTAAGACCTTCTAGTGCTATTTTTGCATCCTGTGCCATTTTCAATAATTTTATCCTTTACAAAGATATAAAACTGTGGTTAATATACTTCAAAATTTTCCCAAAATCAAGAAAAAAGATGTAATATATTGGTGCTTAATTTTTTAGAACGTATATGAAAATCCTACACCCAAAATTTCTTTGAATTGAACTTTAGGACCGAATATTTCAGTTGTTGGGTCAATTGTTCCATCATTGTTTACGTCTTCAGGATTTTTCGTATTATCGTCATAGAGCAATTGAGTATCGAAGCTCACATTGATGTATTTATTGATTTTAAATGTTATCAATGTAGACCAATCAACGTCAACGTTTTCAGGGTTTTCAAGGTAGTTAGAGTATAGATTCAATTTTGTGGTAAAACCAATGTTTTTCATGAATTCATTGTTCCATTGTGTTCTACTATATTGAACTCGAATATATCCACCAAGTTCGTATTTGAATAAATCTCCATCGCTAATTTTAACAGGGTTTCCAGTTCCTGGGTCAACTCCATATTCGGCAGGAGTAACACCAAAAGAACCGAGGTCAGCAAGATCTTGGTCATTTACAATAATAAAACGAGCTGTGATAGGTGAAACATATGCGCTGAAGTAGTTGTTTGGTTTGTAGTCAAGACCAACACCACCGGTTAAATATGCTGGAGCCAATGCTTTTGAAACAATGGTAAAAGTTGTATCGGAAGTGTAGTTACGACCTTCTGTCATTTGCGTTTTGAAGTCAAGCAATGCTGCATAGTACAAATTCTTATATGCCATACGTCCATATTTTGATGATAATTCAATTTTATCATCGGTTTTCTTGAATGGGCGGTCTTGTCCGTTTTCCAATTCTTTTGAGCCTTGGCGCATAATTCCATAGCCGAGGCCTAATGAGTTATCCCATGTGTTTTTGCCTTTTACGTAGTTTGCATGAAGATTTGCGACACCATTTACCGCAATGGTATTGTCACCACCGGCAGACCAATTGTATAATTTTGTGTTGGAAAATTTAATGTCAGTCATTCCACCAAATTTCCATCCTTGAACAGTGTCGGTAGTTGATTTTTTATCGCGTAATTTTGATTCATTGTCAGTCACTTGAGCACTTGCAGCCATGCAAATACCGGACATAAGCAGTGTAAATAGTATCTTTTTCATCGTTTTTGTTTTTTTGTAAAAATAGAATAATGTAGAATGTATTTTCTTAAAATAGCTTCATTTTGGTGGCAAATGTACGCTTTTTTCTAGTATTTCAAACACTCATCTAAGTCGCGTATGATTTGCTCTTTGTCAATATGTTGGCCAATGAAAACAATCTTTTGCATTCTGTCACCGTAGGTTTCGTCCCAATCGCGAAGAATGCTTGGATCTTGTTGTACCAACTTGTCAAATTCCTCTTTTGGGGCAGTAGCAAACCATAAACCAGCTTCGGTGAGTTTCTTTTGTACGCCTGCTTGTTCAAAAAGGAAGGACATATCGGTATTGTCTGAAAAATAACAAACACCTTTGGCGCGGATGATTGATTTTGGCCAATGTTGACACACGTATTCTTCGATTTTTTTTGTATCGAATGCTTTACGTCGGTAGTACACAAATGTACCTATGCCATATTCTTCAGCTTCACCTTCTTCGTGGTCGTGTTCATGATGATGATGTTCGTGTTCCTCATCCTCATGCTCATCATGTTCGTGGTGATGTTTTGCATGTGCTTCGTGTTCTTCTACTTCAGTTGCTTTTTGTTCTATTCCGCGAATCCAACCGGCAGATGTGGCGGCATTGTCGTAGTTGAATTTGCTTGTATTGATTATTTTTTCCAATGCAACATCGGCATAGTTGCTCTCTATTATTTCAACTCCCGGTTGCAAGTTTTGTATAATTTCTTTGATACGTTGCAACTCGTTTGGTTGTACATCGGCCACTTTGTTGAGAAGTACAATATTGCAAAACTCAATTTGCTGAATCAATAAATTCTCAATGTCTTCTTCATCAATATTTTTGCGTGTAAGGTCGTCACCACACGAAAATTCACTCTGCATACGAACCGCATCAACAACAGTCACAATGCAATCAAGGCGAGCGGTGCCATAGCGAGTATATTCACCACCCATGGTAGGAATGGAACATATTGTGCGGGCAATTGGTTCTGGTTCACATATGCCGCTTGCTTCTATCACAATATAGTCGAATCTGTCCATTTTTAAGATTTCGTTGAGTTGCTCAACTAAATCCATTTTCAATGTACAGCAAATACATCCATTTTGGAGTGCAACAAGACTTTCATCTTTTTTCCCTACAACGCCACCTTTTTGAATAAGGTCGGCATCAATGTTTACTTCGCCAATGTCGTTTACCACAACAGCGAATTTTATTCCTTTTTTATTTAATAGGATATGATTGACTAACGTCGTTTTTCCACTTCCCAAATATCCCGTAAGAAGTAAGACGGGGGTTATCTTTTGCATAGTTCAAAATTGTTTTTTAGGTGTAAAATGTATTAATTTTTAGTATTTGTATGAGTAGTAACTCAATTCATGAATTATAAGATGGTGCAAACAAAAAAAATGCTCATGGTTAGGGCGTTTTAGAGTGTTTTGAAATACTTTTTATAGCGTTTGCAAATATCGTTCGGTATCGAGTGCTGCTTTGCATCCTGATGCAGCCGCGGTAATTGCCTGACGATATGTTGGATCTTGCACGTCACCACAGGCAAACACGCCTCTGATATTGGTTTGAGAACCTTTCCCTTCGGTAATTATGTAGCCGTTTTCGTCTAAATTGATTTGTCCTTTGAAAATGCCCGTATTTGGATGGTGGCCAATAGCTAAGAACATTCCGGTTACCGCTATATCAACTATTTCTTTGCCTTGTTTTTCCAAACGAAGTCCGGTAACGCCACTTTCGTCGCCAAGTACTTCTTTGGTTACGTGTTCAAAGAGAATCTCAATATTTGGCGTATTTGCAACGCGTTCTTGAAGAACTTTAGAGGCGCGAAGATAATCTTTGCGAACTACCAAATACACTTTTGCTGCAATGCCGGAAAGGTACAACGCATCGCCTACGGCAGTGTCGCCGCCACCAATTACGGCAACGGTTTGCTTGCGGTAGAAAAATCCGTCACACACGGCACATGCCGAAACGCCCATGCCACGGAATTTGTGTTCGCTTTCCAAACCCAAATAGCGTGCTGATGCTCCGGTAGCGATAATTACCGCTTTGGCTTCTATCGTTTTGTTATTATCAACAACCACAATTTTTGTTGCTCCCGATAAATCTACTGAGGTTACATTACCTTGGCGAATGTCGGCACCAAATTTCAACGCTTGTGTGCGGATATCTTCCATCATATTAGTACCCGAAATTCCTTCAGGGTAGCCGGGGAAATTCTCAACTTCGTTGGTGGTAGTTAATTGACCTCCGGTTTGCATTCCTTCGTACAAAACGGGTTGGAGGTTTGCTCTTGAAGCGTAGATAGCTGCTGTGTATCCGGCAGGTCCGCTTCCTATAATAAGACAAGAAACTGATTCGTTTTCCATTGTATTAAATTTTTTTGCATAAAGGTAGGCCTAATCTTATTTCGTTCTGCAAAATCGGAATGCTTTTATTTAACAAGTTATCCAAATTTGTCGGTTTGCGCTGCTAATGGTTATTTTGTTATATTTGCATTCTAAACTTTTTCTATGAAAAAACTCCTCTTACTTTTGTGTGTAGTATCGTATCAATGCGTACAAGCCCAAATTTCAATAACAATTAATGCCGATTCGGCAAACAAACCTATTTCTCCCTATTTATATGGAAAAAATGGGGCAATAGGCAACATGCAAAATGCAGATCAAGATTTGTTGCAATCTACCGAGGCCGGTATACGTTTTACACGACAAAATGCTGGCAATAATGCAACGAATTACAATTGGCGCAAAAAAATAACCTGTCACCCTGATTGGTATAACAATGTGTATTCAGCAGATTGGGATACTATAGCACAGAAATTGGCGCAAAGTACTCCCGAAATGCAAGGAATGTTTGCATTTCAATTGATAGGACGTGTGGCTGCAACCAATGCATATAATTTTGATGAGTGGTCTTATAATCAAGCAAAAAGGTGGGAGGGATGTTCCGAAAATTTGTGTGGAGGAGGAACATTCTCTTTGCAAGGTGATACGTATACGTTTACCGATGGTGACTACACTTTGTATACACAAGAATGGACTGCTGATTCAACGGCGGATATTTTATCGCATTGGAAAAATACGCTCTCGCTTGATTTAGGCCAATTTAAATATTGGAATATGGACAATGAGGCCGAAATATGGGCTGGCACTCATGATGATATTATAAAAGAACGATCAACAGCGGCGCTGGAACGCTATTTGGACAATTATTTTGCAACTGTTAAAGCGGCACGAAAACTCTTTCCTGACATTAAAATTTGTGGGCCAGTTGCTGCTTCAGAATGGACGTGGTACAATCCCGCCTCGGATTCCCCGCTTATGTCTGGTGGCAAATACTATAGTTGGCTAGAATATTTCATAATGCGTTGCGCCCAAGAGGAGAAAGCTTCGGGTGTGAAAATGATAGATGTATTTGATTTACATAATTATCCGGAAGACACGTCTGCTGCTGATATTTTGCAAACACACCGTATGCTCTGGGATACCAGTTTCAATTACCCCAAAGCGAATGGAGTTAAAAAGATAAATGGGTCTTGGGACAATTCTATAACCAAAGAATGTGTGTTTGTGCGATGTCAAGATTGGATAGATGAATATTTTGGAGCAGGTTATGAGGTTTCGTATGCAATTTCGGAATACAATGTGAAAGATGTAGCACAAAATAATGCAATGGTTACAGCCTTGGCGTATGCCTCAAATTTGGGAGAAGGTGCGCGCAATGGAATGGAATATTTCACCCCATGGGGCTGGAAATACGGCATGTGGGAAACCGTGCATTTGTTTGGTCGTTATGCGAATGAAATTAATGTGGCGGCAATGTCAACTAATGAGGCTATGGTTTCAGCATACACTTCTGTAAATACTGATCGTTCCGCTATGACAATTATGTTGGTAAACAGAAACGCAAGTGGTTCTAAATCTGTCTCCATTTCTGTTTCTGATTTCGCGATACCTGATAGTACCTATACTGTATTGCAGTTGACAAATTTGCCTGACGATGAAGAAACATTTACGTCGCATAGTTCCAACGCATTGAAGCAATCGAATATTCCTTTCACTGATGGCAAAACAACCATTCAACTTCCAGCCTATTCTATTACGGCTATACTTATAAGCAAATCAGAAAAACAACTTGCAGTAGCAGAATCAGATTTATTAATAAAAGTGTACCCTAATCCAGCGCATGATGTGGTAAATGTGAGTGGGAATGGAGTGTTGGAAACGGTTGAATTATATTCAACTACCGGAATTCTTTGTCGTAAAGTTGATGCTCAAGGGCGGATAGATTGCCAGTTACCAACGACAGATTTACCGGCGGGAATGTATATTTTGATAGTAAAAACAAAATCGGAAACTAAAACCGTATCGATTTTCGTTGAATAACAAAATTTCGAAAAAATATGAAACGTATAGTATTTCTTGCAACCATAATAGCCACGTTAGGAGTGGCTTGCACACCTTCTCCGGAAGATGTAAAAGAGGAATGTTTGAAAGACAAAAACAACGAACGTTTTTATGGCGCGCAAACGCCTGCCTATTGTGATTGTGTCTATGAAAAAGTAAAAGAGATTGCTGATACCGCCAAACTGACTCGTGAAGTAATTGATTCTGTGAAAGCGGAATGCGATGTGGAGTACACCACGTTGGACACAAATTTCTGATACAATTTTGTAGCGCATAAATTTTTATTACTTTTGCAAACGATTCGGGGTATAGCTCAGCCCGGTTAGAGTACACGTCTGGGGGGCGTGGGGTCGCCTGTTCGAATCAGGTTGCCCCGACTTGATTTTGAAGCACTTACAATTTTGTAAGTGCTTTTTTTGTAAAAAAAAAGCACAGGAATGGAGTACACACAAAAAAAAGCAGAACCTTTCGATTCTGCTTTTTTGTAAAGAGAACTATATATTATAGTCCTATTATGAAGCAAAGCACACCTGCGAAGTAGCCAAGTAATGCAAGCCAGCTGATGTTTTTCAAGTACCAAATGAAATCTATTTTTTCAAGCCCCATTGCAGCAACACCGGCAGCAGATCCGATAATTAAGATAGAACCACCGGTTCCGGCACAGAATGCCAACATGTTCCAGAATGTACTATCAGCAGCAAATTGGCCAACAGCTTCAATAGGATACATTCCCATTGTTGCAGCTACAAGAGGCACGTTGTCTACAATTGATGACAAAACACCAATAGTAGTATCAATAATATATGTGTTGCCATTTGTTACGTTTTTCAACCATTCTGATAAATATCCAAGTTGTCCGGCAGCGCCAAGTGCTCCAACAGCTGTCAATATACCTAAGAAGAAGAAAATTGTAGCAGTGTCTACACGTTTCAATACATTCACTACTGTTAGTTGTTTTTTAACTTCTTCTGTTTGATTGCGATGCATAATTTCTGTTACACCCCAAATAAAGGCAAGTCCAAGCAACATACCCATAAATGGAGGTAGGTGAGTAGTTGTTTTGAAAATAGGTACAAATAATAAAAAGCCAATACCTAAAATCAATAATGCCACTTGCTGTTTGCGAGTTGTTATATAACGAACAGAATCGTCAGCTTTTGTTTTTTCAATTGCACCTTTTGTGGTAAAAGAAAGCACTGCAAGTGGAACCAACAACGAAACCAAACTTGGGATGAACGTAGTTTTGATGATTCCTATTGCTGAAATTTGTCCACCAATCCAAAGCATAATGGTTGTAACGTCACCGATAGGAGACCATGCGCCACCGGCATTTGCGGCAATTACTACAATACTCGCATACGTCCAACGTGTTTTTTGGTCGTCAATAAGCTTGCGCAAAAGAGACAAAATAACGATAGTTGAAGTAAGGTTGTCGAGAACTGCAGACATAAAGAAGGTAAGAATACCGATAATCCACAATAACTTAACTTTGCTTGTTGCCGTGATTTTGTCTGTAATGATTACAAAACCATTGTGTCGGTCAACAATCTCTACGATTGTCATGGCGGCAAATAGGAAGAACAGTGTTTGAGCCGTTTCTCCAAAGTTTTCACCAAGTAGTTTTACTACTTCGTCAGAAGGAGTTTCTCCAAATAGAATAAATATCGTCCATGTCAATACGCCAATTAGTAAAGCCGTTGCTGCTTTGTCTATTTTGATCGGATGTTCCAATGCTATACATATATAGCCAAGAACAAAAATTAAAACCATTAATACTGAATACATAATTTTTTTTAATTGTTATTTCATAAGATTAGTACAAATTTTCTTCCAACGTTCGGCACTTTGCAATTCGCCGTTCAGAGTAAAGCCATCAGTTTCTGCATTGAAAAATACCAATGTTTTATTTTCACCATTGGCATCTTTTGGCGAAAATAAAAGTTCAACCATTTCTGTTGAAGTTCCGGTAGAACCCATAGCACTACTCGCTACAACACGGCAAGTAATATAGTCAGTCAAGTTTAAAATTTGAGTATGGCAAACATTTTTTTCTTGACGCACGTAGAAACACATTTTTTTATTTTCATCTATTGCAATCACGCATCCGTTCCAACTTTCTTGGTTTGTGATAGTTGCGCCTTTTGAGATTTCTGTTAGTTGCTGTTTGATAGCAGCGTTTCGCTTTGCGTTGTTTCTATTAAAAAGTAAAATAGGAATTACTATAGCGGCAATAAGTATAATCCCAACAATAAGAGTTACATTCATTTTTATAATTATTTTAAGGTTACGAAGTCGTTAAAGAACGACTCTATATAAATATACTATTAATTAATCATGCTACCGGGTAGCCCTAAACTATATAGTATATTTCTTACCAGAAATAATTAAAAGGGAAAATGATATCTATATTTGAGAATACCCCCCATGCAAAATCCTTTATAGGACGAGCAAGCACGGCAAATTCTGCCGGTTTAATCTTAATGAGAGAGATAGGGGATGCGAACAATTTGTTCGACAATTTCTTGATAGGCGATTTGCAGAGATTTACAATCTCGCTAATTGCATTTGATGTGTCTTTTTGGCTGCTAATTTGATTCTCGGCATATTGTACGATGGTATTTTCTTGAGAAAGCGTTTTCTCGGCAATAGTGCAATTATTGTTGAACGTCAACATAACTGTTGCATAGAATACTGTAGCAACAATGGAACCAAATATCGTCAACTTTTGTTTCATCACGAAGTTAAAACTATGCAAACATAGCGAAATATTCATAATAATGAATTTCAAAATAAGATTTTTTTTTGTATGAATTTAAAGGTTGTAGATGAACATTCAAGGTATCAGAAAAAGTTGAATAAACGACGAAAAAAATACTGAAAATTATTTGTATTCTAAAAGAAAAAACTAATTTTGTGGCTCCTAAGCGGATATGGTGAAATTGGTAGACACGCCAGACTTAGGATCTGGTGCCGCGAGGCTTGAGGGTTCGAGTCCCCCTATCCGCACATGAAACCGCTCTCGTTAGCGGTTTTTTTTTAATTACTTAATATTTTGTACAATGAACGTAACAAAACAAGGTGAAGGACTCGTATCGGTAGTAAAAGTGCAAATAGCTCAACCCGATTATGAAGAAAAAGTAAATGATGTTTTAAAAGATTATCGCAAAAAAGCTACTGTAAAAGGTTTCCGTCCTGGAACTGTTCCTATGGGAATGGTAAAACAGATGTACGGAAAGTATGCTTTGGTTGACGAGGTAAATAAACTTGTGTCACAAGCATTACAAGATTACTTTAAAGAAAATAAATTTCATATATTAGGAGAACCTCTACCAAATGCAAAACAGAAAAATGTAGATTGGGATAAGGATGCAGAGTTCGAATTCTTGTTTGACGTTGCAATTGCTCCTGAAATCAATATAGAACTTTCAAAGAAGAACAAAGCAGACTACTACAAAATCACAGTTGATGACAAAACATTGGACGAACGTATAGATTCAATGGCAAGTCGTTTTGGTAAACAAGAAGATGTTGATACCATAGAAGGAACTGAGTTTGTTGCTGGTGCAATGAAATGTGTAAATGCAGAAACATCGGTAGAAAGAGGCTCAATGTTGCTTACAAAAATTACCGATAAAAAAGAATTGGCAAAATTCAAGGCTGCTAAAAAAGGTGACAAAGTAGTTTTCAACCCTAAAAAAGCATTCAACGACGAAAGCGAAACCGAATTATTCACCGGAGCTAAGAAAGACAACGCAGCAGTAATGGAAGCTGACTATGAAATTACTCTTGAAGCAGTAAAACGTTTCACCAAAGCTGAGGTAAACCAAGAATTGTTCGATAAAGTATATGGCAAAGATGCTGTAAAGAGCGAAGAAGAATTCAAAGCTCGTTTGAAATCGGAAATGGAAGAAAATTATGCAATGAATAGTGATTTCAAATTCTTCGCTGATTTCAAGAAGAAATTGATTGAAACAAATAAAATTGAATTACCAGAAGAATTCTTAAAACGTTGGCTGACAGAAGCTAACAGAGAAAATAAAGAAGTAACTCCGGAACAAATTGAAAAAGAATTTCCATTATTCTTGGAAGATTTGCGTTGGCAATTAATTAGTGGTAAATTTGTAAAAGACAATAATATTCAAGTTTCTCAAGACGAAATTAAAAAAGCAGCAAAAGAATACACTCGTTTCCAATTAGCTCAATATGGTATGATGAATGCCGAAGAAAAAATGATAGAGCAATGGGCTGGTGAAATTCTTAAAAACCGCGAAGAATTAAATCGTCTTTATGAAATGGAAGAAACTAAGAAATTGATTGAATTTTTCAAAAACACGGTTAAATTGGTTGAAACCGAGGTTACTTTGGACAAATTCAATGAATTGTCTGCAAAATAATATTACATAGCTACCATGTAAGGGCGGATGTAATAGTCTGCCCTTACTTGTTTTTAATAACTATTAAAAATTACAACACATGGAAAATGATTTTAGAAAATTTGCAACGAAGCATTTGGGTATCAGTAGCTTGGGCTTAGACCAATATGTTTCTGCTATGGATGGCTATATTTCACCGACGATTATAGAAGAGCGTCAATTGAATGTAGCATCAATGGATATTTTTTCTCGTTTGATGATGGACAGAATCATTTTTCTAGGTTCGCCAATAGACGATTATGTAGCAAACATAGTACAAGGCCAGTTGCTATATTTAGAATCTGCTGATCCATCAAAAGACATTCAAATTTATTTGAATTCGCCTGGAGGATCTGTTTCAGCAGGGTTGGGTATCTATGATACTATGCAGTATATTAATGCAGATGTTGCAACTATCTGTACCGGTATGGCAGCATCAATGGCAGCCGTGCTTTTGGCCGGAGGCGCAAAAGGAAAACG
Source organism: uncultured Bacteroidales bacterium (assembly GCA_964346725.1). Taxonomy (GTDB): domain Bacteria; phylum Bacteroidota; class Bacteroidia; order Bacteroidales; family UBA1715; genus UBA1715. The sequence continues at coordinate 24,041 of CAYFVM010000025.1, forward strand.
TATGGCTCTTACACATTCTCGAGTGATGATTCATCAACCGCTTGGAGGTGCACAAGGTCAGGCTTCTGATATGGAAATTACTGTAAAGGAAATTCAAAAATTAAAGAAAGAATTATACGATATTCTTGCATTGCATACCGGACACCCATATGAAAAAATTGCTGCCGACTCTGACCGCGATTATTGGATGACATCTCAAGAAGCCAAAGACTACGGTATGATTGATACTGTAATGATTAAAAACAAATAAAACGGAAGGCGGTGAATGCCGCCTTTTTTCTTCTATGTTAAAACTTTTTTTACTAGTATTAGTTTTGGTTGCACTTGCCTTTTTAGGCTTGGGAATCAATATTATTTTCTTTAAAAAGCCTTTCCCAGAAACCGAAGTGAGTCGCAATAAAGATATGTATCGTTTGGGTATAAGATGTGCAAAATGTGAGGAAATGCGTAAATTTCGCGCTCAACAAAATTTCAAAAAGAACCTTCAGTCAGTAACATTAGACGTAGAAAGGTTAAAGACCAATGAGCGTTGAGGGTAATATTTCCAAATTGTACATAATTCGATGTGCAAAATGGTTTATGCTATACATGCCCATAATTGGGTTGTTTTATGCGGATAACGGGCTTTCTGCTTCTCAATTGTTTTTGGTTCAAGCCGCGTATTCTTTTTCAAGTGCGCTATTTGCAATACCATCAGGGTATTTTGCAGATGTGCTTGGTCGTAAAAAAACATTGATTTTAGGAACTATTTTAGGAGCTCTCGGGTTTCTTATTTATGCTCAGTTTCATAGCTTTTGGGCCTTTTTTATAGCCGAAGCCATTATGGGAATAGGCGAGAGTTGTATTTCAGGAACCGATTCTGCAATGCTGTATGACTCATTACAACAATCACAAAATCAACAGAAATATCTTAAATATGAGGGGCGAGTAACATCATTTGGTTGCTTTGCTGAAACGTTTGCTGCGCTTTGTGGTGGTGCAATTGCGTCAATGTTTTCATTCAATAAAGTATTCTGGATACAATTTATTATTGCAGCTATTGCAATACCGGCCGCTATTTCATTAGTAGAACCAAGTCGTGAAAAGTTGTCACATAAATCGTTTATGAAAATTTTTGAGATAGGCTTTTTCGCCTTATTCAAACATAAAGGTTTAAGCAGAACAACCTTAATGTCTTCTGTTATTGGAGTCGCAACTCTTACTATGGCATGGACTATTCAAACATTTTTTGTTGAAAAACAATTTACCGAAACACAAACTACGGTGGTGTGGGTCTTGTTGAATTTGACTGTTGCTATTTCTTCAATTACGTCTGATTGGTTGGAACGACATTGGGGTATTAAACCAATGGTTTTGTTAATGGTATTGGTTGTTCCTTTGGGCTATTTTGCGTTTGCTGTCCCATCATTGTGGGTGGTGTTTGGAATGGCATTTTTATTCTATTTTGTACGCGGATATGCTACACCAATTTTGAAAGAATTAATACAAAATTATTGTGATTCTGAAATTCGTGCTACCGTGTTGTCAGTTCGTGGCTTACTCATTCGCATTGGATTCTCAATCGTTGGCCCATTTATTGGGTATATGTCCGACAATTATTCATTCACCTTTGCTACAATAGCTGCGGGAGTATTATTCCTCATTACGTCGTTAGGAGGCTATCTTTCGTACTTGCAACTACGTAAGTATGAAAAGAATCATTCTACTACTACATTATATGACCAGAGAGAACAATAAATCAAATAATTTTTTACCTTTGTTAGATAAAAATTGAAAGCATGAAAAAGATTTTGAGTTTATTATTTGTTGCTTGTGCTTTGCTAGCTACATTCCAGGCTTCAGCACAGTTCTTGTCATTTGATAAGGTAGAGTACAATTATGGAATTATATCACCAGATAAAGTTGCAGGCCAGGCTATTTTTACTTGTACCAACAGAGGAAGTGAACCTATAGTAATAACCAAATTAGCAACATCAAGCGATGCGGTTGCGTGTACTATAACCCGCGACACCATTAACCCCGGAAATATGGCGGCAATTAATGTGTCACTGAATACAAAAAATCTAACATCACTTTTTGATGAAAAAATATATGTGTATACCACCGATGCGGCTTTGGCAAGAATCACTCTTAGTCTTAAAGGAACGGTAAAAGAAATAAGTCAGGAGATAGAAAAAAAATATCCCTATGTATTGGATGTAGTACGTTTTTCAACTTCTACGATTCGCTACGACACTATTTTTTATCCGGCTATAGCTACCGATACTGTAGGAATATATAACCCGCAAGATACCGCAGTTACAATTATGTTTCCTAGCATCCCGGAATATTTGACAGTGCAATTATTCCCTGAAACAATTCAACCAAATTCTTCAGCTTTGCTCGTTGTTTCTTACAATCCAACATTGCGCAAGGAGTGGGGGCCAATTTATGATCGTTTATACATTGGATTCCAAGGCAAAAAAGTTAATTACAAATTGAAACTTCAAATATCTGGGGTCATTACCGAAGATTTTTCGCATATGTCAAAGCGTGAATTGAAAAATGCTCCGAAAATAAAATTTGAAAGTCTTGTGTTTAATTTTGATACAGTGTCGCAGGGTGAGACAGTTTCATGCAAATATACCTTTAAGAATGAAGGTAAAACACCTCTCGAAATTCGTAAAATAAAAACATCCTGTGGTTGTACAGCTGGTACTATGGATAAGATGACCTATGAAAAAGGAGAAACGGGAACTGTAAATGTTACGCTTAATACAAGAAACAAACACAAAGGTGTGAGTCAAAATATTACCATTTTTTCGAACGACCCCCAAAACCCATCAACGGTTTTGCGTATTGAAGGATTTGTTATTACCAAACAATAACCCACACAAAATAATACTAAAAGAGAGGTTGGCAAGTAGTCAGCCTCTTTTGCTTTGTATCTGATTTTCGATATATTTGAAAAATAATTTGTGTATGAAAAAAATATTCTCGCTACTAATTTGTGTTGCATTCTCAATTTGCTCCCAGGCGCAAACCGAAGGTTACGCATTCTCATCGGTGGGAATAAGAATATATGATATAAGCGCATCGGTCTTGTCTGAAGTTAACCGCATCCCCGACAAAGAAAAACGTTTGGTGCAGATTGATTGTTCCGCATTGTCGCAGTCTGATTTCAATGGTGTAATTGCAAAATTGAAGTGGGCAAAGAAATTGAGTATAGAAAAAAGTTCCGGTTTGATAGACAATATTAATGCAGTAGGAAAACTGAAAGACTTGGAAGTATTTCATATGTCAAATTTTACAACCACGCAAAATCCAATCTCGTTGGCACCACTGCGCTATTTGACGGCATTGAAAGAATTGATAATTACCGATTCTCAAATAAGCGGTGCCGATACCTTGCGAACGCTTGTAAATTTACAAACGGTTTCATTTGAAAATACAGACATAAATACGTTGGGCTTTTTAACATCAATGCCATTGTTGGAGAAATTGAATATTGCCGGAAAACATCATACGTTTCAAAACTATGACACGTTACGCACTTTGACAAACTTACGTTCGTTAAATATTTCAGAAAATCCACAAGCAACAACCGAAAACGTTGAGGCATTTTCAGATTTTACAATGCTAACCAATGTGAGTATTGCCTCTTGTCCGCTTTCAAGTTTAAGCTTCTTGTATAGTAGTGCTTCGCGCTTGCAGACATTCGATGCGAGAGATTGTCCTAATATTGCAAATTTTGACTTGTTGATGCGTGCGTCTAAATTGAAAAAAGTAAACATTTCCAATACTGCGGCAAAAACCATAACGTTTGCCAAAAATAAAGTGAATTTGAAAGATCTGCGATTGGCAAATACCGAAGTTGAATCAATAGAAGCCTTGGTTTATAGTATTAATTTGGAGTGGCTTGATATTTCAAATACCAAAGTGCAAGACCTTTTGCCACTTACGGGTATGGCAAAATTGAAACGTTTGTTTATGTCGAATTGCACTGCAATTACTGATCTGAGACCTCTTGCAGGATGCGAATCGCTTAAAGTGTTAGATTGTTCGCATACGCAACTCGCATCAATAGAAGGATTGGAAACATGTACCAACTTGTCGGTGATAGATTTGAGTTATACGTTGGTGACGGACTTGAAACCATTGTTTTCTGTTAAAAAAATAGAACGTTTAAATCTTGATCTTCATGCTGAAACTAGTGCGCAACAAGTGCAATTGGATGTATTAAAACAGCAATTTCCTCTGATAGTCGTTAATTTAAGGGCTGAGGTAGAGGATGCGGAACCAAAAGTAGAAGTTGAAGCAGAAGTAGAAGCGCAAGAATGACACACATTTTGCAGCAAACCCTAGATGGTTCTCATACCATTTACATACCCGAAATGGATGAACATTACCATTCCACGAATGGTGCGTTACAAGAGGCGTTTCACATTTATATAGGCAAAGCATATCAATATGTAGCGGCACAGAATCCAACGGTGTTTGAAGTTGGATTTGGAACCGGTTTAAATGCCTTGCTCACGGCCATGGAAGCTGCTCGAAATCACAGAAAGACAACCTTTATTTCTATTGAAAAATATCCGTTAACACAAGAGGAATATCTTACGCTGAATTACCCCGAATTGCTCGGAGAAGATGCTTTGCCTTTATTTACCGCAATGCATACTTGTGGTTGGAACGAATTATGCCAAATTTCGGAATATTTTACTTTGCAAAAACTTCATGCAGACCTTACCACTTTGCCCGAAATACCGAATTGTGATGTGATTTATTTTGATGCGTTTGCGCCAAATAAGCAGGCATCAATGTGGACAGAAGAAATTTTTGCGCATTTGTTTACACATACAAATCCCCAAGGCGTTCTTACCACGTATTGTGCAAAAGGTGCAGTTCGTCGTATGTTGGAGTCGGTAGGGTATTCTGTAGAAAGAACCGATGGTCCCAAAGGGAAACGAGAAATTATACGGGCAACAAAAAACGCTTGACATTGCTGCCAAGCGTTTTTAACTCATAACTCATAAACCATAACTCATAATTAGTTACGCTTTGTTTTGACGTTTACGATCGTTTTCGTCAAGTGTAATCTTGCGTAGACGGAGAGATTTTGGAGTTACTTCCAAGAATTCGTCTTTACGAATATACTCCATGCATTCCTCAAGTGACATTTTCTTTGGAGGAGCAATCGAAACTTTATCGTCAGAACCAGATGCACGCATATTGGTTAATTTCTTGCTCTTACAAACATTGATAACCAAATCGTTTTCGCGAATATGTTCGCCAATAACTTGTCCTGCATATACATCTTCTCCCGGATCAATAAAGAAACTACCGCGGTCTTGCAATTTGTTGATTGCATACGCATATGATGTTCCTGTTTCCATAGCGATAAGGGCACCGTTGTTTTTGTTTGGCATTTCACCTTTCCAAGGTTCGAAACCTGTGAAAATGTGCGAAATCACTGCTTCACCTTCGGTTGCGGTAAGCATGCTGCTTGTCAAACCAATCAAACCACGAGATGGAATGGAGAATTCAAGGTGAACCCGATCGTTTTTCGTGGTCATATTTTTCATCTCACCCTTACGAGGAGTAATTAATTCAATGACTTTACCAGCAAGACGCTCAGGAACGTGTACGGTAACAAGTTCCATAGGTTCGCATTTCTGTCCGTCGATTTCTTTGATGATAACTTGCGGTTGACCAATTTGTAGTTCGTATCCCTCGCGACGCATTGTTTCAATCAACACAGACAAGTGCATAATGCCTCGTCCGAAAACGTTGAAAGAATCGGCAGAACCGGTTTCTTCAATACGAAGTGCAAGGTTTTTCTCTAATTCTTTGTATAAACGTTCACGAAGGTGACGTGATGTGACGAATTTACCTTCTTTTCCGAAAAAAGGTGAGTCGTTGTTGGTAAACAACATAGACATGGTAGGTTCATCAATTGTGATAGAAGGCAATGCTTCCGGATTTTCATAATCAGCAACGGTATCACCAATTTCAAATCCCTCTAAGCCAACAAGAGCGCAAATTTCACCACATTGTACTTCTTGTTTCGTCTTTTCTTTACCGAGACTTTCAAAGGTATACAATTCTTTGATTTTTGTTTTTACAATTGTTCCATCTCGTTTAACTAATGAAACATTTTGTCCACCAATCAAGCTTCCACGAGCAATTCGTCCTACGGCAATTCGTCCAATATAAGAAGAATAATCAAGAGATGTGATGCGCATTTGCGTTGTACCTTTTACAATTTTTGGAGCAGGAATCTCAGATAAAATTAAATCAAGTAGGTAGGTAAAATCAGCGGTTGGAGTTTTCCAATCCGATCCCATCCATCCTTGTTTTGAAGATCCATATACTGTTTTGAAATTAAGTTGTTCTTCTGATGCATTTAAGTTACACATCAAATCAAACACCGCTTCATTAGCACCTTCAGGGTCGCAATTTGGTTTGTCAACTTTGTTTACAACTACAATAGGTTTAAGGTTCAATTGTATAGCTTTTTCAAGCACAAAACGCGTTTGAGGCATAGGACCTTCAAAAGCGTCAACGAGGAGTAAACAGCCATCGGCCATGTTAAGAACTCGTTCTACTTCACCGCCGAAGTCCGAGTGTCCGGGAGTGTCTATGACGTTGATTTTTACACCTTTGTAGCGAACAGAAACGTTTTTTGACAATATGGTAATTCCTCGTTCACGTTCAAGTGCATTATTATCGAGGATAAGGTCGCCTGATTCTTCGTTTTCTCTGAAAGTGTTAACTTGGTGTAAAATTCTGTCAACCAATGTGGTCTTGCCGTGGTCAACGTGTGCGATAATCGCAATGTTTCTAATATCTTGCATGTAACTATGTATTTCGGACGGCAAATTTCGTTTAATTTTTGACTTTTACAACACAAATACGTTGTTATTCACTATTTTATTCTTTAATTTTCCAAGTAACCTTGTAGTAATTTTTCGAAATTTTTACAGAGTCCGATTCAATGAGATTTGATGTGATAGACAAAACGGTGTCGGGCATTGCGCATTGTTTGGTCAAATAATAATGTAGCAATGTGTTGCGCACATTCATGTCTTTCAGTATTGTAGAGCGCATTGCTTCGCCATAGAGCATAGTGGCGCGTTCTTCATTGGTAAGATTGTCATTGTTTGCCAATCCTTTCTGTAGCATCATTTTATTGGCAAAAGCAGTCACTTCTTCCGATTTCGTTGGAATAGTGCTGTATTGTTCTTTGATGAGAATATCATCAGCATTTGCTATGGTAACGTTGCTCGTAGAGTCATTAATTGCCATATCTTTTTTAAGTGCAATGGTGCAGTATTCAGCAAGCGTTGGTTCATATTGAACGTTTTGTGTCAGATACAATTTGAGTTCCGGTTTTTCTTTTTGCAAAGTACTGAGTTCTGCAAATTGAGCATATTCCTCATTGGCAAATTCGGTTTCGAGTACCGAGAAAGTAATTTGTTCTATAGTGCTATCGTTTTGAATCATGGCAAAAGGCGATGCAGCAACCTTTATGAGCAGATTTCCTAATGTTTTAATAATAAGTTTTCCATATGAGAAATTGGGAGAATCAATGTTGCCCGAAAGTGGTATATCAAAGTTTGCTTTGTTATTTTTGTCGGTAAGTACGTAGATTCCCATTTTGAGAGGAATATTATTGTATTTTGGTTTTATTTCTCGGTTTTTGTCTCCGAATTGAGGATTGTAAATACTGATTTTGTTTGCGCCGTTAAGCATATTGTTTTCTATAATATTTTGACTTTGAATAGTAATCTGTCCGCTCGTTATAGCATTGCCAAACATAGCAAGAGAGTATGATGAGAATGGTTTTAAATCAAGGTTATTCAGTGTTACGCTAATGTTTTGGTTTGAAATATCATTGATATTACCTATCCATTTAATTTTGAGTTTCCCGGTATTTTGTAGGAGAGCCGAAATCTCAATGTCGTTATTTTGGTTGATGTTGAAGTTGTTGATAGACACCGATATGTTGCTAATGTTGTAATTGAATTGTTGTGGTAACGTATTGTCTATGTAGTTGAAACTAGAATTGGAAACACGCAAAGTATTGATGCGTACATCTATAGGTTTACTTGTCGTATCTGTTGATTGAGCAATAGCCGTGGTGTCTGTGCTTTCGGTTGTAGTTGAAGTTTGTTTTATGAGTTTGGTAATATTGTCGGTTTCTTTGTTGAAAATTTCATAGTACGATGAAAGTCCGCTCACAAGAACAGAATTAAGTTCTACCTTGTTATTAATCAGATCAATGTGACTAATTTCGGCAAAGATACTATCGGCCGCAAATACATTTTTTTGTTGCATGTCGCATAAACAAGCACTACCGATTTTGAGAAATCCGTTGGCATCAAAATTCATCAAATGTTCTGTAGAACCTTTTATGTACAGGTTGGTACTAAAGGTACCAGCAAGGCTGTCAACATTAAGTGATTGTTGCAAATATGGAAGAATTGGTGTGAGTTGAAAATTTTGAATATCAACATGCAAATCGTAGAGAGATTTCTCGGTGTCGTATTTGACGTTAGTGGCTAATTTCCCTCCATCCAAGAAATTGAGTTCCAATCCCATTTTTGCTTGCAAGTACGATAAATCAATACCGGGAATAACGACAGAAATGTCTTCCAAATTCCATTCGCTGCCAATGCTTTTGTCTTGGTAGTGTATATAGCTGTGGGCTAATTCTATGTCATTGACAATCACGCCCCATTCTGAAGGTGTAGTGTCGGTTTCGGCAACGGTAGTGTCGGAGAAGAAATTAATAATGTCAGTGAAATTGAATTTATCTCGGTCTTGAACAATTTGAACAGAAACATCGGAAAGCAAGATAGATTCTATTTCAACGGTTTTTGTCAGAAGTTTTTTGAGATTTATGTTTACATCAAACAATTTCAAAGTAACAAACGCTGCGCTATCATCTGCTTCGTACATAGTGAAATTAGATACTTTGAGTCGTCCCGAGAATATGTTGAGCGAAAGTTTATCCATAGAAACTTTTCGTCCGATATATTCTTTAGAATTATTTTCCAATACTGATTTTGCTATTGGCGAAATGGCTAAAGCAATAACACATAGAAGCCCCACGATGGCAATACCTATATAGAGAAAACCTTTTTTCATTGAAAATTTTTTAGCTACACAAATGTAAAAAATATTGATTCGCTTAGTACGAAAATTTCATCATTCTATAAATTTTGTATGTTTGCAAAAATTAGGTATGAATCTTTTTTATTCCAACGACATTCAGGAGTCAACAATTGTGTTACACGATGACGAAGCAAAACATTGTGCGAAAGTATTGCGTAAGGTTGTAGGCGATGAAATTCATGTTATAGATGGAATGGGGAACCTGTACAAGGTTCGCATAGACGTTGTCGACAAAAAAGATTGTTATTGTTCTATACTTGAAACCACGCCACATTTTGGTTGTCATAATTATTATGTACGCATGTGTGTGGCTCCCACAAAAAACATCGACCGCTTTGAGTTTTTCATAGAAAAAGCCGTAGAAATTGGCGTTGACGAGATTGTGCCCATTTGTTGCGATAACTCTGAACGCAAAGTTTTGAAACTCGACAGAATAGAACGAATAGTGCTTTCGGCCATGAAGCAGTCGTACAAAGCAACAATGCCAACGTTGCACGAAATGACAGCCGTGAAAGACGTGTTAGCCGCAGACTATTCGGGTAAAAAATGCATTGCTCATTGCGAAAATCAAGAGAAAAAACTTCTCCGCGATGAAGTGGCGAAAGGAGAGGAGATTACCATCTTGATAGGCCCCGAAGGCGATTTCTCTCTTGCCGAAATACAACAAGCCAAACAACAAGGTTGGATACCAATAAGTTTAGGCGAAAGCCGTCTGCGTACCGAAACCGCAGCAATTGCCGCAGTGCATACCGTTGAGGTTATGAATCAATAGCACTACTTGTAGGCTATCACTTCCAAATCAAAAATGATTGTTTTTCGTGGAGCAATGTTCATTTGTTTGTCTCCATTTTCTCCGGCTGCTAATTTTGAAGGAGCTATAATTGTTGCTTTTCCTCCTTTTCGCATGTATTGCACGGCTTCTGCCAAGCATGGCCACACGTTTGGATCTGCAACTTCAAACACAAGTGGGTCGTTGCGCTGATAGGTAGAATAAATTGGTTCTCCATTAATATAGGTAGCAGTGTAATGAATAGCAACTGTGTTGTTTTTTGCAATCAGTGGACCTTCGCCTATCGTTGTTTCTATATAGTAAAGACCCGATTGTGTGGGTTTTGCGTCAGGATAATGTTTCGTTATAAATTCTTGTAGTAAAAACTCTTCTTCTTCTTTCAAGATTTTATCCTGTTTCTTCAACTCTTTTTCAATCACTTCGGGTGAAAGAATCTTTTTGAGTCGAAGTTCAAAACGAAGCGTTTTGGTAGTGTCAATTTTCTTCAGTTCTTGCACTTGTCCGGCACCAAGATAAAATTTGTAGGCATTTATGAGCACGCTCAAACTATCGCCTTCGTGCATCATTGCAAACGCATCATTGATAGTTGCTCCGGGAGTTTCCGGCTTGTCAAAATCCATGATAAAACGAGACGAAATATCTTGCGAGTTGAACAACAAAGAATCGTTTTCATCAAAATATTTTACATCAAGAAGCAGTTTGTTACCAAGTTGTGGCACAATGTCAGAATGTGACTTGTCGCAATACAAGTATTGCAAACCACCTTCGGTAGTTTCGTATTGATTTTGAGAAGATTTGTGGCATGCACTCAATGCAAACATTGCCGTGCACATTACAAGTATGAGTTTTTGCATGTCAATATTAATTTTTATACATCGTTTCGTAGTATTTCTCGTAATCGCCGGAAACTACGTTGTTGAGCCATTCTTCGTTGGCAAGATACCAATCAATAGTTTTTTCAAATCCTTCGTCAAAAGAAACCGATGGTTCCCAACCTAGTTCTTTTGTGAGTTTTGACGCATCAATAGCATAACGTTTGTCGTGACCGGCGCGGTCTTTCACGAATGTGATGAGTTTTTCTGATTCACCTTCGGCACGACCGAGTTTTTTGTCCATTATGCGGCAAAGTGTTTGTACCAATGCAAGATTGGTCCACTCGTTGTTTCCGCCTATGTTATACGATTCAGCAACGTTCCCTTTGTGGAAAATGAGGTCAATGGCGCGTGCGTGGTCTATAACATACAACCAGTCGCGAATGTTGTCGCCTTTGCCGTAGATAGGGAGCGGTTTATTGTTTTCTATATTGTTGATACACAAAGGAATCAATTTTTCAGGGAAATGATTTGGTCCGTAATTGTTTGAACAGTTACTCAATACGGCAGGGAAACCATACGTGTTGCAGTATGCGCGTACAAAGTGGTCGGAACTTGCTTTGGCAGCAGAGTAGGGACTTTGTGGATCGTATGGAGTAGTTTCGGTGAAATAACCGGTTTGACCTAATGAGCCAAACACTTCATCGGTAGAAATGTGATAGAATTTCTTGCCTTCGAAGTTGTCTTTCCACGCATTTTTTGCAGTGTTGAGCAAAACAACCGTACCATATACGTTAGTGCGAACAAATGCAAAAGGGTCTTTGATAGAGCGGTCTACGTGCGATTCGGCAGCAAGGTGAATAACGCCATCGAAATGATATTTGTCAAACAACGATTGCACAAATGGTTCGTCGGCAATGTCGCCACGTTCAAATGTGTAGTTTGGCATGTCTTGCACATCTTTCAAATTCTCAAGATTCCCCGCATAGGTAAGCAAGTCAAGGTTTACGATATGATAGTCTGGATATTTTGTGACAAATAATCGAACAACGTGTGAGCCTATAAAACCTGCTCCACCGGTGATAAGAATAGTTTGTTTCATTTCTCAGTTAAATTTTTACAAATATATCAAATATATGAAAAGAATAAGAATGACAAATGAGATATACGAGCGCTAATTTTCACGTTTCTATGAAGAACTTCGCCTCAACTTATTCTTGTACATCAGGAATGTTTTTTATATTTGCCCGTTTAAAGTTTACAGAGATATGTCAGGACATAGTAAATGGGCAAAAATCAAGAGAGATAAAGGTGCCAACGATTCTAAAAGAAGTAAAATTTTTTCACGTATTTCAAAAGAAATAACAATCGCAGTAAAAGAAGGACAGTGTGCTGACCCTGATATGAATCCGCGCTTGCGTCTTTGCATTCAAAACGGCAAGAGCCAAAATATGCCTAAGGACGTAATTGAACGTGCTATAAACAAAGGGAAACAAGATAAATCAGACTTTGAATTGCTTACGTACGAAGGTTATGCAAATGGTGGTGTAGGTGTATTCGTTGAATGTTTGAGCGACAACAACAACCGTTCGTTTACAGCTGTTCGTACTGTTTTCAAAAAATACAACTGCAGTTTGGGCAATAATGGTTCGTTAACGTTTATATTTGACCGCAAAGGTGTGTTTGAAATTAAAAAGTCGGCAATCACTGTGCCGATGGATGAGTTTGAATTCACTATGATAGATGCTGGCTTGGACGAAATAGATGCTGACGATGACGAGATCGTTACATTGTATTGTCCGTTTGAGTCGTTTGGCGATATGCAGAAAAAACTTGAAGATATCAAGGTGGAAATTGATAACGCTGAACTAAAACGTATTCCTAATACAACCAAAGAACTTTCGTTGGAAGAGGCTCAGAAGGTTATGAATTTTATTGAGGCATTGGAAGATATAGATGACGTAACGGCAGTGTATCATAATTTGGAGATAACCGATGAATTGGCAAATAGCTTAGACGTATAATGGAACAGCAAACAGCAACAATTTTGGTGCATTGTAAAGATCAGAAAGGTCTTGTGTTGGCGGTGACCGATTTTATTTTAAAAAACAACGGTAATATCCTTTACCTTGATCAACACGTTGACCACGAAGAGTCAGAGTTCTTTATGCGTGTTCAGTGGGATTTAGATGGCTTTAACATTCCTGCAGACAAAATTAGAGACTACTTTACCACATTGGTTGCAAAGCCAGCGAATATGAATTTTGATATTCATTTTTCAAATTCAAAACAACGCTTGGCAATTTTTGTGTCGAACCTTTCACACTGTATCTACGATATTCTTTCGCGCGCACGTTCGGGAGAGTGGAACATAGAGGTTCCGCTTATTATTAGCAATCATGAAAAATTGCGCCACATAGGCGAAGAATTCAATATTCCCTATTATTGTTTGCCTATAACTGCAGAAAATAAATTGGAGCAAGAAGCCGAAATATTGAAGTTGCTGAATGAGAATAATATTGATTTGGTGATTCTTGCGCGCTACATGCAGGTTGTGTCTGATTCATTTATACAGTCATATCCAAATAAGATTATCAATATTCATCATTCGTTTTTGCCTGCGTTTCCTGGTGCAAAACCATATGAATCGGCATATGCGCGTGGTGTAAAGTTGATAGGAGCTACCAGCCATTATGTTACACCTGAACTTGATGCCGGACCAATTATAGCACAAGGAGTTTCTGAAGTAACTCATAAAGATTCGGTAGAAAATATGAAAAGAAAGGGCTTGGATTTGGAAAAAATCGTACTTTCGAAGGCTGTTTGGTCGCATATACAGCACAAAACATTGGTGTATAATAATCGCACCATTGTGTTCGAATAAAAAGCATTGCGAGAGTAGCTCAGTTGGTAGAGCACAAGCTTCCCAAGCTTGGGGTCGCGGGTTCGAGTCCCGTTTCTCGCTCGTAGATAAATTAGGCACTTAGGTAGTTTTCTAAGTGCTTTTTTTATGTTTTTCTGCAAAAATCCGCAAGTTTATCTATATCTTTGTGCCATAAGGTTTTAGGTCAATTTTTTTGAAGATTAACTGTTTGTTTTCGTCTATTCGGATTCCCTTTGAGAAAAATTCAACCACATACAATTTATTTCCGTAAAAAAGATTATTTTTGAAAAGGGTTTCCTTGATGATTTTTTCATAGGGGAAACAAAAGTAAAATGGCGTTTATCTAACGCTTTGTTTTAGACGTGTAGAAATCTGGCAGTTTCAACACACATTCCTGTCGAACGCAAAGCAATGATGGATGCCCATCAGATATGATTTTATATAGTACGCTCGTGCTATTTTCATATTGGCGTGGGTTCTGCGTTGCTCGTTCTGACAGGAAGGGCGATGCCAGAGCCTCTACACGTGGAACGGGTAACAGATACGATTCCACGCTTTTTTATTTATAATCCTTTTTTGTTTGGAATCGGCGAAAAACTAAAAACCTATGCTTCGATACGGCACATGGTGAATTTATGTTTGTGAAACATTGTTGTCCGATAAAAATTTAAGAGAAGGAAGATTTTATGGTCTTCCTTTC
>CAYFVM010000026.1:0-1463 GCA_964346725.1 uncultured Bacteroidales bacterium
TGCGTCCAAATTACACTGCGCAGTAATAACGGCATCGGCCCAACCAGAAGCGAAAATGTATTCAGGAATTTCTGCTTTAAGATCGAGCAACCACAAACGCGCATTGGCTTTGAGGTTCATATTCATTGCGTTGAGCAAGTCGTCAACAGTACCCGAAGCACTCAAAGACGATTTTCCCGTTTTTGCTGAGAATGAGTTAATTTTTACCGATGAATTTTTCTCGGTATTCATGTCTATGTTGGCATGAACATTAGCCGAAACATCGAAGAGGTCGTGACCCAAACCTTCAACTTTCACATCGCCATTTGAGTACGACACATCAACAACAATGAGTGGCATAAGCGCGTCGTTCATCACGCCACAGGCATTTCCCGAAAGTTGTACTACTCCATTAACAGCAATTCCATCAAGATATTCTTTGCGTAAGGTGTCGGGGATCAATGGCAATAAACGATTGAGCAGAATATCGTTGGTAGAAAAATTCATATCCATGCGGATATCGTTTGCCATCTCAGCATTTCCCGTAAGAGAAATTTTATGCTCGTTTGCGCCAATCACGGCATTGGTTAGTATAATTTTCAGAGAATCTAATGTAGCATCTAATGGTAAAATTGCTCCCAATCGTAAAGAGTCGGCATATTGTACTCCGCCCATTATGGCATTTACATCGTTTGATTCAAATTGTAAAGTTCCGTTCAAATGGTTGTAGTCGTCAAACCTACCAGCAAATTCAATTGACAATGGTCGAATATTAGCTTCGAGTTGTGTAGAATCGGTCAAAGCGAATACAATTGCTTCAGTTGTAAGTTTCAAATCGGTTGCAATGTCGTCATTTTCCATAGCCACATCAGCATCGAGCACAATGTTTTGTATGGTCGCATCCATCTTTGCGGGCACATTTTTATAGGTAGCCGATAAATTTTTAATTTCAACATTGTTGATGTTCATTTTTTGGAAAAGAGCAGCCGACGATGTATCTGTTGCGGATGTGTCAGTAACAAAAATATCATAGTTTGCAAGACTGTCGGCATTTACATAGATATTTGCTCTACTATTTGCCAAGTATATTCCATTAATTATGATGTTGTTGTTTGAAAGATATTCTTTGACATCAACAGTAGCAACAAGTTCTTCTACATGAGCAAGGGTATCGGATTGCGCACCTTCCATAGGATTTATAAGATCAAGGTTGTGAATGCGAAGACCAAAACGTGGGAATGTGCTAAAAAATGTTAAATCAACGGTGTCAAGCTCCGTCTGGCAAGTAATAATTTTAGGAGCGAAATCTTTGACAATTGGTGTAAGTTTTACCGGCGTAAAAACGAACCATACTGCAATGCATACCGCTATAATAGCAACACCGACGATAGAACCGAGAGAAATGCCAATAATTTTAAATGCTTTCTTCATGTGAATTATTGTTTTTTGTATGAATACGTTTTGCCGTTAGCTTCGTATATGAG
>CAYFVM010000026.1:1563-16119 GCA_964346725.1 uncultured Bacteroidales bacterium
ATGTGAATTATTGTTTTTTGTATGAATACGTTTTGCCGTTAGCTTCGTATATGAGGGTAGTTTCAGTCAATGTAGTAATGGTAAAGAGTTCTGGAGAAACTGCTGTGCCGAGTTCATGTTGTTTGTATAACGTGAGTAGGTCTTCCTCAATTTCCCAAGTAAATGTTTGTGCTTCAGATTCATTTACATCTTCAGATGTATCCCAAAAATAACCGGACCCTGTCGATAAATATTTTTCATGATACGATCCTGACACCCAAACACCATAAAGTAGTGTTTTATCAAAATTCGGTTTTTTTTCGCAACTCGTAGATATGAGAAGAATTGCAACTATCGCAAAAAGTATTTTCTTCATAGAAATAGATGTTATTCGTTTAAAATTTCATTTGCAGCAAGCTCCATTTCTTCTTGTTCTGAAGTTTCTGGTTGCATTTCCGACTTGCGGAACACGTATGAAATGCCATATTCCGAGCATGCAGCACGACGTTCTTCGGGTTCAAGATTTTGAAAGTGCGCTTCAACTTCATTCCAAATCTCAAGTATAATAGCATCGCCTTTTTTGCGTAAGTTTTTAATATATTCTGCTGTACGTTGATCATTAGTAAGACGGAATGCATTGTTGCGCGAAGCTGCTACAAATTTGTCATATTCAATTTTCACCATCGAAATGCGAGGATTTGTCATAGAAGAACCACCTGCCGATGTTCGTTTGGTTTCACCATCAATTATTTTTTTACCCCATTCTATAATACTTTCGGTCGTTTCAAGATCAGGTAATTTTTTGCCTACTAGCCCATAACATTCACGCACACTGGGTTTCATTTCTTCGCGTGCAATAGCCATATTCAACACCTGAATAAAGTGAGAAATGTACATTTTGGCTTTTTTCTGCAGTTGCATAAAATTAGCACCTTTCTCTACAGATTGCGAATAAGACGAGCGGCACTGTTTAATTCCACTTCGTAACGAAGGCAAATAAAACTTAGCTTTTAATAACAAATCATACGGTATCGCAGACTCGTTTATAGACAAACTAGAGGCTTTGTCAATGGCGGTTTGTAAAGCTCTCACTCTTGCAGCATCAGTGTTTGGAAGTCTTCTATATGGCATAATAAATTTATTTTTATTACAAAAATAGGGTATTCTTCAAATCTATTTGCAAGTAAGAGAGAATTTTACACATTTCAAAGAAAAAATACGAATATTTATTTTTTGTTCGAATTATCTATTCGCAAAGCAATTTTCATTAAAAATTAGGGAAAATATGTACCCTCAAAACCTAGAATTAGAAAGCATTGTCACAATAAATTCATTTTTTTATTGAGTTTACTTGAAAAAAAAGATTTGTTTTTTTCTACCGAATTTATTTATGTTTATCGCCGAAGGAAAAAAACGAAAAACATGGAAGTTACACGAATATTTGATTTACTAGAAAAATTCAAAGAAGCGCAAGCTGCCGATCCCAATGCAATTGGGAATGTAGCTTTGGCGCACAAGGTACAAGGAGAATGGAAAACTTACTCTGTTGATGAATATATAGAATACTCGAACAACGTAAGTTATGGTTTGTTGCAATTGGGTGTAAAACCCGGCGACAAAATTGGTATTGTAAGTGGAAACCGTCCGGAATGGAATTTCTTAGATATGGGAACCATGCAAATCGGTGCCATTCCCATTCCTATCTATCCAACGATAAGTCAAGAAGACTATCGGTACATATTGAATCATGCCGAAATGAAGATTCTTTTCATAGAAGGCAAAGAGTTGCGAAACAAAATAACACCGATTCTCGGTGATTGTCCTACACTACAAGAGGTGTTCACATTTGTTGACCAACAATGCGATTACCGATTTTTCCAAAACCTTGTTGATATAGGAAAACAAAATCCTAATCCGGAGAAAGTAGCAGAACTAAAGGCAATGGTAAAACCAGACGACTTGGCTACAATTATTTATACTTCGGGAACAACAGGCAACCCCAAAGGCGTGATGTTGTCACACAATAATATATTAGGTAATGTGCGCAATTTGTTCCATCTCATTCACACAGAAAGCAACACAATGTTGAGTTTCTTGCCATTGTGCCATGCCTACGAACGCATGATGAACTACATGTACCAAAGAAAAGGTTGTTCTATTTATTACTCAGATTTGGCTCTGATCAACGAGAATATGAAGGAAGTTAAACCTACCACAATGTGTGTGGTTCCTCGTTTGTTGGAAAAAATCTACGATAAACTCTATGTTGCCGGAAAAAAATTACCGTTCATTAAACGGAAAATTTACTATTGGTCTATTGGGTTGGCTATAAAATATCGCCTTGACCCGAAAGAACGCAGTTGGTGGTACAATCTTCGTCATGCATTAGCCGACAAGATGGTGTATTCACAATGGCGCGAAGCATTGGGAGCACAACGCATTAACGAAGTAGTTTCGGGCGGTTCGGCCTTACAACCTCGATTGGCTGCGTTTTTCCAAGCTATTGGCATGACAATTTACGAAGGCTACGGACTATCGGAGACATCACCTGTAATTTCCGTTGCAAACGAAGAACCATATACTCACGAACCTGGAACCGTAGGAGTTCCATTGCATGGCATTGAAGTGAAAATTGCCAACAATGGCGAACTTCTTTGTCGCGGACACAATGTGATGCTCGGATACTACAAAGATCCTGAAAAGACAAAAGAAGTAATTGATGCCGATGGTTGGTTCCACAGCGGAGATACTGCAACTATCACGTCAAAAGGCTTGATAAAAATCACCGGACGATTGAAGAGTTTATTCAAAACGTCTTTCGGAAAATATGTAAACCCTGAATTAATCGAAGCCACCTTTATGACATCGCCTTTCATTAATGCCGTAGTAGTTTGCGGAGAAAATCGTCAATATCCGGTTGCAATTATTTCACCTGATTTTTCATGCCTCAAAACGTGGTGCGCTTCGCACAAAGTGCCATACACATCAGACGCAGAGGCAATAAAAGAACCTCAAGTAGTTGCTCGAATACAAAAAGAGGTCAAAAGACTTAATGCGAAATTTGCCGACCACGAACAAGTAAAACGATTCTTACTTGTTCCAGATGAATGGACGTCACAAAACGGAATATTGTCTCCTACGTTAAAAGTTAAACGTAATGTGACCCAAGCACGTTACGCAGAAGAGATAGAAAAATTGTTTAATTAACAGTTGAGACAAAGCTCAAACGCATTCTATAGAGAACCTATTCGGTAAAATATACATAGAAACAAAAAATAAACGGTAAAATTCATATATTTGCCCAAACCTAGATAAAGATGGAAGTAACTCGATTATTTGATTTATTGGATCGCTATAAAACAGAATTACCAAAGGTTAAGGAGGTAAATAAAGATGTAGCGCTAGCCCACAATGTAAATGGAGAATGGATAACATACAATATTGACGAATATATTGAAAATGCAAACAATGTCAGTTATGGTTTGTTAGCATTGGGATTGAAGCCGGGCGACAAAGTTGGAATCGTAAGTGGCAATCGACCTGAATGGAATTTTCTTGATATGGGGTCTATGCAAATTGGCGTTACACCTATTCCTATTTACCCAACCATAAGCCAAGAAGACTATCGATATATTTTGAATCATGCCGAAGTAAAAATTCTATTTATTGAAGGGAAAGAACTTCGCAAAAAAATAGAACCGATTTTACCCGAATTGCGAGAGACATATTTACAAGAAGTATTTACATTCGTTGACCAACAAAGTAGCTATCGTTATTTTCAAAATCTTGTTGATTTAGGGAAACAATATGCTCAACCGGAAAAACTTGCTGAATTGAAAGCAGCAGTAAAATCGAGCGACATGGCTACAATCATTTACACTTCAGGGACAACGGGAAATCCTAAAGGTGTAATGCTTTCACATAGCAATATACTTGAAAACATAAAAAACGTTCACGATTTAATGCACCCGTGGAGTCATACAGCTCTTAGTTTCTTGCCATTGTGCCATGCATACGAGCGTATGATGGTGTATTTATATCATTACAATGTTTGCTCTATCTATTATTCAAACATTGCATTGATCAACGACAACATGAAATATGTACAACCAACAATTATGTGTGTTGTACCCCGTTTGTTGGAAAAGATATACGACAAATTGTTTACCGCCGGAAAAAATCTTCCTTTCTTCAAAAAGAAAATATACTATTGGGCTATTGATTTGGCCAAGAAATATAAAATTGACCCGAAAAAACGCAGTTGGTGGTACAATTTCCGTTATAAGATTGCCAACAAATTAGTGTATAAACAATGGATTTATGCCCTTGGTGCACAAAGAATTAGCGAATCTGTTTCGGGAGGATCTGCATTGCAACCCCAACTTTGTGCATTTTTCCAAGCTATTGGAATGTTTATCTACGAAGGATATGGTTTGTCTGAAACATCACCGGTTATTTCCGTAGCAAGCCACGAACCATTTACCCACGAGCCGGGAACGGTTGGTTTGCCTTTGCCCGGCATTGAAGTGAAGATTGCAAGTAATAATGAACTCCTTTGTCGTGGTCATAATGTAATGCTCGGATACTACAAAGATCCAAAAAAGACAAAAGAAGTAATAGATGAAGATGGTTGGTTTCACACAGGCGACACTGCCGTTATTACATCAAAAGGGTTGGTAAAAATTACCGGACGATTGAAGAGTTTATTTAAAACATCATTCGGAAAATATATAAATCCTGAACTTATTGAGTCGAAATTAGCAACATCGCCTTTTATCAATGCGGTTGCGGTTTGTGGCGAAAATCGTCAATATCCGGTTGCAGTTATTTCACCCGATTTTTCATGCCTCAAAACGTGGTGCGCTTCGCACAAAGTGCCATACACATCAGATTCTGAAGTAATAAATCAACCAGAAGTAATTGCTCGTATACAAAAAGAAGTGAAGAAATACAATGCTTCATTTGCTGATTATGAACAAGTAAAACGATTCGTGCTTACTGCAGACGAATGGAATCCACAAAATGGGCTACTTTCTCCTACATTGAAAGTAAAACGTAAAATAGTGGAAGCAAAATATGCAGAAGAACTTGAGAGATTGTTTAACTAATTGACATATGAAAATAAATAAAAAATTTTCGCTGCCTATGCAAGCATTAGTATTTCTAATGTTTTTGGTACAAGCGTTGGTATTCGTGGCCCTTTTGTATTTGCGAAAAGATTTTCATGTTGACTTTTCGGCAGCCAAAGGTTTGTTTGGGTGGCTTATGCTCATAGCTACTACGATACTTTCTGTATGGAATATCATTGTGTTGGTTAATCGCAATCAACGAATAAAACAAGCTCCCGATGAAGAAGGCAAAAAAGAAATTTACCAATCGTCAACCTATGGGCGCTATTTTATGCTTATAGCAATTTTACTCCTTGCAACTATTTTGATATTCCTTACCGGCAACTTGTATTATCTTTTATTTGTGGCAATCTCTGCAGTATGGCAAGTTGGAATGTTTCCCTCAAGAAACAAGATTGCAAATGTAGTAGGATATACTGATGATATAGAATCAGTATGTCCAGAAACATCAAAAAAACCAGTAGTTGAATCGCAGCAGCCTACAGAAACAATGCCAACGGAAAAGTAATGCTATGAAAATTGGATTTGACAACGATAAATACGTAAAAATACAATCTGATTGCATTAAGGAACGTATCACCCATTTTGGGAACAAATTGTATCTTGAATTTGGTGGAAAATTATTCGATGACTATCACGCAAGTCGAGTGCTTCCAGGTTTTCATCCCGACAGCAAACTAAAAATGTTGATGCAACTGAGCGATTATGCAGAAATCGTAATTGTGATAAGTGCGATAGACATTGAAACAAACAAAGTGCGTGGCGATATAGGCATTACATACGATGAAGACGTTTTACGCCTACGCAATGAATTTCTCAGTAGAGGTTTGATGGTGAGTTCCGTAGTTATTACCCATTTCAAAGGACAAGAAAGCGTTAAACGGTTTCGTAATCGACTCAAACGCTTAAATATAAAAAGCTACTTCCATTACAACATTGAAGGCTATCCGTCAAATGTAGCATTGATAGATTCGGATGAAGGTTTTGGAAAAAACGATTACATAGAAACCACACGCCCGCTAGTTGTTGTTACAGCACCGGGACCTGGTAGTGGTAAAATGGCGGTATGTTTGAGCCAATTATATCAAGACAATAAAAAAGGTATCAAAGCGGGCTATGCAAAATTCGAGACATTCCCGGTGTGGAATTTACCTTTGAAGCATCCTGTAAACATCGCATACGAAGCGGCTACTGCCGATTTGAACGATATAAACATGATTGACCCGTTCCATTTGGAAGCATACGGAAAAACAACGGTAAACTACAACCGCGACATAGAAATTTTTCCCGTATTGAATGCTATTTTTGAAGGTATTTACGGCGAAAATCCATATAAATCACCTACCGACATGGGTGTAAACATGGCCGGAAATTGCATTATTGACGATGCTGTTTGCCGTGAGGCATCAAATCAAGAAATTATACGTCGCTACTATTCTACCAAAAATAAATTTTTTGAAGGCAATTGTGACGAGTCGGAAGTGAATAAAATAGCTTTGCTCATGCAACAAGCTAAAATCACAACCGCCGACCGCAAAACAACAATAGCAGCAAAAGAACGGAGCGAGAAAGTGAAAACTCCGGCAGCAGCAATAGAACTCTCTAATGGTACAATTATCACATCAAAGACAACTTCTCTGCTTGGAACCAGCGCAGCTCTTCTTTTGAATGCGACAAAACATCTTGCGCATATTGACCATAAAGTAAAGCTTATTCCTGCCAACATGATAGAACCAATACAACACATGAAGGTATCATGTTTGCATGGAACAAACCCACGGCTTCATACAGATGAGGTTTTGGTAGCTCTTGCTATGTTGAGTTTGAATGATGAAAATTGCAAAAAAGCTCTTGCAGAATTACCTAATTTGCGCGGTTGCCAAGTACATACAACCGTTATACTAAGTGAGGTTGATAGAAAAATCTTTCAAAAACTTGGTGTTGACCTTACATCAGAACCGGTCAAAAAGAAATAAGACAGACTTTTTACATTGCTAGCGCAATTGAAGCAATACTGATTGCTTTCACGTTTGACTCTTTTAGCACCGTTTCGGCACACGAAAGACACGTTGCTCCCGTGGTAATTACATCATCGAGAATAAGCACATGTTTGTTTTCCAACAATGCAGGATTGGCTACTAAAAAAATCCCCTGAACGTTCTGTAATCGTTCTTCTTTATTTTTCCTTGTCTGCGTTTTGGTATGTACTTTACGTATCACTGCACCATCAATAACGTCAATATGAGTAATATTGGCAATGCCGTGCGCCAACACGCTACTTTGATTGTAGCCACGTTTGCGCTCACGTCGAGGATGAAGCGGGACGGGAACAATAGCATCTATACCATCAAGAAAACCAGAGTTCTGCAATGCTATCGCGAACATTTCTCCCAACCAAATACCAATATCATCACGATGCTGATATTTCAGTTTATGCACCAAGTGCGTATATTTCGTGTGTTTTTGATAATTGAAAAACGACGTGGCATGGACAAATGGCACTTGGCCAACAAAATGTTTTTCGGTAGGATTATGCTCTTTGTTATGCAAATAAATCTTCGGAAGATCGAGCATACAATCCGTACAAATCAAATGCTCTCCTTGTCGGAGACTATTGTTACATACTTCGCAGGTTTCGGGAAAGAATAGTTGAGAAAGTTCTCGAAGGCGCGAAAAAAGGCGTAATTGCATTATTTAATAGTGCCCTGTATTTCCAAATAGCGGGCAATGTATTTACCTATGATGTCAAACTCCAAATTCACACGAGTACCTACTTGTATTGTGTGAAAATTGGTATTGTCGTATGTATAGGGAATTATTGACACCTGAAACGATTTCGGCTGCGAATTGACTACCGTCAAACTTACGCCGTTTACTGTAACCGAGCCTTTTTCTACCGTATAATAGTCTTTTTGAGCCGGCTCATATTCAAACGTAAAATACCAACTGCCGTCCATGCTTTCTACCTTGGTGCACACTGCAGTTTGGTCTACATGACCTTGCACAATGTGACCATCAAGACGACCATTCATGTTCATACTGCGCTCTACATTCACTTCGCTCCCAACAGCCAAATCACCCAAATTCGACTTAATAAGCGTTTCCTGCATGGCAGTTACGGTGTAGGTTGTGTCTGTTTTTTTCACAACAGTAAGACACACACCATTATGTGAAACACTTTGGTCAATACACAATTCTTTCACAAAACTGCATGACAAGGTAAAATGAATGTTTGTTTTGTCTTTCTCAATGCCTACAACTTTGGCACATTCTTCAACTATTCCGGAAAACATATTGATAGGTTTTTATGTTGCTCAAAAGTACAAATATTTTCAAACTAGAGAAACGGTTATTTGTGTTTCCAACGATTAACGGCTTCATAATCGGGACGAAGCAATAAAATCTTGTCATACACTTGGTTTGCCTTGTCATACTGCTTGCCGTCTTCGTAACTTTTGGCAAGAAACAAGAGCGTATTGATGTAGTACCAATTGCATTTGGTATTTTGGCCTTTGGCTTCAAATTGAGAAATAGCTTTTTGAAACGATGAAATAGCATCAGCAAAATCTCCGCCAACAAACAAAGCGTAACAATACTGCAAATTTCCGTATTCTGCCCAACTGTAAGGCGATTCGGGAGCCTCTTTTATGGCAGTTTTTGCGACAGAAAAACTCAGTGGCAAGCGATACATAGCCGTAATCGGATTGTTCAGTGCGGCATACGCCAAATATGGTGATTCAAACGCAAGGCACGTCTTTGCATATTTCTGCGATTTTTTAAGCGCTTCAATATCGGCTTTTAAACCTTCAAGTTGCACATCAATTTGTTTTGATTCCGGAGCATTAAATAAAAGATACGCAAGATATAAATGTCTCACTACCATTCGTTTAAACCTTGTCTCTATAGATTTTGTAGCATCGAATTCTCGAGAAAGTTCATCAACATACACATTCCATTCTTTCATGTTTTGATTCACAAACGATGTAGCAAGACGACAATCAATAGAATTTGACTGCGCATTTGCTCCTAAAGAAACGCATAAAAGAAGAAAGAGCAACATTCTTTTCATACCCCAAAAATACTCTAAAAATAGTAAGACATACTAATTTATCAGGTAAAATTTGTACCTTGCTCGGGTTTTAGCAAACGACTATGACTTGTGATTATAAAACATTGGCTAATAAACAACTACAACTTGACAAACGCTATTTGCGCATGGCGAGAATTTGGGCAGAAAACTCATATTGTATCCGTCGTCAAGTTGGTGCCTTGCTCGTAAAAGACAAGATGATTATTTCCGATGGCTACAACGGAACTCCGGCAGGGTTTGAAAACATTTGCGAAGACGAAAACGGAAAAACAAAACCATATGTGCTTCATGCTGAAGCAAATGCAATTTCAAAAATTGCAAAATCGGGAAATAGTAGCAACGGAGCGACTCTGTATGTTACCACTTCACCATGCATTGAATGTGCAAAACTCATTATTCAAGCTGGCATAAAAAAGGTTGTATATGCAGAACCTTATCGGATAAATGATGGAATTCAACTTCTAAAACGTGCCAACATAGAATTATTACAACTTTCAATTGATGAATAACAAATTTTCAATATTAATGCCACTACTTATTGCTATGGCTATTGTTGGGGGCATGTTTATACAACGGCAATTCATCGCCAAAACGGAAAACGTAGAAAACACTATATCGCTTTCAAAATTTGACGAAATAGCCGAATACATCTCTTTAAACTACGTTGATAATATTGATATTGATTCGCTTACAAACGAATTATTACCACAACTTTTCGAAAAACTTGATCCTCATTCATCGTATATTACCACCTCCGAATATCGCAACATGATAGACCCAATACTCGGTTCGTTCGATGGTATTGGAGTGCAATTTGAAATTCAAAACGATACGGTCGTTATTGTTCAAGTAATTCCCGGCGGTCCTTCGGAAAAACTCAACATTAAACCCGGCGACCGAATTGTTACCGTAAACGACTCCACAATTGCGGGCAAAGGCATTACCAACGAAAAAACTATTGCACTTCTCAAAGGTCCACGGGGAACAAAGGTGAAAGTTGGAATTAAACGTCATAACATTAAGAATTTAATTCCGATAGAAATAAAACGTGGCCAAGTTCCTATTACAAGCGTAAACTCTTCGTACATGATTGACGACAAAACCGGATACATTGCCTTGGATTGTTTTTCGCAAGCAACGCACGACGAATTTATGGCAGCCATGTCAAAGTTGGAAGCACAACACATGCAAAACCTTATCATTGACTTGCGCGAAAACGGTGGAGGGCTTTTGTTTACCGCCATTGATTTAGCCAACGAATTTCTCAACGAGGGCGATACCATTGTATTCACAAAAGGGAGAAATACCAATCCGGAATATCACATAGCAGAAAGTCTTGGAAAATATCACAAAATAAACCTCTGCGTTTTGATAAATGAATACTCAGCTTCTGCCAGCGAAATTTTTGCTGGAGCCATGCAAGACAACGGACGCTCCGTGATTGTTGGCCGTCGTTCATACGGCAAAGGCGTTGTAAACGAGGACTTCATGCTGAGTGACAGTTCTGTAATTCGCTTAACCACAAAGAAATTCTACACTCCTTCGGGACGTTGCATTCAAAAGCCCTACAACGGTAAACTAGCCGATTACGACAATGATTTGGTCAAACGATTTACACACGGTGAAATGTACGATGCCGACAGCATTAACTTCCCCGATTCGTTGAAATACACCACCAAAACGGGCAAAATCGTATATGGTGGCGGTGGCATTATGCCCGACATTTTTGTCCCGCTCGACACGACAAAATATTCAAAAGACTTTTCAACTATCACCGAAAAATCAATCATCTACGATATGTCATTTCAATTTACCGACAAATATCGAGACCAAATGACGAAGATGAATTCTAAAGAAATTCAAGCCTTTTGCGACAAGAATTTTTCGTTACAAAACGTGTATACAGCTGCCGCGTGCGAATGCAAGCTCACACAGAAAGAAAAAGATTTGGCGAAAAAATTATTCCGCTGCTACGTGGTTCGCAACATACTTGGCTACAATGCGTTTAGCGAAGCATACAATTCCGACGACAAAACCATTCAAGCGGCTCTCCACCAGTTAGAAAAATAACATGGACATTTCTTCCAACGACTTCACTCTTCAAGTTCTTGATAAACCCAAAGTCATTACTGACAATGATTTGCAAAAGCTGTCAAAACAAGAAAGAGAAACTTTCGATGGCTTTTCAAACGAAAAGAAGAAGATAGAATTTGCCTTGGCACGACTCATGTTTCGAGATTTGCTTGACAACAACTATTCCGAGATACAATACGAACCATCGGGCAAACCTACCATGGCAGGATTTTCAATCTCGCTCAGTCACTCCCGATCGTATGTGGCTGTCATTTACAGCAAATACAACGTTGCCATTGATATAGAAGAATATCGCCAACAGATTTTGAAAATTACGTCAAAATTTGTGCGCGACGATGAGAAATCGGTTTTCACAAACTTGGAAGACCTCACTGTGCTTTGGTCGGCAAAGGAAACAATGTTCAAACTTACCAACGCATCACAGAATTTATTAGACTTCTGCATCACTCGAATTTCCGACAAGGCATTGGAAGGTCACGTGATTATTGACGGAAAAATGGCGAATATCACAAATTTATCGTACTTTCGTAACGATAACTATAGCCTTGTTTGGGCTTGCGAGAAAAACGAGAGATTATGATTTACCAGTCATTTGAAAAAAAACAAAAGCAACTAGCACTTCTCATCGATCCTGACAAACACTCCGATGAGACCCTTTTGAAACTTTCGCGTACTGCTCAACAAGAAGCAATTGACTTTGTGTTTGTTGGTGGTAGTTTGGTTATTCAGAGCGTAGAGCACGCTATTTCAAAAATAAAAGAAGTCTACACCGGTCCGGTTGTATTATTTCCCGGTAACGCATGTCAGGTTGCCCCAAACGCTGATTCTATTTTATTCCTTTCACTTATTTCGGGCAGAAATGCTGAGTTTTTGATTGGGAACCACGTTCTTTCGGCTCCTGTTATTAAACAAACGAAACTTGAAGTAATTCCCACGGGCTACATTCTCATAGATTGCGGAAGTTCCACTTCGGTAGAATATATGAGCAACACACGCCCAATTCCCTACAACAAACCCGACATTGCCGAAGCAACAGCTCTTGCCGGCGAAATGCTCGGACTCAAAGCACTCTACTTGGAAGGTGGGAGCGGTGCCAAAACGACAGTAAATCCGGAAACAATTGCACGGGTAAAGAAAGTATGTTCCATTCCATTGATTGTAGGTGGTGGTATCAAAACTCCCGAAGATTTGCGCCAAGTGTATAAAAGCGGTGCCGACATTGCCGTTATTGGCACTATCATAGAAAAACAGCCCGAACTCCTTGCAGAAATGAAGAAAGTGGCGAAAGAATTTAAGTAAACTTTTACGAATTCTTTCGATAACTTACCACTGCCCATGTACCCATTACGAGGGAGAAAGCAGTTAATCCCCCAAATTGCAATAGAATTCCTGCGAAACCGGTTCCTTGCACAAATACCGCACGCATCAAGTCTATAAAATACCGCACCGGATTGAAGTAAGTAAGGATATACGACCAATCGGGCATACTGCGTATAGGCGTAAACAAACCGCTGAGCAACATAAGGCACACCAACACAAACCACATGATAAACATGGCCTGCTGCATAGTATCGCTATAGTTTGAGATAATTATTCCAATACTACTAAATGTGATAGCGAGCAAAATGGCTCCTAAGAAAATGAGCCCAACATTTCCCGAAGGTGCGATGTCGTATATCAGCCACGAAAGCACAAGACTTACCGCCAAATCAATTGCGCCAAAAATCCAATACGGAATCAGTTTTGCAATAATAAAATCCCACTTTGTGACGGGCGTTACGTTTATTTGTTCAATGGTGCCAACCTCTTTTTCGCCCACAATATTGAGCGCAGGCAAAAAACCGCAAATCATAATGAGCGGAATACCGAACAAAATGACCATAGTTCGGGTATCACGGACAATGTGTTTTGTCTCCTTTATGATGAACGATATGAACGCATTATTTCCCATACTTCGTAATTTAATCGCCACGTTTTGCTCCTCGCGCCAAGAGACGGAAAACTTCTCCCATATCGGTGGCGGCGTATTGTTGTTTCAGTTCTGCCGGTGAGCCCAGAGCCTTTATTTTTCCATCAACCATTATTGAAATTCTATCGCAATATTCAGCCTCGTCCATGTAGTGCGTAGTCACAAAAACAGTGATGCCGCGCCACGCAGCTTCGTATATGAGGCTCCAAAATTGTTTTCGCGTTGCAGGATCAACGCCACCGGTTGGTTCGTCAAGAAAAACCACATCGGGTTCGTGGAAAATGCTCACACTAAACGCCAACTTTTGTTTTCGTCCGAGCGGCAAACTGCCAACAATCGTATTGGCCTCACCAACAAAATCCATACTCTCAAGCATATAGTTTGCTTTTTCGGTAATTTGCTTTTGACTCATGCCATAAATACCACCAAACAAGCGAATATTTTCCATTACCGTCATGTTCTCATAGAGCGAAAAACGTTGGCTCATGTAGCCTATGTGCTTTTTTATTTCTTCGTATTCCGTACTTACGTCAAAACCGGCCACGGTTGCTTTTCCAGAAGTCGGCTGCGAAAGTCCGTTGAGCATTCGCATAGCGGTAGTTTTTCCTGCACCATTTGCGCCAAGAAAACCGAAAATTTCACCTCGTTTTACTTCAAACGAAATGCCATCAACAGCATGGAACGTACCAAATGCTTTCACCAGATTTTCTACGGAAATGACAACCTCGTTTTTGTTATTTTCTGCAACTTTCTTTTGGGGTGCTTCGGGCATAAAAATCGCCTTAAATTGTTCCAAAATAGCATCGGGCTGACCAACACCCATGATTTTTCCTTTATCAATAAAGGCGATTTGGTCGCAACGGCGAACCTCATCAAGATACGGCGTAGACGCTATGATTGTAATGCCACGCTGTTTGAGTTTGGCAAGCATTTCCCAAAATTCGGTACGCGAAACAGGGTCAACACCGGTAGTTGGCTCATCAAGGAACAAAATTTTAGGGTTGTGAATCAAGGCACAACTCAAGGCAAGTTTTTGTTTCATTCCGCCCGAAAGCGCACCGGCTCGGCGAGTTTTGAATTTTTCAATTTGGCTGTAAATATCTTTTATGCCTCGTACCCTTCGGCAACGGTGGTATTGAATAATGTGGCAAAAAACGTGAGATTCTCTTCAACACTCAAATCCTGATAAAGCGAGAATTTGCCGGGCATGTATCCCACGCATTTTCGAATTTCCAACATATCGGCAACGGTATCAAAACCCGCAACCGTCGCCGTTCCTTTATTTGGCAAAAGCA
>CAYFVM010000026.1:16219-34497 GCA_964346725.1 uncultured Bacteroidales bacterium
TCGGCAACGGTATCAAAACCCGCAACCGTCGCCGTTCCTTTATTTGGCAAAAGCAAGGTAGTGAGTATCCGAAACAAGGTGGTTTTGCCCGCGCCATCAGGACCTATCAACCCGAAAATGCTTCCGCTTGGAATTGAGAGACTTACATCGTCCAATGCCACAACCGAACCATACGATTTGCTAATATGTTGAATCTCAATTGCGTTCATCTATTGCAAAGCAACTTCTCCGTACATTCCAATTTTAAGATATCCGTCATTTTTTACCGCAATTTTCACCGCATATACTTGATCAGCGCGAGCGTCGTCGGTAAGAATGGTTTTTGGTGTAAACTCACTTCGGCTCGAAATCCACGTAATCACACCGTCGTATGACTGGCGATTATCGTCACCGCTGTCGCTCCACACTTTTACTTTTTGCCCCAATTTCACATCTTTGAGTTGCACCGAAGTAATGTAGGCACGCAAATACATGTTGGTAAGGTCAGCAACTTTGAAGAGCGGTTTTCCGGTTGCAGCAAATTCGCCTTGCTCGGCATATTTTTCAATGATTGTTCCCGCAATTGGCGACACAATATGGCATTTACTGAGTTGGTCAAGTATTTGCTCACGCTGAATTGCCGTGGCATTCATCTGAGAATTAAGCGCCTTTGTGCTGTTGTCGAGCGTTGACATTTGCGCTTTGAGTTGCTGTTTGAGCACCGAAACTTGGTTGAGTGCATCATCAAGTTGCTTTTGCGTGCCGGCATTGTCGTTGAGCAAATTTTGCTGACGTTGTGCCTCTTTTTCAGCCTTGGCAATTTGTTGTTTCGTTGCCGCTATTTGTGCCTGAATATCAGGACGTTGGTTCGCGATGCTTTCTTCTGTAGCACCAAACTGGCGAGCCTTGAGCGCAAGTTGCACGGTATCAATAAGCCCCACTTGCGTGCCGGCGGCTATTTGGTCTCCTTCTTCAAGCGTGAAACTCATGAGCCTGCCCATTCCTTCGGCCGAAACAGTTACTTCTGTGGCTTCAAATGTGCCGGTTATATCGTATTTTCCATTCTCGTTGCTACATGCAGCCAGAGCGAGTGCACATGCAAAAATCACTGTCTTTTTCATAATCCTTTCGTGTATTGTAAGTTATACATTTCATTGAGTAACTCAACCTGATGAATGGCCTTGTTGTTGCGGGCGCTGTTCTCTTTCATGATTTGCTCCACAAGTTTGTTTGAGTCAACAACGCCATTGGCAAATTTTTTTTCGGTGGCTTTGCGCACATTTTCGCGAAGCGTCACAATTTCATTATCCTGCTCAATCAACAAACGATATTTATCTATGGAACGTTGCGCATTGGTTTGTTCCAACGAGTTGTTAAACAAAAACGTTTCTCGCTGATTTTCATTCATTTGCCGTTGCACCATAAGTTTACTTTTGTCGTTTTTATTCGTATAAAAATTGGAAATATTCCAGGAAACGCGCGCGCCAACCATGCCGTTCAAACTATTTTCGTGTTCCATAATTGACTCAAACATATTGTAACCCGGATAACCATAATATCCTGAAGCAAAAACACTTACCGTAGGCATCAAGCCCGATTTTAGTTGTTTTTCCTGCATTTGAGCAAGACGATTGCTTGACTCAATCAACGCGAACTCAGGGCGGGTGCCAACAGAATCCCCACCGGAAGAAACTGACCAATTTTGCACATCAACCGTAGGCGCTTGTATGCTGTCTATTTGAGTTCCACGAAGTTGCGACAACAAATCCATGGCGATAGTTTTGGTAGCAAGCATTTCGGTCTCATTTTAGCGAGCATTTATGAGCTCCACTTTGAGCGCATCTACATCGCTTTGCATTGCCACGCCATTTGCTACCATCGATTGCATTTGCTTCACATTGCTTTGCAAAAGAGACTGCATATCGCGATTTACTTTGAGTCTTTCATCAATAAGCAACACACTGAAAAACAAATCGTTAACTCGTTTTCTTACGGCATAAAGATTTACCTCATTTTGAGCCTGCAATACCTCAGTTTGCATTTTTGCGACCTTGCTTGTGGCAGCAATTCGGCCTCCTTCCCATATAGTTTGGTTCACATCAACACCAACTTTGTATTGAAATTTTGACATTCCGTCCATTTCGGCTCCCATTCCCGCCAACAGCGGTTGCATGGATTCCGGCCACGCCGACACATCGCTTTGATACGTAGCCTGGCCCAAAGCCGTAACTTGCGGCAACCATTTCAGTTTAAGGTTGTTCACCGTGTATTGGTTGCTTTTTTCTATCAGCTCAAACTGTTTGGCAAGCGGATTGTTTTGACGAGCCTTTTCTTGCAAATCTTCAATAGAAAACTGCGCCATGGCTGCCTGCCATCCACAAACCAAAAGAATTACCAAAACATTATTTTTCTTCATAATCTAAACATTTTCGGTCTCACAAAAATATACGTGAAATCGTAACCTAGCATTATCCGTATCGTTGGCAATATATTCTATTTGTACTGAAATTCTCTTTTTTTGATTGCCAATTTAGATATTTTATGACCTTTGTGTTGGATTTCAAGGCAAAAAACAATGGAAAAAGAACAACCAAAAGAATTTCCTATCAGTAAAGTTATGAAGATTTTGAATAGCGACATTCCAAATCTTCCAAACAATTATACGTGTAATGATTTTACCGTTGTTTCCGACGCAACTCCGGCTATGGCAAGTTCGGTTATCAATTTTGGCAATCCATACATCCTTGAACGGCCG
The DNA here is from genome assembly GCA_964346725.1 of uncultured Bacteroidales bacterium. GTDB lineage: Bacteria > Bacteroidota > Bacteroidia > Bacteroidales > UBA1715 > UBA1715. The sequence continues at coordinate 18,954 of CAYFVM010000026.1, forward strand.
AGATTCGGAATTTTATATAGCGGCACCGTTGATTTGGAGCTCAACCTTGTCAATCACCATTTAGAAAGTCCGCTCATCGTATTTTCTTCGGACAAAGCCATTATGAAAGCGCAAGGTTTTTCGGGCGACGTCAAATTTGCGTTTCTGGTGCCGAGCAATAAATATGTAAATCGAATTTGCAACGGACGCGTTCCCGAAACCTTTTCAGGGATAGAGAAAGATTACCTCGTGCCTGCCAGCAACGAAGATTGTTCATTTCTGCTCGGAATTATCAATGCCATCATTGCACTGGCACAACGCGGCGAGGACTTTTCGGCAGCAATGGACAGCTTGTTCCTCACAGGCGTGAACTATATAAATACCATTGTGCGCAATTATCAAAAGAGCCTCCCAACCACGGTGAGCCGTGAAAAGGAATTGTTTTCGCAATTTATTCGGTTGGTAAATGAAAACTGCCGACAACACCACGAACTCAGTTTCTCTGCCGACAAACTCTGTCTTACCGACCGTTACCTCAGCTCAATGGTGAAGCAAGCGAGCGGGCAACCGGCAAAAAAATGGATAGACAAAGCGTTGATTGCCGAAGCCCAAGTAATGCTCCGCCACGGCAACGAAACCATCAATCGCATAGCCGACGTACTGAGTTTTCCCAACCCAAGTTTTTTCTGCAAATTTTTCAGAGAACGCGTGGGCGTTACTCCAAAAGAATATCGCGAGCAATAATTGTAGGCATGAGCACCAACTATATTCACATTCAACACTATGAATCCAGGCTGGGCGAGATGATTCTTGGCTCGTTTGATGGCAAAATCTGCCTCTGCGATTGGACACATTCAAAACACCGAAATCGTAACGATGCGCGCATTTGCAAAGCGCTCAATGCCGTGTATCAAGAAGATTCATCTCCAATTCTTGAAAAAGCCAAAGCAGAACTCAACGAATATTTTCACCACCAACGCACCACATTTGACATTCCCCTATTATTTACCGGCACTGCGTTTCAAAACAATGTATGGCGTGCATTACTCGAAATTCCGTATGGAAAGACCATCTCGTACCGTGAACAAGCATCTCGCTTAGGAATGCCCACAAAAGTTCGAGCCGTGGCCAATGCCAATGGCGCAAACCCCATTTCGATTTTTGTTCCTTGCCATAGAGTTATTGGGAGCAACGGAACACTGAGCGGATACGCCGGAGGAATCGATGCAAAACAAACATTATTGCAATTAGAAGCAAGAGAAACAAAAATACAATTTTGAATAAATTATACTAAATTTGTATAAAATATTGACATTCCAAAAATAAAAATGTATTTTTGTACGGGAAAAGTATAAAATCATGGAAACAGCATTAGTTACATTCGTAAAAGCAATGCGCAAGCAATTGCACATGACGCAAGAAGAACTTGCTACTAAATCAGGAGTGGGCATTCATTTCCTCCGCGATTTGGAACAAGGCAAGCAATCTTTGCGCATGGACAAAGTGAACCAAGTGCTTGCGGTTTTCAACACCAACCTCTATGCAGGATTGGTAAGCGAACCTGCGCCACGATACGGCGAGAGCAAAGAATTTCGCGCGCTTTTGAAACAAATAGCAGTACACAAAACTGCGCTCGAAAAACTTCGTCCGCTCACCGACGGCGAGCAAAACCGCTTGCACGAAGAATTCATTGTAGAACACACGTACAATTCCAACGCCATAGAAGGCAACACGCTCACTCTGCGCGAAACCGACTTGGTGTTGAGCGGCTTGACTATTGACAAGAAACCGCTCAAAGATCATTTGGAAACGGTGGGTTACAAAGATGCGTACTATTTTGTGCTCGATTTGGTAAAAAACGTACACGTGCTAGATGAGTTTACCATAAAACAAATTCACCAACTTGTGCTTGCCGACAAGCCCAACGACCGTGGTGTGTATCGCACGATTCCGGTGCGCATTTTGGGCGCAGCTCATACTCCGGTTCAACCATATTTGATTGCGCCAAAAATGGAGCGTTTGCTTGAATCATATAACGAGAGCAGTGCCAACATTGTCTCAAAATTGGCACAGTTTCATATTGAGTTTGAAGGAATTCATCCGTTTATTGACGGCAACGGACGCACCGGGCGACTGCTGGTAAACCTTGAGTTGATGAAAGCCGGATATCCACCCATCGATATCAAATTTACCGACCGCATGCGCTACTATTCGGCCTTTGACGAATATCACACCAAAGGCAGCCTCGAAGCTATGGAAATGCTTTTTGCGGAATATCTGCTCGGGCAATTAGAATCAAGAATAGAGATGGTGAAATAATTTTCAACTCTCTATTCTTTTTTTCACTCATCTCATTCTGCACCATCAACATTTATCTACAAACGATGGAATTGATTTTCTACAAAAACATATATTCCATCTTATTTTTTACCTTTGCGATAATTTGAAAAGAAAAAATAATGGCAACGCAAATTTTCGCCGTAACAGGAAACCCCATCTTGCATAGCAAGAGCCCGAACATGTTTAATGCGATGTTTCAGCATAACGGCTACGATGCGGAATATTTATATTTTGGTGCCGAAACTGCCGAAGAAGCATTGTTTCTTTTCAAAAACCTTGGTGCCAAAGGTATGAACGTGACCTCACCATTTAAAGAAACTATCGGTCGTTTGCTTGACGTGGTTCACGATGAAGCAAAGATTTTGGGCAGTGTGAATACGGTGGTAAACGAAAACGGCGAACTTCACGGCTACAATACTGATTTTTACGGCGTTACACAAAGTTTTGCTGATGCAGGCATATCGCTTCAAGGCAAGAAATGTTTGGTGATTGGAGCCGGCGGTGCCGGAAAGGCTGCTGCCTACGGACTTCATTCGCAAGGAGCAGAAGTGATTATGGTAAACAGAACTTTTGGCAAAGCACGCATAGCAGCAAATATCATTGGTTGTAAATATTCGGAGATGGAAGAATTACAACATTTGCTAGGCAAATGCGAGATAGTTATTTCCGCCTTGCAACAAAACGTGAATCCTATTGAAGAACAATGGCTTACACCACAACATATTGTATTTGATGCAAATTACAAAGGTTCTCCTTTGGTTGAGATGGCTCAACGCCGCGGTTGCACAATTGTGAGCGCCGAAGATTGGTTGCTCAATCAAGCGGTTGCTTCGTATGCGCTATTTTTTGGCGAGCAACCAAACAAAGAAGTAATGCGCACTGGTTTGTTGCAGCCAACCCTTGCCGACCGCAATCATGTAATTTCAACTATTGGCATAATGGGTGCAGGGAAAAGTTCGCATGGCCATTTACTAGCCGAATTGCTCGAATATGAATTTCACGACATTGACGATGAAATTGTAGAACAAGAAGGCAAGGCTATCACCGAGATTTTTGCACAAAAAGGCGAGGCGTATTTTCGCAATGCTGAAAAAGAGATGCTTTCGGAGAAATTCAATTCCAATGCGGAAAGTATACTCTCATGTGGCGGCGGCATTGTGCTAAACAAACCCAACCGCGAACTACTCAAACAAAACTCGCTCGTAATTTGGTTCTATGCCACACCGGAAGCAATCAATAAGCGTATAAAAATTGAAAAACGACCACTGTTGAAAAACGGCAATCCGAAAGAAATTTTACAAAAAATTTTGGATGACAGAAAAGACCTCTATGCTCACACAGCACATGCGGTGTTTAGTACCGAAGAAAATTCAAAATACCACACGGCTCTTCGCCTGCAACACGAAATAATGCAAATATGGAAAACAAAACAATAACGCCATCAAAAGTACAAGGAACAATAGTTCCTCCAGCATCAAAAAGCGTAATGCAAAGAGCCATTGCCATCAGCGCATTGGCGCAAGGAACATCATACTTGCACGGATATTCTTCGAGCAACGACAGCGATGCCGCCTTGCATATTGCCGAAAATTTAGGAGCAACGGTCATTGTTTCAGGCGAAGATGTTACGATTTCGGGCGGTTTGCAACCCAAAACAAATGAATTGAATTGTGGCGAGGCCGGCCTTGGCATTCGTATGTTTACGCCGGTGGCTTCCTTGTGGCACAATCCTATCAAGCTTCGTGGTGAAGGTTCGCTCAAAACACGTCCGGTTTCGGCGTTAGAAGAACCATTGCGCCAGCTTGGCATAGAAATTTCTACCACCAACGGATTTGTTCCGGTACAGGTTTGCGGTCCTATGCGTGGCGGACAGGCTCACGTTGACGGTTCGCTGAGTTCGCAAATTCTCACAGGCTTGCTCATTGCATCACCATACGCAGAGCAAACGGTCACGCTTTCGGTTACCGACCTCAAAAGCAAGCCGTACATTGACATCACCATAGATATGATGCAAAAATTCGGTGTCACCGTGAATCGCGAAGGATACGAAACGTTCAAAATTGAAGCAGGACAAACTTACACCGCACGCGATTTTGTAGTAGAAGGAGATTGGAGCGGAGCTTCGTTTTTGCTTGTAGCAGGAGCGTTAAACGGCACCGTTACCGTAAAAAATATTTCGTTAGAATCGTGCCAAGCCGACAAGGCAATCATTAATGTGCTCCGCATGGTTGGCGCACAGGTGGAAGTTGGCGAAGACGAAATCACCGTTTCTCGTTCGGAACTCAAGGCATTCAATTTTGACGCTACCGAATGTCCCGATTTATTTCCGCCCTTAGTTTCGCTTGCAGCACACTGCACCGGCAACACGCACATTTTGGGCGTTTCGCGTTTGGCTCACAAAGAAAGCAACCGCGCATTAGTTTTACAAAAAGAGTTCGCAAAAATTGGCACAAAAATAGACGTACAAGGCAACGAAATGATAGTGTACGGAGGAACCGTGCAAGGAGGAACGCTCCACGCCAACAACGACCATCGCATTGCTATGGCAGGCGCAACAGCTGCATTATTGGCAAAAAAGCCTATTACCATTGAAAATCCTGAATGCGTAGCAAAATCATACCCCGAATTTTGGGACGATTTTTCCATTCTTCAGAATAAATAGGTAAATCAACTGGTTAGTTGGTTAGTAATATAGAGCAACCTAACCGATTCACCAGTTAACCGATTAACCTTTTCCAAAGACTCACGTTGTTCCCTGTAAAGTAAAATTATTGCCCGAAGGGCATTCATTTTAATAAAACTTTGTACTTACTTCCTATTTTTTGTCCGGAGGACATACATTATGTAAGCCCTGACGGGCTAAAATGGGGGATAGGAATTGTGGATTATTATTAAAATCCAAGCCCTAACGGACCTGTAAAATCAAAATTCAAAACGAAAAAAATTAAAACTTAATAACTATAATTACCACATACAATACACGTATAAACACTAACCGATTAACCTAACCCTTTTCACAAACTACCTTTTTCAAGAAAAGAATTTTCAATAAGAATTATGTAATGTTTTGAGAATCCCTATTTTTGTAGTGAATTTAATAGTTGACACAATGGCAAAAACGCTTCCGTTCAATAAAGAACAAATCGAAAAAATCATAGAACAATTTCCTACTCCGTTCCATATTTACGACGAAAAAGCAATCTTAGACAATGCTGAAGAACTCAAAAAAGCATTTGCGTGGAACGAGGGATTTCATGAATATTTCGCAGTGAAAGCGACGCCAAATCCATATCTTATAAAACTGCTTGCACAACGTGGTTTTGGCTGCGACTGCAGTTCGTACCCAGAATTGTTGATTTCCGAAAAAGTTGGCAACGTGGGCGAAAACATTATGTTTACTTCAAACAATACCGGCGACTACGAATTTCAGAAAGCACGCGAACTTGGGGGCATCATCAACCTTGACGACGTTTCGCACGTAGAATTTCTTGAAAAATGTGCAGGCTTACCCGAATTAGTTTCGTTCCGTTACAATCCGGGAAATTTGAAAGAAGGAAACGCCATTATCGGCAACCCAGAAGAAGCAAAATACGGATGCATGGAAAACCAATTGTACAACGGCTACAAACTCTTGAAAGAGAAAGGTGTAAAACGTTTTGGCATTCATACTATGGTGGCTTCCAACGAGTTAAACGAAGATTATTTTGCAGAAACTGCACGCATAATTTTCAACGTAGCAGTAAAAATTCACAAAGAATTAGGAATCCGTTTTGATTTCATCAACCTTGGTGGCGGTTTGGGAATTCGGTATCGTCCTGAGCAAAAGAAACTTGACGTTTACAAAATAAGCGAAGGCATTCGCAAAGAATACGAACAAATTCTTGTTCCAAACGGACTTGCTCCAGTAAAGATTTACTTGGAATCGGGACGTTTCATCACCGGTCCTTACGGATATTTGGTGACGACGGTTCGCCACATTAAACGCACCTTCCGCGACTACGTAGGCGTTGATGCCAGCATGAACAACTTGATGCGTCCGGGAATGTACGGAGCGTATCATCACATTACCGTGTTGGGCAAAGAAAACGTACCAAGCGACCATGTGTATGATGTAACGGGTTCGCTCTGCGAGAACAATGACAAATTTGCCATTCAACGCAATTTACCTGAAATAGGAATAGGTGATATTCTTGCTATTCACGATGCCGGTGCACACGGACACGCAATGGGATTCAATTACAACGGGAAACTTCGTTCAGCAGAATTGTTGCTTCGTGCCGATGGCAGTGTAAAAGAAATTCGCCGTGCCGAAACAGTGAACGATTATTTTGCAACGTTGGATTTCGAAGGATTGAAAAGCTTCAAGTAAGGTTTGAAAACGAAATAAAAAAACCGCCAAGATGTCGAAACGTCTTGGCGGTTACTATTTATAGGAGATTGAGTTTATTTTACAACTCCTTGTTTTATCAAATATTCTCCGATTTGTACTGAGTTAAGTGCGGCACCTTTCTTAATTTGGTCGCCTACCAACCACAAGGTCAAACCGTTTTCGTTTGCCAAATCCTTACGCACACGACCAACATAAACATCGTCTTTTCCGGCTAGGAACAATGGCATTGGATATGTTTGTGTTTTTGGATCGTCCATAAGTTGAATGCCTTCGCCCTTAGCAATTGCATTTTGAGCTTCTTCAAGAGAAATTGGTCTTTCAGTTTCAATCCAAACTGCTTCAGAGTGAGAACGCAATGAAGGAACGCGTACGCACATTGCAGAGCATTGCACATCGCTGTGCATAATTTTGCGTGTTTCGTTAAACATCTTCATTTCCTCTTTCGTGTATCCGTTGTCGGTAAACGAGTCAATTTGAGGAATTACGTTGTATGCCAACTGATATGCAAATTTGTTTACTGTTGCCGGTTTGCCGTCAAGCACTTCGCGATATTGTTGTTCCAATTCTGCCATAGCTGCGGCACCTGCGCCACTTGCTGCTTGGTAGCTGGCAACGTGAATACGTTTGATGTGACTCAATTGTTCCAATGGTTGCAACACCACTACCATCATAATTGTGGTACAGTTCGGGTTTGCAATAATGCCACGCGGACGATTTAATGCGTCAGAGGCGTTGCATTCTGGCACAACCAACGGAACATCAGGATCCATACGGAATGCGCTTGAGTTATCAATCATGATAGCACCGAATTTCGTAATGTCGGCAGCATATTCTTTAGAAATTCCTGCACCGGCTGATGTGAAAACGATATCAATTCCTTTAAAATCATCGCCGTGTTTTAACAATTGAACGGTGAATTCTTTGCCCTTGAACATGTATTTTTTACCTGCACTACGTTCTGAGCCAAATAATACCATTTCATCAAAAGGAAAATTCCTTTCTGCTAAAACTCTTAGGAACTCTTGTCCTACGGCGCCACTTGCGCCAACGATTGCAATTTTCATAGATTGTGTTATTTTTGTCGTAATTATTGCCGCAAATATACCAAAATATGAAGCATTTTTTCGCTCTCGTTGCTTTTTTTTGTTATGCAACAAACATTCTATCACAAGTAGTTGAAGATTTTTCTACTGCCAATATTGGCACCACGTATTCGTCAGGAAAATTCGTAGGAAACGCAGGCAGAGTCTGGACGTACACAAACGCACGAGGAAATCAACAAGTAACGCAAAACGGCAACGCTGCCATGAGTTTCAACAAAGCCGACGACGCCTGCCTCTCGTCGGACACGATTTCCTACGGCATAACGTCGCTTTCGTTTTTGTACGAGCAAACGCTCTCTACCAACTGCAAAATGCTAGTTGTGATAAACAACATCTGCGTTGACACAATCACCACCAGCAACGAAAAAGGCATAACTAAATCATATTCTCTCGACACCGTCATCAACGACTCGGTTACCATAACGTTGAAACAAGCGTCGACAAGTTCGGGGCAAATCACCATTGACGACATCCGAATCACCTACGCACGTATGCCGTTTATCTACACGCAGATTTTACAACAAGAAACTGAGATTTTGCTGAAATTTTCAAATAACGTAGCCACCGCATCAGTTAGATCGGTTCCCGATGGAGCAATTGAAACTACAATAATTCAAAAAGATTCGGTTTTCATAGCAGTCAAGCATAACCTCTGTGGCGAATACACAATAAATGTTTCCGCCATAACCGACCTCAACGGAGAATCGGTGAACGATACAAGTTTTCATTTTGCTTTTTACACAAAACCAACTACAAACCAAGTCGTTATTTCAGAAATAATGGCCGACCCATCACCTGAAGTTGGGCTGCCGGAATATGAATATGTAGAGATTTACAATCGTAGCAATTGCGCCATACAATGTTCTGACTTACAACTGATTGTTGGCAGAAAATCATACTCTTTGCCTGCAAAGATTCTCAACCCACAAGAACATATGTACTTAGTTTCAGAAAAAGCCAGATTGCTATTTTCGGACACGTTGCATTGTGCATTTTTGCAATCATTTCCTTCCATTACAAATAGCGGACAAACGATTGCTTTAGAATATAATGCACAAACTATTTCATCTGTTACTTTTAGTGAACAGTGGTATCAAGACAACTTTAAAGCTGATGGAGGCTGGGCACTTGAGAAAATTGACTTAGAAAACTTATCTGAAAGCATTGATAACTGGCGTGTTGCACAAAATCGTATAGGTGGAACTCCCGGATTTGAGAACTCGGTTGCATCGGAAAATACTGACGATATTCAGCCACGGATTGAGTCATTGCAAGTTGTTGACGACAACACCATTTTTGTACGTTTTTCCGAAAACATTGATTGCAATTCTTTTGTTCAAAATTGCAATTTTACAAATGATATACAAATAGATAGCATTGCTTCATTAAACAATTCCTTATCTCAATATATACTATTTACCTCAACACTTTTACAATCACATCAAGAATATCGGTTAGTTTTATCGGAAGAATGTGCTGATTTTTCCGGAAATCGGTTTAGTAAAAACGAATACGTTTTTACCAAAACAGACTCTGTTTTACGGCGAAAATCCATCATAATAAACGAGATTCTTTTTAATCCGGTTTCCAACGAATACGACTTTATTGAATTGTACAACAATTCTGATTCGTATTTTGACCTTTCACAAGTATATCTTTCTGACAATAAAGATTTTTATCAAGTTATCGAAAGTTTTTGTTCATTTCCTCCGCACTCCTATGCCATAATTTCTCTTGATGCAGAACTCTACAAACAACGAAGTAACTGTAACGAAAGTCTTTTCATTACCACCACGCTCCCTTCCATGCCCGATGATGCGGGAACAATTCTCGTTTTCAACCGCTGGAAAGAAGTGATAGATTCGCTTGTGTATAACGCAGTTTGGCATTCGCCGTATCTTACTAATGAAGAAGGTGTTTCGTTGGAACGAATTCAATTCGATTTGCCTTCCCACCAAGCTTCTTCATGGTTTTCGGCGGCGGCAAATCAAGGCTCTGCTACGCCCGGGTGTGCCAATTCTCAGTCGTACGATTTGAAAAAAGCCGACTCCTTTCGTCTTGAATCTGACGTAGTAACGCCAAACGGCGATGGCGAAAACGATGAAATGTTGCTTTGGTGCAACGAATCGAGAAGAGGTACTGTGTGCAATGTGCGTGTATGTTCTACAAACGGGCATCTTGTGGTACAAATCGCCAACAATCTGTTACTTGGCACCAATGATGTAATTCGTTGGAACTGCACAAACGTACAAGGAAACCTTGTCCCCGCAGGGATATATCTCATTCAAATTGAGCTCATTACCAATGGCAAAAAATCATTCTCCGAGAAAAAAACCTGTACCATTTTACACGAATAAATATTCAGAATCTCTCCTATCTTTGTCATCATATGAATATGCATATTTTCAACCCAGAACACGATTTGGCAATGGCCTCGGATTTCGACAATTTCGATGCTCCTTTGTCCGCGAAAGAGTTTGCCCACGATTTGGCATATCTGCCCATTTGGTACGCGCAAGCGCAGGACTCTATTTTCGTGAAAGAGCAAGACAAAGGATGGATGGCCGGCATTTGCAAAAAGTTCCCTAAACTTTCTGCGCTCAACATTTCAAATGGGTTTAAGCCGACAGATGCGCCGGCACCATGGGGCTGGGACAAAACCATACGCCGCACGTTTGAAAAGAACGGCATCGTGAATCTTCCCACCACGGATGACATGGAGTGGATTCGGCGATTGTCACATCGGGAACTTTCCATTGAAGCTATGAAACACCTTGCTTCATTGTCATGTGAAATACCATTAGCAAAACCCGCTATTTTATTACAAGACTCTGAAATAGAAGGATACATACAGGCAGTTCCTTATGCCATTTTCAAAGCGCCATGGTCGGGAAGCGGCAAAGGTATTTGTAGAAGTTTGGGATGGTTGTCGGAGAACTTGCTCAACAGAGTAAAAAACATGGCAAGAAAACAAGGCTCAGTTCTTGGTGAACCGCTTTACCATGTGGTTCAAAATTTTGCCATGGAATTTCTGTGTAAAAACGGAACAAGCTCTTTTGTAGGGTATTCGTGGTTTTCCACATCAGAGAACGGCGCATATTTGGGGAATTTGTTAGCCACAAATGAACACATACAAAGAAATCTCAATCAATGGATTACAACCACTGACTTAAACAAAATACAAGAATCATTATTGCAATTTATTGACAAACAAGTAGCTCCACACTATTCAGGATATTTGGGAGTTGATATGTTTATCTACGAAACCGAGCAAGGATTTGCTGTACACCCCTGCGTTGAAATCAATGTGAGAATGACAATGGGATTGGTTGCCCGACTTTTTTACGACACGTTTGTAGAAGAAGGCAAAGTTGGATCGTATTCTGTTGATTACTACAAAAATAGTAACGATTTATTCAACAAAGACAAAGAGCGAACAAGAGTTAATCCATTGGTAATCAACAATGAGAGAATACAAAAGGGGTACCTTTCGCTTACTCCAATTTCAAAAAATACACGGTATCAGGCTCGAGTAGAGATTACATAATCTCAACATTTTCCTCATCATCACCCACAATTATTCCCTCCACGTTAATCTCCACCTTTGAGTCGGTATTGGCTTCGCTATTAACTTCACCGCGAATCTCCACCCTTGCTCCCATAGTAGGGTTGAAGGTATCAAGAATATCTTGATCAATTTCTAATACAATTTGCCCGGTTTCGTCTTCAAACCAAAACCGTTTTTTAGAAATTTGAGAAGCTATCGAACCATTGAGCACTACATATACATTATGTCGATCAAGCGTTGTCGCATTATCTATCACATCTGCAACGGTTGATTTTTTCACGTCTTTTGTATCTGAAAAGACAAAGAGTGCAACAATTGCAATAACTGTCACTCCTGTAATAAGCATAAATAACTTCTTCATTTTCCTTAATTAAAAAAGCATTACATCATACAAAGGTAAAGAAATTAAGTTAAACTATTTTGCAAAACTTTTTTTATTCTCAAAAGCAAGAAAAGTTTCTGTATATCACATGGAATCTCTATATTTACCCACTGAGAATCAAATTTATAACGTAATGAATAAGAGTGAGTTAATTTCAGAGATTAAGAAAAAACAAAGTTTTCTCTGTGTAGGATTAGATACCGATATCAAAAAAATTCCGGCACATTTACAGTCAGCTGACGACCCTATTTTTGCTTTCAACAAAGCAATTGTTGACACGACAGCCGAATACACCGTTGCGTACAAGCCAAATATTGCGTTCTACGAATGCTACGGCATAGCAGGCTGGAAAAGCCTTGAAAAAACCGTGAACTACATTACGGCCAAATACCCTGAAATTTTCTTGATTGCCGATGCAAAACGCGGTGATATTGGCAACACCTCAAAAATGTATGCACAAGCGTTTTTTGAAAATCTTCCGTTTGATGCCGTTACCATCGCGCCATACATGGGCGAAGATTCTGTTTCGCCATTTTTGACGTACCCAGACAAATGGGCAATTTTGCTCGCGCTTACGTCAAACAAAGGAGCATTCGATTTTCAATTTTTGGAAAACGAAGGAAAGAGTTTGTACGAACATGTGCTTGCCACTTCTCAAAAATGGGGCAACGACGAAAATATGATGTACGTTGTAGGCGCCACTAAGGCTGAAATGCTTGGCAACGTGCGTGCTATTGCGCCAAATCATTTCTTGCTCGTGCCGGGCGTTGGTGCTCAAGGCGGAAGTTTGGAAGCCGTTGCACATTATGGCATGAACAAAGATTGCGGATTGCTTGTAAACTCATCACGAGGAATTATTTTTGCTGATGCGACAGAAAATTTTGCCAACGTTGCCGGAGAAAAAGCACGCGAACTCCAACAAGAAATGGCCGAATTAATGAAAATGTACATGAAATAATGATACAAAAGGTTGCACTCTACTGCATCTCGCTCCTACTTTTGTTGGCTTGTAGCAATACAAAACAAAAAACTGCGGACCTCAAAACCGGGGGAAACATTTTTAAGTACGCCAAAAACATATACTCTCGCCCGGGAAGTGACTCTGTAACAGTCTACTTCTCGTGGGACGGGCAACGCGACAGCATTACCTATCATTTGTTCACCAACGATTCGTTAGCACAAACAGCAACCGACATTCACATTCCTGCCCTGAACATTGCCGCACTTTCTACCACCGACATTGCCATGATTTCGGAATTGGGAGAAATTGGCACAATTAGCGGCGTGTGCGACCCGTTTCGCATAACAAACCAACAGATAAAACAACGAGTAACGGACGGGAAAATCCAGAACGTAGGCACCAGCATGGAAGCCAACATGGAATCGTTGCTGGCACTCAATCCCGACCTCATCATTAGTTCTGCATTTAGCAAATCGGACTTTCAAAAGTTTACGACCTTGCAAGCTGCCAAAATGATTCCTGTGGTGTACACCATGAGTTGGCAAGAAACTTCGCCCTTGGCACGCGTGGAGTGGATTAAATTCATAGGAATGTTACTCAACCAATACGACAAAGCAGACAGCACGTTTTCTCAGATTGAACGCCAATATCTTTCGTACAAAAAAATCGCCTCAAGCGTAACACACCGCCCTAAGGTTCTTGCCGGATCGGGAACAAACGACATTTGGTACATGCCCGGCGGAAAAAGTTACATTGCTACATTTATTGCCGATGCCGGTGGCGATTTTATTGGGAAAGACGACAATTCTACCGGAAGTGTTGTTCTCAATTTTGAACAAGTGCTTCAAAAATCGGCAGACGCAGACCTGTGGATTGGATGCGATGAAAAAACCTATGCCGACTTAGATGCGCTCAACAAAAACTACCGACTGCTACACGTGTATCAGAAAAAAGCGATTTACAACCGCACCAAGCGCACCAATGCCGATGGCGGAAATGATTATTGGGAATATGGTTACATTCGTCCGGACTTGGTGCTCGCCGACTACCTGCGCACGATTCATCCCGAACTGCTTCCCGAATATGAAACAACCTTTTTTGAAAAACTACAAGAATAACGTGAACAAAATTTCTCTCCATAGCATCATCCTCGTTGCGCTTGTCCCGATTTGCTTCGTGTGCGACTTGCTGTTTGGTAGTGTTCACATTCCTTTCAATACATTTATTGACGTAATTCAAGGCAACCTAGAAGGTTCGCTCTGGCAAAATATCATTTTCAACCTCCGTTTGCCACGCGCCACAAGTGCGTTGCTCGTAGGCATGGCGTTGCCCATTTCGGGCTTGCTTATGCAAACACTTTTTCGTAATCCGCTTGCCGACCCGTATGTGCTTGGCGTGAGCACCGGCGCCAGTTTAGGCGTGGCACTTTTCACCCTCGCCGGCGGACTTTCTCTCGGCATTTTTTCATCGTTGAGCGGAAGCGTAGGACTTGCACTCGCAGCATTGGCGGGTTCTTCCATTATCATTTTCATCATCTTGGCAATTGCTCCCAAAATGAACGACACGGCGTCGCTGCTCATCATTGGAATTATGTTTGGAAGCATAACCTCAGCAATTGTGAGCATGTTGCAATATTTTTCTAACCCCAACGAGGTGCACGCCTTTGTGCTTTGGACTATGGGAAGTTTTGCAAACATTGACAAAACGGAACTCTTGCTCATGGCGTGCTGCATTATTCCCACGGTGCTTGCCACACTCTTCATTCACAAACCACTTGATGCGCTTTTGCTTGGAGAAAACTACGCACGCGGATTGGGAATCAAAACATCGCGGTTGCGGTTTGTTGTGATAGTGTTTTCGGCAATCCTCGCAAGCATTACCACCGCATTTGCCGGACCTATTGGGTTCATTGGAATGACGGTGCCGCACATTGCACGCTTTTTATTTCACACCACCAGCCACAAGCGCCTCATTATCAACTCACTACTGATAGGAATAAACCTCATGCTTGTGTGCGACATTATCTCACAACTTCCGGGAATGCAAACCATGTTGCCCATCAACACGGTTACGGCAATTTTCGGTGCGCCCATCGTTATCTTTGTAATCTACAGAGGAAAACGAAACATACAATAACATTACTTTTACGTTTATTTTTTATACTTTTTGTTTGCAATACGCTTATTTTCGAAAGTGTATTCTGCACACCATCGTAAAAAAAACATTATTTGTATTTTCTTCATTTACAAATAATTATTCTATTTGTTTTTAATAAATCAAAAAAAACAAATGAAAAATACTCACAAAAAGCATTGCAAACAAGCGATTTGCCATACATTTGTGCCACAATAATCATTTAAAAAAAGTCTTATGAAAAAATCAATTATTAAAACAATGTGCGCGTGTTCTCTTGCCTTAGTAGCGAGTGCATGCAGTGAAAAACAAGTTAAAGTGGATGATGATCCAACCTTGACATCAATGGGTTTTCAAGGTAAAACAATTGTGGTAAAAGATGCTGCAAACGATGACAATCTTGTATTGAAAGTCTACTCGAGAAATGAAGAAGCTCTAGCTCTTTGCAATGAAAAAAATTTTACATTCGTGAGCGACTCTTTTGCTGTTCAAAAATATGATTCTGAAATAATTGCAACAGCAAAGGAAGAAGAAGAAATCATAAATGACATTGAAGAGGCAGAAGGAGGAGACATTGAAGGATTTGATTCGACTTATATTGTATATGTTGTTCAAATAAACATAAAGAAACATGCAGAATTAGGATTCAGATTCGAAGAAGATTTGCCTAACCCATATGCCAACAATG
>CAYFVM010000027.1:0-32735 GCA_964346725.1 uncultured Bacteroidales bacterium
TTGCAAACAGCTATCACTGATGCAACTACATTAGTTTCATCAGCAGTGGAAGGTCAAGGAGATGGACAATATGCAGCTGGTTCTAAGGCAACATTGAATTCTGCAATAGAAACTGCACAAGGAGTGTACGACAATCTTTCATCTTCTCAATCTCAAGTAGATGCAGCAACGTCAACACTTCGTACAGCAATTACTGCATTCCAAAATGCGAAGATTACTGTTAGCAAGACTAGTTTAACTGCTGCTATTGCTACGGCAAACGCAACATACAGTGCAGCAGCAGAGGGAACAAATAAAGGAAACTATCCTGCTGGTTCTAAAGCAGTATTGTTGTCTGCTATTACTGCCGCACAGTCTGTAGCAGATAATCCTTCGGCTTCTCAAACACAGGTTGATGCAGCCGTTGCTACATTAAACAAAGCGGTATCAGACTTTAATGCATTAGTGATTACGGTTGACAAAACACAATTGGTATATCAAATCGCAAGAGCAAACGAGTCGTTAACGAAGGCTGATGGCAATACCGGTGATGGTTCAGGACAATATCCTGCAAGTGCCGTAGCTGTATTTACCGATGCTATCAATTATGCACAACAAATTAATCAAACTTCAACTGACCAAACAACTGTTGATGGTGAAGTTACAGTATTGATTCAAGCAATTAGTGACTTTGAAAAATCAGTTAATCCAACTGTAGTAGTAATTGACTTAACTCAGTTGGCAGAATTGCTATCAGAGGCAGATTCTTTGCTTGAAAACACGAAAAATCCGGGTAATCATTTATTGGAATACATAGAGCTTGCTACCCGTAGAAATAATGCTAAGACAGAATACGAAAAAGAAACTCACGAACAAGCAAATGTTGAAATTCAAGTTGAGTTCTTAGCTGAAGCTATTGAGGTATTCAAGAATGTATTCACATCAAATGTGGCAATAGATGATGTAGAAAATGTTACATTGTCTACATATCCTAATCCTTGCCAGAATGTAATCACATTCTCAGCAGGAAAAGAAATTCAATCTATTGCAGTTGTAAACGTAGCTGGTTCCACAGAGTTTGTAGTAGAGGTAACTGATACACAAAAACCATTAGACGTAATGAGCCTTAAAGCAGGTATCTATTTTGCAAAGGTTGTGTACAGAGATGGAACAGTGGAAGTTGTACGTTTTGCAAAACGTTAGTATTTAAATTTTTCAAAGTAAAAGACGTCCATCTTTGTGGACGTCTTTTTTTTACTTAACCACCAAGGATCTTAATGACAGAATACGAGTCCATATTAAACAAGTATTGGGGATATACATCGTTCCGCCCATTGCAACAAGAAATTATCCAATGGGTATGTCAGGGAAAGGATGCACTGGGACTTTTACCTACAGGTGGAGGTAAATCCATAATTTTTCAGGTTGCTGCGCTTTCCAAACCCGGTATTTGTATAGTCATTACGCCACTCATTGCGTTGATGAAAGATCAGGTTGATAATCTTAAAAAACGAAGAATATTAGCAGCAGCAGTATACACCGGAATGTCGAGAAACGAAATACAGACGGTACTTGATAATTGTGTCTTAGGTAGCTATAAATTCTTGTATATTTCACCAGAACGACTCAAGACGGATTTGTTTCTCAACATCATTACACAAATGAAGGTAAACCTTCTCGTTGTTGATGAATCGCATTGTATCTCGCAATGGGGATACGATTTTCGTCCGGCATATCTTGAGATAGCAACCATACGCGAACAAGTGTCCAAAGTGCCAGTGCTTGCTCTTACAGCTACCGCAACTCCTGAGGTGGTAAAAGATATTCAAGAAAAGCTTGCTTTCCGTCAGAGTAAGGTATTTTTGAAAAGTTTCGAGCGCAAAAACCTCACGTATAATGTGTATAATCGAGAAGATAAGGTTGGCGCGTTGCTCAAAATTTGTGCAAAGTACAAAGAATCAACCGGTATAGTCTATGTGCGAACTCGCAAAGAGACATTGGAAACAGCCTACATATTGCAGCAAAATGGCTTTGTTGCCGATTTCTATCATGGTGGGCTTGATGCAACAACTCGAAGTCGCAAGCAAGAGGTGTGGATGCGCGCAAAACATGAAATAATGGTTTCTACCAATGCATTTGGCATGGGCATAGATAAACCCGATGTGCGGTTTGTTGTCCATCTTACCATTCCCGAATCTATTGAAGCATATTTTCAGGAGGCAGGTCGTGCTGGACGTGATGAAAAAGAATCGGTTGCTATTTTGTTATACAATAATAGTGATATAGAAAAACTCAAAGAAAACTTTGAAGCCTCATATCCATCATTTGACCTTATGCGTACAATCTATAATTCTTTGTATGATTATGGTGGCATAGCCATGGGGTATGGCGAAGGCGTTGTACACGATTATGATCTTCTTGATTTTTGTAAAAAGTTTAATCTTAATCCTTTAGAGGTTACCAACACAATACGGTTGCTCCAATCAGAGGGTTTGATTACCACTTCTGATATGGATGCCTCGTCTTCGCGTGTACAGTTCACAATAGAGCGTGGTGAATTGTATAAGTTCCAAGTAGAACATCCCAACTATGATGCGTTTATAAAGTTTCTACTTCGAATGTATTCAGGTGTATTTACTGAACATACCGAAATCAGTGAAGATACAATGGCTCGTAAAGCAAATTGTAAACCTGATGTAATTGTTAAGTATCTTAATGCATTGGCTCAACAAGGATTGTTGCAATATTTTCCGGCGCGAACCAATCCTATTATTGTTTTTCAGCGCGATAGGCAAGAAAAACAGTATATTCAATTTAATGAGAACGCTATTCTTGCAAGGAAACAACGGCAACGTAACCGGTTGGAATCTGTAATTCAGTATGTAACGAGTCAAGGTCGTTGCAGGAGTGTGCAATTGTTGGAATATTTTGGAGAAAAAAATCCAACTCGTTGCGGAAACTGTGATGTGTGTGTAGCTCGAAACGAAGTGGAAGTGGGGCAGATTCCTTTTGATTATATTGTAGATGACCTTAAACGTATTATAGGTGCAGAACCTGCCAGTCTTGATGAAATCCTGCTCAAATCCTCAGTAAAAGACGAACAGCGTATAACGAGTGTGATAAAATTTTTGCTCGACAAACAAAAGATTAAATATGTGGCCGGCGGCCGGTTGCAGTGGAACAAAAATTAAACAAAAAAGCCCGGCAATATACTATTGCCGGGCTTTTTTTCTTTGACAATCAGTTATATAAGTTTGTCAAGTGTAGAAACATTTTCCTTAATAACATCGTCAGGAAGTTCATAGTTTGTAAGGTCACCAGAAAGATACTGGTCATAAGCCGTCATATCAATTAAGCCATGGCCTGAAAGATTGAAGAGGATAGTTTTTTGAGTACCTTCTTCTTTGCATTGATTTGCTTCGCGGATTGTTGCAGCAATAGCATGTGCTGATTCCGGAGCCGGAATAATACCTTCTGTTTGCGCAAACAATGTTGCAGCTTGGAATGACTCTAATTGTGGAATATCAACTCCTTCTACAAGTCCGTCTTTGATAAGTTGGCTCACAATAGAACCTGCTCCATGGAAACGGAGACCGCCTGCGTGAATATGAGCTGGAGCGAAATTGTGTCCTAAGGTGTACATAGGAATGAGCGGAGTGTAGCCGGCTTCGTCACCATAGTCATAGTGGAATACACCACGAGTAAGTTTCGGGCAAGATGCTGGTTCAGCAGCAAGGAACTTAGTGGTTTTACCTTCAAGAAGGTTGTGACGCAAGAATGGGAATGAAATTCCACCAAAATTTGAACCACCACCAAAGCAACCAATTACCACATCCGGATATTCACCAGCCATAGCCATTTGTTTCTCTGCTTCAAGACCTATAACGGTTTGGTGTAACGTAACGTGGTTAAGCACGCTACCCAATACATATTTGCAGTTAGGTGTTTGCATAGTCAACTCAACAGCTTCGGAAATAGCAGTACCAAGACTCCCTTGATAGTTAGGAGTCTCTGTTATGATTTTACGTCCTGCCTTGGTTGACATACTTGGAGAAGCAATTACTTGTGCTCCAAACGTTTGCATAATAGAGCGACGATATGGTTTTTGGTGGTAACTTACTTTTACCATGAATACAGCCAATTCAAGGCCGAATACCTTAGCTGCATAAGAGAGAGCAGCTCCCCATTGACCGGCTCCGGTTTCTGTTGTAATGTTCGTTATACCTTCTTGTTTGCAATAATAAGCTTGTGCCAATGCAGAATTAAGTTTATGTGATCCAAGAGGACTCACACTTTCATTTTTGAAATAGATATGAGCAGGAGTAGCTAGCGCTTTTTCCAATCCATATGCACGAACTAACGGAGTAGAGCGGTATAGTTTGTACATTTCACGTACTTGTTCTGGAATTTCAATCCATGCGTTTGTTGTATCAAATTCTTGGTTAGCGCAAGCACGGTTAAATATGCCTGCCATTTCGTCAATCGTGAGAGGTTGTTTAGTAGCCGGATTCAACATTGGTTGAGGCTTCGTTTTCATATCAGCAGCAACGTTGTACCATGCTGTTGGAATTTCATTTTCAGGAAGAAAAAATCTTTTTTGTTTTTCCATTATACTAGTATTTTTAATTTATAGTCTATTCTTTAAAATATAAAACCGCAAGTCTCCTTGAGGCCTGCGGTCATTTTTGCATTGTTGCAAATAAATCGTTAACCTCTCCTACCTCTAGGAGAGCCACCATAAACGATTATTTACAACACTAGTAATCATATCTTTTTTATTACACTTTAGCAAAGAAAAAGAATCTTTTTGAGACAGCAAAATAATTTTTTATGTTTTTTATTTTATCAATGGTAAACAGATACGGAAGGTAGTTCCTTTATCAATTTCTGAAGATTTTACCATGATTTTGCCATGATGATATTCTTTCACAATGCGTTGTGCAAGGCTGAGTCCCAATCCCCAACCGCGAGATTTTGTAGTATATCCCGGCTGAAATATTGTTTTGAATTTGTTGCGAGGTAGTCCTTTCCCGGTATCGCTCACGTCAATATTCACGTGATTGTTTTCTTTCGAAATATTGATGGTGAGTGTGCCTTTTCCTTGCATAGCATCAACAGCATTTTTCCAGAGGTTTTCTATTACCCAGCCAAGTAGTGAAATATTTATCATGGCGTATATGTCGTTGTCGGTAATGTGAATTGATGATTCAATGTTTTGTGAGGTGCGGTTTCGCATATAGTTCACGGCATTTTCCACTACGTTACCTACATTCTCACGTGAAAAGTCGGGGGTAGAACCGATTTTTGAGAAACGGCACGCAATCGTTTCCAATCGGTTCACGTCTTTGTTTATTTCATCTAAGGTATTCGAGTCAACATTGTTCATTTTTAGAATCTCAACCCATGCCATAAGCGAAGATATGGGCGTACCCAATTGATGTGCAGTTTCTTTTGACATTCCAACCCACAACTGGTCTTTTTCGTTTTTCTCGAACGAACGAAGAGTGTAATATGCAATGAATCCCAAGAGAATTGAGATGAGAAGTAGGAATGGCGGATAGTATGTAAGTTTTGTAATGATAGCCGAATTGTTGTAGAAAATGTAGCCTTCGTTTTGTTGATTAAGTATGATTTTGATAGGTGTATTTTCAGACAAATTTTCTTGGATGAATTTTTTTACAGATTCATTTCCTGCTTTCTTGATTTTTCGTTCAGGGATATTGCCACAAGCAAGAATTTCGGTAGTGTCGCTATTGGTTATAACCACTGGCACCGATGCTGAGTTTTGCACAACTTCTACTACAAACGAGTGAATCAATTCGTTGAGCATCAATTGCAACTCGTTAAATATTTGTGAGTCAGAATAATAGAGGTAATTAATAAGTTTGCCTTGGTAGGTAACGAGCAATGGTTCGTATTTGGAAAATTCTTCAATCATAGACGGTGGCAAAGTTCTACCAATGGCTATGTTTGACCCTACGTTCATGGTGCTAATCACCGTTTTTTGAGCATCAGTTAAAATGATAGGAATGTTTTGGTTGGTGCTAATAATTTTGAGCAAAAATGAAAGAAACTGCGGATTGTTAACTTCCATGATGAGCTGTTGCGATTCGCGCCACAACTCTACTTTTTGTAATTCGTCTTGTTCAAGTTTCTCAAATAGTTGGGCGGTATATTCAAGCAAGGTATTTCGTTGTTGAACGGCATCTGCCCATAGGAGAATTTTTTTGCGTTCCTCGTAGCGAATATCTTGTACAGTCCGATTTAAGACTGCGAAAAGGCTCGCTATAATAACAATAGCGAGGATAAAAAACGCAAACTTAATGCGATTACGGCTGCGATAGCTGAGGCTCATACTAATATTCTATTTGAAATCCGGATTCTATAGGTTTCTCTTTTTCTTGTTGTTCTTGCTGCTGCTCTTCGGTTTTATTGTTAAGAATCTCATTCCATTCCGTTTTTTGTTTATTTAATTCATCTACAACATTTTTTCGTGTTTTTCGAAAATCATAGTCAATGCTAAATTTGTCAGGGTTCCCATATATTTTAATCGGAACTTTAAAATTGCCATCTGTGTTTTTCTCAATCTCACCAAAATCTTCAACTTCTTTATTTTGATTGTGAAATTTAGCCGACAATGTTTTCTTGAGGAAAAGAGTCATGTAGTAGTTAAACATGTTGCTTTCAATGTTATGTTTCCCGGCAAATTCCATTTCAAACGCATTAGAAAGAATGGTCATTTGTGGTATATATAACGTGTCGTTCTTGATTGATATTGTATTTTTGAGCGTAGAGAACCATACATTGGTAAACTCTTCTTGCATCTTCATTTTTTTACCAATCTCGGTAAGTACTTCCACGTTTTTGACCGATCCACTATCAATGGTAATATTGGCTAAAGCGTTTATGGTTAGGTATATTGGATTGAAGTTCACATCCATAATAGATGAGAATTGGACTTTTCCCGAAAGTGAGCCGTCTATTTGCTTATCGGTTATAATGCTTTGGTCAAAGTTATTGAATGTAGAAAAAATCTTTTTAGCCGACATATGCACAACTTCTCCTTGTACTATGCACTTGGTTTGGTTGTTCGCCAAGTCGGAAAGAATCACTTTCGTGTCTTTAAGTTTGCCGTTGAGCGTTTTAGCGTTAATATCCGCTACTTCTATGTTATTGTGAGTAAAGATGATAGTTGTAGAAGCATTCTCTAAGTGATATGGTGCGTAGTCAAGAACCTTTGCCTCAAAATGAATGGAGCCGATTAGTTCGCCAATCGCCTCAGATTCTCCTAACGATAGGTAGTGCTCATAAAATGGCAACAAATCAATTTTATCAATGCCACAATTGATGTCGCAGAATGTATTTACATCGTTGAGGAATAAGTATGAGATAAAGTCGGACGCTTCACCTTGAAGGGTAAATGGTTGTGATTGCAATAATCCTGAAACACTATCGGCAGTGACGTTTCCATTAGTAAAAACGATATGTCCCGACACATTTTCAAGATTGTAAGGAGAACCTTCCGGTGCATCTAATTTCATTTCGTTGCAATGCAAGTTTGCTTGCAATTGTATGTCTCTAAAGAATTCTTTTGTGAAAGAATTGAATGTTTTGGTACTTCCTTTGCTTGAAAAGTCCCCTATAATGTGTCCACCAAGTTTATATCCTTCTATATCAGTAAGATATGGAATATCGGCAACAGTCAGGTCTATTGTGCCATTGACTCCATATTGAGGAGCTTCAAAATTGGAAACAGACAGCGAACTGAGCTCAAGTTTTGATTGTCCTGTGCTAGCAGATGTGGCTTGTGATGTATATTCGTAGGAATTTAGTAACGAGAGATTTTTAGTTTTTACAACTCCTTTGGTTGCAAATGAATAGATAATGCTGTCAAGAACCGCACTTCCTTTGGTGCATGCAACATTGCATACAAGTGACGGCATTGTTTTTTTACCGATTTTTCCGTTCACTTTACCTTCTACAAATAAGTTTGCTTTTAGTTTATATGGCGCAAGGCTGTCAATAGTGGATTGTGGCAACACTTTGTAGATATCGGAAATGGTAGATTCTATGTTCACATTTAGGTTGAGAAAATATTCGTTTTTGGGTAAAAACACAACCTCGCCATTGGAAATGAACGTACCTATAGGAGATTCTACTTCCATTTTGCGAATAGAGTAGGTAGATTTGTCACGGAATATTGAAACATTGCATCGAAATGGGGACTCGGTGAAGTAGTTCTTCTTTTTGAGAGAAAATTTCTCATTTACAAAGTCAGCAAACACCTCAACATTGAAATCATTGCCACGAAATTTGCCTGAAAAATTAATTTTACGAAATGCTTCTTTTGCCGAAATATTTGCTTTAACGTCGTGATAATTTACCGTAGTGTTTCGGAGACGAATCTGTGATAATTCCACGAAAATATCGGTATTGGTGCTGTCAGATTCTATTGAGAAATCCCAGTTATGGTGCGACTGCGAATCAAGAAATACGTTCACATTGGCATCGCGTATTGTAATCTCACGAACCACGTAATTTTTGAATAAAAAATCAAGTACGTTAAACGAAAGAAGAACTCGTTTGGCGTACAACGCAGTGTCTGTATAGTATCGTGCAAACTCTTTCTCATTGAATGTCTTGGTAGACTTGGCGCACACATCGTGGAGTTGAATAGAGATATTTGGAATGCTTCCCAAAAACGACAAATCTATTTTGCTGAGTGAAATATCTGCTTTGATTTGTTTTCCCAATTTTTCGGTAGCAAACATGGTTATTTCATCTTTGTATAGATATGGGATAGCAATGGTTGCAACGAGAAGTGCAAAAAGTACCACAGAAATCGTAATGCCAATATATTTCAATACTTTTTTCATACTCGCAAATGTATATAATTCCACACAAAACTAATCTACATTACGCTATTCATAAAGAAAAATTGCTACATTTCGGACAATAAAAACAGATCAATGAAATACGAACAACTGTTGGATGACGGCGAGGTATTGTTGCGGGCACTAGAGCCAAGCGATGTAAATGTGTTGTATAGGTGGGAAAATGACACTGCTATTTGGGGGGTTAGTTCTACTATTGCACCATTTTCAAAGGAAACATTACGTCGTTACATTGAAAATGTTCAGGATATATACGAGGCTAAGCAACTTCGTTTTATGATTGCCGACAAAAAATCAGGCAAAACCATTGGCACAATTGATTTGTTTGATTTCGATGCACACAATCGTCGGGCAGGTATAGGAATTTTTTTAGAAGCGAATTCTCGGAACAATTATGTGGCTACGAAAGCTCTCGCTATTTTGTTGCGTTATTGCCGTGATTTGTTGTTGTTGCATCAGGTATTTGTAGAAATGCAAGAGCACAATGAGATAAGCAAACGACTATTCGAGCATGCCGGATTTGAAAAAATCGGGACAAAAAAAGATTGGTTGCTCAACGGTTCTGGCTATGAAGATGTAATATTGATGCAAAAAATTCTATAAAATGAATAGAGTAAACAAAATTCAAGTAAATTCGTCAAGAAAAAAATAAGGAGCAATGAAAAAACATATCCCAAACTTTCTTACCATCTGCAACTTGCTTTGCGGTGTATTTTCAGTTGTGGTTTCAACGAGTCAATTTGTTTCGTTGGAATGGGCTGTGGTATTGATATTTTGTGGTGCAGTCTTCGACTTTTTTGATGGTTTTTCTGCACGTTTACTCAATGTCTCTTCTCCTATTGGAAAAGAATTGGATTCGTTAGCAGACCTTATTACCTTTGGTTTTGCACCTGCTGCTATTACATCGGGAATCATACAACACATTCTTTTCCCCGGAATGTTATTCGAAAGCGAACCATCTACGTATGAATATATTTTGATATTCTTCCCATATATTATGGTTGCCTTTTCGGCATTGCGATTGGCGAAATTTAACTTGGACACTCGTCAAACACATTCGTTCATTGGGCTACCGACTCCGGCAAATGCAATTTTCTTTGCAAGTTTCGCATTTATTCCAAACTTAGACGAAATACCGGTAGAGTTAATTGCTGTATTGTGTTTATTCTTTTCTATTATGTTGATAGTAGAAATTCCTATGTTTTCGTTGAAATTCCAAAATTTCTCGTGGGCGGACAATAAAATCCGCTACATCTTTTTGGTTTTAGCTATAGTGCTTCTTATCGTTCTACAATTATCTGCAATCACATACATCATGATTAGTTACATTCTATTGTCAGTCATGGATGATATTGTAAATAAGAGAACGTCCAATACTATACAGTAGGATTAATATGTGCGAGCATATACGAATTGCGTAATATGCCGTCTATCATAAAGTTTTTGCGAAGCACACCTTCTATTTCAAATCCTTGCGATTCCAGTAACCGTAGCGATGCGGTATTTTCGGTGCAGATTTGTGCTTCAATGCGTACGTAGCCTTGTTGTTTCAAAGAAGAAATTGCATTTTGCAACAGAATAGTTCCCACGCCCTGACGTTGAAACGGTTCATCAATCACGATAGTTATTGAAGCGGTAGCATGTTTTGGCACCAAATGAGCTGAGAGAAATCCTGCAAATATTCCATCAGTGTACAAACACCAAGTTTTGCGGTTTTGATCAGAAAACCAAGTTTCCAACTCTGATGCTGTTTCGCTGGTATGTAATGGGAAATCGGTGTAGTGTAGCACTGATTTTTTCTGCAAAAGCGGTATTATATCTGCCGTAAGCGATTCTATTGTTGTGATGTTGTAATTCGTTACCATCGGTCAAGTTCTATAACAGCAAGATTTTGGGGTGTTCCGTTTTCGATTTCAAACGTGATCATTGTTCGTTTTTTATGGAATCCGGTAGTGCCCATAGCTCCCGGATTCATATGTAGAAGGCCTAATTTTGGGTCGTTCATTACTTTGAGTATGTGCGAATGACCACTGATGAAGAGTTTTGGTTTTTCTATTAAAAGTTGTGCGTAAATAGAATGCTCGTAGTGTTTTGGATAGCCGCCAATGTGCGTCATCATTACTTTGAGTCCTTCGCACTCAAACACTGCGACTTGGGGTATGCGTATTCGAAGGTCTTGCCCATCAATGTTGCCATACACGGCACGTACGGTGGTGATGTTTTGTAGTTTTTCCAATAAAGCCAGAGAACCAATATCTCCCGCATGCCACACTTCGTCAACTTGTTTGGCGTGTTTCACAACGGCATCGTCAAGTGAATTGTGCGTATCAGAGATGAGAAGAATTTTTTTCATTGTTTTTAAATTCTACAGACAAAGGTAGAAGAATTATTGTAAGATTTTTGGTAATATTTTTTGATGTAAGCAACATATATTTTGATGAACCACCAAGGCAGGTAATCAAATTTTCGTATTTTCGCACAAACAAAACGATACAGATATGAAGATAGAAAAGAGCAAAGTGGTGGCATTGTCGTACATGTTGTACAAAAATGACGAGAAAGGCGAAGTGTTGGAAGTATGTCCTGCCGACAAACCATTACAATTTGTGTTTGCAAAAGAACAATTACTTCCAAAGTTTGAAGAAAATATAGCAAATCTTGAAGAAGGAGACGATTTTGATTTCGTGTTGGAATCGAAAGAAGCGTATGGCGAACGTATAGAAGACGCAGTAGTAGAAGTTCCTTTGGAAGTGTTTACTATGAATGGCGTAGTACAAAAAGATATTTTATTTCCGGGAAGTCAAATTCCTATGCGTGACAATACCGGTCATCCAATTACGGGCGTAGTTGTTCGTGTTGATGAACCAAAGGCTGTAGTGGTTATGGATTTCAATCATCCATTGGCAGGTATTGATTTGTATTTTACGGGAAAAGTGGAATCAGTTCGCGAAGCTACTGAAGAAGAATTAGCACAAGGCATGAACCATAGTTGTGATAGTTGCGGTGGAAGTTGTGAAAGCGGAAGTTGTGGTACCGGAAACTGTGGCGAAGACGAGGGTGATTGTGGTTGTTGCGGAAGTTGCCACTAATAGTATGTTGACAGTCTAAAATGAAACGATTGTCAATTCTTTTGACAATCGTTTTTTATATAATTACAATTGGTCTTTTAATACAAATGGATATGCATTCAGAACGTTCTATACAAACAATATTAGATTTTGCAAAGCCTTTAATCTATGAACCGGAACGAGATATTCCAAATATTCATAAGGCATACGAAACGGCTGAAAAATTTTTACAACCCAAAGAAGTTTCAGGTCTGCTAGAACAAGCGGAACTGTCTGTGACGCTTATTGGTCTTGAAGCAAAAGCCATTATGAGTATTTTTTTAAGACCTTGTTTTGAGCAGCAATACATTTCGGAAAAAGATATTCGTCAAAATTATGGAGATAAAGTTTTTGGCATAACATCCGGATTGGTTAAGGTGGCAAAAATTGATACGTCACGTTCAAAGTTACAGTCCGAAAATTTTATTCGCCTTATCTTAAGTCAAGCCGACGATGTACGCGTGGTGCTTATTATGATTGGGTATAAGTTACATCTTGCACATCATATACAAGAAATGCACGAATCTTCGCGCTTTGTATTAAGTGAGGAATTGGAAGCACTTTATGCACCATTGGCCCATCGTCTTGGTTTGTATAGTATCAAGACCGAGATGGAAGAATTGGCTATGAAATATCTGCACAATGATGCATACAAAACCATAGCGAAGAAATTGTCGGAGAAGAAAAAAGATAGGGATGCATATATTGACAGTTTCATAGAACCATTACGTGAATTGCTCACCTCAAAAGGAATTCCTCCGTTTGAAATTAAAGGTCGTCCCAAGTCTATTCATTCTATTTGGAATAAATTACAAAAGGGGAAGGTAACCTTTGAACATATTTATGACTTGTTTGCCATCCGTATTATTGTTGATTCGGAGCCGGAAAACGAGAAACGAGATTGCTGGAACATTTATTCCATCATTTCCGACTTATATCGTCCAAACCCAAACCGTTTGCGCGATTGGATTTCATCACCAAAATCGAGTGGTTATGAGTCGTTACATACTACGGTTTTGGGACCCGAAAATCGTTGGGTTGAGGTGCAAATACGCACACGTCGAATGGATGAGGTGGCTGAAAAAGGTCAGGCGGCACACTGGATTTACAAAGATGGGAAAACCGCTTCGGGTTCGGTGCATTGGTTGGGACACATACGTGAAATCTTGGAGAATCCAGAATATGAAAGTCTTGAAAACGACAACAACTCGCGCATGGAGCTATATACCGATGAGATGTTTATTTTCACGCCTCAAGGTGATTTACGCAAACTTTCGGCAAATGCAACGTTGCTTGATTTTGCATACGAAATACACTCCACTTTGGGTGATACCTGCACGGGTGGCAAGGTAAACGGCCGTGTGGTGCCAATTAAGCAAGTTTTGAAAAATGGTGATAAGGTTGAAATTCTCACTTCAAAAAATCAATCACCAAAACAAGATTGGCTATCGTTTGTAAAAACGTCAAAGGCACGGCAAAACATTAAAAAGTATTTGCGAGAAATGCAGTACAAAACTGCAGAATCTGGGAAAGAAACGCTTTCCAGAAAATTTGCACAATTAGACATAAAATTTTCCGACGAAAATATTCGTAAATTGCTCAAAGCGCTTGATTACAAGGAAACGTTTGACTTGTATATGGCAACAATTGCCGGCAAAGTTGATTTGTCGGAAATACGTTCTGCTTTTGTTGAAAAGACAGAGGAGAAGAAATCGACTGCCACTGATTTTGAAGATTTTGCCGGGAAAATTAATAAACGAATTTCCAATACGTCAGATAATCTTTTGGTGATTGACGACCGCAATGATAACTTAGATTTTAAGTTGGCAAAATGTTGTTCGCCCATCAAAGGCGATGACATATTTGGTTTTGTGACTGCTGGTGGAGGTATTAAAATTCATCGCTTGAATTGTTCAAATGCACACAACATGATGACAAACTATCCGTATCGTATTATCAAAGCTCGTTGGAGCAATGCCGATGCTCATGTTGATTTTAATGTAGGTGTGCGTGTTGTAGGCAACGATGAGGTGAGCATTGTGAGCAACATAACAGACATACTCTCAAAAGATTCGGAAGTAAAATTGCGGGGGATTAATTTGAACTCAAAAGACGGCAATTTTGAAGGAATGCTTACGTTGTCAATTCGTGATATCTATCACTTAGACAAGGTGATAGAAAAAATTATGGCAATCAGAGGTGTGCATTCTGCCGAACGATTTGATGTGCGTAGTTAGATAGTTGCGCGCCTAAATAAGAAGAAACACAAAATTCCGTATAAAATATTAGGCAACCACACTGCTATTAGTGGACTAAATCCTAGATTGAGCGTGAATGTAGTACTAACTTGCATGAGCAGAATGTAGGTAAAGCATAATCCCGTACCCACCACTATATTTATGACCGTGCCACCACGTTTCTTCTTGTTAGACAAACAAACGCCCATAAGCGTGAGAATGAATGTTGAAAAAGGTAACGCCCAACGTTGATATTTCTCTATTTTCAGTTTTTCAATGTTGTTCGTCCCTTGTAATTTTTGGTTGTCAATAAAATCATTCAGTTCCACAATGTTCATTTTTTCAACATAGGAGTCGCGCATGCGCAAATCTTTAGTTTCGAGGTAGCATGCAGTGTCTAGTCTACTTCCTGAGAAGTGCTTTTCTGATCCATCAGGTTGCAGTTCGCGAATGAAATAATTAAACACAGTCCACTGAGATTTTACAGAATCCCAGCATGCAAAGTCGCTTGTAAGTTTCGATTGCAGTTTGCCGTCATTATATTTTTCAATAGAAAAACGGAACGCATTATCGGTATCTACATTGAAACTTTCCATATACACAAACATTCCCGGTCGCACTTGGCGATGAATATCTTTTTCCCAATTTTGATATTTATTGCGAACATATCTATCCTCAAAATCCAATCGAACTTTATTTGATTCAGGGATTACATAGAGTAGTAAAATCCATGATGTAAGAGCAATAATTGTTGCCGTAATCATGTATGGAACTAAAAATCTAAGGAAACAGATACCTCCTGAGTGTATAGCAATAATTTCGCTGTTTGCCGCCATTTTTGAAGTAAAGAAAATGACCGAAATAAACACAAACATTGACGAAAACAAGTTGGCATAGTAGGGTATAAAGTTTAGATAGTATTTGAATATGATGTCTTTGATGGGTGCTTTATTTGCAACAAAATCATCGTAGCGTTCTTGAAAGTCAAATACAATGGCAATAGCCATAATCAGTGTCATGGCAAGGAGAAATGTCCCCAAGAATTTTTTGATGATGTACCAATCTAGTGTCTTTATCATATTCGTTGGGCAAGTTGAATAACCATTTTATTTTTCCATTCACCGAAAGTACCGGCGGTAATTTGCTTACGCACCTCGGTAACTAACGCTAAATAGAATCCAAGATTGTGTATGCTGGCAATTTGTGCACCAAGCATTTCACCACATTTTATAAGGTGGTGCAAATAAGCTTTGGAGTAGGTAGTGTCTACAAATGTAGCACCATTGGCCTCAATGGGAGAAAAATTGTTTTCCCATTTTTTGTTTTTAATATTGATAATTCCGTCCCAAGTAAACAACATACCGTTTCGTCCGTTGCGTGTAGGCATTACGCAGTCGAACATATCTACGCCACGAGAAATGCCTTCGAGAATGTTCATAGGCGTTCCCACACCCATAAGGTAGCGAGGTTTGTCTTTTGGGAGAATGTCATTCACTACTTCAATCATTTCGTACATGACATCTTCGGGTTCACCAACCGCCAAACCACCAATGGCATTGCCATCGCAGTTTTTAGAGGCTATGTATTCCGCCGATTTCATGCGTAAATCTTTGTACGTGCAGCCTTGCACTATCGGGAAAAATGTTTGATTGTAGCCGTAGAGCGGTTCTGTTTCCTTGAAATGTTGCAATCCACGGTCAAGCCAGCGATGGGTAAGGTCCAAGGATTTATTTGTATACTGAAAATCTGAATTTCCCGGAGGACATTCATCAAGAGCCATCATAATGTCGGCACCAATAATACGTTGTGTATCAACAACATTCTCAGGCGTAAACAAATGTTTTGAGCCATCAATGTGTGAACGAAATTGTGCACCTTCCTCGGTGAGTTTTCGGTTTTCTGCCAGCGAAAACACTTGAAACCCGCCACTATCGGTAAGAATAGGTTTATCCCAACTATTGAATTTATGCAATCCGCCCGCTTCTTTCAGTATCTGCAAACCCGGGCGGAGATATAAATGGTAGGTGTTACCCAAAATAATTTGCGCCTTGATTTCTTCCTTTAATTCGGTAGCATGCACACCTTTTACTGAACCAACGGTGCCCACCGGCATAAAAATGGGTGTGAGAATTTCACCATGGTCTGTTGTAATTTTTCCCGCACGAGCATTTGTTGACGGGTCGGTATGTTGGATTTCGAATAACACGCAAAAAATTTTTGCAAAGATAGAAAAAAATCATTTCGAATCGTGCGAGAAATCTCTATATATCAACGGAGTTCGTCGGTTGTTTTGTTCTTTGAAAAAGTCTGAGAATTTGAGTTTTTGAAAAAACGTGCTGCTGCCATAGTGCCAATAACGCCCTGTGCTGCTGGAGCAGTACAAAATTTGCCATAAAAATTTAAAAAAACGATGAGTTTGTTATCTTTGTCTCACAAAAATTTACAGAAATGGCAGAAAGAAGAGTTCGTGTACGTTTTGCTCCAAGTCCAACCGGACCATTGCACATGGGAGGCGTTCGCACAGCATTGTTCAATTATTTGTTTGCAAAGAAAAACGGCGGAGACTTTTTGCTTCGTATAGAAGATACCGACCAAACACGTTTTGTAAAAAACGCTGAGCCCTACATTGTAGAATCGTTGCAGTGGTGTGGCATAAATCCCGATGAAGGAATTGGTGTAACACCCGAAGGTCCTTATGGACCTTATCGCCAGAGCGATCGCAAACCTATCTACAAACAATATGCATATCAGTTGATAGAATCGGGAAATGCGTATTTTGCGTTTGACACTTCCGATGAGTTGACTGCTCTACGCGAGAAAGGCGAGCAAGAAAAAAATCCGTTTGTATATAATTTCAAAACACGTACACAACTTTGTAACTCATTGACATTGAGCAAAGAAGAAGTTGAACAACGTCTTGCTTCGGGTGAACATTTTGTGATTCGTTTCAAAATGCCTGAAAATCAAGATATTGATTTATATGATGAAATTCGAAAAGAAGTTCGTTTCAATACTAATGAGCTCGATGACAAAGTGTTGTACAAATCTGACGGAATGCCAACATACCATTTGGCAAACGTGGTTGACGACTATTTGATGAAGATTTCACATGTAATTCGTGGCGAAGAATGGCTTTCAAGTATGCCGTTGCACGTGCTTTTGTATCGTGCTTTCGGTTGGGAAGATGTGATGCCAAAATTTGCGCACCTTCCACTTATTTTGAAACCGATAGGTCATGGTAAATTAAGCAAGCGCGATGGCGACAAGTTGGGCTTCCCGGTATTCCCACTTTTCTGGGTTGGTGATGAAGGAGAAACTGCTTCGGGCTATCGTGAAAACGGTTATTTGCCAGAAGGATTTGTGAATATGCTTGCACTACTCGGATGGAACCCAGGCACAGACCAAGAAATTTTCACCATGGACGAATTGATTCAAAACTTCAGTTTGGAACGTGTAGGAAAGTCCGGTTCTAAGTTCGATCCTGAAAAAACAAAATGGTTCAACCAACAATGGATGCGTCGCAAATCTGATGAAGAACTTGCCGATATGTTTGCTCCAATTCTTGCCGAAAAAAATGTTACCGCATCACGCGAGTATGTGGCAAAAGTGTGTGGTATGATTAAAGAACGTGTCGTGTTTGTACAAGATTTGTGGGAAAACGGCTACTATTTCTTTGAAGGTCCTGCAAGCTATGATGAAAAAGTCATAAAGAAACGTTGGAAACCAGATGCTCCGGCTCAGATAGCAGAATTTTTGAAATTCATGGGAAACGAAACTGACTATACGTCTGCAACGCTTGAAGCAAAATCAATGGCGCTTATAGAACAAAATCAGTGGAATGTAGGACAGGTGTGCAACTGTTTACGCCTTGCACTTGTGGGTGCAGGTGTTGGAGCTCATTTGTTCGACATTTTTGAAATGATAGGCAAAGACGAATCAATAGCTCGTGTGCGCCGTGCATTAGAAACGATACAAGTTCCTGAATAATTAGGAGATATTTAAACTGTGAAATAAAGGAAAGTCCCGGCAGCAATGTCGGGATTTTTTTATTGTTCTTTTTCCGGTTGTGCGAATAATACAAGCGCACCAAAATATGCACAGAAAGCAAGTCCGGCGTGCGTATTCATGGTGTCTTCGCTGAAAAATGAGATTGTCATTGCCGCAAACCAGCTAATAGTGATTGCGTTCCATTTCTTTCGTGAAAATGCGATGAGTCCAATAAGACACGCAACGAATAAGATAAGTCCTACAATTCCGGTCATCACGCCCATAAGCATAAATTGATTGTGGGGCAAGTTCCAGTTGCTTCGAGAAAGAGGACTATTTGTTTCGCGGTAGGTTACTGCCATTTCTTTTTTCACCATAGCACCTACACCAAACCAGGGGTATTTTTGTATTGTTTTCGTGGCACATTTTAGAAACTCAATGCGCTGCGTTATAGAGTGGTCGTTTGGGTTGCCATTGTTGGCGTATTCATATATTTCCCAAAACGATTCGTAAATTCTTTTTCGGATAGAAAAATTTGACGTAAATCGGTAATTGGTAAAACCATTAATAACGTTGGTAATATCGTCATTTGTCATTTGTTCAAAACCTTCTGCATCTTTACGAAGATTTTTTGATGCCATGTAGCGGTATAGTGTTGTATAAAACGGAAACCCTTGTTTGTTTATGTCATAAAGTGAGAGCCCGGTAGCTGCGAACCAAGAACTGTCAATTTCTTTTTTGCAAATATATATTCCGGCATAGTGTCCGTTTTCTATAGTTCGTTTGTTCCGTAGACTATTATACTCATTGCCATTGCGCGTTTTTTCAGTGATTTCGGTGGGGTATACATCGTGTGAAATAAAATAGCGTGCTTCTCCATAGAGCACTGCAGCAATTCCTCCAATACCAAGGAAAAAGAGGGTAACAATGATAGCTTTTGTTTTTATTGAACTATGCTTTCTGAGTTGCAGAAAAATAAAAATCAATAGGAGAAATCCTAAAATAGTGTAAGCAATAATAACCTTAGATAGTACAATAAAAATTACCAGCCAAGTGAGTGATATCCACAAGAAAATGCGTTCACGTCTGGTTTCAAGTTCTCTGTAAAAAAACAAATAATGTGTACAGATGGCAATTCCCATTACGGCAAAAAGTGACAAGCGAATGTGCGACATAAACAAGCCTATTCTGCGGAAATTAAGCGTGTCGGTATAATTGATGAGGTATGAAATAAAGGAATACGCCGTGTTTATCACAATAGCGGCAACAAACACAAGCATGATTGAGTTAAATTTTCCGTGAGTTAATTCTTTTTGAGAACCTAAAGCAACAATAAATATCAGTAACGGAAGGTATGTGGTAAGGATTAGAACCGCTTCGTCTTGTGGTAGTTGTATTGCTGCTCGACCTAGTATGAGGGCACAAATAACAAGGTAGAGTAAAGATGTTTTTCGTTGTATCAAGGTTTTGAATCCTGAACGAAAATTGCCATTTAAGGTCCAAAAAGTGGCAAGGACTATACTGCAAAGAGTGATGGCAAAATTGCCCCAAAGAATAAGAGCAGTGCATAAAATAAGCACGTAAAAGTATGCAGAAGCGGAGTACTTCCCAAGCAAGGAGCCCATGTAATCTTAGTTTTGACGGAACAATTGGATATGTCCTGCGGTGTTATGACGATTGTCTCTACTCTCTGATCTTACAACGTAATAATATGTTCCTGATGGACACTCGTATCCTGAATTGTCAGCCCCAGTCCATGAAATGTTTTTCGCTCTTTGTTTATACACCAAACTACCATTGTTGTTATATATCCAAATTGTAAAGATGTCTATACCATTCGTATTAAAATAAAAAACATCATTTTCATCGTTTCCACCTGGGGTGAACACGTTTGGAATAGAATTTTCACGGTCATCTATATCTGTTTCTGTTCTAGTGCTGTCAGAGAAAAAATAGTCAGTTACTTTAATGTTTATGGCTTGGCTTGCAACACATGATTGCAATTCACCATTAAGGATATTGTTTGCATCAATTTTTGTACTATCAAGTGCAATTTTGAGCGTAACAGTATAACCTGGGTCAAAGTTCTCTTTTGGAAACGTAAATCGATATTCTGTAGAATCCAATTCTAGTTCTTGTATAAGGGTATTGTCATTATAAAAGCTCCAATAATATTTCCAAACTTTAGAGTCGTGTGGTTTGAAATTTTCTTGATTTACCGAGAAAATGTATACGAAAGATTCCAATCCTGCTTTGTTTTCGTCAGAACTTGGGTCGTCAATTTCGTACGTAAAATTTGCTCCATCAACATACGGACTATACACTTCAACACAATTTGGTATACGATTTTTTGCAAATTCACTTTGAGCAACTGTTGTGGTAACATTTCTGTCTAAATTGTCTATCGTTTTGTAAGAAATGTTGAGCGTAACGTCTGTACTTGTTTCTGAAACGTATTTTACTGCTGTAATAGTTGTGCCGGTTTTAATGCTGTCGGCAAGGTTTGTAGGATTAATAACCATAAGGCTAACCGTGAACAAACCATCAGTTTTGTATTCGTGTCTGCCGAGGTCGGCACGGTCATAGGTAACGTTCATTGAGTCGGCAGAACTATCACCGTAATTCCACACATACCAATAAGAACCAATGGATGAGTTATTTTTGAACGTAGCTGTAGTGTTTCTTGTCGCATCACCTGTGTAGCACAAGTATTTTGACTCACGTAGTTGAAACTTAGCTTCCAACTGTGCAGAAACCTGAAAAGCGATTGATAACAAAAATATGATTGCGATTATTTTTTTCATTTTTCAAAATTTATATACAAAAATAATTTTTTGTTGGGGTTATACAAATTTTATGGGGTAATTTTACTCGTTTTGTCTTTCAAAAAGAGTTTATCGTACCATACAATTACAAATACTTCAAGCAAAATAAAAATAATAGCGGTAATGAGAGCAATGCGCCACAAAGGAATTCCTTCGTTTTGTTCTTTAACTTTTGTGGTAATATTATCGGTTTGTCCTATTATTTGGCTATGAGGAAATATCGCACTCAATTGTTCCGAAATATCGTCAAGGGTGTAAAAGTTCAGTTGTGATTCGCTTCGGTCGTAGTTATAGGAAAGTCCGGCAATTGGTTTTCCTTTTTGCGTAATGGTGTAGTTGCCGGCTTCTGAAATTTGTTGCATCGGGTTGATGTTGATTTTTGATGACTGCAAATCAATGCGAAGTTGGGGAATGACATCAATATTTTTTTCACGATTTTCAATGTGTAGCGCCTCATCGTTGTTGAAGTTCGCCAAGTACAGCTGGCTTTGTCGTCCCAGAGTTGTTTGTAGTTCGTTGGAATTTGAAACAAAAAGCAACATGTTGTATAGGCCTATAAATAAAGGCGAAGTGACAAAAGAACCAGCTTTGTCTGAAAATGGTGCACTAAACGAAAACAAAGTATTTTTTTCTTTTGATAGTTGCGTTACAAATGGCCGGCCGTCTTGCAAGGTTATGAGCGCATTGTTTTCGTTTGATATGAGAGGGTAATGAAAAAGGACATCAGGATAGCTCGTATTCTGTTGTTTTTTCTCAAAAACGAATTTAAAAATGCTGTTGTTTTGGTCAATGTCTGCGATTTTCGTGTTGGTAGAGTCTTTTGCCGAAATTTGTTGTTTCCCAAAATTGGCAAAAAAATGATTGTAAGAATCTATATCAATGGTTTCTGCAGGAATGCAAAGTATTGATTTCCCGAAGTTTGAGAGTTTCGCAATGGCATCGGTCAAACCGGTAGGAATTGTCTGCAATTGGTCAAGAATTATAACCGAATAGGCATTGAGATTAGAATAATCAACAGCCGAAAGAGGACTATTTGTTAGGGTGAAATTTTTCTTGCCTTTGCATAGTGCGTTGATGTATTGATTTGGCGTTTTTTCATAAATATTGAGGATATTTATTTGATTTTCAATGAAATATGAAAAATAGTATGTATTGTCATACAATATAGGGTAGTCTTCAATAGCCAACCGACATGAAATAATTCCAGTCTCTTTCGTGCTGTA
The DNA here is from genome assembly GCA_964346725.1 of uncultured Bacteroidales bacterium. GTDB lineage: Bacteria > Bacteroidota > Bacteroidia > Bacteroidales > UBA1715 > UBA1715. Next base: position 22,253 of record CAYFVM010000027.1, read on the forward strand.
TTCAATGGGAACAGAAATTGTTGCGTGTGGTTTTAGCGTTGCTGGAGCAATCGCTTTGAGTGAATCCTGTAGGTATAATTTCAGGGGCAAATTAGCTACCGCATCATTGGAATTGTTTGAAATCCGGACAAAGATTTTTTCAGTTTGTCCGTTAACGTGGTGATTGTTCTCAAAATAGCAACTATCAATAGAGATATTATTAATTGTTTGGTTTTCAACGTAATGAACAAACACTTGTGAAGCAGAATCGGGAGTGACAGTGTTGAGGTCAAATGAATTTTTCTGCAAATCTGTTATAATGTGGCTTGCGCAGGATGTTTCATTTTTTGTTGCACACGTTGAAATTCGTGCACACACATTGGAGAACATCATTTTTGTGGGGCTAAGCGTGATTTCTGTTATTGCATTTTTGACTTCATCGCGTGTTTTGGGATAGAGTTCAGTAGGGCTTGCTGCGTTTGTAAATAGGAAGAATTTTGTTTCAGTAGAATAGGCATCGGCAATTTGTTGTGCTTTGGCTTTTTCTATTTCCAAAACGGTGCCACTGCTTGTTTCTGATTGTGCGCTGAAAGAGTTATCAATGTATATTGCAACGGCTTGTTTGCCTTTCTGATGCGTTTTGTTGTTGAGGGGAATGTATGGTTGTGCAAATGCAAAGGTTAAAAAGGTAATAAGACCAATGCGCGAGGTCAAAATCAAAATTTCCTTCAACTTTGATTTGGTACTATTTTGCTCAACTTGTATTGCTTTGATAAACTGTAAGTTATGAAAATACACATTCTTATATTTTCGAAACGAAAATAAGTGTATAATGATAGGAATTGCAATAGCAAATAGGAAAAATAAAAATTCTGGATGTTTGAAGGCTACACTCATAGTTTTATCGACAATTTAAGATTTAACCTTCTTGATGTTAGATAGTTAGGAACAGCGTAATATTTATTCGAAACATCTTCAATCCAGAAATATGAAATTTTGTTTGCGTTGTTAAAGAGGTTGAAAATTTCAATTCCAAGCGTCATATTTTGGATGTTCTTGATTGGTCGTTTTGCCTGAATTTTGGGGTCAACAAGAACAACGAGAAAACCAATATCAAGACGAGTGTATGAAGAAATCGTGTAATCGTCAAATTCTTCATACGTTGCGCTTGGATTTGATGTTGGAATTTTCGTGCTTGCCATAAACGTGAGATTCATTTTCAATCGTTCACTCCCGGGCAAAAAGTCTTGGAAGAACATGCTATAATTCAAAAGTTGGTCGTTTGCTCTGCGAATGGTTTCACTTGTTCCATCGGCTAAATGTTCGCGTGCTTGCATAATTGAAAGGCTTGTCCATGATTCTACACCAGGAACGAATTCTCCATTCAGTTTTGTATCAATGCCTGAAACGTGTCCATTTGCCCTATATTGCGGATAATAAACTGTAGAAACATTGTCAATCGTGTACGGAATTACATCGCGCAATAGTTTTGTATAAATCTCAGTGTTAAAAACAAAAGGACGTCCCCAAATCTTGAGGTCTTGTGAGTAGCCTAACACAAAATGTATTGATTTTTGAGGTAAAACATTTTTGTAAAATGTTCCACTTTTGTCTACAAGTTCTTTAAATTCAGCAGGTTGGTAATATATTCCCGTTGCGAAAGAAAGTCGAGCACCTTTTTCTGTATTTGGTTTTACAAGCAGGCGCATTCGCGGATTTAACAAAAATTTCCCCGAATAGGAGTCGTACGTGCCACGAACACCCATACTGAGTTTCAAGGTCGTTTGTGCGTTGTTGTTACAATAAAAACGTTTGGTAATGCCTGCATATCCTGCGCTAACTGTTTGTGTGTACGAAATGGTAGAATTCGCCGTTTTTTTCAGAATAATTGCCGTGTCACAGTAGGGGAGCGCATAGTTGGCAGAATCAATATAGGTCCATTCGTTATAGGTGGCATCGTAGGCCGAAGAACTCACAGATACACCCCAGTTTATGGCAAAGCCGTCAAATAAATGCTTTCCGTCATGCATAATGGTGACGTTGTTGTTGCGCAGTTTATTGCGTCCGTGTTCTAGAAAACTACCAACAGCAAGTACAGCAGACGAATCTTCAACGAGTGTTTCTCCGTTGCTATAACTTTCGCTCAAGCGATATTGACTCAGCACATCAAAATTTTCGTCTTCACTCGCATTGTAGTAGAGTGCTTTAAAATCAAGCCAAGTACGGTCATTCGGTTTATATTTGAGTGCAAGCGAATTTCCTAAATTTCGATACATATATTTTTCTTCTCCCTCAAAATAGATAGTCATGCGGTACGATTTTACTTGACCACCATAGTCGGTAATACGCTCTTCAGGAAGGAACGAATAGGTATTGTTTGCCCCATAAATCCAATACGAAATTGTGAGTTTTGGCGAAATTTTGTATTTCATCAAACTTTGAATATCGTAGAAAATTGGTTTGTATTCGCCAGTTTCGTCAAGCGTTTTCAATATGAGCGATGTGTTTTTGTATCGTACTCCGGTGATTATGCTGAATTTCTTTGATTTATCGGTGCTCTGTACTGTCACGTTTGCGTCCATAAGACTAGTCTCGGCTTGCAGTTGAAACTGTTCTACATCTTTGTAGGTAACATTGAGCACGCTTGACATTTTGTCGCCATAGCAAATATCAAAACCACCGCTTGAAAACACCACATTCTCAACCATATACGGATTTATGATACTTAATCCTTCTTGTTTATCCGAGCGAGCCATGGAAGGTTTAAACGCTGGAATGCCATTTACGTACACTAAATTTTCGTCGTAGCTCCCTCCACGCACCGAATATTGAGAGCTCAATTCCGATTTGGTGCTAACACCGGCAAAGGTTTTAAGTCCTCCTTCAATACCCGAAAGACTGATGCCCGAAAGTGCTGCGGTATTGTCTGCCGAAAGGCGTGAGACGTTTTCTTCAGCTTCGCGATTGTAGGTGACTTTCACTTTGGGGATTTCTACGTTATTTATCTGAAGCACGGGTGAGTATGTATATTTATCTTCAGTAAGAGTAAAATCCTTAGAATGTTCTACGTAGCCAAGTTTGCTATAGTACACGGTAATTTTTTGATTGCGAGGAATTTGTAATTGATATGAACCGTTTTCGTTGGTTAAAACAAAGTTGTTTTTGTAGGAAACGGTTGCATACGAAACAGCAAGCCCTTGATTATCAATAACCTTTCCTTGTAGTGTACTCATTTCTTGCGCACAAAGAGTTTGCGCAACACATACAAAAACTATAAGTATGAATCGTTTCATCATGCAAAAATATGCAAAAGCATTTTGTAAAACGATGAAAGCTAAAATTAATTGTAAGAAACCTGGCTTATAGACATTGTCGATTTGCCATTATGTAACTGCAAATGCATATTGCTAATGAAAAAATAGTATTTTTACAAAAAAATCAGAATATGAAAAAGAGTTTGATTTTGTTGGCAGTAGTAGTTTTTGCGTTTACATCGTGTAGCAAAAAAAATCCTATCGTTTTTTCAAAAAAATCAGAGACGAGTGATATACAATTATCTCTTGATACTAACGGCACGTTTGAATATACCGCTCACAGCACGCAAGGTGCTACATTTAACGAAAAAGGCACATACACTATTGAAGATTCTTTATTGATTTTGCGTTTTCAATTTGAGAGTTACGATCAAAACTGTTATCAAATACCATTGCGAAACGATACTTCGCTTATTATGAATTATAACGGCAAAATCTTGTTGTACCCAGCAATCAAAGAAATTCCAGAATTAGATATTTCTATTAAAACCAATGATTCGTTGATGAATATTGTGTTGGAAAAATATCAAAGAGAGGATTTTGGTACACAAGTAGGAACACGTTATTTCCTGCAAACTGCTGGCGATATGTCGTTGATTTTCAACGGAAAATGGAAAGTTTCGCCATTCTACGACAGCAAATTGCAGAAATAAATTAGAATTCAAGTTGTCCCACACCTTGGCGCACTATCTCAATGTCATCGTTGGAGCAATCTATAACCGTTGACGGAACGTTGTGTCCCATACCACCATCTATCACTGCATCTACAAGTTTATCGTATTCTTCTTTAATAATTTCAGGATCGGTGTGATATTCTAGGATGGCATCTTTGTGTTTCACCGATGCCGTGAGAATAGGGTTCCCAAGCATTTTCACAATTTGGCGACAAATATTATTGTCCGGAATTCTAATACCAACCGTTTTCTTTTTGCTTTTAAACAATTTTGGCACGTTGGAGTTTGCATTCAAAATGAATGTGAACGGTCCCGGCAAGTTGTGTTTCATAACCTTGAACACGTGGTTGCTCGTGACGCGTGAGAATTCCGACAAGTTGCTCAAATCATAACAGATAAACGAAAAATTAGATTTCTCAAGTTTAATGCCTTTGATGCGAGCAATACGTTCCACCGCTTTTTGGTTGGTGATGTCGCAGCCGAAACCATACACCGTGTCGGTGGGGTATATAATAACGCCACCATTGCGCAAAATTTCAACAATTTGTTTGATGAGTCGCTCGTCAGGATTTTCGTTATATAACTTGAAATACGTTGCCATAGAGTTTCATAGAAAAAGGGTAAGCTCCTTGTATCGCACCGCTACAACCGCCTACCCTTGCTTCCTTCCGGATCTGGGGGGGTTCAGCAGGAGCTGGTCGTACAAGACTTACCCCACCGCAAAAGTACTATATTTTTCGGTTTTACAAAATGTTTTTCACTGAAACAATGCAACGGCAAAAAGCAATAAATCGTCACTAGAACTTATAATTCATAATTATTTTCTTACTTTTGTTTACAAACAATTACGATAATGCAAATTTCAATAGTCGTTTCTTTGTTAAACGAAGAAGAATCGTTACAAGAGCTCACAGAGTGGATTCATAGAGTTATGACTGCTCATAATTTTTCGTACGAAGTAATTTTCGTTGACGATGGAAGTACCGACAATTCATGGAAGGTAATAACTGAATTGTCACAAAAATATGAGCAAATAAAAGCAATAAAATTTCGTCGCAACTATGGTAAATCAGCTGGGTTGTATAAAGGATTTGAAAAAGCACAAGGCGACGTGGTTATCACCATGGATGCCGACTTGCAAGATTGTCCCGATGAAATTCCTGAACTATATCGCATGATTACCGAGGATGGGTACGACTTAGTTTCGGGCTGGAAGAAAAAACGCTACGATCCGGTGCTTACCAAAAATTTGCCAAGCAAATTGTACAACGCTACGGTGCGTATGATGTCGGGTATAAAGTTGCACGACTTCAACTGCGGACTCAAAGCGTATAAACGTCAGGTAATCAAGAGTGTAGAAGTATATGGCGAAATGCACCGCTACATTCCGGTGCTTGCAAAATGGGCTGGTTATAAGAAAATAGGAGAAAAGGTAGTTACGCACCAAGAACGTAAATATGGCGTATCAAAATTCGGCATTGAACGCTTTATTCGCGGTCCACTCGATTTGATGTCGGTAATGTTTATCTCAAGATTCGGGAAACGCCCTATGCACTTTTTTGGAGCGATGGGAATGTTTTGTTTCTTGGTCGGTTTTGTGATATTGATTTATTTATCGTACATGAAACTCGTTATGTTACAATATAATATGACGCAACGACCCTTGTTTTTCTTAGGTATAGTATGCTTAATTTTGGGTGTACAATTATTCCTCTCCGGTTTTTTGGCAGAAATGATTTCTCGTACATCATCTGCTCGTAATGAATATTTGTGTGACGAATATATAAAATAGATTTATGTTGGATTTCACGGTTAAAAAAGTAGGGGTGTGTAAGATAAAATCGCCACTTCGTTTGTCAAAAGTTAAAGGAGATGGAATCTATGACTTTATAGATGATAGAGAACGAGTGCTTTATTCTTTATCGCTTACAGAAGTAGAGCATTGTATAAAAAATGGTCAACCATTGGCCTCGTTTGAAAAACCGGGTCCGAAAGAATCTATTTATTTTGAGCCGGCTAAAACAAAAGTGGCGATAGTAACGTGTGGGGGACTTTGTCCGGGATTGAACAACGTTATTCGCGGATTGGTTACTCACTTGTGGCACCGATATGGCGTTACCAATATTGTGGGAATTCAATATGGGTTTGCCGGTTTGAATCCTGACAATAAGATTCCGTTTATAAATCTTAATCCCGATTTGGTTGATGATATTCATAAAGATGGCGGTTCCATGCTTGGCTCGTCACGTGGCGATCAACCCGTTGATGTCATAGTTGATACGCTGGAGCGAAACAATATCAACATACTGTTTTGCGTAGGTGGTGACGGAACTTTGAGGGGAACTCATACCATATACGAGGAAATTTCTCGTCGTGGTTTGAAGATTGTGGTTGCGGGTATTCCAAAAACAATTGATAACGACATTAGTTATATAGAAAAATCGTTTGGATTTGAGTCGGCATTTGCTGCTGCTCAAAGCATAATTCTTAATGCTCACTATGAAGCCAAAGGAGCTCAAAATGGCGTGGCGCTTATAAAACTTATGGGACGCGATTCTGGTTTTATAGCTGCAAATGTTGCGTTGGCTGTTCCCGATGTGAATTATTGTCTCATTCCTGAACTAGATTTCAGTTTGGTTAATGATAAAACGCAACAAGGATTTTTTAACTTTTTGGAAAAACGATTGGAACGTAAAAAACACGCAGTTGTAGTTGTTGCTGAAGGTGCCGGACAAAATTTATTTGATATAAAAGAACAGAAACGAGATGCTTCTGGCAACGTGCTTCACGAGGACATTGGTGTATTTCTGAAAAATCAAATGATTGAATATTTCAAAAAGAAACAAATACCAATCAATGTAAAATACATTGACCCAAGTTATATTATTCGCAGTATTCCGGCCAATGCGAACGATAGCAAGTTTTGCGAACAACTTACCCAAAATGCGGTTCATGCTGCAATGGCAGGTCGTACCGATTTTGTGGTAGGAAACTGGAACGGTTCTTTTACCTTACTTCCAATTGATGTTGCTACATCACAGCGTAAGATGGTCAACCTTGAAGGTGAATTATGGTGGAGTGTGGTAGAAGCCACCGGGCAACCAATGGAAATGAAATAAATGTCAGAACGCCAATATAATATAGGGATTTTTGATTCTGGTTTCGGTGGATTTTCCATTTTGAAGGAAATTCGTCGAACTCTACCAGAATATTCGTATATCTATCTTGGCGATAATGCACGAGCACCATATGGTACGCGTTCGTTTGAAACGGTGTATAAATACACCTTGCAGGCAGTAACCAAATTGTTCGAAATGGACTGTAATTTGATTATTCTTGCTTGCAATACCGCATCAGCAAAGGCTTTGCGAACAATACAGCAAAAAGATTTGGCACATTTTGGACCAAACAAACGTGTGCTTGGAATTATTCGTCCGTGTACCGAATTGGCAAATACATTTACCAAAAATAAAAATTTGGGAATAGTGGCCACCAAAGGAACCGTAACCTCGCATTCCTACGAGATAGAAATTCAAAAATTTTACCCCGACATTCATATTACTTCTCATGCATGCCCTATGTGGGTTCCGCTTGTAGAAAACGGGGAATACGCATCGGATGGCGCAGATTTCTTCGTTAAAAAAGAACTTGATGCCCTTTTGGCTGAAAATCATACTATTGATGCGCTTTTGCTTGGCTGCACACATTATCCATTGTTGTTGCCAAAAATTCGCAAACATTTGCCTCAGCACATTCAAATTATACAGCAAGGAAATATTGTTGCAGAAAGTTTAAAAAAATATTTATCGCATCATAACGAGATAGAACTTTCACTCAAAAAACAATCATCAATTCTTTTTTACACTACAGATTCTTGCGATTCATTCAATACCATTGGTGGTACATTCATGCAAGAGTCAATTTTTTCACATAATATTCAGTTATAAAACTGTCTTTTTGTGAAACTTTTATAATTAATTCTGTGTCTTAGTGTAAAAGACACAATTAATTATATATATATTTGTAGTTCTCGTTTTTGTAAAAATTTAAACTTACCGCCATGAGAAAATTTTTTCTTTCAATATTGTTACTTGCAGGGATTGCAAGTTCAATAAATGTAAAAGCGCAAGATTTGACCATATCGGGAGGTAACTGTATCTCTACAATGATATGCGCTAACGGTAATGTGTTTGCGTGGGGTAACAACTCATGGACGGTAAATAACAGTCAAACGTTTTATGGTTCTTTGGGTACCGGTAACACTACTGATGCAATTATTAATACGCCAACCTTGGTAGCTCTTCCAGCTGCGGCAAAACCAATCAAACAGGTAGATGCCGGTTCTGGTGCACACATTATAGCCATGGGTTGTAATGGTACAGTGTGGTGTTGGGGAAACAATGGTACAAAACAAATTGGTAACACAAATTGTACTGATTTGTATGCAACAACGCCTTATCAAGTAATGGCAGGACAGGTTCCTTCTGCTTCTGGTTTTTTGGAAGGGGTTTCCTATATTTCGGGAGGTAACGATGAAAACTATGCAATTTTGGAAACCGGTGAATTGGTTGCGTGGGGACAAAATGATCAAGGACAGCTTGGTTGTGGAACGATTAGTGCCTACGAAGCAACTCCTCGATATGTATGCAAAGCTGATGGTACGCATTTGACAGGTGTTATTATGGTTGAAGCTGGTGATGCTACCGGATATGCTTTGGTAGATGAAGATGGAGATGGTGTTGGTACTGTTTACTCTTGGGGGGCAGATGATGCGTCTCAATTAGGTCGTGTAGCAACAGTTGCAGAACCTAAAACCTATGCTGCTCCTTGTTATAAAAACGCAAGCGATCCTACGTCGCCTGTAAAAGGAGCTATTCTTGATAATATTGTTTCATTAACTGCCGGTGACTGTATGGCTCTTGTTATAGATGAAGATGGTTATGTGTGGTCATGGGGACATGGTGCGTGGGGAGGATTGTGTGGTAGCTGGGCATGGGGTTGCGATTGTTACTATGCAAACCAAGTACTTGGAGGAGAAACAGGAGAGCCCTATTTGAAAGCGAAAGCAGTTTCTGCCGGACAAGGTTTTGGCATGGCTATTACTCTTGATGGAAAAGCTGTTGCTTGGGGAAATAATGGTGCAACGAGTTTAAGTGGTGGTAATCTTGGAAATGGAACCACAACAAGTTCGCCAACACCGGTGTATATAAAGTTAAACGCAGCTTCTCCTATAGAAGGCTGTGTTTCTATTTCCGATGGTGATACATGGGGATTTATTACATTATCGAACAATGCAATTTATACATGGGGTGATAATAGTGTTGGACAATTAGGTATCGGTTCTACAGTTCATAAGGAATATGCTGTAGCAATGGGATCTCTTGATGGTTGCGATGTTCCCGATCCAAAACCTGTAGTTGTAATGCCGGAAGACTTCTACACTTGCGTACCATTTTCATATACTATAAATCCAAATTTTGTCAATACCAATAATAATTACAAATATGAATGGTATAAAAATGATGTTTTGTTAACCCAGCATGGTACGACTAGTGAAACTATTACTGTTACAGAAACAGGAACATATAAGTTAGAACTTACATATATTGGCGATAATTCTCCTTGTGGTATGGATCCTGCAGTGGGTGAAGTTACTATTTCTGAGTATACACCAGATTTTACCATACCGACTAATTTGAAATTTTGTCCGCCCAATTTCACCGTAAATGTAAATGGTGATGGTGTGTATGAATATTACACGGCAAAAACTGGAGGGTTCTATTTGGGAACTAGCTACCAAAGTAATCCTACAACTTTTGCTTCAAATAAAGTTACTGAAATATCAGGTAGTTCGTATACCGTGTATGTAGAAGAAAAAGGAAACAAAGCAGGAGTAACTCATAGTTCCACTGCTGCCCAGGCTGAGCCGTGGACGTTGAGTGATGCGAATGGAAGTTATATACAAATTAAGGTATATGATGATATTGTATTGGATAGTTTGACATTGTGGGTAAAGGGAGGACAAAATCCTTGGATGAAAGTAACACAGACATCATGGCATCCAACTGCTGAATATGATACAACCTATGGTGTGGGCACAGAAGCGGCATACCAAGTAGGTATATACGATGGTGCAAGTTCTCCAGGAACGTTAATATACTCTAGTTTGGAATATACAGGTATGTATTTTAGTGATACCACTGTAGCAGTAACCATTCCTGTTGATATTGCTCTTGCTGGTTCTTCAGGAGGAGAGGTTTATTGGATTGGTTTGCCAGTAAAAGCAGGTAGTATGTACTATGCAAGTGCAACAGGATCTTTCCCCTATGGAGATAATGTAACAGGTAATATTTTGCAAATTACAGGGGCATATCAATATGCTTCTAAAACTTGGAACCCACCATTCCATAATTTGGCATTCCATACGGCACAAAATTACTGTGATAGAACTCCAATCACAGTAACCGAAGATTGTCCATGTAACAAGCCTGATGATATCACGTTGACGGTGAGTGA
>CAYFVM010000028.1:0-13102 GCA_964346725.1 uncultured Bacteroidales bacterium
CCAACTCCTGATGCTTCGCAAGAAGGCGATATTTCGTATTATGTAACGCAAACATTGAATACCTGTGAAAGTGAGATGGCAGAAATCGTAGTATCTGTTGGCGCGCTTGCAAAACCAACGGTACAAGATGTTAGTTACTGTCAAGGAGAAACTGCAACAACGTTGACTGCCACAGCGAGTGGTACTTTGGTTTGGTATGAGTCGGAAACTGCAACAACAGCGTTGGCATCGGCTCCAATTCCTCCAACCACATCGGAGGGAATAACTTCATATTTTGTATCGCAAACATCCGGAGGGTGCGAAAGCGATAGAGCTGAAATAAAAGTAACGATTAAACCGAGTCCTGTAAGTACAATTTCTGCAACAAAAGACAGCTATTGTGGTACAACATCAACCGTTGTTTTGTCATTGACTTCAGCCGTTGATTTAACAAGTGCAACGTATTCTTGGGAAAAAGATGCAACAGCAATAGCTACAACTGCTACCGTAGCGGCTGCAACTAAGGGTGAATATGTTTGTGTTGTTACTCTTGACGGTTGTGAATATACTACGCCAGCAAAAACAATTACTGAAAATCCTTCTCCGAAATACACTATTACCGGTGCAGGTTCTTATTGCCCGGAATCAACATCAAAAGACGATGTCGTGATTACGTTTACCGCTGGAACAGCTCCTTTCTCATTCGATGAAGCTATCACTGGAACGGGAAATTCTGCAACATCAACATATACGATTACAAATCCAGCAGGTGGTATCTATCAATTAACGTCATTGACCGATGCAAATAATTGTTCAATGACAGAAACTGGCGCAACTATTGAAGTGGTTGATTTGGATACACCTGATTTAACCATAGGAGCAATTAGTAGCATGTGTGCCGGTACAGTTTCTGTTGATGTAAGTACGTATGTTACTGCGGGTGCAGGAACTGTTTCGTATACGACAGATAAAGGTACTGTTTCTTCTGCCGGAGTTTTAACAGGATTAGATGCCGCTGGTGAATATACTGTTTCTGTTACGGTCACCGGAACAACTGCTCCATATTGTACCAACACGAAGGATGCCGTTGTAATCGTTTCAGCAAATCCTGTTGTTACTTTAGATGCCACATATACCGTTTGTTCAGGTACTGATTTGGCATTGACTCCTACAGTTACTTCTACATCTACCTCATTTATCTATGCATGGTCGGGTGATGGAAGTAGCAAATTGAATAGTACTTCATTAGAATCAGTTACATTTAATGCTACCGTTTCGGTAGATACAGATTATACATTAGATATAGAAGTTGTAGACAAAAACTCAACATGTAGCGGTACTGCCTCTACAAATGTTACGGTATATGCATTACCAACTGCTCAATTAACAACCACTCAAAATTATGTTTGTAGTGATGCTGATATTACAGTAACTGCAACAGTGAGTGATGATGGCTCTGGTACTGGTGTATGGACAAATGCAACGGAAGATACAGAATTAACGGCAACCGTTGATGGTAGTACCTATAGTGCGGGAGTAAACACTGTTTCGTATGTTTATACAGACGCTCATTCTTGTAGCTCAATAGTGGTGACAAAAGACATTACGGTCGTTGCAAAACCTGATGCTCCAACAGCTACCACCATTTCATATTGCTTAAATGCAACTGCACAACCATTGGCTATAACTGGTTATTCAAATTTATTATGGTACGGAACAAGTAAAACGAATATACCAACAACAACTGCTCCAACTCCGTTAACAAACAACGAAGGTATTACAATATATTATGTAAGTCAGGTTGTTGACCAATGTGAAAGTGATATTGCTGAAGTTACTGTTATTATTAAGAGTAAACTTGAACCACAAATAAATCTTAGCAAATCGGAAGTATGTGCCGGTACGGCAATTAATATTTCATTGTCGCAAGGATACAACAAACAAACATGGTCGGGAACTGCTGCTGATTATTTAAATTCAAAAACAATGGCAGCGCCGGAATTCCTTGCAACAGCACCGGCTGGTTCGTATACATTGACCGTAGATGTAGAAGATGCAAGTTCATGTACAGGAACGGCAAGTGTTGCTATTCAAGTCAACGAAGTTCCTGTTGTCAGCATATCTGCCGATGACGTTACTCATTGCGTCTCAGTCAATGATGCTCAAACCATTACGGCAAAAGTTACTCCGTCAACACTCACAGGAACGCATACATGGACAAACGTTTCTTCTACTTCGTCAACAGCATCATTTGTTCCAAGTAGTAAGACACCGGACGATTATGAAATTACATATCAGTTTACCAGTGATGACAATTGTCCGTCAAATGTAGCATCGTTAACAATGACGGTGTACGCATTGCCTTCAATCGGAATTACACCAAGCAAACCTGACGTTTGTATAAGTGGGAATAATTCTTCCGATATAACAATGACAGCTACGCAAACTACAGGAACATTCGTGTACTCTGTAAACAATGGAGGAACAATTGCTGCCGACGGAACATTCTCTCCGGCAAGTAACCCAGCGGGAGATTACATTGTTACATTAACATATACCGATGCAAATAGTTGTACTTCCATAACAACTGCAGATGTATCAATCCATGCTTTACCTACGGTGGTATTTGATGCTTCAAATCCTGATTCGGCATGCTACACAAATGGCGCATTCGATTTGTTGATAAATTGCACCGATGAAGATGGTATTGTTGAAGCAAAAACAACTTCGTTAAATCCTTCAACATCAAGTATAGGAACAAAGACTATTACGTACACCTATTCGGATCTAAATGGTTGTCAAAATTCTGCGGATTATCCTATTGTGGTGTATAAAGTTGCGACGCCAACAATTGATGCTCCAAATCCAAAAACGGTAACGATAGACGAATACGGAACATTGCTTGATGTTGCATCTGTTTCTGCTACTGCAACTACAGCCGGTGACGGAATAGTTTGGCAAAACGATGGTGGAGTACAATTGAGCACAGCAGCATTATATACGTCACCAGAAACCACAGAAGGAACGTATTATTATTATGCAAAAGAAACTCGCATGGTTGATGGAACGGCTTGTTACAGTGAATCTGCAAAAGCTACGTTAGTTTTATCTAATTGTCCTGCAAAATCACCGACAGCGAAAGATACTGTTCTTTGTGTTGGAACCGATGGTACTATTGCCTTGAATGCTTCATTCGCAGGTACTTCTACAGGCAAATCTCTTGCTTGGTTCTCTGATGACCTTCTAGCAAGCAAATTGGTTGATGGAAATTCGTATTCAACTACGGTTGCTACAACCGCAGCAACTACCTATACATATTATGTAGCGGAATACGATGACGGTGGAGCTTGTTGGTCAATTCCAACTAAGGTAATAGCAAACGTAAAAGAAAATCCAACTGTTGAAATAGATGATATAGCAACGCTTTGCTATGCTTCCAAAACACATACAGCGGTAGGAAAAATCAATGGTGTTGCTTCTACTGCAGGAACGTGGTCGATAACGAGCGATCCTGCGGCAATCAATAGCGTTACCGGAGTCATTAATACGCAGTATTGGGGTGAAAATGACGGTTCTTACACCGTAACATATTCATACACCGATGCTAATAATTGTTCTAACTCGGCTTCAAAATCATTCTCAGTTGAATTTCCAGAGATACCAACATCAGATGGGTTTGTCGGTTTAACTGCTAATCCACAACCGGTTGTAGTTACAGCCGAAGTTTCTTCGTTAGAAACTGGCGCCGTTGTGAAATGGTATGAAACCGCATCGTCAACATCTGTACTTGAGACTGCAAATTCGTATACAACAGGAGATAATCCAGCAACCGTTCAAACAGTTACATATTATTTGTCACAAACAGTAAATGGTTGTGAAAGTGAACGCGGAACATCCGTTGTTAAAATAGTCGATTGTCCATTCTTGAAACCTACCGTCACTTCTGTTGAAGCGTGTCAGAATGCTACAACAATAAGTGATTTGGCTGCTGCATTGCCTTCTACAACAACAGTTGCCGCTGATTCATGGGCATGGTTCGATGCCGATGAAAATCCGTTGTATAATGGACAGGAAACATCGTATGCTTCGGGCGTTTCTACAGCCACCGCAGCGGTTACAACGTTCTATGTCGCATATCTTGCAACAGATGCAAGTACAAGTCAACAATGTATGAGCGACAAGGCTGCTGTAACCGTTACAATACATCAATTACCAACGGTAGCAATCAACGACCCTGCACGTACATTGTGTTACGCCGAAGGCGATGTTCAGTTGACGGCAACGGTGAATGGAACTGCGAACAATACCGGCAATTGGTCGGTAACTGGGCAACCATCTGCTATATCTACAATGGGTGTTTTCAATACCAAATTTAATAGCGCTACAGATGGCGATTACACTGTAGTTTATTCATACACTGATGCAAATAATTGTACTTCACAAGACGATTTGGCGGTACGTGTAGAATACCCTGAAGTTCCATCTGTTGCTAATTATAACGGATTAATTACAAACCCAATTCCCGTAGTTTTGACTGCCGAAAATATTGAAACATCGGCAACAGTTAATTGGTATTTGGCAAGTTCTTCTGAACAAACTACGGTAAATACGTGGACAACGCCTGACGACCCGACTGTTGCACATGTTTCTACCTATTCAATTTCTCAAACTAAAAATGGTTGTGAGAGTGAAAAAACAACAAGTACAGTAACTATTAGTGACTGTCCGTTTAAGGAAGCTGTTGCTTCAAGTGTTGAAATTTGTCAGGATGAATCTGGTCTACAAGACTTATCTGCTGCATTGCCATCAACAACTACCGTAGCAGCTGATGCATGGATTTGGTATGATGCTACTGGAAATGAATTACAAAATAGTACATCCGCAACATACGCGCCTTCTGTTTCAACAGCTACCGCAGGCACTACAACCTATCAGGTGTCATATGTCGCAACAGACGCAGCTACTTCAATTGCTTGTACATCACCAAAAGCAAAAGTTACGGTTACGGTTAATCCAAAACCAGTAATAACCTTGCCTGCTGGAAATAAAACACTTGTTTGTTATGATGAAGGAGATGTGCTTTGGACAGCTTCAGCTGACTATCATACAAATGGGGTAGGTAGTGGTGTTTGGAAGGTAGATGATGTTGAAAACAATGGAATGAGTTCTGCCGGAGTTTTCGATCCAACCACATTCGGCAAAGTATCTGATACATATAGCGTTTCGTATACTTATACCGATGGAAAATCATGTACTAATACCGAAAAGAAAGATTTGACGGTACAATACACAGTGGCTCCTGCTGTTACAGGTCATTCTTCATTAGTCGAAGACAATGCAACGGTATCAATTTCTGCAACGCCAACTGATGCGTCTGCTACAATTACTTGGTACAATGCTATGGGCACAAAATTGTCAAACAATAATCCGTATGAAACCGGTGATCCTGAAAATGTGGTAACAAACAAATCATATTTTGCTACGCAAACCATCAATACCTGTGAAAGTGAGAAGGCAGAAGCAAAAGTTTCAATCATAAATTGCCCTATACCGAAACCGATTGTTGTGCAACCCGCTACAATTTGTAATTACGATAATGCTCCCGAATTGACTGCAACACTTGGAGCATGGACTTCAGGCACGCGTCCTACTGCAATAACTCCGGAAATATTAAATTTCTATGATGTAGAATTCGGCGGAACTCCACTTTCAAGTAGTGTGACCGGAACTTTTACACCAACAATTGACGTCACAAAAGCAGCAACGTATACCTATTATGTAGCAGAATACAATGAAAATGTTCTTCCTTCTGCATGTGAAGGCAAACGTGCAAAAATTACATTAACGGTAAAGAAACCTGCTAAACCATATGTGTCAATTGAGAAAGATAATGTTTGCCAAGGTCAAACAAATCCACAATGTTCTGCTGTAGGCCAAGGTTCTATTCAATGGTATGAAAATAGTCCTTCATATCCTGCTGGAGTACCAGATGAAATAGGCACTACATTCATACCTTCTGCAACAGAAGTAGGTGAGCAATATGTTTGGGCAACACAAACTGTTGATGGTTGTTTGTCTGAAGCAGATTCTGTGTTATTTACAATCAAAGCAGTACCTGAGGCTCCAACAACAGAGAATGCAACTATTTGTTATGGCGCTCCTAAAACAACAGTTTGTGTTCAAGGAAATGTAGGTACAGTTACATGGTATTCAGATGTAAATGCTTCAAACGTATTGACAAAAGCAACGTGCTATAGTCCTTCTGAAGAATATGCTGGGGAATATTCTTACTATGCAACTCAGACTGTTAATGGTTGCGAAAGTGAGCCAACAAAGGCCACCTACACCATTTGTGCTTTGCCATCAGTACCAATGGTAACAACGGAAAACTATTCTTGTGATTACGATAGTGAACATGTAATGTCAGTAACAGAACAATCTGGTATAACGGTGGCTTGGTATACATCATCGGATACTACGTCATTGTTGGCAACCGGAAATGAATTTATACATCAAATTACTCAAAGTGGTACTGTTACATATTATGTTCGTCAGATTGCAAACGGATGTGTAAGTAATTATGTGACAACAAGTTTTACTGTTGTTGCGCAACCTGCTACTCCAATAGTGCAAAATGATGCGGTTTGTTATGGCACTGTAGCTTCATTGTCAACCGATGGATATAAAGATATGTGGTATGCAGAATCAACATTGGAAACAATTGTTGCACAGGGTAGAAATTATAATGTAGCTGAAGCAACCGCAAATAAGTCATATTATGTGGTTAGAGAGAAAAATGGTTGTGTGAGTGAAACAGCAGAGGCAACCATTACGGTAATTCCTGTTCCAGATGTTACGATTACGGTTGATGGAGAAGAAACATCATTGTTACAACGTTGCGTTTATGAAGAAGAAAAACCGATGGTAGCAGCCGTTTCTCCTGAAATGGCAGATGGCGATTATGTTTCTTGGCTTATATTCCCAGGTAACATTACCGTAGCAAACGATTCTTTGCTTTTGTCTCAATACGTTCCTGTAACATCTCAAAACACTTCAAATATAGTATACACAATTCGTGCGCAATACATGGTTAAAAATGATACCCATAATTCTTATTGCGAAAGTGTAATGGATACTATAAAGGTCTCTACAAGCGCAAAAGCTCGTAAACCTATTGTGCTTTCTGATGTGATTTGTCAAGGCGAAGAAATAGAACCAATGTTTGCATTTGGAACGCCAAACGTAACATGGATTAGTCTCGATGGTATTTTACCAATCGAAGCACACGGACAACGTTACGAATTTTCAAAACAGCAAACCGACTTGCCAGTTGGAGATTATTCATTCTTGGTATATGATGTTGATGTGAATACGGGTTGTCATAGTGATACAGTTAGCACTACATTGACACTGGCTCCAGCTGCACAAACGAAACTTTTTGGTTCTGATTCGGTTTGTGTTAATTCAACAGAAACGTATTACACACAATACAGCGAGGGAAGTCAATATCATTGGTCAGTTACTGGAGATAATTTGAATTATAGGAAAGACGCAAAATCGTCTTCAGTTCAATATGTTGATTGGAATAATGCGGGAATTGATACATTGGTTGTTTTTGAACAAACATGGGCGGGTTGTCAAGGTGTAGATACATTGGTTGTTAAAATTGCGAACAGTCCTCAGGCTCGATTTATATGGGAACTACCAGGAGAATCCAATGTAATACAACTTATAGATAGTACCGTACAAGACTCAATTAAAGAGTTTACCGCAAATGGTGATTTGTATACAGAAGAAGTTACCTATACCTTACAATGGAATTATGGTCATCTTGGTTCTGATCCATCAAAAGTTGATTTGGAAGTTCCGTATAAGCATCGTTTTATTCCAATTATAGAAGGAAATTATACGTTTGGATACAATTGTCCGATACTTACTGTTCGAAATTCATTTGGTTGTTCTGACTCGTACACGGAATGTATATTTATAAATGTATCTTCGAATTTGTTCGTTCCAACTGCATTTGCTCCAACAAATCCATCGCAAGAGGTTCGGTATTTCCAACCCAAAGGATACAATCTTAAAACTTGTGAAATATCCGTTTACGACAAATGGGGGAACCTTGTTTGGTACTCTGATGCCGTAGAAGAAGGAGCTTTTGTAGGCATGTGGGATGGCCGTTGCAATGGCAAATTGATGGAATCAGGTACGTATATATGGAAAATGGAAGCTACGTATCTTGATGGTCAGTCATGGGAAGGATTTGATGTAGGCAACGGCAAGAAATCAAAATTTGGTAACGTAATGTTGATACGATAAAAGAGTGTCAATGTATGATTATAAAGAAAAGGCAGATTTACCATCTGCCTTTTCTTGTTTCTAATATTGTGAGTTTTTCAATTCAGGATGAAGGTCAACAAAGCGTTCATATTTCCAGAGAATCATCATAATGATTTGAAAATCAGATGTCTCAATTAAATATTGGTCGCTGAAGTTGCAAAATGCAATAAATTGGTCAAAATACGCATCAGGAACGTTTGTCATAGCAGTAACCATTTCTTTGTTGAACTTTTTGTTCATAATGAGAATATTCTCTTTTTTGCTCAGAAGTTCTGCTGCTTTAATTGCATTTTGAGCATGTCGACTTGTAGAATTATATATATCAGTAATAGCACCAGTCATTGTATAGGAAAGTTGTCCCGGTTGGTGATTGTTGATAGGTAAGAATGGATCCTGTTTAAAATTCAGATTAAATGTGTCTTCGGAAACTTTCATGTTCAACACGCGTGTAGTCAATTCATCATAGGAATATGGAAACCGTTTTAGGACCTTGCTCAGCTCATAAATTTGAGGAGTGAGATTTACATTGATATTATTTTCTTTATAGACAACGTATTTCTCCCAATAATAGCCAATAGAAGAAAAAACGAGTGTATCGTTAGTGTGAGAGAAAATTTCAAATTTTCCGTTATCGTCACTTTCTACAACTATCTTACGTGATATATTCTCTACATATACATGAGGTACACCTTGGTGGGTATCCGAGTCTTGGATAGTTCCCGAAATGGTTTTTTGGGAAAAAACGGCTGTCGCTGAAAGCAAACCAATACAAAGAGAAAATAATCTATCCATAAGCGAAGCAAAGATATTAAAATGGCATAGTTAGAAAAAAATAAAAGTAATATGTATGTAAAATAAATTTTCTATATTTGTACTATACAATAAAAAGATAGTTTATGAAAAAAGTAGTCGGATCTTTGTTTGTTCTTGGTTTGTCTGCCATAGTAGCAGTAAATACGCAAGCACAAGATGTAAATAATGCGAGAGGATATGTTCAAATATATGATGTTGCTTCTGTAAGCAATCTTCCGTTGAACGAGTACAAACAATACCATGCAGAAAATGCGTTGGTTGACGTAAGTTATTTATTTTGGTCAAGTCAAGGAAAAATGCAAGTAAAGGTTGAAAGTAAGAGTGATAAACCAATATATGTAAACTGGAGTAAATCATATTATACAGTTGAAGGTACCGAAATACCAATGACTCCTGATGAAACGAAATTAGAAGGCAAAAAGTATGACATCTATCAAAAATACAAAGCTGTAGAGCCTACTTTGACTGATATGGACTACGAGTGGCAGAAGATTACTATGGGAACTCAAGGTAAAAAAGACGAAGTTTCTGAAATTTTGCCTAAAAGTACCTATACAAAAGGGAACTATTACCTTATTGCAAGTGAGAAAAACACAGATTGTGGATTAGTTTTAGATACTAATGCAACAAGTTTTGAAGAAAAACATAACTCAATAAAGAACGAAAAGGCTACTATATATAAAGTTGATTATACAAAAGAAAACAGCCCTGTAGTGTTTACTTGTAAAATACTTGTTTCGAGTGATAAAGAATTCACTAACCCAACTGAAATCGTTGAAATATTCTATGTGTCTTCGGTAAAAGAAATGGATGCAAAACATTTTAGAGGTAAAAAAGTTGGCCAAACTCCTGAAGGATACGGTGTATATAAATTCCCAGAGAGAAAAAGTACTAGTTTTTATGTAGAGATAAATCCTCGTAATTCTGTTGAGTTCAACAAACGTTTTTCGAGATAATAAATAACATACTCCAAAGAACGCCGATGGATTTTCCTTCGGCGTTTTTTATAGTATATAGTCGGTTGTATGAATATTCTAGTTGTTTGCAATAAATTTCCTTATCCTCCCAAAGACGGAGGTCAGATTGCTACCTTTGCTATGATTCGTGGCATGAAAGAAGCGGGCCATTCGGTTACCGTGGTTGCTATCAATACCAAAAAACATTATTATGATGTCACGCAAATGCCTGCGAATATTGCCGCATTGGCAGACTTCCGAACACTGTTTCTCGACACCGACTTAACAGTTAAAGAAGCGCTTTGCAATCTCTTGTTTTCTCGTTTGCCATATACTGCTACACGTTTCATTTCTAAGGATTTCGAGGAACTACTCCGTGACGTATTTCAAGAAAAACAATTTGACATAGTGCAGTTGGAAGGCTTGTATTTGTGTGCATATATTCCATTGATACGAGAATGTTCCTCAGCTAAAATAGCATATCGAGCGCATAATGTGGAGTATGAAATATGGGATCGCTTGGCGCACGAAACAAAGAATTTCGTGAAACGAATCTATTTGCAAAATTTGGCAAAACGAGTGGAGCGTTTTGAAAAATCAATGCTCAACACGTACGATTACATTGTGCCCATTACGCAACGAGATTCAGATACCTACACTCAAATAGGAAACGCCAAGCCTTCATTCGTGGCACCTACCGGAATTTTTGTGAATGATTTGCCACAAAAAGAAACTGTGATAGAGCAACCAATTTCGTTGTTTCATCTTGGTGCTTTAGATTGGAGCCCAAATCAACAAGGATTGTTTTGGTTTATACAAAATTGTTTGCCTCAGTTGCGCAGCCAGTTCCCCGGCTTGCAACTATTTGTAGCTGGCAGAAATGCACCGTCGTGGATAGTGGAACAGTTACAAGTTCCCGGAGTGGTCTATGAAGGCGAGGTTCCTGACGCATACGAATTTATGTCAAAACATACCATTATGATAGTGCCGTTGCTTGCCGGCGGAGGTATGCGAATAAAAATATTGGAAGGAATGTCGTACGGAAAAGTCATCGTTTCTACATCAATCGGAGCAGAAGGAATTTCGGGAGAAAATGGCAAGGACTTTTGCATTGCCGACACGCCTCAAGATTTTACGAATGCAATTGTAAGTTTGGTAAAAAATAAAGAGTTGTGTGCGAATCTTGGAGAAAATGCAAATGTCTTTATTCAAACAAATTTTAATAACGCACAATGTATTTCCAAATTGTTGGAATTTTATACTCATAAATAGAATAGCACATGAAAATTGTTGTTTTGCTTTCAAGAATACCATGGCCTTTGGAAAAAGGAGATAAACTTCGTGGTTATAATCAAATTAAAAGTCTTTCCAAAGATAATGAAGTGTATTTGATAGCGTTACATTTTCGTAAAGGAGTTCATGACGAAGCGTATTCTAAATTAAACCAATTTTGTAAGGAAATTCATTTTATGCGTTTGCCTTTGTGGCGTGCTGTATTCAATATTTTACTTACATTTTTTAAAGGATTGCCGTTACAATGCGGCTTTTTCTACAATAAAAGCGTTCATAAACAGATTCATTCTTGTATAGAATCAATAAATCCAGATGTTATATATGGGCAATTGGTTCGCGTTGCTTCATATCTAGAGCATGAAAGCATTCCAAAGGTTTTGGATTATCAAGATGTCTTGTCTATGGGTATGAAACGACGAATGGAAACATCTTCAATCGTGAAGAAACCAATATATCGAATCGAATACAAAAGATTACAATCGTATGAGCGACGATTATTTGGTGTGTTTGATGCAACAACAATTATTGCGCAGTCAGATCGAGATTTGATAGACCATCCTAAGAATGAGTCAATTGTGATAGTTCCTAATGGTGTGGATTTAGAGGCGTTTGTTCCACAATTATGCGAAAAGAAATATGATTTGGCCTTTTGTGGCAATATGGCATATGCTCCAAATATCAATGCAGTGGAATTTTTGGCAAAAGAAATTCTACCAATAGTATGGAATACTTTGCCAAATGTAAATCTGTGTATTGCAGGAGCAACACCAAGCCCAAAAGTAAAAAGTTTTGCAAGTGAAAAAATTATTGTAACAGGTTGGGTTGAAAAGATGCAGAATATCTATGCTCAATCTAAAGTGTTTATAGCTCCAATGCGCATAGGTACAGGTTTGCAGAATAAATTGTTGGAAGCAATGGCCATGGAGATTCCTTGTATTACTACCAACTTGGCAAATGGTTCTTTACAAGCTACTGATGGAAAGGAAATATTAGTAGGGAACAGCGCTCAAGAAATAGCAGATCATATTATTCGATTGCTTACACAAGTTGAATTCGCAAGTAATTTGGCAAAAAACGGAAACGAATTTGTTCGTTCTCATTATGATTGGGATGCTACCACTATGATATTGAATGATGTGATTAAATCCGTAACGCAAGCGCGATAATTTTTTACCGGTATTTTTCCTTGGTTTTATATAGATTTGGATTATTTTTGCAATGTAACCAATGGTTTTGTTGCACAATAAACATTTACATTTTATGACTGAAGATTTTAAGACTAAACTTAATACTATAGAAGAAGCGATAGCTGATTTTAAAGATGGAAAATTCGTTATTGTTGTTGATGATGAAGATCGAGAAAATGAAGGTGATTTTATTATTGCAGCAGAAAAAATAACTCCGGAAAAAGTCAATTTTATGATTCGCTATGGACGTGGTGAATTATGTGCACCTATTAGTGAAGACCGTTGTAAAGAATTGGAATTGGAAATGCAAGTTGCTACAAATACTTCGTTGCACGAAACCCCATTTACCGTAACGGTTGATTTGATTGGAAGTGGTTGCACTACCGGTGTTTCTATGTACGACAGAGCTATGACAATCAGAGCTTTGGCTAATCCTGAAACAAAAGTTACCGACTTGGCTCGTCCAGGACATATTCACCCACTTCGTGCAAAAAATAGAGGCGTTCTTCGTCGTGCAGGACATACCGAAGCTGC
>CAYFVM010000028.1:13202-28825 GCA_964346725.1 uncultured Bacteroidales bacterium
GGTATTGGTTCGTATGCACTCATCGTGTGCAACGGGAGATATTTTCGGGTCTATGCGTTGTGAGTGTGGCGAGCAGTTGCACAAGGCTATGGAAACCATAGAAAAAGAAGGGAAGGGTGTTATTGTCTATCTAAGTCAAGAGGGGCGTGGTATTGGACTTATGAATAAAATAGCTGCTTACAAATTGCAAGAAGAAGGATTAGATACCGTAGAGGCTAATTTACGATTGGGATTTGGTGCTGATGAGCGTGATTATGGTGTAGGAGCAACTATTTTACATGAAGTAGGAGTAAAAAAGATTCGTTTAATGACGAACAATCCAAAAAAACGGGCAGGATTAGAAGGATATGGCTTGAAAATAGTGGAAAATGTGCCTATAGAAGTTCCTATCAACGAATACAATCAAGTGTATATGCAAACCAAACGCGATAGAATGGGCCATGTGCTTCATTTTTGCGGAAACAATAAATAATTACCTATGCTGTATCCATTAAAATTCAAACATATATACAAAGACAAAATATGGGGTGGAAATTGTTTTGCCGACATCCTCGGTCGTAACGATGGAAATTCTTCTACTTGTGGTGAAAGTTGGGAAATATCAGCGGTTCAAGACAATATCTCTGTGATTTCTAATGGCTTCCTCAAAGGCAATGATTTACAAGAAGTAATAGAAGTATATATGGACGAACTTGTAGGCCAAAAAGTTTATGAAAAGTTCGGTATAGAATTTCCTCTTTTAATCAAATTCCTTGATTCTAACGATGTGCTTTCTGTTCAGGTACATCCCGACGATGAGGTAGCAAAAGAGCGCCACAAAGCATACGGTAAAACGGAAATGTGGTATGTGCTCAATGCAGAAAAAAATAGTGAATTAATTATAGGGTTTGAGCAAAATTCGTCTCAACAAGAATTTGCTGAGGCAATAAAAAAACAAATCGTACCGCAATTGCTTCATTCTGAGGTGGTAAAACAAGGAGATGTCTTTTTCTTGCCTGCCGGACGTGTACATGCTATAGGCAAAGGTTTGCTCATTGCTGAAATACAGCAAACATCTGATGTAACCTATCGCATTTATGATTGGGATAGAGTTGACGAACATGGAAATGGTCGTGAGTTGCATCTTGATTTGGCTATGGATGTGATAGATTATGAAGCAAAAGATGACTACAAAACGCACTATTCTGCAAAAACAAACGAAACGGCAAAATTGGTATCTTGTCCATATTTCCAAACAAATTATTTGAAGTTTGATACCACGGTAGTAAAAGATTATTTTGCAATTGATTCATTTGTGATATATATGTGTCTCGAAGGTTCGGTGACTATCAATTTCGGAGGAAATTATGAAGAACAAATGGTGAAAGGCGAAACCGTTTTGATTCCTGCCGAATTGAATGAAATAGAATTAACCCCGAAGAGAGAAGCACAAATTTTGGAAATTTATATTCCTTAACCATGATACAAATAGGAAAACAAATTGTAAGTCTTGACATATTCGAAAAAGAATTTTGTTGTGATATTTCAAAGTGTAAGGGCATTTGCTGCATTGAAGGCGATGCCGGTGCACCTTTAACTGATTCTGAAATTGAAGATTATCAAAAACACATTGACGAAATTTATCCATATCTTTCCAAAAAGAATCAAGCGGTGATAAAGGAAAAAGGGGTTTTCTATCTTGATAGAGAGTACGAAAAGGTAACTACCTTAGCTGACGGTGCCGAATGTGCTTTTGTAGAACATTCCAATGGCATAGCATGGTGTGCAATAGAGCATGCGTATCGCGATGGCAAAATTCCTGTACAAAAACCTATTTCATGTCATTTATATCCAATTCGTTGCCATACCTATAATGAAAATGAGGCTTTGAACTATCAACGTTGGGGAATTTGTGGCGATGCGTTAGTAAAAGGACAAAAAGATAAAATCAAAGTATATCAGTTTTTAAGAGAACCGCTTATTCGCAAATATGGCGTAGAGTGGTATAACGAATTGCTTGCAGTCGCCAAACAATGGGAGGCTCAGAAAAATGAGAAAAAGTAAACAATGTATACTAATCCTCTTTTTTTTATTTTGTTTTGTCGCAGCTAGTGCACAAGAACTCTTCTCTATTGTTTCTGACGACTCTGTATCTACAAAAAATAAACTGAATGTTCCCGGAATAATTTCCGTCTGTGCGGTTTCTCCTGCAATAATTACTGGCGTATATGTATATATGCATCACACGTGGTGGAGTGAAAAAGAAACAGCACTGCATTTTGACAACGGAAAAGATTTAAAGTATGCTTTAAATTTAGACAAATTTGGACATTATACAGCATCTTGTTTAGCGTCAAATGGTTTCTCCGATATTTTACGCGTGATAGGTTTCTCCGAAAACACTTCGTTGTGGGGGGGCGCAGCATTATCAACTGTTAATGCTACAATTATAGAACTTAAAGATGGGTTTGCACCATATTGGGGTTTCAGCCTTTACGATGAGGCTGCAAACGTCTTAGGTGCGTTCTATCCAGTGTTGCAGGCAAAAGTTTCCTTTTTCAAAAATATCAATTTCAAATGGAGTTATGATATCAATTATACCTACAATACGGTGTATTATAAATACAAGATAGCAACCGAATCGGCAAGTGCATACTCGTTTATTGACGACTACGACCGTCAGTATTTTTGGATGACATTTGACTGGGCATCTGTTTTCTGCAAAGACAAGCCAAAGTATAAATTCCCGTACTGTATTGATTTTGCGATTGGATTCAGTGGACATAATATCAAAGCAGGGCAATATGGAGAATTTGATCCGTCATATTCTGCTGCTGATACTCACCATGAGTTCTTTATCGGTCTTGATTTTAATTTGACAAAATTATTTAGAAAGGAAAATGTAGCTTATTATATATGTAAATATGCCAACTTTTATCATTTACCAATGCCTGCTTTGCAAGTTGCTCCAAAGGTTAGAGGATATTGGTTAATGTATTAACTAAATTACATTTCTCCTTAAGAATCACTGAAATAAATTTCTACCTTTGCGTCAAAATAAACAAACATTGGCAGAACAAGGTGTGAGCACGATTGAGATGGAATTGGGACAAAAGAATATAGGGAATCTTTTGTTGAAGTATTCT
Organism: uncultured Bacteroidales bacterium; assembly: GCA_964346725.1. Lineage (GTDB taxonomy): Bacteria > Bacteroidota > Bacteroidia > Bacteroidales > UBA1715 > UBA1715. The sequence continues at coordinate 16,328 of CAYFVM010000028.1, forward strand.
ACGCCCGCAATCATAGCTACGGCGGCAACCTCAATCTATAACATTGTTGATAGAATTTTTATCGGGCAAATAGTCGGTCCTTTGGCTATTAGCGGTATTACTATTGCATTGCCCTTGATGAGCCTTATTTCCGCTTTTGGCACATTGATAGGTTCGGGTTCAGCTACTATTATTTCAATCCGAATGGGCGAAAATCGGCGAGAAGATGCCTTGCGTACTTTGGCTAATGCCTTGATTTTGGATTTGATAATAAGTGTAGCAATTTCATTGTGTGGTCTTATTTTCCTCGATGAAATATTGTATTTATTTGGCGCAAGCGATTTAACAATACCCTACGCCAAAGCCTTTATGCAAATTATTTTTTTAGGAACGCCAGTTACACAATTGTTTTTCAGCCTTAATACCATAATGAGGGCATCAGGTTATCCTGCTAAATCAATGTGTTTGGTATTGGTGTCAATGCTCGTAAATGTAATGTTGGTATATGTGCTTATATACAAATTACATTTCGGTATAGAGGGCGCTGCAATAGCGACCGTAGGTGGGCAATTCGTTGGATTAATATGGACGTTAATTCATTTTTTTAAATCGAAATCTAATCTCCATTTTAAGACTTTTGCCTTCTCATTACGTTGGAATATTACGCACCATATTTTTTCTATTGGTATGTCGTCTTTCCTTATTCATATATGTTCGAGTGTGGTTGTGGCAATATTCAATTGGCAACTCAAATACAATGGGGGCGATTATGCAATTGGTGCGTATGGTATAATCAATACGGTAGTAAATTTTGTAACAGCTATTGTGCTTGGTTTGTCGCAGGGTATGCAACCTATTGTTGGGTATAATTTCGGTGCAAAATCGCTTCCTCGCGTGTTGCGAACATTGTGGATGACTATCTGGGTTGGCACGGCAATTACCACTTTGGGATTTGTTTGTATGCGATTGTTCCCGTTACAAATAGCACATTGCTTCACCAACGATATGGTTATGACCGACTTGATACGTTCCGGAATGATGATTTATACTGTTATATTCCCTCTCATTGGCTTTCAAGTTGTCGTGTCTAATTTCTTTCAATCAATAGGCAAACCAAGAGTTTCAATCTTTTTATCAATATCCCGCCAGCTATTATTTTTAGTTCCAGCGGTATGTATATTACCAAACTTTTTTAGTCTAGATGGTATTTGGTATGCAATGCCTGTCGCCGATGCTTTGGCTACAATCTTGACGGCAATCATGCTCATGTATTATTACAAAAGATTGCCGAAAGAAGCGCGTCAAAAAAAACTAAGATACGAAAGCCTTACAACCTATTTGTCGGAATAGGGGAAAATAATCATTAGGATTGTTTGTTAATTTTTTTGCAAAATAAAATACTGCTAAAAAATAGAGAATTAGTGGTTTTTACATATTCTATATCTTGGAACTTATTATTCAATTTTGACCATTAGACCCAATTTTGGAAAATATTTTTGATAAATTCTACTACATGAGGGATAATTATCTACTTAAAAAGTGTAAAATCATAAAAGTTGAGATATAAACCAACTTAAAGGGGTGAAATATAGAAGAGATTTTCGTCAAAAAACGATAATATGCAATAAAATACTGCATATGGAAAGTTTAACAAGCAAGGTGTGTGCCTTTGGCGATTCAGTACTTAAAGGGGTCGTTTTTGACAAGAAGACAGAAAAATACCAAGAAATAGAAAACAATTTTGCAAAATTAAGTTGTTCCGCTTGTGGTGTGCCCATTACGAATTTCGGGAAATTCGGTAGTACGATAGGTACCGTAGAAAAATCATTTCTGCGCTATTACGATAGATTGAAAAACTTTAAATATATCGTGTTTGAGTGTGGAGGAAACGACTGCGATTATAATTGGAAAGAAATTGCCGAAACCCCCGATCAAGATCATTATCCTCGTTGTACTATTGACCAATTCACCGAAAAATATACGTTTTTGATTCAGAAGGTTAAAGAGATGGGAAAGATCCCTGTCCTTTTGTCGTTGCCACCTATCGATGCGGAACGGTATTTAAATACTCTTTCTAAAACGTTGAACAAAGGCAATATACTTAAATGGCTCGAAGGATATGTACAGTATATCACTAATTGGCATGAACGTTACAATTTGCAAGTGTTTAAGATTGCCCGTGAAAATGGTGTTGATATCATTGACATCACATCCGTTTTCTTGGATATGAAAGATTATAGAAAATGCCTTTGTGAAGATGGTATTCATCCGAACGAAGAAGGACATATGTTGATTGCCGAAACTATTAAAAAATTTATTAAAAATCGGATCGAACTCGTCTCGCAAAAGTAGTCTTTCGTCTATATTTGGAACATAAAAATAGTATAAGATAACATTCTAGTGTATTTTTGCTATTAAAATAAGGAATAATGACAAAATCTATTCTTCTCGTATTGGTGGGATTGATATTCCACCTCTCTGTTTTTTCTCAAGATTATGGTACTCAAATTCCCAACTCCAATTTTGAAGCGGCGTGGCAAGAGTATACTGGAGGAAATAAAGCTCTTATTGGAACTAATAAAATCTCTGGCGATGAACCATATCGTTGGCATTCTTTTATGTCTGCATTCGGTGCGAAATTGGTTTTAGCGGCGGTAGGAACGCAAATTTCCGATGAAACCACTGTGCGTCCAGGTTCAAGTGGTTCTCATAGTGTTAAATTGTATGCATCGTCAAAATTAGGAATCATTGCCAATGGTTCATTAACTAATGGAAGAATGAATTGTGGAAGTACTTCGGCTGACAATAATTCAAACCATATCTATACTGATAGAGGTTCTACAGATTTTAATACGCCAATTACAATCGTACCAGATTCTATTACGGTATGGCTTTGCTTTTATACTTCAGGCTCGGGGAATTATGCCGCATTCCACGCTGCTGTACATGGTGATTCTAATTTCATTTTGTATGGTAATGGCAAGGAAAGTGATGCTATACAGCAAGTAGCCGATGCAAATTTGGAATATACACGTACTACATCGTCAAGTAGTGAACTCGTGTGGGAAAGAAAGTCGATTCCGTTTGTCTTAAAAGGGAATTGCACTGATCCGCGATATATTTTGGTAACAATGTCTACCAATAGAACACCTGGTTCTGGTAATTCCAGTGATTTCGTAATGGTTGATGATATCGTGTTAATATATAACCCAACGTTAACCACAGGAACTATTGCAAAAACATCTTATGAAGCTGAAGCCTCTCAGTCTATTCCTATGGAAGTTCCGTTTACCTTAACGGGTACTATGAGCGTGAGCAACTTAAATGCTGGAGCAAATCAAGTGATAGCACAACTTTCTGATGTAAATGGAAGTTTTGACAATCCTACTGAAATTGGTCGCGTTACTACCAATACAAGTGGAACTATTTCTGCTCAAATACCGGCATCGGTTGGAACGGGAACATACAAAGTGCGTGTGGTTTCTACCAACTATCCAATGACAGCCGCACCAAGCGCATCTCAAATTAATGTACGTCGCTATTACACCATTGCTTTTGCCAATCTTGACCCAACTATGGGAACACTTTCGGGAGCAGGAAATTACTATACCGACGAAAATTTGAATGTAACAATTTCTACTACGTCTCTTTCAACAGAATATGCGTTCCAATATTGGTATGAAAATGAAACAGCCGTATCGTTGAATTCTACATATTCTTTTACTATTGATAAATCACACACGTTCGAAGCCGTGTATAAAAAGCAATATGCCGTTACGGTGTCAGCAACTGAGGGTGGAATTGTTACTCCCGCTGGCGAAACAATGTATGCAGAAGGTGTCGGTGTAAGTTGTTCTGCAACGCCAACACCGGGCTATAAATTTGTGAATTGGACTATTGATGGAGTAGAGGTTTCTAAAAATCTTGTATACAATTTTTCGGCAACGAAGGATCTTTCTCTTACTGCCAATTTTGTAAAATATGTATCTATTGCTGCTGCTCCAAACAATGCCGAAGCAGGAGCTGTGTCGGGTACTGGCGATATTACATGCGTTGGCGATTCTGCATCGGTTACGTTAACTGCGGTGTCTAACGATGCTTCTCGCTATGAGTTTGTAAATTGGCAAGAGGCTGATACTGTTGTGTCAACAGCACCTACCTATTCATTCAAAACTGCTACTAATCGTACGTTTGTTGCATATTTCGCTACACGACATGTGATTACAGCATCCTCTTCCGAAATAGGGGGAATAGTTACCGGTTCTGGTTCATACCATTCGGGTGAACAAATACAACTCATGGCATTTGCAGATGATGGATTCCGTTTCGACGGTTGGTATGAGGCTGATACTTTGTTCTCTGAGTTATCGTCAATCGAAATCACTGCTGATGCTGACAGAACATTTGTGCCGAAGTTCGTACAACAACATACTGTTTCACTTTCGGTAAATATCACCAATGGTGCTGTGCTTTCCGGAGCGGGAGTGTTCGACAAGGGTACGTCTGTTACTGTTTCTGCAGAAGTTAAAACGGGCTACACATTCGAAAATTGGACTATCAATGGATCGGTAATTTCTACCGATGCCTCATGTACGGTTGTTGTAGATTCTTCAATGGCATTGGTTGCCAATGTGGCAGCAATTCCACAATATGAAATTACGGTTGCTTCTGAACCGGTACAAGGTGGTACTATTGCAGGCGCAGGTACATTCTACGAAGAAACGTCAGTTTCGCTTACCGCTACTGAAAACCAAGGATACAATTTCATTAATTGGACTGAAGGCGGAGTAGAGGTTTCAACTGAGAAAACTATAACTTTCAATGCTACAGAAAATCGTTCACTTGTAGCAAATTTTGAAGCGCAGTTTGTAGGATATGCCGTTACGTTGCAACAATCAATTGGTGGAATACTATCGGGAGCAGGTTTGTTCGAAGCAAATTCTTTGGTGACAATTACTGCTACTCCTGATGAAAAATATACATTCATGGGTTGGAAAGATGCAGCAAATACAATCTTTTCTACAGAACCAACTATAACGTTTACCATAACGTCCGATACCGTTTTTTCTGCTGTATTTGAACGTGAATATGAATCATTTGACGTAACGGTAGCATCGGAAGATGAAACTGCTGGAACTGTACAAGGTGCCGGCACATACCAAGAGGGCGCAACTGTAGTGGTTACCGCCGTGCCAAATACAGGTTGTCGTTTTGCTCAATGGGAAGAAAATGGTGTCGCTGTAAGTACCAATGCGGAATATTCATTTGTTTGTTCTGAAGCAAAAAATCTCACAGCAACGTTCGTAAAAGTCTATACCGTTACTATTGCCGATTTTGAAGGTGCAACTGTCAAAGGCTTGGGAACTGGCGTGTTCGATGAAAACGCCACTGTTACCTTAGCTCTTGTTGTGGGTAGTGATTATCGTTTTGTAGCATGGCGTGATGCAGATGCCGACGCAGTTGTTTCTACTTCGGTTACTTACACATTCACCGCAACAGCCGACAGAAATCTTGTTGTAGATATACAGAAAAAAGGTGAATTGTACACTGTTTCTGTTTCGTTAGGAGGTAAAGTTTCTGGTTTGAGCAACAGACAGTATGAAGCAGGAGAAAGTATTACGTTGATTGCAACACCAGCTGAAGGATATTTGTTCAGAGGCTGGATACAAGATGGTGAAATTATCAGCACTGATGTAATACTTACGTTTGTAGCATCTGCAAGTGTCAATATTTTCGCAGAATTCATTCCCGAACCTGAACCAGTAGAAATATCTGTTGCTGTAAACGATGACACATTCGGCTCTATTATTGGTATAGGTTCGTATACCGAAGGTGATGAGGTTATGCTTATTGCTACTCCTGCTGTAGGATATGAGTTTGTTTCGTGGGTAAAAGACGGTAAAACATTGTCAAACTTGTCTACATTGTATTTCACCGCAACCGAATCATGTACCATTGAGGCTACATTCCGCTATATTGAAAAAATAACGGCTATTGACGAGGTAGAATATACGTACTCTATATATCCTAACCCTGTTTCTTCAATGTTGTATATCCAATCAGAAGGCGAGATAGAAATAATAACATTAACTTCACTTTCGGGTGCTGTGGTTTATCAAACTGAAGTGTTTGACTATACTCACCAAATTGATGTAACATCATACAAACAAGGTATGTATGTACTTGTGGTTACAAGCAATGGTGAATCATTTACACAAACAGTGCTTATTCAATAGAAGTTCTAAGAATTCATAATAATTCAATGCAATAGAGAGAAAACAAAACTGTTTTCTCTCTATTTCTTTTACAAAAGAATGAGGGAAGGGAAAACAACTTCTTATATCATGTTTGAATAATGAGGAGGCTGTTGAGGATATATTGTGATCATGTTGTTCCCTTTTAGTTTTTTTGGCAATTTCTCGCTAAATTGTTCAAATCGTTTTGAATATGATGGGAATCCTGGACGAGACATTACAAAAATAATTAAATCATTTTCTTTAATTTTTTTTGACATTTCCCATACTGCTTCCCAATCATCATACTTTGAAGAACGAATAATGGTAGGGTTTTTCTCTCTTTTTAAAATCAGATCTATTGCATTTCCCGTAGAGCGACTTCCATAGTGTTCAATGTGGCTTGCCAATTCTTTTGAAAGTTCCAGAATCCGTAAAAACCATTGTTCAAAGCCATACTCCAAATCGGCATGAGGAGTTGTAAATAGGAAAATACGGCGGATGTCAATCATTGGTTTATCAAGCGAACAGATAAAAATGCTTTTCTCCGAGTTGTTTATAAATTGAACCAGTGGATTCCCAAGAAGTTTTTCAAATACACCGTTATGTTTGTATGACCATCCCATAATAATAAGGTCGGTCATAGTTTCGCGTGCAGTTCGTGAAATACCTCCAAAGATATTCTGGTCGATGGTGGCAGTAACTTGAACGTTTGCTTCGGCTGATGAACCCTGTTTTACAAGGCTTTCTAGCTTATTTTTTGCTTTAATAATGTTGATGCTTGCTTGTTCATTGTCGGGTACTACCGTCAAAATGGTAATGGTGTTATTGGATTTCTCCTCTTTTAGTAAAATTGAAAAATCAAGCAGCGATGGAATGTTCGAAAAGTTGGCAATAGGGATAAGTATATTTCCCGAAGGTAATGCCGATTCGGGTAAGGTATCCTCGTTTTTCTCGCGTAGCACAATTTTTCTTGCTGCTTTTTCGGTAACAAATGAGGCAACCAAGCAAGTTATCAGAATCAGTATAATAGTTCCGTTTAATATATTTTCGTCTAATAATCCCGCCCGATATCCCGAAATAATAATGGCAAGTGTGGCAGCCGCATGCGAACTGCTCAATCCGAAAATAAGGATGCGCTGGTATTTTGAGTAATGGTAAATGTGTTGTGTAACAAACGCTGCCAACCATTTTCCGAAAAATGCCGACAATGACAATGTAATGGCAATGAAAAGAGGTCGGTAACCTTCAAGCAATACGCTTAAATCCAATAACATTCCAACCGAGATAAGGAAAAATGGTATAAAAAATGCGTTGCCTATAAATTCAATTCGGTTCATCAAGGTTGATGAGTGGGGAATGAGCCTATTGAGCACCAATCCCGCAATAAATGCTCCGATTATTGATTCCAATCCGCATATTTCGGCCAAAAATGCCGAAAAAAACAAAACAGAGAGTACAAAAATAAAGTGCGACGATTTTTCACTCTCTAGTTTACTGAAAAACCATTTTGTGATTCGGGGTATTACGCCAAATAGTATGACCGAAAAAATAGCAAGCGATATAATTATTTTGGCAAAAAAAGCAAGGTCGAGAGCACCATCTTTTGCGTTGAGAATTATGGCAAGCATCATCAAAACAAGTGTGTCGGTCAAGATGGTACCTCCCACGGTTATTGCCACCGCTTGATTTTTGGTGATACCGAATTTACTCACAATAGGATATGAAACCAACGTATGGGTAGCAAACATACTCGCGGTGAGCAAGCTGGCTAAAAAATCTAAATTTAGTATATAGTAGCATACCGGAAAACCAATAGATAGAGGTAGGAAAAATGTGAGTAAGCCAAACACTAAACTTCGGTTTTTAACTATTCTGAATTGATTCATGTCGAGTTCCAAACCCGCTATAAACATTATGTACAGCATTCCAATTGTCGAAAAAAGGTCAATTGAAGAACTGTTTTCAAGTATGCCCAATCCATATGGGCCAATAATAACGCCGGCAAGTATCAATCCAATCACGCCCGGTATGTTTAATTTCCCGAAAACAATTGGTACAAGCAATATAATAAATAGGAGTAGGGAGAGTATCAGTATAGGACTCGTTAAGGGAGTCCGAAAAAAATCTGCCAGTTGATTCAGAAATGCTATAAGCGTATCCATGCGTGACAGTTTTTATTTGAAATACGATACTTAGTGTAATATAGCTACCGAATAAGAATATAATTCTGTAACCTATCTGCAATAATACAATTAAATTGAAAAAATTCCACTCCTTTCCTTGCACAACGTGAAGCAATAGGGTAAATTATTTTCGTTCTGTCTATCTATTCCCAATTTTTTGTATCAATACTAATTAATTAACTAAGTACCCATTTTTCTATCCACCTAACTTTGTGGACGCAAAATCCTGACACCTATAAAGTTTTTCCAAAAAACTCACGTTTTGTGTTTCCCTATTACGTATATTTGAAACTTATAAATAAAAAAACGACCTCAAAAATAAACAAGTTCAGCAAGTAGAACTCGCTAAAAAAGCACTCCGAACGTTAATGCATACCCCCCTAAAAAAAGAGATATGAAGAACAAGGAAGCACAAAAACAGTTATTGTCATTATTCTTGCTACAAGATGAATTAAACAATTTCGAACACGAATTATTGTTTGAAGAAAATTTCTTCAATATGTTTCGATTAATCAAGCAGAATATCAATGCCTTGAATACCTTCTATGAAACCTTATATCGCTATAAATCTATAACCCAAACACATCTTGAATTAAAATCCATCACCGCACGAATTACAAAAAAACAAAACTTCATTTCATACCTTAACAACAAAATAGGAGGTTGCCTCAGCGATGAGATAATACTTAAAAGTTTACAGTGCATACCACATATTTTTCATAAAAAATCAAAAGAGTATCGCGACGTTCAGATAGGCATATCATATCAAGCCTTATTAGAAACCGCAATTAAATCTTATCTTGAAGATACCGGAAAAGAAAAAGAGTTTAGCTCGGAAATACACCTTAACAATGCCCAAGAACGAACAATTTTTTTTCAATATATAGGATCACTAAACCGCGATTGTGTAAGTTGGATTAGGTCGGTAGTAGAAATAATAGAAAAAGACATTTCGTATATGGAAGACGACGAAATTCTGTACCAAATGAGAGTAAAAAGTGCTACAAAATATAATGCGAAAAAACGTACAACTACCCCCTATAAAGTGAACATAGAAGACGATGAATTAGTTACCTTGTCCATTGCCGAATATAAAGAAACAGACAAACGAAAAAAGATAGAAATACTAAACAAACTCGTTAGAAAACTTGCAGAAAAAAATCAAGAAGTAGAAAAAATGCAATAACCGCAAACACTAAGCATAAAATTAATGTCCCATAGCATACAGAAACCTGAACACAGAAGCGCACTAAGATTATTGGTAGGCAAAGAATACTTTATACTAAAACGAAAAATCCGGTGGGCTCAACAACACAACCAATTTGCCCGCATCAATTCGGAGGTGTCGTTCCCGAATACTGTGTACACGCACAAATCATTCTTGTTGCGCCCCTTGAAAAACGTCGATATGGTGCTGCAATACAATAAAGTCACCAATTTGGCTTGTGCCATTTCCAAACTCAATCACGTTGTTATCTATCCGGGTCAAACATTCTCGCTGTGGCAAGTCGTTGGGCGTCCTACCAAAGCAAAAGGTTATCTCGAAGGATTAATTCTGCACAATGGTACCATTACCAAAGGCATAGGAGGAGGGCTTTGTCAGTTGGGAAATTTGCTCTATTGGATGGTATTGCACACTCCATTGACCGTTACTGAACGCAGGCGACATAGTTACGATGTCTTTCCCGACTGCAACCGAACCATTCCCTTTGGTTGTGGCGCAACCCTGTCATACAATTACGTGGACTTGCAAATAACCAACAATACTAGCAACACCTTTCAAATCAGTCTGTGGCTCGATGAGCAATATCTCAACGGAGAAATAACTTCGGCTGACCCACTCAACGAAACATACCACGTCTTCGAAACCGACCACATGTTTCAGCATCAATGGTGGGGTGGCTACACTCGACACAATAAAATATGGAAACGAATTACTTCTCTGACCGACAATTCCATTAGAGAAGAATTAGTAACCGAAAACAATGCAATAATGATGTATAACCCCATGATAGAACAATAAATATCATACTCAATACACTAGGATAAATTCCTTTCGACATGAAATTAGAAGACTTAGGATACAATGACACTATTGAAAAACAAAGGGTTGACAATCACCTTGCTGACTTTGAAATAGGACGAGTAATTGCCGAACATAAAGAACGATACATCGTTAAGAATGAAAAAGGCGAATGCGAAGCTGAGATTACGGGCAATTTGCGTTTCTCCGCAAAAGGTCGTGCCGACTTTCCCGCAGTTGGCGATTGGGTTGCCTTGACTATGTATGACCCCGATTTCGCTATCATTCATCAGGTGTTGCCGCGCTATTCAACCATTGCAAGACAAGCCGTCAATCAATATGGCGAAATACAAATCATTGCGACCAATATTGATTACGCCTTTTTGGTGCAAGCCGTCGATAGGGATTTCAATGTCAACAGACTTGAACGATACCTCACCATTTGTTACTCATCAAACGTGAGCCCCATTATAGTGCTTACCAAAACCGATTTGATAGACGAGCAACGATTGCAAGAAATACGCAGCAGTATAGAGCAGCGCATTCAGCAGGTGCCCGTTATTGCCGTGAGTAATCAAACGCAGCAAGGCTATGAAGCATTGCAACAAACCATTCTGAAAGGGAAAACGTATTGCATGCTTGGCTCGTCGGGAGTGGGAAAGTCTTCGTTGTTAAACAATCTTTCGGGCAAGTCCATTATGAAAACAGATGCCATTAGCCAAACCACAAACAAAGGCCGACATGTAACAACTCACCGAGAATTAATCATTCTTGAAAATGGCGGAATACTAGTTGACAATCCCGGTATGCGCGAAGTAGGCATAACTGATACAACCGACGGTCTCGAAACCACCTTCGATAACATTGTCAGCCTTGCTCGTGAGTGTAAATTCAAAGACTGCACGCACACCAACGAAGCCGGTTGCGCCATTCTTGAGGCGCTTGAAAACGGCGACATTGATGCCAATTCGTATGAAAGCTACATGAAATTGGAACGAGAGAAAGCGCACTTTGAATCAACGGTGGCCGAGAAGCGCAAGAAAGATAAAGATTTTGGCAAAATGCTCAAGAACTATAAGAAGGACATGAAAAACAATGACTACTAACTTGTGCGTACTCTAAAAACCATTCTCATGACAAAACCGCTTGGTATCATACTCATTCTTGCTGTGCTTTACGGTTGTGGCAAAGTTTCTACCGCAGAGCCCAACCAAGACTTTGAGCACCTTGTGGGCAACTTTGAATCGGGCACGCTCAGCGGTTTTTCATGCCTAGTAGTTGACACTGCCGTAAATACCAAGATTGTAACGCAGCCTGTTCGCAAAGGCACATACGCCTTACAAAACTCCTTGCGCCCCAATGATTACACCAACAACGGCTATCGTTCTGAAATTGCCGCCTACAATTGTGCAAAATATCGCACGGAAGTCTTTTACGCCTTTAGTTTCATGATAGATGCTTCATATAGCGATACATCGTTTAACCTTATCTGTCAATGGCAAGACTTGCCCAACTACGACCAAGGTGAAGATTGGGACCCGCTGCCAAACGTGCGTGGCTCGTCGCCACCGCTTGCTTTGGTGTATGTAGGCAATACGCTTCAGGTAAAAATGAATCAAAACCCTCGCTCAAATTCTCAGGTGTTTTTGGTAGGAGAACCTTTGCCCATCAGCAAAGGGCAGTGGTACGATGTAGTGGCACACATCTATTGGAGCGACAACAATCTGGCGTATACCGAAATTTCCGTCAATGGCACATACCTCACGCCATACAATGGCACGGACTATAAATATTACTCAGCAAATCTTTTTACCAGAGCAGGAAACTACGTTAAATTCGGGCAATACCGAGGGGAAAATAACCCTTTGCAGACCAGCGTAATCTACTTTGACGAAATAAAAATTGGTTCAACCTATAGCGAAGTAGCGCCATGAAAAAATGTGTCCTCGTCATATTCATGAGTGTACTACTGTTGCCATTGTGGGCGCAGCATAACGGCCATAGCCTCTCGGTTGACTTTGGCAGTTATCGCAATCGCTATGTGTATCCCATAACCAACATCCAATATACCTCGCCT
>CAYFVM010000029.1:0-26226 GCA_964346725.1 uncultured Bacteroidales bacterium
CCTATGCGTTTGGGCTTGAATATTTTGGGTAATGTAGACGATTTGAAATTCCAATTGGCACGTTGTAAATACCGCAAACTCTACAAACCAAAACAACGAGGAGTGGTTGACGAACAAATTCTTGAACTTAAAAAGACTATTAGCAGTTCACTTCAAGCAGGCGTGAAAAACCAAGAGGTGCTGATAAAATAAGTACAATTTATAAATGAATAAAAAATATCCTTGCAGACCGCTCAGCAGGATGTTTTTTTGTTTTTTCGTTCGCATAGATTAAATGCGTGTATCTTGGCAAAAAACAAAACGTATGACGGTAGAAACGTTACTTCAAAAGGCAATGCAACTTGAGGACCTGAGCATAGACGAAGGTGCGTTTTTGTTTCGTATGGCTCCTTTGTCGGAGTTGCAATATGCTGCCGATGCTGTGCGCCGTCACTTCCGACCCGAAAATGTGGTTACGTGGATTATTGACCGCAACGTAAACATTACCAATGTGTGCATTTCGGGTTGCAAGTTTTGTAATTTCCACGTGAAGCCAAATAATACTGAAGGTCAATATATTACCACCATGGAAGAATACGACGAGAAAATTGCTGTGCTCGAACAACTTGGTGGTGATCAGTTGTTGATTCAAGGTGGAATGCATCCAAAGTTGGGATTGGATTTTTACAAAAACTTGTTTTCTGAATTTAAACGTCGCCATCCAAATATAAAATTACACGCACTGGGGCCTCCTGAAATAGCGTACATTGCGCGTAAAGAGAAAATGACGGCACGAGAAGTGTTGGAAGAACTTCACCGAGCCGGACTCGATAGTTTGCCAGGTGCCGGAGCAGAGATTCTTTGCGATAGAGTGCGACACACACTTTCTCCCGGAAAATGCGACACAGATACATGGTTGTCGGTTATGAAAGAGGCGCATAAAATGCATCTCACCACTTCGGCTACTATGATGTATGGCCATATAGAAACCATAGAAGAACGCATGGAACACATGGTGCGCATACGCGAAACGCAGTATGAAAAACCTGCCGATTCCGATGGCTTTACGGCATTCATTCCATGGCCGTTTTATAGTAAAGGTACCGAGTTGGAAAGAGTTGCAGACAAGGATTTTTCAATCAATCGAGGCGAATATATACGCATGATTGCCATAAGTCGTTTGATGTTGCCAAATATACCGCATATACAGGCATCGTGGCTTACAGTTGGCATTCCTACGGCACAGATTTGTCTGCACAGCGGTGCCGATGATATGGGCTCAATTATGATAGAAGAAAACGTGGTTTCGCAAGCGGGAGCAACCTATTCGGTGGCAAAAGACGAATTACCACAAGCCATTCGTGAAGCAGGATTTAGACCACAGTTACGTAATCAACACTACGATTACGTATAAACAAAAAAGGCGAACACAAAGGTCCGCCCAACTCATAATTCATAACTCCTAACTATTTCCCCATCCATTCTTTAAATGTGCTGTTTTTGAGGCGACTTACCACAATTTTTTCCTGCGTAGGTACATTCAAATGCACTATGAGTTTGCCTCCGAAAAAGTCTTCAAATGATTGAATAGCTTTGATATTTGCCACGTATTTTCGATTGAGACGGAAGAAATCTTCTTTCGATAATTCGTCATCCAACTGCTCAAGAGAAAAATTTATTATATGTTCCTTTTGCGAGAACGTAACAGCAAACGTTATTTTGTTTTCGCTATAAAAATATGCAATGTCAGCCACATCAATTTTGGTGTACGATGAGTGCCCTTGAATGAGAAAGCGGGTACGATATTTTTTCTTGCCATTGCGAATTACGTCAAGTAGTTCTTTGTACACGCCTTCTTCTTGCATGCTTTTTGTTTGAGATTTAATAGATTCAAATTTTCTTATGGCATCAAGTAAATCTTTGTCTTTTAAAGGCTTAAGAAGATAGTCTACACTCAAAACTTTGAAAGCTTGAATAGCATATTCGTTGAAAGCGGTGGTAAAAATAATGGGAGAGGTAATCTCTACTTGATCAAAAATAGAGAAACAAAGCCCGTCAACTAGCTGAATATCCATGAAGATAAGGTCGGGTTGGCGGTTGTTTTTTAAATATGCAACTGATGATTGAATACTGTCAAATGTGTGTGAAATTACCCAGTCGGGACGAATCTCGTGAAGCATTCCCTGAAGTAACTTTACATTGTAGTCTTCGTCTTCAATAATAATTATATCCATTATCTCATCATTTAAATTAGTGGCAATGAAACTATAAAATCCGTATCGGTTTTCGTTATTTGTACTGGTTTTTCGGACACCAATTTGTATCGTTTAGTAATGTTTTCAAGCCCTTTTTGGGTAGAAAATGCGACATCTTTTTTGTTCAAATTATTCCGTACCGTTATATAATCATCAGCAACTGAAATGGTTATATGCAGCGGGTTACTTTTGCTTGCTATGTTGTGTTTGAGCGCATTCTCTACCAACAATTGCACGCCCATAGGAATGATTGACTTATTGAGGTTGCTTTGTTCTACATTAATTGCAACCATCAATCCATCGCCAATGCGCTCTTTGTGTAAAGCTATGAAGGAAGTTACAAATTCTAATTCCTCTGACAATAACATGATTTTTTTGTCTTTACATTGCAAGACGTAGCGGTATATATCGGTAAAATTTTGGGTGAATCTAATCGCTTTCTCTTTATCAAACATAATGAGCGATTTGAGTACCGAAAGATTATTGAACAAAAAATGAGGATTAACTTGTTCTACCAATGACTGATATTCGCTCGTGGTTTTTGCCTGACGTAATTCTTCCAATTCTTGCTGCGTTTCCATTGAAATGCGAAGTAATCGGAGGAGTGTAATAGTGAGAATTACAAAGACAATAAAAATGAAAATAAATATGCCAGAAAGTCGCACAAATGGATTGTAGGCTATTTCTTGTTTTTCCAAAATCGGTAGCAATAGCGAAATAAGTAACACGCACAACACTATGTTGAGCACCATCTGAGCTGTGAATTGGTATTCTTTGAGTTTTTGTCCGCCGTATTTCAGTACCAAATTGTAAAACAATACGTTTACTTCGGCAACCAATATAAATACAACGCTTAAGTTCAAATACGGCATAGTCAGCGTGTTGTCGTTGGACATTTTGTCGGCTACAAACAAACACAACAATCCGATGGTACACACTATCAATATGCGAAACAAGCAACTGGTAGGTTTGTACGAGATAAGGTCTGTTATGAAATTTAATTCTTTTGTAGTCACAATACGTTCATTTTAAATACTCTGCAAGAAAATACGATTTCGTCTATCTCCTAATACAAATAAAAATTAAAGATTTCTATATTTTATTGTAAATCAGTCCGAAATGTCTTTTTAAAGAATGAAATGTGTTTTTTGACGAATCAGATGTGTACAAACAAAAAGGCAACAATGAAGGTTCATTACTGCCTTTTTGAAAATAGTATTAAAACAAAACGGTTATGAGTTCAATGCACTTGCACCGCTCACAATCTCGTTTAATTCATTCGTAATTGCAGCCTGACGAGCTTTGTTGTATTGTAAACGCAACGCTTTGAGTAGTTCGCCGGCATTATCAGTTGCCTTGTGCATGGCGGTCATACGAGCACCGTGTTCCGAGGCATACGAGTCGAGCAATATGCTGTAAAATTGAACCTTAAGTGATTTTGGTATCAATTCATTTACAATGTATTCCTTGTTCGGCTCAAATATGTAATCATAATTAAAGTTGCTTGTATCACGATTTTCTGTTTCTTCTTGAACGATAGGCAAGTATTGAACAGTGGTAATGATTTGTGTAGCAGCGTTTTTGAATTTGTTGTACACAATTATTACTTTGTCGTATGTACCTTTTGCAAATTCTTTCATCAATTCTGATGCTATTTTTGCAGCCTCGTCATATACCAAACGATCGTATATGTCGGTAATTGATTTTTTAGGTACTATACCTTTGTTTTTCAAAGAATCACAAACTTTTTTCCCCATAGCGAGCACGTCAACCTGAGCCGATTTGTACTCGGAGTTGATGAGGGAAACAATCGTTTTGCCTATGTTGGAATTGAATCCGCCACAAAGCCCACTGTTAGAAGCAACTGCTACAATCAATATTTTGTTAACCTGACGTTGTGTAGCATAGATGTTGCCTTCGCTCGATTCCAATCCACTGCTCACATTTTGCAGTATCTGGTGTAAATTTTCCGAGTACGGTCGCATCTGCACCACAGCTTGTTGAGCCTTACGCAACTTAGCCGCCGACACCATTTTCATAGCGTTGGTGATTTTTTGCGTACTGCTTACTGAAGCAATTCTATTGCGTATTTCTTTAATACCTGCCATACAAAACTATTTTTTATACTTAGCCGAGATTTCTTTTGCAGCACTTGCAAGTACCGCTTTAATCTCGTCGTCCATTGCTCCTTCAGCAATTTTATCAAGCGTATCTTTATGTTTCAGGTCAAGATATTCCAAATATTCTTTCTCAAAATCAAGCACTTTGTCAGTAGGAACATCCAAAATCAAACCTTGCGTACCGCAATAAATGATTGCTACTTGGTGTTGAACTTTCATAGGTGAATATTGACCTTGTTTCAATATTTGAACGTTTCTACGACCTTTTTCGAGCACAGCCATTGTTGCAGCATCCAAATCAGAACCGAATTTAGAGAACGCCTCCAATTCGCGGAATTGTGCTTGATCCACACGAAGTGTACCAGCAACTTTTTTCATGGCTTTAATTTGTGCATTACCACCTACACGAGAAACCGAAATACCTACGTTGACTGCAGGACGGATACCGGCATGGAATAGGTTTGATTCAAGATATATCTGACCATCGGTAATAGAAATTACGTTGGTTGGAATATATGCAGAAACGTCACCCTCTTGTGTTTCAATAATTGGTAGAGCAGTAAGAGAACCACCACCTTTTAGTTTTGATTTCAATTGAGGAGGTACATCGTTCATGTTTTTTGCAACATCGTCATTGGCAATAATTTTTGCTGCACGTTCCAACAAACGAGAGTGCAAGTAGAATACGTCTCCAGGATATGCTTCACGGCCCGGTGGGCGACGCAACAACAATGAAACTTCACGATATGAAACGGCTTGTTTTGACAAGTCATCATAGATAATTAAAGCCGGACGACCCGTGTCGCGGAAATATTCGCCAATGGCGCAACCTGCAAATGGTGCATAATATTGCAAAGCAGCCGGTTCAGATGCTGTTGACGAAACTATAGTAGTATATGCCATAGCACCATGTGCTTCCAATGTTTTTGCAATGTTTGCTACGGTAGAACCTTTTTGTCCTATTGCTACATAAATACAATATACTGGTTTGCCTTTTTCATAAAATTCTTTTTGGTTAATGATGGTATCAATGGCAATAGCCGTTTTACCTGTCTGGCGGTCGCCGATGATCAACTCACGTTGTCCACGACCAATAGGAATCATGGCATCAATAGGTTTAATACCTGTCTGCAATGGTTCTGATACCGGTTGACGGAACAAGATACCTGGAGCTTTACGTTCCAAAGGCATATCGATTAATTCTCCTGGAATTTCTCCTTTACCATCAATTGGTTCACCTAATGTATTTACTACACGACCCAAAAGGCCTTCGCCTACCATGATAGAAGCAATCTTTTGCGTACGTTTTACGGTGTCGCCTTCGCTAATACCTTCAGATGCTCCCAAAAGTACCGCTCCTACGTTGTCTTCCTCCAAGTTGAGCACAATTCCTTTGGCTCCATTGGCAAACTCAATCATTTCATTGGCTTGGACATTGGTAAGTCCATGGATACGTGCAATACTATCACCTACTGAAAGTACCGTGCCCACTTCTTCAAGTTCTGCTTCGGTTTTGTAGCCCTCAAGCTGTTTTTTCAAAATCTCCGAAACTTCTGCTGGTTTTATATCTGCCATATTATTATTATTTTACACTAATATTTTGCAATCAATTCATTCTTAATCTGTTTCAAGCGAGTTTTTATACTTGCATCGTATTGTAAGTCGTCAATACGCAATACAAAGCCTCCCATCAATGAAGAATCAGTCTTTGTTTGCAACTCAACTTTCATATTCTTTTTCTTATTCACATAGTCAACAACTGATCTCTCTTGTGCTTTAGACAATGGAACAGCCGATGTTAATGTAACGGTTGTTATTCCCGTGTTTTTATGATAGATATCAAGTACATTGCGTAAAATATCTTGAATAAACATTTCACGGTTGTTGTTGATTATCAAGTCTATAAACGAAATAGTTTCAGGGCAAACTTTGTTTTTCAACAAAGCAGATACGAACAATTTCTTTTTACTTGGTTTAACTACTGGATTATGAAATACCTCAAGTAATTCGGGCACGTCTGCTAAACCTTTGAGAAGCATTTTTACGTCGGCTATCACCTTTTCGGTTGCGCCCTTTTCGGTCGCATATTCGTAGAAAGCTTTTGCGTAACGTACTGAAATTTTACTTTGATTCATACCCTACTGAATTTTCAATCGACACTAATTTAAGTTTAATTTTTTGATAGATTCTGAAACAATTTCTTCAGATGTTTTTTTGTCTTGCAATTCTTTGCCAATCACTTTTTCAGCAATTTCAAAAGACAATGTAGCCACTTGTTTTTTCAATTCTTGCATGGCTTGTTTTTTCTCGTTTTCTATCGCAATTTTTGCTGCTGCCATTACTTTGTTTGCTTCTTCGGTTGCGCTCATTTTTGCTTGTGAAATCATTTCGTCTTTCAATTCGCGTGCTTCTTTTAACATAGCATCACGTTCTTTGCGTGCTTCGGCAACTATACGTTCGTTGTCAGCTTGCAATGATTTCATTTCTGCTTTTGTTTTCTCAGCGAGTTTCAACGCATCGTCAATTGACTTATTGCGTTCGTTTATCATACCAAGAACCGGTTTCCATGCAAATTTTGCAAGAAGGAAAACAATCAAAAGGAAGATTACTGTTGTCCAAAAAATCAAACCTATGCCAGGGGTTACTAAACTCATATCTTTGTAATTTTAATAATGCTTCAAAAAATAGTTTTCGGATACCAACCGCACCCGAAAACTGTGTTTGTTTAATTAGGCGATAAGCGATACTACGACAGCGAACAACGCAACACCTTCAACAAGAGCAGCGGCAATCAACATTGCTGTTTGAATCTTGCTGTATGCTTCTGGTTGACGTGCGATTGCTTCCATAGCAGATCCACCAATTTTTCCGATACCGATACCAGCACCGATAGCTGCTAAACCGGCACCTATTCCGGCTAATGATAATGCATCCATAATAAATATTAATTTAAGTTAAACAATCATTCTTTTTTTATTCGTGATGACCTTCAGGCATTGCTAACCCAATGAACAATGAGGTTAACATGGTAAATATATAAGCCTGCAATGCAGCCACCAACAATTCAAGTACATCCATAAATAGCACGAATAGTATAGATACCGGTGCTACTGCCAAAGATTGGAAGATGAAAATAAGCGATACCAAACTGATTACGATAATGTGTCCTGCAGTAATGTTTGCGAACAAACGTATCATCAATGCGAATGGTTTGGTTAGGATACCAATAACTTCAACTATAGCCATGATAGGAATTAATGGCCAAGGCAAACCCGGCATTGCAAATATATCTCGCCAATATTCTTTGTTTCCGCTGAAATTGGTAATAATCAATGTAAAAATTGCCAACGTAAGTGTTACCGCAATGTTCCCGGTAACGTTTGCACCACCCGGAAAGAATGGAATCAGTCCCATCATGTTCGTAATCCAAATAAAGAAAAACAGCGTCAACAAGTACGGAAGGTATTTGTCGGTGTGTTTGCCTAAGTTTGGCGCTACTATATCATCTTTTACAAACAAAATAACCGGTTCTAACCATGCTTGTAGTCCTTTCGGTGCTTGTCCTGCGCGACGTTTGTACGTACGTGCGCAACCAATAAACATCCACAACATAATGATAGCAACCAACAATAGTGTGAATACGTTCTTTGTAATAGAGAAGTCTAATGGTTTTTTTTCTGTTGCGTTTCCATTTGCGTCAGCGTAATAAATGTTTTCGTCTTGCAATACGTATGTATGCTCTCCTTTTGTTACTGGTTGGTGTCCATGAGCGAATTCGCTTGACATAAACACATCTATAGAAAATGGATTCGTGTTTACAAGAATAACAGGAAGAGGGAATGAAACAGCGTGTTCTGTGCCATCTTCTTTTGTGATATCAAACATATGCCAATAATGGTTGTCACCTATGTGGCTGAATATTGTTTTGTTGATATCAAATTCTGGTTCATTGGCTTGTTGAGGAGCAGGATTCTCCTGAGCAAACGATATGAAAGAAAAAAGAAACGCTACACAAACTGCTATGATTTTCTTTTTTGTCATTTTAAATTCCATATTTCAAAAAAAATTTTCTACACGCAAATTTACGCTCAACAAATGTAGAATTTTTTTTATTAATTGCGAATAAAACTTGTCTTTTTTTGAGTAAAAATTATAGCTCAAAAAAAGGCTTTGAAAAATCAAAGCCCTAAATTTTATAGTATTTCTACTTGGAATTATTGTTGAAAAGCACTCTTGATTTTTTCGGTCAATTTTGAAGAAACGAGTTTTTCGGTTTGCAATACCATATTCTTTATTGCTTTAGCCGAAGAAGCGCCATGACCTATTACGATAGGAGCGTTTACGCCAAGTACGGCAGTACCTCCGTGGTTTTCGTAATTGAAATAATCAAAGAAATTGTTGGAAATATTCAACTTCTGAGAGATGGTGTACATTGCTTCAACTTGTTTGAGTACAATGTTTCCAGTGAAACCGTCGCATACAATAACATCAGTTATGTCGTCGTATAAGTGGTTGGCTTCAATGTTTCCGCAGAAATTGTATTCTTTGGAGTCTTTCATAAGTGCGTAAACCGCTTGTGTCAAAAGATTTCCTTTCTGTTCTTCTTCGCCAATGTTGAGCAAACGAACACGAGGATTTTCTACATCAAAATAATGTTGTGAGAATAAGCTTCCCAACAAACCATATTGGTAGAGAACTTCTGGCTTACAATCTGAATTAAGACCAACATCAAGTAGGGTTGATAATTTACCACCTTCTAATTTAGGAATGGGCATAACTAAACAAGGGCGAAGAATTTCGGGAATAAGTTTGATGACAGACACTGCGCCCACCATCATAGCTCCCGTACTTCCTGCGCTTGCAAAAGCATCGATTTTTCCGGCAGACAAATCTTTAAACGCAACCGTAATGCTTGAGTCTTGTTTTTGTTGAAATGCTTTAGCCGGATGTTCCCCCATTTCTATAACAGAAGGGGCGTCAACAATCTCAATGTTGTTGTTTGAATACTTTTCTCTCTCTAATATGGATGCAATTTTGCGTGTATCGCCATATAATACAATCTTGCTACTAAATTGTATTACAGAACTTGCCTGTATAACACCCAGCACTACATTTTCAGGGGCGAAATCTCCCCCCATTCCATCTATGCCGATTCTCATATTAGAGGAGTTTGTTTATTCAGCCGATTGTTGTTTTTCAACTAGTAATTTGCCATTGTAGTATAAGTTTCCTTCTACTTCGTAGGCAGTATGTCTGCGATGAACTGTTCCTGTTGTTGAACATTTGCTTAATGTTGGAACAGCTGCTTTGTCGTGTGTACGTCTTGAATCTCTTCTTGTTTTGGAGATTTTTCGCTTAGGATGTGCCATTGTATTATAATTTTAATTTTTAAACATATATTTTAATGAATCCCAACGAGGATCCGTTTTTTCTTCTTTTTTCGCCTCGGTTTCGTGTTTTAAATACGAAACAACATCAGCGTTACAATCTTTTTCGTTCGGATGAACTTTTTTTAATGGAAGGGCCAACAATATCATTTCATAGATTGTAGGAGTTAAACAAAGTTCGGTTGCATCGGGTGCTACCACCATTACATTTTCGGTGTCTGACATTTCATCGTCTTTGCTTCCTGTCTTTACCAAAAATTCTTGCGACATTTCTATCGGTAATTTGAATACTTCCAAACATCTGTCGCACGGAACCGAAACTGTTCCCTTCATTTTTAATGAAAGTGTATGTACATTCAATTGTTTTACAAAATGAACCGAAACGGTCAGTTTTGCATCCTGTACATCTTCCACCTTTTGCTCATCAATGAACGCTTTGCCAATTTTCCAATTTGCATCGAATGCCCCATTATTTAGGACTTGTAGTGGAATTGTATGTATATTCCTTGTTTGATACATCTAAAAAAATTAGCACGCAAAAATAGAAAATTCTTTACAATTCACAAACATTTCACAATTTATTAACCGTTCTGTTTTTTTGATTCTTATCGGTAAATTGATTCACAATGAATTAGAAAGATTTGTAAATCGTGCAATTACACCCAATGGCAATTTTTTCTTGAAAGAATCTTCCAAATACAACTCGCCAAATTCTTTTTGAGCGGTATATTTCGGGAATATTTGATTCACGAGATTTTCAAGAATAAACGCAGAGAAACCAAGTGAATATGTGTTTAAAATGAAGAAATATTTGTCTTTGTCCAAAATCTGTTCTACCTCTTTGAGTAGGGCATTTAAATCGCGTTCTAGCTTCCAATCTTCTCCGTTTGTTCCTCTACCAAAAGCGGGAGGATCCATAATGATACCATTATAAGTATTGCCGCGTTTTGCTTCTTTTGCTACAAATTTGCGCGCATCTTCCACTATCCAACGAATGTCTGACAATCCTGATGACTCCATATTCTGTCGAGTCCATGAAACTACTTGTTTTACCGAATCAAGATGCGTAACCGTTGCTCCCGCAGCACGTGCAGCAACGGATGCTATGCCGGTATATCCAAATAAATTTAGCACGTGCAAATTGCTATTAGCCTTACATATAGAATAGATATAATCCCAGTTTACCGCTTGCTCTGGAAAAATTCCTACATGCTTAAAAGCCGTAAATTTAAGATTACACGTAATGTTTAACGCATCATATTTAATTTGCCATGTGTCGGGACAGTTTTTATGTTTAATCCAATCACCATTATTACTTGAACGAGCAACAAAATCAACAGTAGCCAATTTTTGCCATTCACTTTCGGGCAAAGATTTATTCCACACTGCTTGTGGTTCCGGACGGCGTGTAATGCAGTTGCCAAACTGTTCCAGTTTCTCAAAATCTCCGGAATCAATTAAACGATACTCTTTCCACCGCGTTGGAGTTACATATATCATGGTAAGTACAAATGGTAAGTACAATTTGCTGACAAATGTAATGAATTACTTGTTTTTGTATATAAACTAATTTGTTATATTTGCACTTACTAAAAATAAAACAGTATGGGAAAATCAGATAGTGGGGCCTTCTCAACTAATTTAATTACGTCAGGCACTGTAATCAATGGCGATATTACTTGTGATAGCGACATGAGAATTGATGGCGTTTTGTCTGGAAACTTGACAGCAAAAGGCAAAATTGTGATAGGCAAAACCGGCGATGTAAAAGGCGAGGTTGTATGCCAAAATTGTGATGTGGAGGGTTCTATAAATGGGAAACTATCTATCAAAGATTTGTTGTCGCTACGAGCTACTGCTAAATTTTTTGGCGACATTATTACTTCAAAACTTGCAATTGAACCGGGAGCAATTTTTACCGGAACATGTAAAATGAACGGAGAAAAAAGCAACCCAGCCGTTGAAAAAAAATAACGTCAATAAGTTTATAAAGTATAGCAATATTGGCATTCAAATGCTTGTGATAATAGTTTTGGGTGTCTTTGGCGGACAAAAATTGGATGAGGTGTTAGGAAACGAAAACCCAATTTTTACCGTTATTCTCTCTCTCTTAGCTGTGTTTGTGGCAATATACCTTGCCATTAAAGATTTTATAAAATTTGACAAATGAAAATTCTTCTTTCACGAGCCTTATTCCACTGCGGAATTTTCATAGTAATTGCGAGTTCACTTTTTCTCATGTGCGACTCCGAGTCGTATTTGTTTCGCTCGGCAATTACCATTTCTGCTATTGTTGCGGCGATTAATTTGATAGGGGAAATTGTACACATTCTTATTCCTACCTCCACGGCGAAAGCTAAAATTTTCAAAACGTTCTTTGTGACATCAGCAGAATTTCTTGGCTATCTAATACTTACTATTCCGTTTGTGCTCAATGCCGAAAGCGACAAACAGATTCTCGGTCTGTTTCTCGTAGCCCTTTTCTTTATCTATGCCATTGTGGAATTTTTGTTTTTCAAGAAACAATAAAACAATTTCCACACGGATTTGTTCGCCACTCACGTGGCTCACGACCATATAGTACCGTTATTTCAAGCTCAAATATTTTGGGAGCAACCACAATAGATAAAGCGGAATGCTTATAGCACATTTTTGCGTTTTTCATAGGAATAATGCAAATCAACCATTCATGACATAAATTCGAGGCAAATTTCTATACCTTTGTCTTATAAAACTTTCATATCATGAAAAACGCAACAAAAAAAGTACGAAATGGCATTATAATAATAGTCGCAATTTTTATTCTCTTCATCCCATTCAGAATATACTACAACTACTTTGACGATCCCCAAATCAATGACATCGTATCAGTTAAACTTTCTCATATAGGTGATACCACATTGAAAAATTACGACGACCCAAAAATCTGCTTACAAAGTGTAGAGAAAGAGCGAAAAAGGAGAAACTTAGCAATGATATAGCGATTATCGTTGATTTTTCAAGAGAACCGGGCAGAAACAGAATATTTGTCATACGACAGAAAGACGGAGAAATCATCTACCGGGCGCTTTGTGACCATGGCAGAGGAAAGGTCAGAAACATGGAAGCATTTGCACACCCTAAATTTAGTAACAAAGAGGGAAGCAACCTCAGTTGTCTTGGCTTTTTTAAGGTTAACAATAAAATATCGCCAAGTAAGAATATCGGAAACAATTTACTTGTGTGGGGACTGGATTCAACGAACAGCAATGCGTTCAAAAGATACATAAAAGTTCATGGTTGGTCGACGGTACCAGACTTTCCTGTCTATCCGATCGTTTTACCTTCACATAGCGACGGTTGTTTTATGACAAGTAACAAACGATTCAAAGAATTAGCAAAAATCATCACAGCACAAAAGTCAAAAGTATTGCTATACGTATATAAATAAGGTCTGCCCAACGGCTTGTCTATACCATCCCAATACCCTCCCTACACAAACCCTCCTATAACATTACTATAAGTCTCCTCCTTAGGAGTAGAGTTATACCAGACTTATAGTAATGTTACATAAGCGATGGTATAGTGAAGATAGAGAGCAAATACGAAGTTGATTGCTTTTTTCATTTTTTCCTCATTTTGGGAAGAATTTGCCCCTTCTATGCAATATCTTTTTGAAAAAAGCATCTCCAAATTGTCATAAAAATCGCTGTAATATATTGTGTCTCTCATCATTTTCTATACACTATGCCTGACGAAAAACTTCTATCAATTGGTGAGTTTAGCAAATTGTACAAATTACCAATTTCTACGTTACGGTTTTATCACCAAAAGAAGGTCTTGATGCCGCATTGTATTGAGAACTGCAGACGGTATTATGTTGCTTCACAATTGCAACAGGTGCAGGAAATTCATGCTCTCAAGGCAAGACGCCTTCCTCTCAATGCTCAAATAAATAGTGGCATAATCTCTCCCAATTTAATACAACAAATTAGCGACCAAGTTCTACAAGAACAATTTGAACAAAGAATGCACGAACCTGAGATTTTTGCAAATGTTAAGCATCAAATATTTCAAATAGAAGAAAAGTCATTAGATTCAGAGTTGGTCACTATCTACCAAAACACTAATTCCGATTTTTTTGATATAATAAAAGTAAACACTAGTATACTTTACAATGAATATTTGAGATTAGGTTGCACGTTCCCGGATGATGAATTTAAAGCTTTTATTCTATATAAAGATTTGAATTTTTCAGCGTCTATACACAAAGTTGACTATTGCAAGGTTATACTGAAACACAATCAGTTACATTCAAAATTATTACATATACGCAAGAGTCCCGCATATAAAAAAGCAGTCTGTCTAAAATTTTATGGCATACCAGATATGGTATCAGAACACATCAACAGTGTTATGGCATATATCCGAGAACACAATTACCATATCATTGGACCGTTACGGGTTTATTTGATTATAACATTACATCATACCTTTAATGCCAATAACTGGCTTTCAGAAATCCAAATACCGATAGAATAGCCGAGAGAATGGAATTTATTTGAGGTTCTTGTGCAAATTCCACAATCTTCTTGTGAAATAACAAAAATCACGTATTTTTGCAGAAAAATCACATAATAATGGAAACGCACAAAATAGCAATCGCTTGTGACCACGCCGGATTCCAAATGAAGGAATTCATTAAAAAACAACTTACCCAACAAGGATTTGAAATTATTGATTATGGGACCGATTCTGACCAATCGGTTGATTATCCGGACTATGCGCATAAAGTTGGCTTTGCTATCAGTTCAAAAGAAATTGCTATAGGTATTGTTTTGTGTGGAACCGGCAATGGGGTAAACATGACGGTCAATAAGCATAAAGGTGTAAGATCGGCTCTTTGCTGGAATGAAGAAATTGCTCGTCTTGCTCGTGCACATAATAACGCAAACATATGCGCACTTCCTGCGCGTTTTATTTCCGCTCAAGATGCATGGCGCATAGTACAAATGTTCCTTTCTTCAGATTTTGAAGGCGGTCGCCATGAACAGAGAATCAATAAAATAGATTTGTAATTTATGGCAAATTCTAAAGCAAAAAAGTTTCACGCTAATGCTGCTCGTGTTTCGTTTGATGAAAAACATAGAAATACCATACGCTTCAATATGGGTAAATATTACGCAGCCGTTGCCAATGGCAAAGCGCGTTATCAAGATTTTGAAGCCGCAAGAGAAAAAGCAGCCGCTATTAAACGCCATACGCTTGAGCATTTAGCCGACTACCTTTTGCAATTCGAAAAGAATTTTACAGCAAATGGTGGGACAGTCCTTTGGGCTCGGACCGCCGACGATGCAATTGCATACATTACTGAGATTTTCAAAGAAAACAATGTGAAATCTATCGTCAAAAGTAAGTCTATGACGACAGAAGAAATTGAGTTGAATGAAAACTTGGCAAAAATCGGAGTAGAATCGGTTGAAACCGACCTTGGCGAATATATTGTACAACTTGCCGGAGAACGCCCATATCATATTGTAACTCCTGCGATGCACAAATCAAAGGCGGACATAGCAAAGCTTTTTAATAAACATTTTGGCTTCCCGCTTGAAAGTACTGCCGAAGAGATGACGATGCTTGCTCGTGAGAAACTCCGCGAAAAATATCTTGCAGCCGATGCCGGAATTACCGGAGCAAATTTCATTGTAGCCGACAAAGGAGCTATTGCAGTAACGGAAAATGAAGGGAACGGACTTATGTCAACTTCGTTTCCTAAAATTCAAATTGCAATTGCGGGAATAGAAAAAATAATTCCATCGTACAAAGACCTTGGATTGTTTTGGCCACACTTGGCACAAAACGGAACAGGGCAACCTATTACCGCGTATAGTTCGGTGTTTAGCGGCCCAAAGAAAGCAAGCGAATCGCACGGACCTGAAAAAATGTACGTGATTTTGCTTGACAACGGACGCACCAATTTGTATAAACAAGACAAATTTAGAGTAGCACTCTCTTGTATCCGTTGTGGAGCCTGCTTAAATGCATGTCCGATATACAAAAACGTTGGTGGTTGGACGTACGATACAACTTATTCAGGACCAATCGGTACCGTAATTTCTCCGCATTTGAGAGGTTTCGATGAATTATCGCACCTATCTACTGCGTGTTCGCTTTGTGGGAATTGTGCAACGGTTTGCCCTGTAAAAATGCCGCTCAATGATTTGATTCTTGAGAATAGAAAACTTGCGGTAGAAGGTAATTATTTCTCAAAATTCGAGAAACCAATAATTGACGGATTTACATTTTTTATGAAAAAAGCGAGTCGTGAAGATATTGTTGGTGGTACTATGAAAAATATTGCAACAAAATGCATAGGCAAAGACGCTTGGGGTAAAAAACGTGCGTTCCCAAAATTTGCAAAAAAATCATTCCGCACAATATCCAAAAGCAAGTAGGAAATACAATGTCCTGAAATAAAATTAATTCCGTTATCACATTTCTAATTCAGAATTAAAGTATATATTTGCCGTCTAAAAAACTAGGTTAACTTAAATAATAAAAAAATGCAAAACAGAGGGTTTATCCGTATTTTCACAGTCTGCTTGGTTTTGGCAGCACTCTATTCCTTATCATTTACGTATTTTACCATAAAGGCTAATCGCAATGCTGATACATATGCGACTGAGAAAGCTGGAGGCGACAATATTGCATATGCAACGTACCAAAAACAATATCTTGATTCACTTTCACGCGTTGAAGATTACTACAACTTCTTCTGGTTGCGTAAATTTAGTTTGAACGATTGTCGTCAACACCAATTGAACCTTGGTTTGGACCTTAAAGGTGGTATGAACGTAACACTTCAAATTTCCACTCGCGATCTTATCAAAAACTTGTCATCGGATGGCGATGCAGATACTATGTTGATTAAGGCATTGGATTTGGCTGACCAATACGAACAAAAAGCTGGTGAAACCTATATAACTGCATTTGTAAAAGCATTTGAAGAATTGTATCCAAATGAACTCATGCGTAAAATGTTTGTTGCGAATGAAGATTTAAATGGTAAAGTAAATTTCAATTCAACAAACGAAGATGTGCTTAAAGTCTTGCAAGAAGAAGAAACAGCAGCTATTGAAAATACATTTAACGTAATTAGAACTCGTATTGACCGTTTCGGTGTTACGCAACCAAATATTCAAAATGTTGGTGGCGGACGTATTTTAGTTGAACTTCCGGGTGTATCAGATAGAGAACGTGTACGTGACCTTTTGGAAAGTTCTGCTCAATTGGAATTCTGGGAAACATACAACAACTCTGAAGTATATCAGATATTATTCTCTATAAACAACGCACTTGCTGCAATGAACCAAGTTGCAGAACCTGCAAAAGATACAACAAAAGCAGAAGTTGCTAAAGCTGAAGCAAAAGATACGGCTTCTCAAAAATTATCACTTAAAGAGCAACTTAAAAAAGACTCAACTTCTGTGGACTCTGCACAATTGATGGCAAAAAATGCCGAAGAGTTCAAAAAAGCAAATCCATTGTTCGCTCTTTTAACTCCAAATGTTGACCGCGAAGGCCGTTTGGGTTATGGACCAATTGTTGGTTTTGCTGAAAAAAGTGCAATGGCAAAAATTGATTCAATTCTTGCTACAACCGAAATCAAAACTATTTTGTTGGAGAGTACTCCAGAACTAAAACTTACATGGTCTAAAACAGAAGAAAACGGAGTATATACTCTTATAGCTCTTAAAGATGCAGACTTAGACGGACACCCATCACTTGGTGGTGATGTTGTTGTTGACGCTCGCCCAGAGTTTACTGACCAAGGTGGTAGTGCAAGCGTTCGTATGGTTATGAACAGCGAAGGAGCAAAAGACTGGAAACGTTTAACAAAAGAAAACAAAGGTCGTTCGGTTGCCATCGTTCTTGATGGTTATGTATATTCATATCCAACTGTACAAAGCGAAATTGGCGATGGTATTTCATCAATCACTGGTGATTTTACAATCGCACAAGCAACCGATATGGCAAACATATTGAAATCAGGTAAAATGTCTGCTCGTGCTCATATCATGAACGCAGAATTCGTCGGCCCATCGCTGGGTAAAGAATCTATAAAGACCGGTATGCTTTCATTTATATTTGCATTTTTACTTGTACTTGTTTACATGATTTTCTACTATCGCAAAGCCGGAGTCGTAGCAAGTATCGCATTGTTTTTGAACTTATTCTTAATCTTTGGTGTGCTAGCATCAATAGGCGCAGTATTAACATTGTCAGGTATTGCTGGTATCGTACTTACACTTGGTATGGCGGTTGATGCGAACGTTATTATCTATGAACGTATCCGTGAGGAATTAGCAGCAGGAAAGGGGTTGAAACTTGCAATAGCTGATGGTTACAAAAACGCATATTCAGCAATCATCGATGGTCAGGTTACAACATTTATAATCGGTGTGATTTTGTTCATTTTTGGAACAGGACCAATCCAAGGTTTTGCTACCACGTTGATTATAGGTATCTTAACATCATTGTTCTGTGGAATCTTCGTTACTCGTATGATTTTTGAAAGATTCCTTGACAAGAAGAAAGAGATTTCATTTGATAGCAAACTAACTCGTGGTGCATTCAAAAATATTAATATAGACTTCATTGGCGCTGGAAAATATACAGCCATAATATCTGGAATTATGATAGTGGGTTCTTTGCTTTCAATTGGAGTACGTGGCTTCGATGTAAGTGTTGACTTTGCCGGTGGTCGATCTTTTATTGTACAGCTTGATGGCGCACGTAATGTAGAAGAAATATCACAATTGCTCGGTGCACAATTCAATGCAACAAATCCTGAAGTAAAAACATACGGTGCTAGTGATGTAAAGATTACAACCAACTATAAAATCAACGACAAGAGTTCTGAAGTGAGCCAAGAAGTTGAAATGAAGTTGTATGAAGGTTTAAAACCATACTTAGAAGAAGGAACTACATTTGAATCATTCTCTCAAAACAATTTGAAACAATCTGATATGGTTGGGCCAACTATTGCAAACGATATTATTTGGGGTGCTGTTCTTTCTGTTACCATTGCATTGGTATGTATGTTTTTATACATATTTATCAGATTCTCACGTTGGCAATATGGTGTAGGAGCTGTGTTAGCTTTGATTCACGACTCTATTATTATAATTGGTTTATACTCATTACTATATGGCATTGTGCCATTCTCTATGGAAGTAGGGCAAACATTCGTTGCTGCAATTTTGACCATTATTGGATATTCAATCAACGATACCGTGGTAGTGTTTGACCGTATACGTGAATACAATAAAGAGTTCCCAAGTCGTAAAACAATTGTGTTATTTAACCAAGGTATTAATAGTACTATTAGTCGTACCATTAATACTTCTTTAACAACCGTTCTAACTTTGTTGGTAATGTTCTTTGTCGGTGTAGATTCAATTAAAGGCTTTGTGTTCTCAATGGCCGTAGGTATCATTGTAGGTACCTATTCTTCATTGTTTGTAGCATCGCCAATGTCATATATTCTAATGAAGAAAAAAGGTCAAGTGACAGAATAATTGTAATTAGGAAAATAGTATAAGAGGGTATCAAATATTTGATACTCTCTTTTTATATAGAGATGAAACCAAAATACGCAATAATAGTAGCTGGAGGCAAAGGTTTACGAATGGGCAATGAAATTCCCAAACAATTTTTATTGCTCAATAACAAACCAATACTTATGCATGCTATAACCCAATTTCATGCTTTTGATCCAGCAATTTCGTGTATTGTTGTTTTGCCAGAATCACAAATTGCATATTGGGAAACGCTCTGTGAAACATATCAATTCACATTGTCTCATACGGTTGTGAGTGGAGGCAAGGAACGATTTAATTCTGTTGCAAACGGACTTGCTGCCATACAAGGAGTAGGATATGTAGCCGTGCACGATGGCGTTCGTCCTATTGTTTCCAAAGAAATGTTGGAAGAAGGATTCAAAACTGCCGAAAATTTCGATTCTGCTGTGCCATACATTGATTCGGTTGATTCACTCAGACAAATAGAGGGAGATGAGTCTAAAACG
Source organism: uncultured Bacteroidales bacterium (assembly GCA_964346725.1). Lineage (GTDB taxonomy): Bacteria > Bacteroidota > Bacteroidia > Bacteroidales > UBA1715 > UBA1715. The sequence goes on from CAYFVM010000029.1 coordinate 19,811, forward strand.
CTTGATAGGACGAAAATAAAGCGAATACAAACTCCACAAATTTTTGATGTGGAAAAGCTAAAAAAAGCAATGGACACTCCGTATAAACCCGAATTTACCGATGAGGCTACTGTTTGGGAAAATGCGGGTCGTAAAGTGCATTTTTATAAAGGTAATCCTAATAATATAAAAATTACAACACCTGTTGATCTTGAAATCGCAGAGATTATAATGAAAAAATGCTAACTACTACAGTAATCAGCATTCTCCACTATGAAAACAAAAATTAAATAATTCTTCTTCGTTGTGCTTTTGAATAACGAAGAATCTTAAATTATTACAATGTTCTTGAAACCTCTTTTTCTTCGTAGGCTTCAATGATATCGCCTTCGTTAAGGTCGTTGTAGTTGTTGATACTCAAACCACATTCGTAGCCTTTGGACATCTCTTTTACATCGTCTTTTACCTTACGCAACGAAGATAATTCTCCGGTATGGATAACGATTCCATCGCGGATAAGACGGATTTTTGCTGAACGAGTAATTTTTCCATCAGTAACGTAGCAACCTGCAACGGTTCCCACTTTTGAGATTTTGAATACCTGACGAACTTCGCAACTTCCAATAACTTCTTCCTTAATTTCGGGAGAAAGCATACCAGTCATGGCATCTTTTACCTCGTCTATAGCATCGTAAATGATAGAGTACAAACGAATATCAATACCTAATTTTTCTGCCATTCTACGAGCATCGGCCGATGGACGTACTTGGAAACCAATGATGATAGCCTTTGATGCGGAAGCCAACAAAACGTCACTTTCTGAAATTTGACCTACAGCTTTGTGTTTGATAACAATCTGTATTTCTTCGGTAGAAAGTTTCAATAATGAATCTGACAATGCTTCAACAGAACCACCAACATCACCTTTCAAAATCAAATTCAACTCTTGTACGTTTCCAATCTTAATCTTACGAGCTATGTCTTCAAGTGTCTCCGGTTTCATAGCACGCAATTCTTGTTCGCGTTGCAAACGTTCACGCTTGCTTGCTATTTCACGAGCCTCGCGTTCCGAAGACATTACATGAATTTTATCACCCGCTTGTGGGGCACCATCAAGTCCCAAAATCATAACAGGAGTTGATGGTCCGGCTTCTTCAATGCGTTGTTCACGTTCGTTGAACATAGCTTTAATCTTACCGGTATGCATTCCAGCTAAAATTATATCACCAACGCGAAGTGTTCCAGAACTAATGAGGATATTGGTAATAAATCCACGACCTTTATCAAGACGGGATTCAATTGCCGTGCCTTGTGCTGGTTTGTTTGGATTCGCTTTTAATTCAAGCATGTCGGCTTCTAAAAGCACTTTATCCATCAATTCATCTACATTGGTGCCGAATTTTGCTGCAATTTCTTGAGATTGGTATTTGCCACCCCATTTTTCAACCAAGAAATTCAAGTTAGCCAATTGCTCATATACTTTTTCTGGATTAGCACCTGGTTTATCAATTTTATTGATTGCAAAAACAATAGGAACACCAGCTGCAGAAGCATGATTTATAGCTTCTATGGTTTGTGGCATTACATTGTCATCAGCTGCTACTACAATAATAGCAATATCGGTAACTTGTGCGCCACGAGCACGCATGGCAGTAAATGCCTCGTGTCCTGGAGTATCAAGGAATGTTATTTTTCGACCATTTGGCAGCGTTACACCGTATGCGCCAATGTGCTGTGTAATACCTCCGGCTTCTCCGGCAATCATATTTGATTTGCGGATATAGTCAAGCAATGAGGTTTTCCCATGATCAACGTGACCCATAACCGTTACGATAGGTGAGCGTGGAAGTAAATCCTCTTCTTTATCTATATCTATATCAATAGCTTCCTGAATGTCGGCACTTACGAATTGTACTTCGTAGCCAAAGTTTTCAGCAATCATTTGAATAGTATCTGCTTCCAAACGTTGGTTCAACGCAATCATAAGACCAATATCAAAACAAGCCTTAATGATTTCGGTAGCCGGCACATTCATCATAGCAGAAAGGTCATTGGCAGAGACTACATCGGTAACTTTCAAGATTTTTTCTTCTTCAAGGAGTTTCTCCTCTTTAGCCTCCATTTCTTGACGAACGCGTTCGCGTTTGTTGCGATTGTGTCTTGATTTCGCAGTCTTTCCTACTGGACCTAACATCGATTTGGTTTCGCGTACTTTTTTATCTACATCTTCTTCACTGATTTCATCGTGAACAAACAAATGTTTTCCGTGACGATCTTTCCCTTTAGCGTCTTTTACAAATTTTCCTTTTGTATTTTTTGCATCAAAATTGTCATTAATGTTGACGCGTTCTCCAGCAACAAAATGGCGACGACGGTTTCCTTTTTTATCTCCACCTTGACTGTCATCAGTCTTTTTCTCGTCAATTTTACCTATAATATTTGGTTTTCCGAGTTGAGGAGTTTCGGTTTTTATAAAGTTGTCTTTTTTCTTTTTGTTTTCGTTGTTGAAAGACTCTTTGTTATTGTTGTTTCTTTCGGGTCTTACTGGTTTCCCTTTTGTTTGTTGTTGAATTTTATCTCTACGTTCTTTTGCACGTTGTTCCTTTGTTTTAGGGTCAGGGCGTGTTTTTTGATTGATAGATGCCAAGTCAATGTGGCCTATAACATTAGGTCCTGAGATTTTTGGTGTTTTTAGAGACATCATTTCTTCTTCAACAACTTCCGATTCTTTAGCATCAACCTCTTCAATAGTTTTTTCAAAGGTGTCTTCAATAACTTCAATAGGAGCTGCAGGTTTTTCTACTTTTTTAGGCTTTTCAATCGTTTCAACTTTTTCAACAACAAGTTTTTTTTCTGAAATTGGTTCAGAAACTGAAGCTTTTTTGTCGGTTGCAGGTTTTTCGTTGGCAAGTTTAACTTCTCCTACAATCTTAGGACCTTCTAGTTCTACCTTTGTTGGTTCAAAAATTTCTTCTTGTTTTTGTTCTACAGTCTCTTCCACAGGCAAGGAAATAGTTTCTTTTACCCTACGTGTTTCGGACAAGTCAACTTCTTGTGCTTTCTGTTTCTCAACAGCATCGGGCTGAAATTCTTTTTTCAGCATATCATACATTTCGTCCGTGATTTTTGCATTCATATCACGATCGACTTTGAGATTGTTCTTCTCAAGAAAATCGACGATAGTGTCCAACCCCAAATTAAATTCTTTTGTTACTTTACTTAATCTTGCCATACGTTTTATTTAGTTTTTTGTCCAACTGAGAATGTTTGTTAATCTTCGAACTCTTTGTGTAGAATTCGTAAAACATCGTCAATTGTTTCTTCCTCTAAGTCGGTTCGTCTCAACAATTCTTCCTTGCTCAAACGTAATACGCTCTTAGCTGTGTCACAACCTACTTTTTGGAATGTTTGAATTACCCATTCATCTATTTCATCGTTAAATTCTTCTAGATCAACGTCTTCCTCCATTTCAGCATTATCGCGATATACTTCTATATCGTAGCCGGTTAATTGAATAGCCAATTTAATGTTTGAACCACCTTTACCAATAGCTAATGATACTTGGTCTGGTTGCATAAATACTTCGGCACGTTTCTTCGCTTCATCAATATTGATTGATGATATTTTTGCAGGGCTCAATGCACGTTGAATATATAACTGTGGATTTTCGGTGTAGTTGATTACGTCAATATTTTCGTTTTTCAACTCGCGTACAATCCCGTGAATACGAGAACCTTTCATACCAACGCAAGCTCCAACTGGGTCAACGCGTTCGTCGTATGATTGAACAGCAACTTTTGCTTTTTCTCCTGGTATACGTACAATTTTCTTTATGGTAATAATTCCGTCAAAAATTTCAGGAACTTCTAGTTCAAATAAACGTTCCAAGAAATATGGTGATGTTCTTGAAATGACAACAAGCGGACTGCCGTTTTTCATCTCTACGCGAGCTACAACGCCACGAACCGAGTCTCCTTTGCGGAAGAAGTCAGAAGGAATTTGCTCGGGTTTTGGCAAATACAATTCGTTTCTTTCGTCATCAAGGATAAGGATTTCTTTTTTCCAGATTTGATACACTTCACCATCAACGATATCGCCAACTTTATCTTTGTATCTGTTGTAGATTTCGTTTTTCTCCAAATCCATAATTCTTGAAATTAAGTTTTGGCGGATAGAAAGTACCTCACGACGACCAAAGTCTTCAATGTTAATCTTATCAGAGACATCTTCTCCAATTTCGAAATCTTCATCGATTTTTCTTGCTTCAGTAAGAGAAATTTGACTCAAAGAGTTTTCGAAGTCTTCGTCAGCAACAACCTCGCGATTATGCCATATTTCAAAATCGCCTTTATCAACATTAATAATGATGTTAAAACTCTTTTGGATGGCCTCGTCATCTTCAATGTTGAATTTGCGTTTTAACAAATTACTCAAAACTTCTTCTAGAATTTTTTGCATTGTTGGACGGTTAATGTTTTTGTCCACTTTAAATTCCGAGAACGCCTCTGCTAAATTTTGATGTTCTACTTTCATCGTTTTATAATTGTTACTTTGACTTAAAGAATTTAGATTATTTTATTTTTAAATACTATTACGCATTCTGTTTTCTGAATATCGGTAAATGGGATTTCTGTTACGAATTCCATTTCTTTCTTTTTGTTTTTTGGCGGCACTTTTACCACATCTATGTGCTTTACCGTTACGGAATTGTCTGTTACAGCAAGCAATTCGCCTTGATATTTTCGTGCGGCGGTAGTTACGGTAACTTGTTTCCCCACGTTTTTCAAATACTGGCGATGCACCTTAAACGGTTCAGAAAGGCTCACCGACGAAACCGTCAACTCGTAGTCTTCTTGTTCGCGATCGAGGTTGCTTTCTATAGAATGGTTCAATGCCACGCAGGTGTCAATATCAACAGACGAATCGGAATCAATTTCCACCATAATAACATTAGATGAAGAAATTGATAGCGATACCAAAAACATATCGGTTCCTGCAACAAATTCTGCCACCAATGCTTCTATTTTCGCTTTATCTATTGCCATTGTTTATTTTTTGTAAAAAAAAGGGGGGACTTTCCCGTCCCCCTTCTCACTTTATTCACGGGGCAAATATAACTAAATTTCGTTTATTTACAACATTTTGCGAGTTTTTGTTTAACTTCGGCACTGAATTTAAGACTACAATAGGAAAATGAAATTACTTACTACGCTTATTTCTTCATTGCTGGCACTCAATATGTTTGCCACTGAATATTCTATTTCACTTGCCGTTAATGGTTTTGGTGGACAAAAAACGTTGGTTACCAAAGTTGAAGGTGATTTATCTATTATTTTAGACACCCTTACTGCTGACCGATTCGGACTATTCAAAACTACCTTTACCGATAAAGATGAAACGGGTTTTTATAAATTTATTTTCCCTCAATTGAACAATGCCGAAGTGCCATTCATTTTCAACAAAGAAGATATAGCAATTGCTACCGAGGCAGTCAATCCCAATGCGTACATTCAAATCATGATGTCAAAAGAAAATGATTTGTATTATCAATTTGTTGCCAAGGATGCCATTTTTAACAATCAAGTTGAGTTGCTCGAATTGATATATAACAACTATATTGGAGACGAATTCAAGGTGCAGGCCGAAGCGGAATATAGTCGTTTGCTTGTACAACATGCCAACGATATGGACACCTTTCGTAAACAAGGGAAAAACATGTATGCATGGAAAGTGATACGTTCGCTCGAAACTCCTGCATCGCCTATGTTGCTCTCAAAATCGGAGAAAAATTCGTTCCTTAAATCGCATTATTTTGACAATGTTGACTTTTCCGATACAACGCTCATCAATTCGGACGTGTTTACTTCTACCGCAATTCATTATTTGTCGGTGTATTCGCAACAAATTCAGCAATCAAATAAAAATGCCATTTTCATGTCGGCAGTTGATACTATTTTAGAAAAAGCCTCGGTGAATATTACAACCTACGATTTTGTTGTTGATTATTTATTAGGAGGATTTGAATCTATGGGAGCGTCGGAAATTGTGGCCTACATTTCTGAGAAATATCTTACCCAACATTCTTGTAATAGTGGAGAAGCTACAACGCTTCAACGCAAAGCCTTGAGCAATACCGAATTGGCTGTTGGCAAACAAGCCCCATTGGAATTGTTGACGGCAATGAATTATAAAAAAGACATAAATTTTGCCGAAGAAAATGTGGCATTGATTTTCTGGGCTACATGGTGCAGCCATTGTGTAGAAACCATTCCTCAAATTGTTGATCACTATGCGGCTATTTCAAATCCCAAATACAAATTAGTTACCATGTCGCTTGATAGCACGTCAAACGATTGGGACAAATTTTTGACAGCCCATCCAAATTTTGCCAAAACAAAAAATCTGATTGACACCAATGGTTGGGATGGAGAACTTGC
>CAYFVM010000030.1:0-18110 GCA_964346725.1 uncultured Bacteroidales bacterium
ATAATTTTTAAATACTTTTTCATGTTTTAGTTTTTTTAAATGTTTACATTTTTTAGTGTCACAAATATAGTCTTTTCTAAGAACTTAGCACCACTACTCTGCGATACCGGAAACAAAGGAGAAGCAGTGCTTTATGACTCCTAATTCACCGCTGCTGCACACCTTACTACAATTTGGGCTTAAGTCCCCCATAGTCCTAGCGAGTTTGGTTTTTATTTACTCGCTATTTACCCTATTGTATCGTCATATTATTTTTTGACAATCAGCCACTTTTTTTCAACGAAGGTTCTGCAACTCTTTGCTTTTTTGTATTATTGCACTGATGAAAAAAATGGGTGTCATACAAGAGAATTTAGGGGAACAGCTGCTTTCGCTGCGTACTAGCCGTAACGATCGGAAGCCCAAAGTGTACACCTTCGAAAATGCTAAAACTATAGGTATCCTATACAATGCCACAAACAAGGAAATACACCAACGTGTAGCAGACTATGCCGACTTTATATGCAAATCGCACACAGGTATCAAAGTCAAGATGTTAGGATTTCTCGCATTACCCGAATTAGAGAAATGTTTGCCCACAACCGTTCCTACCGACTATTTTTCGTCCAACGATTTCACATGGACCGGCCGTTTGCAACGAGGCAAGGCATACGATTTCGCAAAAGAACGATTTGATATTCTACTTGACCTTACTACCGTAACAATCTACCCAATACACTACGTAGAGTTGCTCTCAAAAGCTTCATACAAAGTGGGACGATACATAGAAAATGATTTACGATACGACCTGCTCATCGACATAAAAAAAGAGAACACTATCGTATACTTAATCACTCAAATAAACGTATATTTGACAAAAATTAAAGTTAAACAATAAACAATGAGAATTCAAGATAAATTTCGTGGAACAGGAGTTGCCCTCATTACCCCTTTTACTGATAATAACAAAGTCGATTTCAATTCTTTAGGCAAATTAGTTGACCACGTAATTGACGGCGGAGTTGAATTTCTTGTCGTTTTTGGCACTACCGGTGAACCTATCACATTGTCGGAAGACGAGAAAAAAGACGTTTTGGATTTCATATACGAGCGTAATGCGAAACGCATTCCTATGATAGTTGGTTGCGGTGGCAACAATACCGAAGATATCGTAAAGAAAGCATCGAACATCGATACCCGATTTGATGCCCTACTTTCGGTTGTGCCATACTACAACAAACCAAATCAACGTGGAATGTTTGAACACTATAAAGCAATTTCGGAAGCAAGTGCACTACCGGTCATTGCCTACAACGTACCGGGCAGAACAGGATGCAACATGCAAGCCGACACAACCATAAAGATTGCCAATGAACTTCCCAACGTGATTGGACTTAAAGAAGCATCACCATCGGTAGAACAATTTACCTACATCAAGAAAGGTTTGCCCGAAGACTTTATGCTACTTAGTGGCGACGACTCTATTGTGCTACCACACATGTCACTTGGTGGATGGGGAGCTATTTCGGTTACGGCTAATACAATGCCACGCATGTATTCCGACATGGTTCGTTTGTGCATGGCCAACAAATACGACGAAGCATTGAAACTTCACCTAAAACTGATAGAATTTACCGATAGCTTGTTTACCGAAGGAAGTCCTGCCGGTGTAAAAGCAGCCTTGTCTATTATGGGTATCATTCAAAACAACGTACGTTTGCCACTTGTTACGGTTACTCCACAACACTTCGACTACATCAAACAATTGATTGCCCAGTTAGGGAAATAAGACGTACTACGTTTTACGTTATTCGTTTAACGTTTTACGAACAACGAGAAACGGATAACGTGTAACGGTCACAATTTCTTCACGTAATTGGTTGTAGAGTAGCCTTGTACAAAATCAATTGTTTTTACTTCGCCTCCGTGCTGCAATACAACATCGGCACCTACAATATCATGTACCTTGTAATCACTGCCTTTCACCAACACGTTGGGAACGAGCTGTGATATCAATTCATGCGGGGTATCTTCATCGAACAACACTACCAAGTCTATAAAGGCAAAACTGGCTACCGTAAGTGTGCGAGATTCTTCTTCTTTAATCGGGCGCGATTCGCCTTTGAGGCGTTTTATAGATGCGTCGGTATTGAGACCAAGCACCAACTTAGTACCCAAATCACGCGCCTGTGCCAAATAGCACAAGTGACCTTTGTGTATAATGTCGAAACAACCATTGGTAAACACAATCTTCTCGCCTTGTGCTTTCCATTCGTTCACAATACGTTGCGCTTCTTTGCGCGTAACTATCTTTTTTACAATGGCGTCTAATTGGTTCATATACTTGGTTTTTTTCTAAATATTATACACATGGATACCACACCCAACACAAGTTCTACCAGCAATTGCGATTCATGACTGATAGTTGCATAGAGCAAGCCTACCGTAGTATAATCAAGTCCGTATATAGTAAGCGCACTTGCCACAATGAAATGGAATACACCAATACCATTTTGTACAGGAACAGCCATACCTAAACTACCTATGATGAGCAAGAACAAACCATCTATCATACCAAGATGAGAGGTTTGTGGTATAGAGAAACAAATAACCCAGGTCATCATCCAGTAGCAAAACCACAAGATGACCGTGTATATCACAAAACGCCAACGTTTTTCCAATTTATAGACCGACTTCACTCCATCGACCATACCTTGTATAAACGAGCGTGTTTTTTGCACCAGTACGTTCTCTTTTTTTCTGAGCAACATGAAGACAAATAGCAACAACACCAACACTACCGCTATGGCAACAAGCAACACAACGCTAATTGAAGCAACGCGCGATGCGGTTGGCATTACTATGCTGTTGATAATGAACGAACCAAAGAAATCCATTTTAATCAAAAACGTCATTGCTGCCAATAGAACTACCATAAGTAAATCGAATACGCGCTCTACGATAACCGTACCTATAAGCGTATCGAAAGGTAACTTGTTGGTACGCGCAAGTGCGCCACAACGAGTAATTTCGCCCACACGAGGCAATGCCAAATTGGCAAAATACCCGAACATCAATGCCCAAAACGAATCCCACAATGATGGTGCTCGTCCACACGTTGATTCTATCAATAAATTCCAACGGAGTGCTCGAAATAAGTATGCAAACAGGGAAAATATGAGAGCTACCAACACCCACCAATAGTTCGCGTTGACAATGTCTTTCCACATTGCAGACAAATCAACATCGGCAAACGCAAAATACAGAAGCGCTAGACCTATTATGGCAAAGATTACATACGAAATTGCTTTAGAAAGGCGTGCGCTCATACACTATACAAGTTTGTTGGTGGCTGTATCAGGAAAAATTATTGTTGGCTTAAACAATTTAGCTTCTTCAAAATCCATCTGTGCGTATGAGATAACAATCGCAACATCCCCCGGTTTGAACTTGAACGCAGCAGGACCATTCAAACAAACCACACCACTATTTCGTTCTCCCTCTATCACATACGTCTCTATTCGTTCACCATTGTTCAAATTCAGGACCTGTACTTTTTCATTTGCTATAATATTGGCCGCTTCCATCAAAACGGCATCGAGCGTGATGCTACCAATATAGTTGAGATTAGCCTCAGTAACGGTAATACGGTGAATCTTAGACTTCAGAATTTCTATATTCATAAGTTACTTTTTTAGAGTAATGTTATCAATTAAACGAACGTCGCCCACATTTACGGTGACGCATCCTACAATCCAATCAGCTTGGTTCCATGCCGAAACCGACTGTAATGTATTTCCATCAACTATCTCAAAATATTCCACATCAAGCATTGGCACCGCATTGATAGTAGCAACCACAAATTGTTTCACCTCTGTAACCGTTTTGTGAGCAACTAAGTCAACTGCCGCAAACAACGTTTGTGAGATTTGGACGGCTTGTGTGCGTTGTTCTTGGCTCAAACGAGCATTACGAGAACTGAGCGCAAGGCCATCGTTTTCGCGTACAATAGGACATGGTACAATTTCAATGTTGATATTTCGTTGGCGAATCATTTCGCGAATGATGGCAATTTGCTGGAAATCCTTCATACCAAAATAGGCACGATCGGGACGAACCAAGTCGAACAAACGGTGTACTACAATGCCCACGCCATTGAAATGTCCCGGACGAGCAGCACCTTCCATAACACTGCCTATAAAACCAAAATCATACGATTCAGTAACGTTTTCAACGCCTTCGGGATACATGGTTTCAACAGAAGGAACAAAGACAATATCAACGCCTGCTTTTTCAAGCAAAGCTATGTCGGCATCAATTGTGCGCGGATATGTTTGTAAATCGTTAGTATTGTTAAACTGTATAGGGTTTACAAACACGCTTACGGCAGTGCAATTATTTTCACGTAGTGATTTGGAAACCAATGATATGTGCCCTTGGTGAAGTGCTCCCATAGTTGGGATGAAGCCCAAGGAATTATTTCGCTTACGTACATCAGCTACGGCTGCTGAAATGTCTTCCCTTGTTCTGCAAATAATCATTTTGTGTCAAAAAAGTTCGGACAAAGGTATATTTTTTTTTAACTAACGACTCGTTTTTCATGGCATAATAAAGGTATGTTTTTCGTTTTTGGGGAAATCTATAGAAAAGTCCGGAAAATTTTTTATACTTTTGCATACGAAAAAATTCAAGTAATGAAGAAAGTAAAAGTCCTTTATGTTTCACAAGAAATGGCGAAATACCTGCCCGACACTGAAATGTCGCTCAAGAGCCGTTTTTTGCCACAATATATACAAGAAAGCGGAAAGGAAATACGTTGTTTTATGCCTCGTTACGGGTTAGTAAACGAACGTCGCAATCAATTGCATGAAGTCATTCGATTGTCTGGTATGAACCTTATTATAGATGACACAGATCACCCGCTTATAATTAAAGTAGCATCAATACAACAAGCACGCCTCCAAATATATTTCATTGATAATGATGAATTCTTCAAAAGAAAATCAATGTTTACCGATGAAAGTGGAAAAGAATTCGATGACAATGAAGATAGAATGATATTTTTTGCTCGTGGAGTACTCGAAACGGTTAAAAAACTCCGTTGGGCTCCCGACATTGTTCACTGTCATGGTTGGTTTACGTCACTCTTGCCTTTGTATCTCAAAAAGACCTTCTACGAAGATCCTTTGTTTGCAAATGCAAAAGTTGTGTATTCGTTGTACAACACGAAATTCGAAAAATCATTCTCAAAAGATTTTGCCAATAAAATTCACTTTGATGGCATTACCTCTGATGATATTACCTCTATAAAAGAAGATGCGAATTGGTTAAACATAAACAAATTGGCTATAGACCAATCAGAAGGTATCGTGTTGGGCGAAAAAGACATCCATCCGGAGTTGTTGCAATATTGCAACGAGAAAAAGAAAATCATTTTACCATACCAAGGTCAAGAAAATTACGTTGATGGGTACAGTGATTTTTATGATAATTTCTTAGAATAACATCATTATGAACATACGCCATACGGCTTTAGGACTGTGTCTTGGCTTACTTTTCTTCGCATCTTGCGAAAAAGAAGACCAGACAATCGGCATAGAAATGCTCAACTCGTCCGACTTATTAACTACCCGTCAAGACAGCACATCAACGGGCTTTACAATGAAAACGGTACTCGATGACAGTGTCCGCTCTAGCGAAATAACCTACATGGTTGGTGAAAATTACGACAAAGATTTCGGTAGCACACGTGCCGGATTTGCTACTCGTCTTTATTTAGAATCAATGGCAGGTGATATTTCAGGGTACAAACTCGATTCAGTTTGTTTCAACCTTGCCAAATCATCTACCTACTATTATGGCGACACTACCGTAGCGCAAACATTCTCTCTATACGAATTAAATCAAGCAATCACCGTTAATGAATGTGCACAATACGAACAACATGGCACCATGCCATCGTGCATCGCTACAAAAACAAAGATTCGAGATATAGCCTTTGCTGCCTATCAAGACAACAAAACAGCATACAGTTACAAGCTTGATGCAACCTATGCCTCAAACTTGTATTCTCGCTTTAAAGAATGCTATGAGACCGATACTTCAATACAAACGTTTGACTCATTGTTTTTGAAAAAATATAATGGTATTTACCTGACAACGAAAGATGATGCCTTCAACAATACGAAATCAGTGATAGCACACTGCGTGCCGAGCATTACAATCTATTTGTCAACACAAGACACCACCATTACACTCAAATTAGCACCATCGCCACAAGCATACGACAATCCATTGACAACCGACCCAAGTCAAATATACTTGCAGGCTATCAACGTGTTTGAGCATGACTATTCTTCTACAAGCATTTCGTTCGGTACAACAAGTACCACGTCGTATGTGCAAGGATTTTTAGGTGTAAAAACACAACTCACATTCTCTGGACTTGATACGTGGCGCGATAGTGCTATGGCTATTAATTATGCCAAATTATACATTCCAATACAATCGCGTGACACGTGGAGTGAATATTTGCCAATCAACTTCCGTGTGTACGATGCCGAAAGGAATTTGATATTCTCAACCATGTCAATTACAGGAAAAGATAGCACTAACTTTGTATTTAACATACATAATTTTTTACTACTCTTGTATAATAATTCTGCTTCTACAGACGACTTCACATACGAACTTTCTGTTGCCGAAAACAATGCTTATGGTAATGGATTCGTACTTACAAATGTAACTGATAACATGAAATTAATTATAACTTACACGAAAACAAAATGTGTGGAATAGTTGGATATATCGGAGGAAAAGATGCATATCCGATATTAATGACAGGACTTAAACGATTAGAATATCGTGGATATGATTCTACAGGTATTGCTCTCATTCAAGGAGAAAAAACCGTTACGTATAAAAAACAAGGCAAAGTAGCCGATTTAGAAGCTCACCTTACTCATACAAACACTTCAGGGCACATTGGCGTGGGTCACACTCGTTGGGCAACTCATGGAGAGCCGAATGATGTAAATGCGCACCCTCACACATCTATGAAAGGAAAATTTGTGGTAATACACAATGGTATTATAGAAAACTACAATACCCTCAAAAAGAAGCTTGCCGACAAAGGATATCTATTCAAAAGTGAGACCGACACTGAAGTTATTGCCAATTATATAGAATACATCTATTTAAAAGGGAAAATTTCTGCCGAAGTAGCGGTACGTCTTGCATTGCTTGAAGTGCAAGGTGCCTACGGATTGGTTGTGATATGTACCGATGAACTTGACAAACTTATTGTTGCTCGTAATGGTAGCCCACTAGTGGTTGGTGTTGGTGACGGCGAATATTTCGTTGCTTCCGATGCTACCCCTATTATTGAACATACCAAACGTATTATTTACCTTAACGATTTGGAAATGGCTACAATCAAGATAGATGAGTTGTCGCTCAAAACAATTAAAAACGATCAATTAACACCTGTTATTCAAGAACTAGATCTTGACATAGAAGGGATAGAAAAAGGCGGATACGACCATTTCATGCTCAAAGAAATATTTGAGCAACCGAGTGCCATTATGGACACATTCCGCGGTAGGGCTACCAAAAATCCTCCTAAGGTTTATTTAGGTGGACTTTATAGCGTATTTGACAAATTCGACAAAGCAGACAGAATCGTCATAGTTGCATGCGGAACGTCATGGCATGCAGGCTTGGTAGGTGAATATGTAATAGAAGAATTTGCCCGCATACCGGTTGAAGTTGAATATGCATCAGAATTTCGATATCGCAACCCTATCATCAAAGAAAATGATTTAGTGATAGCCATCAGCCAAAGTGGTGAAACTGCCGACACATTGGCAGCAATTCGTTTGGCTAAAGCCGCTAAAGCTGTGGTTGTTGGCATTTGCAACGTAGTAGGTTCAAGTATTCCACGCGAAACCGATGCTGGTGTGTACACGCACGCAGGACCCGAAATTGGTGTGGCTTCTACAAAATCATTTACCACACAAGTAACAGTTCTTACCATGATGGCATTGATGCTCGGACGGAGAAGAAATACCATCTCAAAAGAGAACTACGAGAATTTGATAGCAGAATTGTACGATATACCACAAAAAGTAGAACGTATTCTAACACATGCCGATGACTATAAAAAGATAGCAGAGACATACAAAAATGCTCAAAACTTCATTTATCTAGGAAGAAGCTATTTGTATCCGGTTGCCTTGGAAGGTGCATTGAAATTGAAAGAAATTTCATACATACACGCCGAAGGATATCCTGCAGCAGAGATGAAACATGGTCCTATTGCCTTGATAGACAAGAACATGCCTGTAGTAGTTATTGCCACAAAAGATAAACAATACGAAAAAGTTGTAAGTAACGTACAGGAAGTGAAAGCTCGTCAAGGTATTGTGATTGCTGTGGTAACAGAAGGCGATACCGTGCTCTCCAAAATTGCCGACCACGTGATAGAAGTGCCGGAAACAGCTCCCGAACTTGCCACACTTACTACGGTAATTCCTTTGCAGATACTTTCATACTACATAGCAGTAATGCGTGGTTGCAATGTTGACCAACCTAGAAATTTGGCGAAATCAGTAACGGTTGAATAGTGAAACCCACCAACATAAACAAAATACTGGTTTTCCGTTTGAGTTCTATCGGAGATATCATTCTCACAACGGCTTTGCTTCGTTGTCTTCGTAATGAATTTCCGCATGCACAAATTGACTTTGTGGTAAAAAAACAATTAGCCCCAATATTGCGTTGTGTGCCATACATCTCGAATGTAATTGAACTCGATACAAAACAAGGATTTGTTGGCATTGAAAGTTTGAAGAATCAATTGCACGCCAATCACTATGACGCGATGCTTGATATTCACAAGAACTGGCGAAGTTTCTATATCCGTAAAACAATTAACGCTAACTGTACGTATACGTTCAACAAACACGTATTTCGCCGTTGGGTACTTACCACGTTCCACAAAGACATTTATAAAGAAGTTCGCCCGGTATATCTCCGCTTTATTGATGCTGCGGCTCCGATTGGTGTTAAACCCGATGGAAAAGGCACTGAATTGATAGTTCCACAAGACATTCTGCAATCGGTTGATAACATATATGCAACAAACCACCTTGACATCTCCAAACCGATAATTGCGTTTTGCCCTGGAGCAAGTTTTACCAATAAGCAATGGCCTACAGAAAAATTTGCAGAACTTGCAAAACGAATTGTTTCTGACCTTGACATACAAGTGGTACTTATTGGTGGCAAAAATGAACAAGTCATGTGTGACACCATCATTGAACAAAGTTCACCAAAGGTGGTTTCGCTCGCAGGAGCATTAGATTTGAGCCAATCAATTGCTGCACTCAGTCGTGTAAAGGCAACCGTGGCAAACGATACCGGTATGCTCCACGCTTCCGAAGCTCTGGGTGTGCCTGTAGTTGGCATATATGGTGCTACCGCACGACAATTCGGTTACTATCCTATCTTGCCCACAAGCAAAGTAGCCGAAGTTGACTTGCCTTGTCGCCCTTGTACGAAAATGGGGATGAATACGTGCCCCAAAGGACACTTTGCCTGCATGCAAACCCTTTCAGTTGATTATGTGTTTGCCTTGTTGAAAGATGTAATTACACGATAGTTTTTCCCTCTATTTCACCTAAAAAGGATTGATAAGTATTGTGCGCTACTTAACTACCTTATAACTTTTTATGTGTTCACCAGTTGAAACTCGCACAGTATAAACACCTTGAGCCATCTTTTCCATTGGAATTACTACAATGTCCTTAATTACATGTTTCTCTGTGCTCCTATATACAATTTTCCCTTCTGATGAAATTAGTTCAATTTCAAAATCTTTCGATTCATTAGAAACAATGGCAATGTTGATGTTATCTTGTACTTGCGTTGGATACACAACAATAGTAGCATCTGAAATAACACTATTCACCGAAGTACCATTTTCAGCCTCCGCTATATTCGACATTGCAAGCACAAATGGTCCTGATTCTGCTTTTAAATTCCCATACATATTAGTTTCATTTCCATCTTCATCATAGAATGCAGTTTCATTTACCTCATCACGTAATGTGAACATCACACGATATGCGGTAGATGAATTTTTTGTAGTCACATCTGTTTCACTCCATGTTACCGTTCCAGAACCGGCAGGAACCTGATCAAGCGTATCAAATTCCATCGTTTGGCTATTCTTTTTCAATACGAGATATTGTGTAACCTCAGCATTCGGTTCATACGCATTCCATAGTAAAAATGGTAATCCGGATTCTTGTTTGCTTATAACCAAATGCATTGATTTATGTGGCTCACTCACCGCTTCTCTACCACAACTATCTATTGACACTAAACGATAGCGATAAGCACGCTGTTCTATGTTTGCATTATAATCTACTACTAATGCAGATTCTGAAAATGTAGTTTCACCTACAGTTTCCCAATTATTAGTAACTGACGTTTCGCGCTCTACACGATAGCTTTCGATACGTTTCCCAGTTGTTTTTTCCCATGCTACTACTATTGCAGTTCCTTCTTCGGTATGGGTAACAACACCAAGTTCCTCCGCATAAAGTGTCGAGAATTTTACTTCCACTGAATCCTCAAGGATTGCACCACCTATGCTCATTTCTATAGAGTATTTTTTTGTATCATATGGCGCCATTATTGCTTCTGTTATTGAACTACCCGACACTCCATTACTCCATACCCCCGGCGCATTTGCAGTTAACTCAAAAGTATCATCTTTGCACGATACAACAAGATTTCGCTGATTAATACCATATACGTTGATTACTTTGGTATCAGAAACCTCGTCTCCATTACTATTTTTTAATGTACACGTTATTGTATAACTGCCCGGCATTAGGTGTTTCACAGTTTGGAATAACGTATACGGATTCTTTAGTTTGACTCCCGTTATTTCCCATGTACATAACTCGAAGTTACCATAACAAGTTGCCATAAACATAAATTCATCACCAGGAGTTCCAATTGTTTGCGGCGCATATATTGAAACACTTAACGGCATTAGTGATGTTTCTGGCGTACTATTTTTAATTACTACGTATATAATTTCTTTCGTTCCTCCATTACCATCATCTACTGTAACTATTACATTTTCTGCCCCTACCCAATTATCATCTATTGCTGAAAACGAAAGAACTCCCGATTCTGAAACAGACACCTCAATATTCGTTGTCTCTGAAACTGTAATCTCAGATGAAGCATATTGACTCAAATCTACATCAGAAAATCCACTTGTTTCTGTTTCATTCACAACAAATATAGAAGAATTAGTAGTATCTTCAGGAGTAGAGCAATCAATAACTTCAACGAATAGAGCAGAACGCTCACTCTCACAACCATCTTCATTTACCTGACTTACATAATAGATTGTTTCTCCAATTTCTGTTGTAGATGGAGTTGGAGCAAGCAAACTTGCCGCCCCCCCCGTTTCGTTTGTGCCATACCATTGCAGAGTACCTTGTGGTTCATATACTTCATTAGCCAACGTACTAGTTTCTTCATTTAAACAATATGATGGGTTCATGGTATTCGGCGCATCCGAATAACTTACGTCTAAGGTCACCGTTGCTTCACTCCTACAAGCTTCCGCCGATGGATCTTGAGTCTTGTCATAAAATACTACGGTGTATTCTCCGGCTGATGATACATTCGGTAGCGTCGCCATTGCTCCCGTTGTTGGAGAAGTAATGGCCTCGCCATCTATATACCAAATATAATTGAAGTTTGTTGCACTCGCCTGTGCGTTTGTTGTGAATGATACCGAACTCCCGTCACATATCGTTATTGGATTTCCAGTCAAGGTATTCTGACCCTCTTTTGTATCTATCACAACGTCATCGGGCTTGATGCACACGCAATCCTCTGTTAATGGTACTTCAATAACGTCGCAGAATCCCATACCTGTTGTAAACTTAATATTATGGAATAAACCCGGAGAGGTTTGACCACCATTACCATATGATGCAACACCAACGCCTGCTATATATGTACCATCATACGTATCTATCATTTCAGATGAAACAGTGTTGCCTCCCTCTCTTGCAAATTTGAATTCTTGGAAATGTGCCGTTGCAGAAAAAGCAGAAATAGCTATAAAATACATTCCAGGAGCTAAGCTGACCTGTAGCATTATAACCCCATGCGTATATATCTCCATTTGACCGTTCGTAGAAACCCCACGTATCTCCTTTATTAATAAGAATAACGTCGTCATCTATAACACCACCAGCCCTCGTTACATAACGAGGAAGCACACTCGTACCATACGCACCATTTGCAAACTGTCCCCACATAACCGGTTTTCCGGTAAGTGTTACTGCAAAACCACAAGACTGACCGGCACCTATTTGTTTTGCAAGAAGATAGGCCCCATCGGTGTCTGTGTCATCTAACAAACCTGCTATAACTTTCATTGGATGAGATGAACTTTTATCTTGTCCAATTCTACATGCACTATTCCATAAGTCTCCCCAACCACACACATAACCATCCGCATCGAGAGCTTGGCAGTTGACGTCACCTGCTGCAATTTGTTTTATGTTTGATAGAGGGACTCCCTCTTCAACATATACCATTCCAAAATAAGCACTTGCTCCTCCTGTACTAGTAGCAGCATATCCTCCGGTTGCCAAACGACCTAGAATAGTAGAGAATTTTTGTTGTCCACCTGCTGTCCAAACATGACCATCTCCGTCAAGAAACATTGACACATCATCAGATACATTGATTTGAGTAATATTTTCCAAATAATTCCCATTCAAATCAAGACAAAAAACGGGTTCCCACCTATTTATATTTGTACCATCACCAAGGTTAGAAGCATATGAACCCCCTCCCCGTTACCTCCCCATGCAACTACTCTTCCTTTATGTGGACCATCACCAAGTAACGCAAACGTATTGGCTCCACCAGAATATACAACATCTACATTACACAAAAAGCCGTTACCATCATATACTGTTCCCGCTAAGATTCCGACTTTAACTTGTGTCGGCGATGTTATCACGGTGCTACTTCCACTACCTTGACCACATTGACCTTGCTGGTTATCACCCCAACACCAAACATTACCATAACAATCAAGAGCAACAAAATGCTGACCAGAACCTGAGTTTACTTGTTGAATAGGGACACTTGTTGGAAAGTTTACTTTCGTCCAGCTAGTTACATAGTCAGCAGAAGATCCTGTTCCTAATGTTCCTGTTCCATATTGTGTACTATTAGAACCGGTCACGTATACACTATTGTTTGAACATACCATACTTGATACCGAAGAACCTCCAGAAATCAACAAGTCTTTCTGTGCAAACACATCCATTACCCCAAACACTGAACAAATAAAAAATAACCATACCGATTTTTTCATACTCTTTTCTTTTTACGACTCTGCATGAGTATATTACAAAACATTACCATATGCGGACAAACTTTTATAACCCACTCTCTATGATTGGTAATTGAGAGTTGTACTCTGTTTTTACATTTGGATGTTACGCAAAGAACTCAAAAAAGCAAACGCTTTTTATTTACATTGCCTATTTTTATTTTTTATGCTTTACAAAAAAACATATTTTATAATTCTTACAAAAGTATAACTAAAAATTATTCTTAAAAACATTATTCATATTTTTTTATCCGAAATAAATAAATCCTCTTTTTTATCTTACGAGTCAAGTGTTTGAGTTTTGATTGTTTCAAGGAAGAAGCCCCGAAGAAAAAAATGTTGTAGTGGTACATTCGCAAAAAATCTCACTACATTTGCCCGTAATATTTAAGTGAAACAGCTATGGTTTACGTATTTCTATTCATATACACTATTGGGTACATATGTATTTTTATTCCTTCATTCTGCATTGGCGGGCTATTTAATGCCAAAATGCGCGAAGGTCTCATAGGCAGAATTACGCAACCAAAACGCATACGACAATTTGCCAAAGAACATGCCAACGACTCTGTAGCATTTTTTCACAGTGCCTCTGTAGGTGAATGGGAACAATCAATTCCTATCATTAAAACTCTAAAACAATCGCACCCGGAAATAAAAATACTTGCGTCATTCTTTTCTCCTTCGGGAATGCAACATGCCAAGAAAGACGATGTTGATTGCGCAATTTATTTGCCATTTGACGTATGTTTTACCAGCTATTTGTTTTTCAAACGTACGCATCCCAAAGTTTGGATTGTATCAAAATATGATATTTGGCCAGGCAGTTTGCTTGCTGCACATTGGGCTCATGTACCGGTATTGCTCTGTTCTGCTGAGTTAGCAAAAGATTCAGTACGCTATCACGGAATTAATGCCGCCATTAATCGCTTGTTTTACAAATACATAACTCGTATTTTCCCTGTTTCGGAAGATTACAAAAAACGATTCTTAAACATCTATCCTTACCCTGAAAAACTTGAAGTTGTGGGCGATGCTCGTTACGACCAAATACTTGCGAAAGCAGAAGCGGTACAAGCGCAACCGAATGTTGAGATTTTTGAGAACCCACTACCTATCACATTCATAGGTGGTAGCATTTGGCCTGCCGATGAAAAACATTTGTTCCCGGCACTCATCAAAGCATTTAAGGAACATGACAACCTACAACTTGTATTGGTTCCCCATGAACTCCATGAAGCGCACATACAAGCAATAGAGCAAACATTTGCTGCCGAAGGAATTGCAACGGAACGATATAGTGATTTTTCAAAAAGTGACACGCAAAAAACGAAAGGCCGCGCAGCGATAATCAATACCATAGGCATGTTGGCTAAGTTGTACAAGAACACGGACATAGCCTACGTTGGTGGCGCATTTTCTACGGGTGTGCACAATGTGGCAGAACCGTCTGCATTTGCCAATCCGGTTATATACGGACCAAAGCACATTAATTCGTATGAAGCTATGCAGCTGAAAGAAAAAGCAGGTGGTTTTCCTATTTCTAACGAAGAAGAATGCTATACGATTCTCACAAAACTCATTGCTGCTGAGCGGTTTCGTAAAGAAGCAGGAAAAAAGAATCAAGACTTTTTGTATGCGAGCAAAGGTGCTTCGTCAAAGATTGCAAACTACGTTACAAGATTTTTATAGTCCCACCATTAGGCATTGCCTTAACCATAACGTATTTCGCAGTTCTTGAAACAATCTCCAATGGTTTACCTGCTTGCGTAACCGCATTTACGCCATTACCATTGGTGAAAATCAAAATAGTCAAAGGCACAAAACACGATGACGGCACAAGATTCAAGAAATTCTTATCAGAAATGGTAAGAGAATATTCTATATCACCATTGACTTTTTTCGCAGTAAGAGAAGCGCAATGTGCCTCTCTATGATATGCGATTGCCTTTCCGTAGGTTGTTACCCATATTTTATCCTGAGATTTTTTCAAATATCGAAGTTGTGCTCGCAACGAATCTTGTTTGACTTGTGCATACCAGGTGTCATTATGCGAATTCATATCATCATCTACACTATGATATAAAAACGTGAGTAAACCTCCACCTGCAATGATTTTATCAACCTCAGCCTGAAACTGTGCATTCGTTGTCCGCTCATTCATACCATATATCTGTGTACGATAGTAGTCATCGTCAGATTGAGTAAATTCATATGCGTAGTTTGACATTCCCCACACCGAACGAGCACCAATGTGACCACTCTTGCGAATAGAATCAATCACTTGTTTTTCTACATCAGAATATCCGGCACCCGCACCATAGGGATAGGCAAACGAAACTACCATTTGTTCCGGCAGATTTTGGTCTATCCGATGTTTGGTTTCGGCTATTTCATCATGCAATTGTTGGGCAGTTAGTTTCGTCAAATCAGGGTGTGTAGATGAATGATTCCCAAATTCATTCCCTTGTTTTACAACCGATTGCATTGCCTTCCATGAATATTCGGACTTTTCTATATTCGATTCTATTGGGAAAAACGTAGCTACTAATCCGCTTTTGCGCAATTCCTGCACCACAATAGGGAATTGACCTGGGGTCCAATCATCAAAGGTAAGCACCACCGCTGCTTGTTTGTTTGAATCCCATTTGCAGATACCGCCAATCGCCGATGCGGTCGTGAAATTTGATTGCTGCGCATATACTGAGAAAACGCCCATAATACCTAACAATATACTTAAAACCTTTCTATTCATCACCATAATCATCATCATATTCTTCATAATCACTCTTCGGTTTCTTTTCTTTCTTTAGCTTTGCTGACTTTTCTTTTTTCTTCTTTTCCTCTACCGGTTCTTCCTCTACAAGTTCTTCTTCATCACCATACGATTCTTCTACTGTAGGCGTTTCAACTGGTGTTGTACTTGCAGCCTCTGTAGCTGTCTCTTCAGAAGGTTCTTCTCCTACATCATATTCATCAAACTCTGAAACATCCTTGTTTTTCTTCCTTTCCTTTTCTGCTAAGGCAGCTTCGGCCGCTGCTATTTCTTCAGGATCTTTGTTATAATCGGCATATTTGCCTTCAGTATCTTTTAACAAATAGTTTTCCAGCTTCAAATATTCAGTAGGATCATACGCCTTTGCTGTTTCCAGAGCTTCTATTTTTTCCTCAACCGCTTTGTACACACGTTTGCGTACAAGTGTGGATGGTATCATGCGTTTAGCACGCGTTTTTGTTTCGTACTGTGCCCAATCTTTCATATCTTTCCATACAGCATTACACCATTCTTCTACCTCCATACACTTTCCCGATGGCACTTTTTCATAATTCATTAATCTACCAAATGAGTTACTTCCATATTCCGTGAACAATGCTTCATGATAAAAATTAGAAAAACGTGTAACTATGATGGAATCTTCAATGCGTACTTCAATATTAAACACAATACTTCCTTTGGTTTTTTCCGCAGCATGCGATGACAAATATACCTCCGGTAAATTGACATAATTAGCATAGGGGAAATATCCTTTTCCTTGGAATATCATTTGTTTTCGACTTTTAGCAACGAGTTTTTGACCTTTTTCTTTTTCGAACCAGTTTTCTATGTTTCGTGAAAGACGCATTTTGCTTGTCCCATGGCGAATAGGAATCGTATCATATACGGCAAACGACTGACTCTTAGAGTTGTATGAAACGCCTAGTAAGAATATTAAACAAAATATGGAAAATAGTTTTCGCATAACACAAAGGTCGCAATTTTATAGAAAC
This sequence comes from uncultured Bacteroidales bacterium, assembly GCA_964346725.1. Taxonomy (GTDB): domain Bacteria; phylum Bacteroidota; class Bacteroidia; order Bacteroidales; family UBA1715; genus UBA1715. The sequence goes on from CAYFVM010000030.1 coordinate 17,195, forward strand.
GAAACTCAATCTCACACTATTTTATGGAGGATTGAATAAGTTTGTACGTCAATATCGTTCCTTTTGTTATTCTGTCTTCAATAGGTTTGGTCAAATCTATTTGCATTTGGGTTGGTTGCGACTCTACATCGATTGTTTTCTTATATATGAGACCAACATTTTTTGCATATCGTTCTTCACCATACTCATATGTATACAATGATTTAAAATTTTTCTGCATCACGAACAATACTGAATCATAGATTACTCCGTTTATTGTATCAGTTTGATTGATAGATGAATACGATGCTTTTTGTTCGTCTTGTGTATTAAATTCATTCAAATTCCAAGAAAACAAAGTATTTACCGGAAACTTCAGCACCTGGTACGGAACATTATCCTCTACACGAACAATACTATGGTCATAACGTTGCACTCCCAAAGACACATGTGGAATCCAACCACTTGTATCAGAGGTACGTTTCTCACAATTTTCGGCAAAAACCTCATACGTATTTCCCTTTTTTAGACTTGAAACAACGGTTTCTTTAATAGTATATACTGATGTGTCGTTAATTTCTGCAAGCACATCGATAGTAATAGAGGTACACTCATATATGCGTACTGATCCTATAGATAATGGATAATAATCGGCCCAGACCATAGCGGGAGAATGCTCCTCCTTGCTACATGAAAAGCAGACAAAAAAAATAACACACCCTATAAAAAATCGTTTCATACTTCAATTATGATATCAAATGTAAGGAATTATTAGAGAGTGACAATTTTTTTTACATTGATTTGCGCACGTTTTACCCCAAAAAGAGGGGGTGATTTTTGCCCAATAACTGAATTTTACCCCTATAATAAAGAAAAAAGCAACCGAAATCAAAACTTTAGCAACTTACACCCCCACCAACATACCTTTTTTTTGTCT
>CAYFVM010000030.1:18210-19530 GCA_964346725.1 uncultured Bacteroidales bacterium
ACATTAGATGCTATTTGGAAAAAGAACAACTTAGCTATTTCTTTAGGATTCGGTCCTAATGGTGGTGGCGGCAACGCAGAATACGAAAATGGATTAGCATCATTTGAACGCCAAATATCTCTTATACCAGGAATGGTATCACAAATGGGGAGCGCATATGGACTTTCTGTTAGCGACTACGATGTTAACATAGAATTTAAAGGTGGCTCAGTTCTTTATGGTGGTCAATTAGGCGTTGCATATTCATTTATGGACGATAAACTTGCTGCAAGTATAGGCGCACGATACATTTATCAGAAAAACACCTATAAAGGTTCTATCAAAGACATTCAACTTAACCCAACAGCAGCCGCTTTTGGTATGAATGGAACCATGATGCCTGCAACTACTTTTTTCACCAACGTTTCAGCTGCGCTCGCAACAGTAAACCCTACCGTTTCTGCAATAACTGCTGCGTATGCAAATTCGGTTGCCGACAAAGAAGTTGACGTTATACAAACGGGTATGGGATTTACACCAATTATTGGTTTAAGTTTCAAACCAGACGATAGATTCAACTTCGGTTTTAAATATGAAATGAACACCAAAATTGAACTAACCAACGATACGAAAAAAGACGATACTGGTATGTTTACCGATGATTCAACATTCCGTAAAGACATTCCAGCTATTATGGCTGTTGGTGCAGGTGTTAAGATTACCGACAAGTTGAGAGGTTCTTTGTCTTACACCATGTATTTCGACAAAAATGCAGATTGGGAAGGTCGCGAAAAGTTCATGGATAAAAACACCATGGATATTGCAGGAAACTTAGAATACGATATTGTTGACTTACTTACAGTGAGCGCTGGATATTCACGCAGTATTTCAGGAGTAACTCCTGAATTCCAAAGTGATATGGACTATGCTTTAAGTTCTAACGCTTATGGAATGGGAGGTCGCCTAAACTTTTCTGAAAAATTGAATGTTGACTTCGGTTTCATGTACGTTGCATACGACAAAGTTGAAAAGACTTCTACAGATGCAAGCTCTGGAATTGCATATACAGAATCTTTCGACCGCGTAAACAAATGTTTTACTCTTGGTCTAAATTATAATTTCTAATCTTTTACGTTTAGATTTTCTGTGCGATAGCACTTTAGGGGCGTTTTTGTGATGGGAAACGCCCCTTTTTTATGTAGCTACTTTGAATATATTGGTTCTTTGGTTAACCTCAATACCAGATTGCCATCTTCAACAACAACATTTGCCTGACGTTCCATAACCATTTCCATTTGCCAATTTCCTTCTGACCAACGAGCAGAATTAAAGGTATTAAAA
>CAYFVM010000031.1:0-19392 GCA_964346725.1 uncultured Bacteroidales bacterium
TCTTATATGATAAGAACCTGCAACACGCATAAAGTAGTGGTAAAGAATTGGTAATAAAAAATTATCAGGTCTAATGGTCAAAAACAAGATGTTATTCATTGACCAATATTTCTATGTTAAAAACATAGGTACTTGTTGGACCATTAAGCCTAATATCATATATAGCTAGTCACAAACATTGTACACTATGACTCATCTTTCGGTCTCTCCTATTTATACTATCTCTTTAATTTGCTACAGACAAACATTAATACATTATATATTAATGTATTAATGTTTCCTCCTCACCTTTTGTTACTCTTTCTGAAGAGTTTGGTATTTGCATATATAATATTATAACAACACATTCTATAAACAAGAAAAGGTACCTCAATTGAGTTCCCTTTTCTTTATAATGAATACACGTTGTTGATTCTACTTCTTAGTAGGAATTTCAGTATATACTTTTGCATCTGGTGCCAATCCCTGTATAGAAGGAATTGCAGCTTGAGCCTCTGCTTCTGTTTTATATGGTCCTATAAATACACGGAACAACAAAGATTTTTTCTGTGTTTTGGAATCACCCAACCAATAATATCCACATGGGAAATGCTGATTTCGCGTTAAAATCATAACGGTTTTAATAGCCGTTGATTCGTTTTTCGTTGAAGAATAAGAAATCAAATAACCTTCTGTTGGAACTTTATCAGGAGTACAAATACGAGGACCACTTTCTTTTTGTTTCTCTAATTCTTTAAGGTCATCGGTTGTTGATTTCGTTATCTCAACTTTTACCGAAGCTTTTTTGGGTTTTGTTGCAGGTGCTGTTGTAGCAGGTTTTTGCACCGGAGCAGTTGTTGTCTGTTTCGGTTTAGAATTCTTCTCTTGGAAAGGAAGGTCTTTTGCTATTACTGTTTCCGGTTCTTGTTTAGGTGCCGCAACCTCTGCAGGTTTTGGTTCCACTTTTGCAGGTTCTACCGGTTTCTTTATTTCAGTTATTTTTACTGGCTCTGTAACCTTTACGGGTTCAACCTCTTTGATTGGTTCTGTTTTTGTTGGTTCAGCCGCCATGGTAGGTATTTCTGCTGCCTCTTTAGTACTTGTGGTTGATTTTTTTGTAGAAGCCACATCTGTTGTCTTTGATTGCGTTGCCTTAGTTTCAGTTGCAACAGCTTTTTTAGGTTGTTGCACCACGCTTGCATCTTTTTTTGTAGATTTTGTGGTCGAACCTTTCAAATCCTCTATCTTCATTCCTGGACTAACAGACTTTTTAGCTTGTGGTTCAGCAACAGTTGTCGGAGCTTTTTCAACCGGTTTTGCTTGTTGCATGGTTGTATCCGGTATAACAACCCCGTCATTTGGTGTACTTGTACAACGACGAAGTGCAAAGAAAATAACCGCAGCCAACAAACCAATGAAAACAATGATAAGAATAATTCTTTTCATTCTATCATATGAATCTTCATCAGAATCGTTTTCTTGGAAATTTGAAGGTTCGGAAACTTCTGGTTCATTATTTTCTATAAATAATTTTTCGGTTTTCGGTTCTTCAAAATCTTCGATGACTTCTTCTTTTACAGCCTTCGGGGTTTCTTTTGGAACTATTTTTTCAACTGCCTTTTGTACCTCTTGAGGAACAATTCGTTGTATTTCCTTTTGTACTTCTTGAGCAACGACTTTTTGCACTTCACGTTGTACTTCGCTTTTTACCTCACTCTGAATCTTTTCCTCTATTTCTTTTTTGGAAAATTCAGGTTCTTGCGGAACAACTTCTTGTTGTTTTTGTGGAGTTGCTACAGTTGGAATAGTATATTCCGTTGAAGAGTTGGAACTCTCCATCGCATCAGCATACTCTGGATCGGCAACTGCAAATTCTTGCAAACGGCCATTAACCTGGTTATATAAATCCTTTTCCCGCTTCGTCTTAGGCCGAAAATTTAGGAAATTAGGTTGATTAGAATCAACCGACTTTGAAGATGTATTTATCTTTTTTGCCATAGTAAAAAAACTTTAGCGTTTAATTTATCACCTGACAAGGCAATCAGCCAAAAGTAAGAAAAAAAACAACAGAAAGAAATAGCAAAATCACAAATCTTACGGATTGACTCAAAATTCATATAAAACAGCTCTTTAAGATTAGAAACTTTTCTCAATTATATATAGAAATTGTATTGCTACGTCACAAAAACAAAGTGTTTCGTGGAATAAAAACTCTTTGTTCCCTCTATTGTCACAGATTCTTTAACGAAAATATATTCCATTGGTTTCCAAACGCTTATTCAAAATTTCAAAAAATTACTACAATTAGAGTAAAGATTATTCTTAAAAAATTCGTTAGTTAGTACTTTCTAATTATTTTTACATCGATAAATAACTACACAAAATGGATAAAATTATACCTATCATTTCCAAAATATCGCACACGTTAGGCGAAATGGAAGAACTTGCCAAAGAACATTTTGGCTTGCTAGAACTTACTTTAACCCAGATGCACTACCTTGAAGTAATGAACTCGCTTCAAAATCCAAACATCACCGAATTGGCATCAGCGTTGCAACTTACAAAACCAACGGTAACAGTGGCTCTAGACAAGTTAGTTGAAAAAGAATATGTGATTAAGGTTCAATCTGATGCAGACCGCCGCACATCGCACCTCCACTTAACGGAAAAGGGACGAAGCATAAACAACATGCACGAATATGCTCATCGCCGTTTTGCAGAATTAATGAGCGAAAATCTCGATGCCGATGAACTACAACAATTAGTTGTTCTCTTAGAAAAAATGGTGGCAAAATTGTAAATCATACATTATAATATAGTAATCATCTAAAAAAGCGCATTATGAATATCGAAAGTAGCAAATACAAAGGATTGACTGACAAAGAAGTCAATCGGAAACGAGAGAAAGATGGCTACAACGAGTTACCTTCTTCTAAATCAAAATCAATTTGGGGAATTGCACTGGGGATATTGAAAGAACCCATGTTCATTTTATTGGTGGCATGTGGTACCTTGTATTTGACCTTGGGCGACGTTCAAGAAGGTATTATGCTTATGGGATTTGTCGTTGTCATTATGGGTATTGAGTTTTTCCAAGAACGCAAAACGGAAAAAGCATTGGATGCGCTTAAAGATTTGGCAAGTCCACGTGCCGTAGTTATACGCAACGGTGAAGAACAGCGAATTGCAGGCAGAGATGTTGTTACTAGCGATATCATTATATTGCGTGAAGGCGACCGCGTTCCTGCAGATGCAACGGTACTTTCGTGTGTAAATTTGTTAGTGGACGAATCGCTGCTCACTGGCGAATCGGTGCCAGTACATAAAACAGAATTCGCTGGCACAGAAAAAGATACACAACCTGGTGGCGACAATAGACCCTTTTTGTATTCTGGCTCCATGATTGTTCAAGGTACAGGTATTGCACGTGTTACCTCTATTGGTATTCACACACAAATCGGGAACATTGGACGTTCTCTCGAAGAAGTGGAAGAAGGACCAACAAAACTGAATCAAGAAATTGGCACATTGGTGAAGAAACTAACACTATTTGGTGCTATTCTGTGTGCTGCGGTGATTGGTTTGTACTACCTCACTCGTGGAGATTTATTGCAAGGATTTTTAGCCGGCATCACATTAGCAATGGCTATGCTGCCCGAAGAGTTCCCTGTTGTGTTAACCATTTTCTTGGCATTGGGCGCATGGCGCATCTCCAAAAAGAATGTGCTCACACGTCGTCCGGCAGTAATTGAATCATTGGGATCGGCAACGGTACTTTGTACCGATAAAACGGGTACGCTCACTCAGAACAAAATGACTGTAACGTCTTTGTACAATGGAACTGCTTTTTATTCTCCTTCGCAAACAGATTCACTCCCCGAAGAGTTTCACGAAATTATAGAATATGGCATACTTTCCAGCCAAATTGACCCATTTGACCCAATGGAAAAAGCCATTACAACAATGGGAACAGAGCAACTTTCGAACACCGAACATATTCACCACGACTGGAAAATGGTCAAAGAATATCCGCTGTCGAAAGAATTGCTTGCAATGTCACGCGTATTTACGTGCCAAAACTGCGACTGGCAAATAGTGGCAGCTAAGGGTGCTCCCGAAGCAATTTTCGACCTTTGCCACCTCCCCGTTGAGGAACAACAACGTTTGGCAAAAGAAGTAGAAACAATGGCAAATGCAGGACTTCGCGTATTGGGCGTTGCCAAAAGCCGCATAGAAACATTAGCAATACCAAAAAATCAGCATGAATTTGAATTTACATTTGTTGGCCTCATAGGTCTTGCCGACCCTATTCGCGAGAATGTTCCTATGGCCGTAGAAGAGTGCAAAAAAGCTGGAATTCGTGTGATTATGATTACGGGCGATTATCCCGTTACCGCTAAAAACATTGGTAGACAAATAGGTTTACAGAATTGGGACGAGTGCATTACCGGGCAGGAGTTGAATGCAATGAGCGATGAAGAATTGAGCAAACGAATTAGAACCGTAAATATTTTTGCAAGAGTCATTCCCGAACAAAAATTGAAGATTGTAAACGCTTTAAAACAAAATGACGAAATTGTTGCCATGACGGGAGATGGCGTGAACGATGCTCCTGCGTTGAAATCGGCACACATTGGTATTGCCATGGGCGAAAAAGGTACCGATGTAGCACGCGAGGCTGCTTCGTTAGTGTTGATGGACGACAATTTTGCTTCGATAGTGGGCGCTGTGAAAATGGGTCGACGCATTTGCGACAACTTGCAAAAGGCATTGGCATACATTTTTGCTATTCACGTTCCAATTGCAGGACTTTCGCTCATTCCGGTATTTTTCGGTAACATGCCTCTCCTATTATGGCCTGTACATATTGTATTTTTGGAATTGATTATTGATCCTGCATGTTCTATTATTTTTGAAGCAGAAAAAGAAGAAGACAACATTATGAGTCGTCCGCCAAAAAGTAGAAAAGAAGCATTTTTCACAGGACGAAAAATCTTTATCAGCTGTATGCAAGGTATCTCTATTTTAGTGATAGTGCTTGCCATCTATCTCAGTTGTTTGTACTACTGGCAAATGCCTGAAGGAGAAGTGCGCGCATTGTCGTTCATTGCATTAGTTGCGGGAAATATTGGAGTAATTTTCACCAACCGTTCTTGGTCTAAAAACATTTTTCAAATCTTTGCAACACCAAATTCCACGGTTAAATGGGTTGTTGCTTTTGCTTCATTGTTTTTAGTATTGGTCAATACTGTTCCTTTCTTGCAAGGCTTGTTCCAATTCGAACCTATCACTTTGTGGCAAGGCTTTTTGAGTGCATTGCTTGGTTTCTCCGGAATTATAGGATTTGAATTGTATAAATGGAAATTGCGAAAAATGATATTGTAGAAATAACAAAATAATAGCAAATAATCAACAAGAGGACGGTATCTATGTTATACCTAAAACCATAAATACTAGCAGTGGTGTATCTTTGATTTTACTGTATTTATTGCAACAACTTTGCTTTACAATACTATTTTTTGATATTTCTCAAATTTATCGATTTTGTCTAATTAGATATGTCCGATTTTTAGGGAAGGGTACAGTTTTGAGGAGGAATCATAATACTATTGATAGATTGCTACTTCATCTATATCCCAACGTTCGGAATAGCGACTGCTCAATCCTACTTGAACTCCTCTCCCTCGATTAAAATTAATGTTTTCGTAGAGTTCTCTGAGTTCATCATTGATATACAACTCAATGGAGTTGTTTTCCAAATCGCATACTAATGTTGCTCGTTCTGCAACGCTACAGTCTTTTCTGCAATACACGGAATATTGAGTATTTATGAGAACATATACGTTGCTGGGGTTATTACATGGGGAACTTCCTACATTGCTTTTAATTTCTATAACTAATTTTTTTGCAGGATCTAGAGTCATCACAGGACCATTCACTATAATACGAGGCTGCATACTTTGATGATTAATAGAAAGCATACCGTTTTCTTCGTTGATATGCGCAGCGTTTTCAGCTTCGTTAATTATTTCCCATTTTTTGTCAAGAACACCATCCTCGAAATCATCATTTATGAAAAATGTTTCTTGTTGGATGTAAAATATTCTCATGGTATCGGTGACATTGATTTCCTTTCCGAGAATAGAGAACGCAAGTACATTTTCTCCCGGAGCAAGGAACACATCAGTATTAATTGAGGAAGTTGATGCATTAAATTTCGCATTTCGTATGCTCACCATCACTACTGCACTATCGAAATAGGGATTGATGTAGGTTACCGGTCTAATATTCCTAGAGAACACGGTATCGTTGTTTTGCACCGACAAGGTATATGCAGTTGTGAGCGCAACATATTTCTCTTGGTATTTGAGTACAAGATCTTCTTGTCTTTTAATTTCGTCAAGTTTTGCTTGTGTTGGTGGTATTACATTGACCGAACCAAAATATCCATCATTTCCGCCTCTTCGTGATATAACTACACCGGTTACATTGAATCCGTTTCTCCAAATTTCTTTGGCTGTTTCGCCATTAAATTTGGGTATTTTGGTGGTTATGGCATTTCCATCTTTGGCACAAAACACATCATCCCACGAAGGTGATGCAGGTGCGCTCTCTCCAAAGCCCTCGCCTGACTTAGGTGCGGTAGGAGTAAGTTTTATATACAGTACATTCGATGTATCATTTTTGGGAATACACTCTAGCAAAACTACGTCACGATTGTCGAGGTAATCTAATCGGGTTTCGGGACCGGCTTCCCATTTATAAACACCATTTACAACCGGCTCTCCTTTCAACAAACCAAGTTCCCATTTTACGGTAATGCTTTTGAAATTTACGGCGTAATTGGTATGATGTGAGTATAAGAATCCATCGACCGGAGCATAGGTCATCTCGCCTGAACCGAATGATTTTACCATAACAGGCTGAATTGTTTGAGCTACTATTCCCATCCAAAGAAAACAGGCTGCACAAAGTGCAATAATTCGTTTCACCGGTTGGATATTTGTTTTGATGCTCATGCTATGCTCTTTGGATTAGAATGTTGATGGGTGCTTCAAGGTTAATGGTTATGAATTGGGGCATTTCGCATACGATATTTTCAGATACATTCGTAGCACAAGGCTTTGTATAGCATCTGCACTGGGCAAAAATGCCTGCGCTAATTGCAATATACGGAGTATCTAATGCCCTGTTTTCCATACGGTTAATCCTCTTCGTTTCCTATTTTTTTAATCATTAGAACGAAATTCAAATATACTACTTTTCTGTTAATGGGTTTTCGATTATCCTGAGAATCTTTTATAAAATATCAATGTCGAGTGGTTTTCGTTCAAAAAAGCGGAAAATCCTTTCGTTTTACGTTGAACGAGTTTAAAAAATGGTTAATCGGTGAGTAGTTCGTTTTACGTATAACGTATTACGTAGAACGTGTAAGGGCGAACGGAATTGGCGGGATATTGTTTCTTATGGGCAGATTATTTATTCCTTGAAGCGGTAGTTCTTTTCTTCTTAGCGGGTATCATTTACCTTGAAGCTGGTGATTTATTCCTCCATGCGGAAAACTTTTTCTTTAAGACGTGTTGCTTTTTCCTATAGGCGGGTGGTTGTTTCTTTTATGCGGGAGGGTTTTTGCTCGGTGCAGTTGGGTGTTTGCTTTTGGTAGTAGGTACTTGAGACGCACCATGGTGGGTCTATACGGAAGCAGTAGATAGTTTTGTGTTAATTTTTCTTGGCTTTGAACTTTAAGGAGCGTATTTGCTGGTATTGGGGGCCGGTGGCACCAAATACCGACTTACAGTATGTTTTGCACCGGTTGGCGGTGGCAAGGATGCCGGTTTCGGGATTGTAGAGCACGCGGTTACGAGCTATGCGGGTATTACTGAGTGGCACGAATGTATTAACTACGGCGGTGTTGAAGTTTTGGAGTTGGTTGTAGAGCGTGGTGAGTGCGGCTATGGTTAAATCAGATTCGTTGGGTGCGTACTCGGGAATGCCTGCCAGGAGTTGGATGAGTTGGTCAAAGGTATTGAGGCGGTTGGTGTAGCTGAGTTGTGCAGATGAAATGCTGCGTGGTTCTTTTGCCTGAGTGTTTTCCTCTTGTGGCTGTTGGGTGGCGGCTTTGGTGGTGGCACGCTTACCTTGTATTTTGCGCACAAGTGTTCTGGCGTTTTGTTTTGTATAGGTGGAAGCCTCTGTAGCATAGAGGGCATTTATAACTCGGGTAGTGAGCGGGTTGAGTGGTTTAAAGGCGGTCTCGCGTGCCGAAGCCTACGATGTAGAGTGTGAGTTGTTGGAATATGGCTACGTTTTTGGCGTGCCCGGTTTCAATAGTTGATGCCATAGTGTCTGTTGCGTTTTTTGATGCTTACTTGTTTTGGCTTTGTGTAAACCAAAAGTAAAAACATTATTGCAACCCACCTGCCTGTGCTCGGAAAGAATAATAACAATTTTTTAACGGAAGGAAGGAAATATTTGACCTTCTAAAAATCAAAGCCAAACAATGTTCCTGAAATATCTTTATCATGAAGTCTTAAGACGATTTCATTTTCCTTAAATTCTTGAATTTTATTTGAACTATCTGTCTTGTTTCTTTTCTAATTGTTTTAAGATTTCATTCAACTTCTCTATTTGAGTCTTTTGCATTTCTATGAGTTCCTGCTGTTGATTCATAACTAAATGATCTATTTTTTCATGCAAAGTCCTAATTTCTAACTCTGACTTAAGATTAATCATATAGTCATTTCGAGAACGCTCTCTGTCTTTTTCTTCCTGCCTGTTTTGGCTCATCATAATTACCGGAGCTTGGAGAGCCGCTATACATGACAATAGGAGATTCAAAAGAATAAACGGATATGGGTCAAATCCTTTATTGTAGAGCAAAAGAATGTTACTGCTAATCCAAAGAATGATAAAGACCACGAAGAAAATAATAAACTTCCAACTCCCGCCAAATGCAGCAACCTTATCGGCTATTCTTTGTCCAAAAGATAAGGTTTGACCCTCTTCTGTTTCAATTTTATCTGTTAAGGTTTTATTTTCAACCAAAGAAGCCAAAACGGTCTTTTCTGCTTCGGTAAGTTGTTCGCCATTCTCTTTGACTATATAATTGGATATGGTTTTCTTTCTATAACTCTTTAACTCGCTCTTGGAAAGAGAACTCTCACGGGTAAATTGAGGATTTTCTTTCTGAATTAGATTAAAAATAGAAGGCCTAATTGTTTTAGCTGATACTTTCTCCGAAATTGGAAATATCTCATTTGATACATCACTTTGAAATGTTGTCATATGCTTAGAGTTCTTATAAAGGTTATAGCTGTGTGAATTGAAAACTAGTTTTTAATTTTTATTGAGCCCGAACAAACATCTCCTTCTTCAATTCCATCAATCCATTGTTGCAACGTCTTAATTCTTTCTCGGGTTAATTTTTCGAGATAACTTGAAACACAAAGAGAATACACACTTCCATAATATCCCGGTTCTGTTTCCGGATATTTTACTCGCAATTCAGCATCTCGAAATGCAATCCAAATTTTCTGAGACGCTTTCAAGTTTTTAACAAAAGTTGTATCTGATTTATACTCATTCAAAATGGCTTTATACACTGCATTCAATTCCTTATCTGCTTTTTTATAGGAATCACTCGCTTCATTATTCATTTCTAATTGAGTCTGCGAAAATCCGCTTAGGGAAATAATAGCAATCAAAATTGTCAGAAGGTATCTCATAAGTATGTGTTTTTAATGGTTTTTATAATCAACTTTATTCTTCATAGTATGCAGTTATACTTTGTGTTTAATAAATGTATCGTTATCCAGTTCCTCAAACGCTTGATTGAGTTCTTCTTTGCCTTACAATTTGTGTTGCTTTTCTTTTTTTCATAGTTGTACGTCTTTAGTTTCGGGTATTTTTTCAAATAAACTCTTTACAAACGAGCATGCTGGTATGATTTTCACATCGTTGTTTCTTGCAAAGTCAACTGCGGCCATCACCATCTTTTTCCCGACTCCTCTCCCTTTAAACTCAGAAGGAACCTCGGTATGGTCTATTATGAATGTATCGTTTCCTGACCACACGTATGTCATTAAACCAGCCTCAACGCCATCTTCCTCAGCCGTAAAATAACCTTTTCTCTCTCCGTTTATCTGTTTTATTTCCATTTCAGTGCTTTTATACTTGTTGCTAACGTTTTATTTTCGAATATAAATATACAAAATTCGAATATATTTAACTGTAAAAGTTTCGTTTACCAAGGTGCAAACAACAAAAAAGGCACTCACTACACTGTGAGTGCCTTTAGACTAAAAACAAGCATGAAAGCGACTTATTTTATCATTACTGCTATTTGATAGAAATTATTCACCCCTCCAAGCACTTGGTAATCTATGTAGAACGAACTGGTCCATTCTTTAAACGCTTTAAATTCATGAAGAGGAACATTAAATTCATCGAAAAATATGATATCACCTGATTTAAGGATTGGAGTAATTAAAGTTAAAACATAAAGAGTAGCAGAATAGATATCTGCATCCATGTGTATTACTTTTCTTTTACCGGTTTTGTAATTGCTTATAAATGGTAGTAAGGTTTGTTGGAAAAGACCTTGGTAAAATGTATGTCTTTCATCAGCAATAACAGGAGGATTGTTGTTACTTCCCATATCGCCTTTTTTGAATGGTCCCCAAGCCTCTGGAAGCCCTGAAAAAGTGTCAAAGCCATAAAATCTGGCATCAGCATCATTAATTCTATTAATCCACCATCTGAAAGAATCACCTTTTGAAACACCAAATTCCAAATAGTCGATATTGGTATTTAAGTTGAACTCATTTATAACTTGTTCATATAAAACCTCACGATTTTTATAAATGAAGTTTCGTGTATAAAAATCGTTCTTGCATTTTTTCTTGTTGATTGATATCCATTTTGATAACGCTGCAATATGTGCTAAAAAGTTACATGCCTTAATAGGCACAAGTCTATCCATTCTGCATACGAAAAACAAACCCTTTAATTTTCCCGGCAATCGGCTGCCTCTTTTTATAATACCCATTTCTTCTCTTAATTTGTTATTTTATTTTTATGATTTCTATACTTAATGGAAGTTTTATAATTCGCTCTATTGGTTTTTACCTCGTTTTCTTATTCTCACGAAACCAGTCCCAATAGAACTGCAACGACTCCTATAATGATCTTTTTTTAGGTCGTATACAATGTTTCCTTTCCAAATATCAAAGATACAAATATCGCGAATACGAAACGTAAAATATTCGTTTACAATAGTGCTCACAATAAAATAAGCACTCACAATACTGTAAGTGCTTATAATTAAATTCGGTATTTTAATTGATATGATACCCCTGACTGGTAATTTCAAGGCTTTTAAATACGTTGTATTTTTCTTGGTCGAATGGATAATCCCAGCAACCAAGACTATAAAACACATCTCCTCCAAAGCCTTTTTTGAACTTATACAAGCCATACAAAGGGTGGCTTGCATCATTGCTTGGCGAAATGCCAAACATATCGTATTCTTTGCATCCCCTTTCTTTTGAGAACTTTATGGCAAACCATTGTAAAGCATACGTAGCCATATAGTTTCTATTGGTACTTGACGACGCACCATACAAATAGGAGGCACGATTGCCGGTATGTATCAAAAACATTGCTGCCAATGGTTTGTTGTCAAATTCGGCTATGAGGTAATACACGTTAGCCGGTGACTTGGTTTTGTCTGCTTTGGCCGTGAGAATTGCTTCGAAATATTTAATGTCGTTTACATATAAGCCGTTTCTATAGGCAGTCTCGGTATATAAGTCATACCAAATATGTATCTCGCTCATATCGGCAATTCGTACGGTTACCCCTTTCTTTTGAGAGAGTTTTATGTTATACCGTGTTTTAGGTTTCATTCGTTCCAAAATAGTATGTAATTCCAGTTGTAAATCAACATACAAGGTGCTTGTAGGTAATATATTGGTAATAGACTTTCGGAGGTTCCAGTTTATGGTATTAAAATTAAATCTGATTTCCTGTGACTTGATAGAAGGCTCGCTAATTACATTGTCGTTGTTGTCGACAAAAGAACTATCTATTGCCCAAAAGCTCTCCCAGCATAAGTCGTAGCGAATCATAAAACAATTTTTGGGAAGGAAGGAACGGATACACTCCGATAATTCCTCAAGGAAAACTCCCTGCACCTCATTCTTTGGTTCCAACTCAGGGCCATAAGGCACATACGCAATACTATCGGTATTGTTTACCATTTGAATAATAACCAATATGTCTGAATTGACAGAAGAATCGGTAATAATATCATTGTATAAGTGGCTTTTTCTCGATTTAAAATTTAATGCAATGGAATTCTGTCCAACTCTCTTTTTAACAATTGACCAGAACGCTGTTTGCTGCACTATAGAAGTCTTATACAATTCAACAATATCTTTTCTATAAACATCTGATAACATAGTTTCAATTCTTTTGATACAAAAATTTGACAATTTTGACCAATATAAAATCGGCCTTGTGTAGTAACTAGACGTGCTAGAATTACAAAATTACTTATTAAATCTTGGACATTCTTCTCTGTCCATGAATATTGACGTTGGTATCTTGAAATTTCATACACTCTACTGTCAGTTAAAACTTTTGATAGTTTGCTTTCTTGTCTATTTTTTAAATGTTCAATTTACCTTGTTTGTCCTGTCCTTTAGGTTTGCACATAACGTTTAATTTACAAATCTCAAATATACGACTTTCGCAGATACGATAAATTTTATTTTATAGCAAAAAGGTGTAACCCCACGGTTGCACCTTTTTGCTATACGTTTATTCTTACTACTCTACTAGCCTATATGTAAAAACTGCTGAACGAGTGTTTTTATTTCGTCGTTTTTACCGAATAGTTTTTCGCTTAAACCCTTGTCATTATGTTGTTTGAGCTTGTTAATGCAGTTGTCGATAAGTCCGGCAGGAAAGATTCCATAGTTCTGGAAATGTTCGCGTTTTTGTTCGAGCACCTCAGCTGATTCCCAGCATGACAATGGAAGCTGACTGAGTGAGTCACGTTTCTCTTTGTATTCGGGTTTGAAAATATTCACGTCAACATAGAGTTTTTCGGCTATCTCGAGTCCGTTCGGTGCTTTTATTCCGTTGAGACTACTTACTATCAAAGCTGCCAAGGTAAGATACACATCGGCAGAGCCATCGGCTACTCGATATTCAAAAGTCTGTTTCGATTTTTGTTTACCCTGAGCAATAACTTGCTGAGGATTGGCATCTGTTATCATGTCGTTTGCTCCGGTCCATCCTAGTGGCACACGTACCACTACCGAACGGTTGCGGTCTCCCCAACAAATATTGGTAGGTGCTTCCTGATGAGGAACAAGTCGAAGATATGATGTAGGAATGGTGTTGCCAAAAGCGGTTATGGCATCGGCGGAGGTAAGTATACCGGCAATCATTTTGCGAGACATGTCGCTCAATTTGCCATTTTCAGCGGTGACGTTTTCTCCGTCTTTCTCTATCATCATATGGAAGTGCATGCCGCTTCCTGCTTTGCCCACAGTGATTTTTGGAGCATAGCTAATGTCTACCCCATATTTGTATCCCAACATGCGCAATACCCATTTGGCAAGTATCATCTGCTCGGCAGCCTGAATAGCCGGTGTGGGCAAGAATTCTATTTCGTGTTGTTCATAATACAATTCATCATCGGAGAAACAACCAACTTCAGAGTGTCCGTATTTGATTTGACATCCTGATTTGCCAAGAATTTGCAAGGCCTCGGTTCTGATAAACTCATATTTGGCAAATGGTTCGCAGGCATGGTAGCCTTTTTGGTCAACACTTGGATACATGGGATCTTTCGGTCCTATTACATAATATTCAAGTTCACCCAAAGCCTTGAATTCGCAGCCGGTTTCTTTTTGGAAAACTTGGCTTGCCTTGCGTAGTATATAGCCCGGCTCACTTTCAAGGGGTTTGCCTTCATTATTATAAAACGAGCAAAACATCTCAAGGGTAGGCACTTCAGCAAACTGATTTAGGTATGCTGTGTTGTAGCGGGGTACCACATACAAATCGCTACTTCCCGATTCTATGAATGAAAAGAGGCTACTGCCATCTACTCGTTCACCATAGGTAAGTATACTTTTGAGATACGATTGTGATGTAATGTAAAAATTCAGCGTTTTGAGTCGTCCGTCTTCTGCTACATATCTGAAATTGAGTATTTCTATCTGCTTTTCTTCACAAAAAGCAATAATGTCAGTGCAGGTAAATTCTGCAGGTAATTTTCCTAGAAACGTTACTAGTTCGTTTGCATTCATTTGTTGGTTCATAGCATATTTTTTAAAAAAATTAAAATTCATTGAGATTTAAAAATGATAGGCTAAAATTACATAAAATCAATTAAACCTTGAAAGGAATTGTTTTTTTTCTAGTTCTTTGATTTGCTCCTTTGCATATTCTTTCTCTTGTTTTCCGCCATACTTCTTTGTTAATTCGTAATATTTAATGGCATTTTCGGTGTCTCCCTTTAATTTATATGCTTGCGCTATATTGCCCAAAACAATAATAGTCTTTGGGATTAAGTTTCTCAGCTTTTGACAACTCTTCTAATGCTTTGTCATACTGTTTTTGGAGAGGTACACTACCGAAATATTTGAAAGACTTTCAATATGGTCAGGGTAATATTTGAGAACTGTTTCTGCTATTCTTTTCATATTGTCGAGCAAACTATCATTTTCTGTATTGTAAAGCTGAACTTGGTATTCTTGAATGAAATCTAACAGAACGTTTTTTGGGTCGTCAATTGGTTTGTTGTAAGCCCAATTCTACTTGTTTTGATTTATTGCTGAGTAATCTATTGTTTTGATAATTTCTTGCGTAAAGTTTTCATAGTCTTCAATTTCCCCAAACATATAGATTTTACCAAATCGCATATCAAGTCTGTCAGGGAACTTTTCAATTCCTTTGTTTATCCAATCAAAGCCTTTGTATAACAATTCAGGAGTATAGTACGTGCCGTCATAGATATAACCCACAGGTTCCTTTTCGGTGCTGTCTTCGTCCATTATCTGCAAAACGTTTTCTCCTTTGGGATTTTGTCCGAGAGTAATAGCTTCGTTTATGCTCTGGTTTACATAATAATTGAAATACGCCACAAAGAGTTCCGGGTCGTTTCTGTCGGTCTGTTCCCATTTTTGTAAAAGTTGTTGTTGTCCGGTAGTGTCATTTTTAGAAACCAAGTCGTTGAATTGATCCTTAAATGTTTGAGCGGTAGCTTGATTAAAAATCAAAGTCAAACCGAAAATTAGTGTTGCTGCTTGTTTTATCATTATCTTCTCGTTTTTAATGGTTGACGGTGTGGCGTAATTTATTATCCTATCTAGAATGGTTCTAATAGTTGCTTCTTTTCTGATTTAAAATCTGGTGTATTGGTCTAGAAACAGTTTCCAGTATGCCCTCGTACTCCATAAATTTATCATATTCTGAACCACTCATTTTTAGCTCGTACTCAAGGTAATACGTTTTGTCTCCAATCTGAACAATATTTTTTTAGAATTCAAACCAATTTTTGCTTCAATATCTTGAGAAAGAAGTATGTTTTCATTCTTAACGTTTGCTATTCTTGGCATTTTACTGCTTTCGAGCACATTTAACATTTGTTGGGTAAGTTGGTCAATCTCGTTGTCTGTTAGATTATACGTTTCTTTTCTTTCCTGTCGTCCTAGTTCTCTATTTGTGGAGTCAGTGTAAAAAGCTATTCGATTCATTATAAGTTGATTGCCCTCTATAATTATATGCGAATAATGGGTAGTCAAACTGCCATCATTCGTTTTTTCAACATACCCGTATGAAAGCTTGTTATCTTGTGCGCTACTTATCATTACGAAAGCAATCATTACAAAAAAAGTTGAAATAAGTCTGTTTAGATTCATATGGTTTATTAAAATTGTGAATGCTGATTTTTTCATATCCCTATTGTTTTTTATTGTTGCTGTCTTTTTTTTATGCACCATAATGACAGGTACCGAACTGATTTCGTTTTTATCTTGATTTAGAAATATGTCTTAACCGCAAATTCAAATTGATTTATAAAAATCTCTTTAAAATTTGATATGTTATTCTGTTCGTAAAATAATAGCATTGCTTTCTTATAATCAATAGAATCAACGGTCCTAAATGATAATGGACAATATTTCTGATTCATTAAAAGCGCATTGCTAACTATTCTCGCAGTTCTTTTGTTTCCATCCATAAATGGTTGAATGTATGAAATTAGGACTAATGCCAAGAATGCTTTTTCAAAAACACATTCTTTTTGGTTTATCAAGTTGCACGTGTCTTGTAAAGCTTCTTTGATTTGAAATTCGTTATCTAATGGCCTGTAATTTGTCCCCGAAATACCGATACGTCGTTTGCGTATATTTCTTTCAACGTCTAATTCTTTAGTTAAGATGCTATGAATATCTTCAATCTTAGACACAGCTAATGGATTAAGATAATCAGGATTATCGATTATAAAATCAAGAGCATCTTTATGATTTAAAAGCATTGTAGCTTCCTCTTTTGTTTTTCCGGAAGCTGTTTCTTTCTCCTTTAATAGTTTTTCTGTTTCTAACAAAGAATAGGTATTCCCTTCTATTTGTGATGACTTCCAACTTAAATCAATTGCGAGACGTTCAAATTCTTTCTTGTATGCACTTTCAGATAGATTAGAAATATTTTTGCTAAACTTTGTTTGAAGTTTGTCTAGTTTATCTAATTCACTATCGGTAAATACGTTGGTTTTTGCCAGAACATCATTTATAATCGAGAAATTAAAATTTTTCTTAATATCTCTTTCATCAATTTCTTGTTTGTAATATTCATCAATATCAATTGGTTGAATAACTTTAAAAGCAGGAGAGAGAATATATTTAGTCCCTTTTCCTTGACCTATTGATGATATATACTTTTTTGAGATTAACTTTGTTAAAATCCTTTTTAGGGTAGCGTAACTCACAGAAATAGCAACCTCATCAAATATTTCTTTCGATGAGCTTTCTCCTGATTTTTCAATGAAATCAATAATTTGCTGTTCTCTTTGTTCAATCATATTTTATGTTTTAGCTCACAAAGATAAACTTTTAAGCTCAAAATACGCTCGTTTTGAGCCAAAATGTACTTTTAAATGAGCTATAATATGAGCGGCATGAGCAGTGGCAGATTTCGGAGCTGCGTCTGCCAGCCGACAAAAAACTTACAAGAGAGAGAACAAAAAACCTTGCAGACAAACTGCCATGAGGCTTAGCATGTGTCACTGCCAGCATTTTATTTACTTATCGCTTTTAATATTCTCTCTTCTTTAATCAATACGTCTTTAAGAAGAAGTTGATATGGGAACTGTTCAAGTTTTGAATTCCTAAAACCGTCTAATATATTTGCCAAAGAACTTGCTGTAATTAATGACAAATTAATTTCAAATTCTAAATCACACTCATTTATGAAATCATCACTGAAATCTGGTGCTACAAGCAATGATTTAACAATAGTTAAACCGTTCTTTTTTGCTAATTCAACGTATGATTTTATTTGACGTGAAACAGAACTGAACTTATTATAACCACTTTCTTTAATTGTCTTACACTCAATAATTATAATTTCATTATTACCAAGGTTTATTAAAAGGTCCATTTTGTCTTTAGCGGTATTTAACTTATTCTTAAGCTTATTGTCCACATTAAATCCTAACTTTTCAAATATTGTTTTTGTTATTTCTTCAAATTTCAAACCTAATTCACTCTCCTTGATGATTATGCCGTTCTCTTTTAGTTTTGCTAAATCTCTAAATCCAATTGCCTCATAGTTTTCAATCATCAAGTTTTCAGCATCTTTGTATGCATCTAAAATATTTTGCTCTAAACCACCCCTTGATTTAATTTTTTTAACAGCAATAAAGTTTTTCAAGTCTTCTGACGAAAGTATGTCTAGGATATCACGAGGTTTTATATTAAAATCTAAAAGGTTCGCACTATTTAATTGTGTATCTTCTGGCATTTCAAAATCTTTAAAAACTTGTGCCTTAAAAGTAGTAGGTAAAACTTCATTTAGATCTATAAGTAGTTGTTCATAACCTTCAACAGAAATACCAACTTTTTCATCCTTTTCAAGCTCATCAAAGTATGCAATTATACTTTCAATTTTTTCGTCAATTGTAACACCTTTAAGAGTTGTGCTTATTTTAAGACCATTTTCCCAAAGTTCGTTAATTAATTTTTTCTTATCATTTAGGTTAGTACCTTCTTTATGTATTGCATTTATAAGTATGCTTGAAAAGGAGATACCTTCCTTAATGATTCGTTTTATCTTTCCTTCGTAATCAAGTTCTTTCGTGTCAATATTATGTTTTTTGCAGATTAAGTTTATTTGAGGTTCTTTAAAAGTTTTCAAAACCCTACGGAAGTACTTGTCTGCTAACTCTTTTTCTCTTATCTCTCGGAGTATTTTAACTATTTCATCGGCAACGTAAACGAGATTATTTTTCCTTGAATAGAATACAACTCCAATATTCTTTAAGGATGATATAATACTCTCTGAATCCATTTTTACTGGTGGAATTATCAAATAGTTAATTAGCTTTATTTCTTCTTGAGATAATTCTAATTTTTTCCCCAATGTGATTAGAATTGATAATTCATCATCAGTTATTTTTTCCTCTCGATTGTTTTTTGAATCGTTATTGAATGCTGTCTGAACACAAGCTCTGTATATTTCATAATCACGTTTTCTGCTTTCTTCAATATCAGATTTTTCAGATTCTAGCTGTGTTTTTAGTTGGGCTAATCTTTTTTTAATATTCTCTAGCTCCTTTTCGTAAAGCTTTGCAAGCCAATTTTGCTTAAGAATACAATTTCCGTCTTTTATGATTATGTCAATAAGGATATCAAGTTGTGAAGTTGTATTCACAAATTCAGATTTAATTGTTTCTGCAAATTCTGTTTTCGTTAGTTCAAAAACTTTAACAATATTAACGCTGTCAGCATTCTTTAAATCCGTACTACTTTCACTCAGAATTTTGTCGATTTATTTACATTTTTTTGGATTACTCGACTTAATGGTGTCTATAATTTTGATAAATGAATTTTTCTCTAATGAGTTAAGATTATCAAGTATTTTTTCTAGTTTCATCGCTACTTAATTTAGTTAGTGTTTTTGTTACTTTGGAGTCAACATTGCCAATCTTCAAATATACGAAATTAAAAAACACATGATTCCAAATTCCCTGCTTAAAATCAATAAAAAAAGGTGTAACCGTTTGGTTACACCTTTTTGCGTATGTTTGATAAACTATTGTTTATCAGTTTTATTTAACTTCTTCAAAATCTACGTCAGTTACCTCTTGGTCTTTGCCACCGTTGCCTGCGTTTTGTT
>CAYFVM010000032.1:0-16655 GCA_964346725.1 uncultured Bacteroidales bacterium
TAGCATTCACAGAATTCGAGTTTGGCGCAGAAGACCATTGGTCAGGCGGTTTGAGCCTTGTTGATGTATTAGGCGTGTTTGGTAAGGAAAATGTGTACTTAGCTTGCAAATGGAATACATTCAAGACATACGGAACCCTTGCATACAATCTTTATCTTGACTATGATGGCAATGGTAGTAAGTTTGGAAATACCTCGGTATACGCAATGAGTGACACCGTTTCTCTTTCAAGCTTTGCTTCACTTGATGATAACAAGAATCTTCATATTATTGTTGTAAACAAAACTGCAGAGGCTCAAAGCACAACATTCAATGTTGCCAACGGATTATACACTGATGGTGTTGTATATGGATTTGGACAATCATCTTCAACTATAGCACAAATTGGGACAATTGACAATGTTGTGAATTCCTCATTCGCATATTCAATACCAGCATATACTGCTGTTCACATTATTCTAAATGCGGCACCTCAAACAGAAATATTGAATGCCAACATTGCTGAACCAGATGCAAATAAAATTGTCCTGACATTTACTGACCCTCTCTCATTAGCTTCAGCTACTGCAGCAGCAAACGAATTCACGGTCTCAGTTAATAGTCAACCATTCACTGTTACTTCAATTACAGTAGCAGATGAAATAGCAACACTTACATTAGACAATCCTGTAACAGCAGCTAACGATACTATTCTTGTTTCTTACAACGGTTCTAATGTTATTGGTTCATCAAGTCTCCCTATTTATCCATTTGACACCGTTCGCGTATATAATGAACTTAACGGCGCCCCTATGGAAGTCATAGGAGCATCTATTGATACCATCGGCTCTTTTGTTAAACTTTCCTTCTCTCGAGAAATATACACTGTTGAAAATATTGGAGGAATAACTCTTGCACAAAATAACGCACCTATTACTATTGACTCTGTTAAAATATCGACAAATTCTCCATATGATTTGTATGTGTATCCGGCAACTCGTATTGTGAAATATTACACTACCGTTATTGCAAATTCAAACCAAATTGATATTACTGCTAGCGATGATACAGAACTTTCTAATTTCTCAATGGAGATTGAAGGTGGTGCAAACTATGCTCCTGCTATTGACTCAATTGTATTGTTTGACAACTTCACTATCAACATGCATTTTAACGCAAATATGAACCCAACCACAGACTATAATGCGGTTGGATTTACTCTAACACACAATGACAATACGTTGCACTACACCGCAACATACAAGACGAGCACACGCAAATTGGAGTTTGTTACGACTGAACCTATGCTTTATGGGGAACAATACGTACTATCGTACACCGATCATGGCAAGGTGGTGACCATTCATAATGGAGTCCTTGGAAGTTTTTCTGAAAATATAAATAATACTCTTAGAAATACAAACGCAAGTACAACAACAATTCCAGGAGTTATTCAAGCAGAAGAATATTTTTATAGCCTAGGCAATCCTATTGTGGAAGTTTGTGAAGATACTTCGACTCTTGGTAATGGAAGTGCTCTTGGCTATATAGACACTCGTGATAGCTATTTCTATAGAATTTCTGTTCCCGAAAATAGAAACTATACTTTCACTATGCGCTATTCATCACAAAGAGTGGGTGAACTCAATTACTTCATTGATGATAAAGCGTATCATTTGACCCTCCCATCAACTACAGGATTCAATGTCTGGGAAGATGCCTTCCGCGTTATTCCTCTTACACAAGGTGAACACGAAATACGGATAGATTTTCTTGAAGGAGGATTTAACATCAATTATATTCAAGTAACTGCAGAAGAAAAATATCCAAATGCATCTATTACAAAAGCTCAAGTACCACTCAATGGGAATTTGTTATACTTATTCTTTAGCACTGATATAGACACACTTCCTTTACCAGAAGAGTTAACCTTTACGAGCAACGGTACATTAATCAACCTCACAAGTGTTGATTTCAATACCAACTCTACAGATATTCTTAAATGTACATTTGACACTACCATTTATAAAAATGATGTATTATCACTTACGTTCTCGTCAAATACTATTCTAACGGCTGACGGTGGTGGAGTTCTTGATACAACTCTTGTTGTATTAAATAAATCTGGTCAAATCTACGTTCCACCTATTATTGGTGCTGTTCCAACTCTTGATGCAAACAATTTTGTGATAGCTCCGATTCCCGTAAATGCTAATGCTGCTTTTGTTATTAAAACAACTGTTCCAAACGAAATTTCATACACGATTATAAACTCTCTCGGCGCTACAATAGCCACAGGCAATTTTACAACAGAGACAATACTTTCTATTGCAAAATCGGGAGTTTATACTATTATCTTTGGAAAAGGATCTGAGACATTTACAAAAAAGATTATCGTTAAGTAGTAAAGAATTTATAGGGTTCTTTATATAAAAACCAAGTTAGTGTAATCTGTACACAATTAATTTTATATATTTGTAATTATGAATTTAAAATTTGATACTATGAAAAAAGGATTTTTATGTATTGCAAGTCTATTTCTTGGATTGGGTGCTTTTGCTCAAGTAGGCACAATACCAGCAAACTATTGGGCATTATTTGAAACAAATTATGCCCAATATGATACATGGTGGGAAGTTGACGACCAAACACAAAATGTTACAGCATTGACAGGTTTAACTCCAACCAACGGTATGAAAGTAGAAGAAAGCAGTATTTCTAATAATGCTTACACTATTACTACAGATGGTGATGTATTTAAAGTTCACTACGAAAAAACTGATGCTTACGAAAAATTCGGTCTTAGTTGGATGACATGGGAATACCCTGCAGAAGATTGCGGAAGTGACAATTGGCAATTAGTTAACCCGATTACTGGCGAAGAATGGGCAAACAACTGCCATCGCACGGCAAAAGGATATTCAATTGACTTTAGCGACCCTGCTAACCGTATTGTTTCTTTCAAATATCAAGCATTATCCGATGTCGCTGTCAACTTACGTGTTGACCTTTGGGACATTAAAGGAAGAAAAACCACAAAAGAAGGATATATCTGTACTGACGGTCTTGACAAAGCAAGCACCTATGTGCCAAACGATGAAAACGCATGGCAGTCGTTCGCAATTCTTTATGCTAACATAGATTCAGACACTGAAGGAGTACTAGAAGAACTTTACGATTACAATGATACCAAAGGATTTTTTGGAACATCAAGTGGCATTCTTGCTGATGGAAACAATACTTGGTGGAACGGTATTCAATTTACTTCTTCTCCTACTTTCGACTTACTTCTTGACGATACAAGAATCATTGGATTGGAAATATACATCAACTGCGATGGAACTACTGCAGGTGAAACGACCGACTTGTACATTAAAGATCTAACTGTAGGTAACACAATTACAAGAACTGGCGCTACCGAATATACTACCGCTATTCCTACAATTGAAGGGAATAAAGAAGTTGAAATAACAAACGGAGTTGTATACTCTGATGGTAAAATTGTTGTACTTGACATTCTTGGACAAAAAGTAAAATCAGCTAAAAATGAATTAAAAGTTTCTGACTTACCTACTGGAATATACTTCATTCAAACTTCTGAAGGAACTGTGAAATTCGTAAAATAAGTCACTCTATAAAACACTAAGAAAGCTCGCCTCGGCGGGCTTTTCTTTTTTATATACTTTTCTGAGAAAAATAATATCTTTGCTACAAATAACAATCAAAGATCTATTAATATACTATACAATGAAAAAATCGAATCCCGAAACTCTATGCGTACAAGCAGGTTGGCAACCGAAAAATGGAGAACCTCGTGTTCTACCTATTTATCAGAGCACAACATTTAAATATAGCACAAGCGAACAAATGGCAAATTTGTTCGACCTTAAAGAAGAAGGCTATTTCTATACTCGCCTTCAAAACCCAACAAATGACTGTGTTGCTCAAAAAATTGCAGAATTGGAAGGTGGTGTTGCCGCTATTTTAACCGCATCAGGACAAGCTGCTTCGTTCTACGCTATCTTCAATATTTGCGAAGCCGGTGACCACTTTGTTTCGTCATCAACAATCTACGGAGGAACGTTCAACTTGTTTTCAATAACACTAAAAAAACTTGGCATTGACTGCACATTTGTTGACCCGGATGCTTCTGAAGAAGAAATTGCTGCTGTGTTCCGCCCAAATACTAAAGCCTTGTTTGGTGAAACCATCGCGAACCCGGTTTTGAATGTGTTGGATATAGAGAAATTTGCACGTGTGGCACACGCTCATGGCGTTCCACTTATTGTTGACAATACGTTCTCAACTCCTATCAATTGCCGCCCATTTGAATTTGGTGCCGACATAGTAATGCACTCTACTTCAAAATACATGGATGGACACGCTACACAAGTTGGTGGCGCCATAGTTGATTCCGGAAATTTTGATTGGGAAAAATACCACGACAAATTCAAAGGATTAACCGAACCTGATTCTTCCTATCACGGCTTGGCTTACACCAAATCTTTTGGTAAGAAAGCTTATATTACAAAAATCACGGTTCAATTGATGCGCGACCTTGGTTCTATACCATCGCCTCACAACTCGTTCCTTTTGAATCTTGGGCTTGAAACCTTGCATTTGCGCATTCCTCGTCATTGCGAGAATGCACAAAAAGTAGCAGAATATCTTGAGAAGAATGAAAAAGTTGCATGGGTAAATTACAGCGGTTTACCATCAAGCAAATACTACGCGTTGGCTCAAAAACAATTCACCAACGGACAATCATGTGGTGTTGTTACATTTGGTTTGAAAGGCGGACGCGAAATTGCTACTCGCTTTATGGATAGCTTGAAACTTTGCTGCATAGTAACACACGTGGCCGACGTACGCACTTGCGTGCTTCACCCGGCATCACATACACATCGTCAATTAAGTGACGAACAATTGGTTGCAGCAGGTGTTCGCCCAGACCTTATCCGTTTCTCTGTTGGTATTGAAAACGTGGACGACATTATTGCCGACATTGAACAAGCATTGAATGCATAATAGCATTATTCAATAAAAAAACGCCTGATTTCATAAAGAAGTCAGGCGTTTTTAGTTTTAGTAGCTATTTCCTATTTCATCACTTTTTTAGCTATCTCGGCAAATTGTTTTGCCACAATAGAATCCTTGTTCAACGAAAGAGGAGAACCATTGTCGCCACCCTCGCAAATTCCCATAACAATAGGAACTGAACCTAAAAATGGCAAACCCTTATCTTTTGCCAAATTTTCTACGCCACCTTTACCAAAAATGTAGTATTTCTTATCCGGCATTTCTTCGGGAGTAAACCACGCCATGTTTTCTATAAGTCCCAAAATCGGCACTTCAATTTTTTCTTTTTGGAAGAAATCAATTGCTTTCACCACGTCAATCACGGCAACATCCTGCGGAGTTCCAACCATAATTGCACCTGTTAAACGAAGTATTTGACTCAATGTTAATTGAATATCACTCGTGCCCGGAGGCATGTCTATTACCATCACGTCCAATTCGCCCCAATCAGAATCGGAAATAAACTGTTTGAGAACATTTCCAGCCATTGGGCCACGCCATGCCAATGCTTCCTCAGGACGAACAAAAAAGCCAATTGAAAGCAATTTGATGCCATACTTCTCTACCGGCAAAATCCATTCTTTCTCACCGTCTTTGCGCATCATTGGTTGTGCATCTTCTACACCAAACATTTTAGGAATTGAAGGGCCAAAAATGTCAGCATCGAGCAATCCAACATTGTAGCCTTGATTTGCCATTGCTATTGCCAAATTTGCACTCACCGTTGACTTACCTACACCGCCTTTGCCCGAAGCTACAGCAATAACTCGTTTTACCTTAGAAACGCCACCACTTGCTTCTGACTCATTTGCTTTTATAATGTCAACCAACACGTCAATAGATTTTGCTTCGGGAATACCACGTTTTACCGCATCTTGCACCGAAGAAATTATTGCTCGTTCGTATTTGTCATATTTCTGTGGCAAACCCAATTTAATGGTGATATTACCTTCATGTTCATCAACCAACTTTACAAATTGCACCACCGAACCACTTTCGCCCGGAATGGGAATTTGCATCATCAACTTAACTACCTGTTCTTTCATGAATTTATTTCTTTGCTGTTACTATTCTATCTTTTCCAAAGATATCTTTAACTATTTCGCACTCGCGCAAGCCATACGACTCAAACAAATGTACTGTTTCTTTTCCGAATTGCTCATTTATTTCACAATAAACGCAACCTCCTTCTGCCAATTTTGCGACCGCGAGGCGTGCTATTGCGCTATAAAAGCATAATGGGTCGGTATCGTCAACAAAAAGCGCCAGTTCGGGCTCAAAATCCAAAACATTCGGTCGCATTTGTTGTTTCTCCGAATTGCACACATACGGCGGATTGCTCACAATTATATCGAACTGCTCCGAATTTGGCAAACAATCTTCCTCGCACATACTTCCTTCGAAAAAACGGATTTTTACCTCGTTTTGTTGTGCGTTTTCTTTTGCAACCTTCAGTGCTTCCGGTGAAATATCAAGAGCAGAAACTTCTGCATTTGGTAAATTCTTCGCCAACGAAATTGCTATACAACCACTACCGGTGCCTAAGTCAACAATTTTTATCGATTGATTTGTGTGTTTGCGAATAATCAAATCAACCAACTCCTCTGTTTCCGGACGAGGAATCAACACGGAATGCGTTACCTTAAATTGCAACCCGTAAAAATCTGCAATACCACGCACATACTGCACCGGCTCAGCTTTACGCAATCGAAGCAAGATTTTCTCAAAATGACCTTGGTGTTCGGGAGATAATTCACATAATTGATTCTGTATAAGCAATGTAGGTGTATAGCCCAAGTCTTCAGCAACCAATCCGAAAATTGACTGAATTTCTTTTGGCTCATAAAGCATTGCCAATTCCTTTTGATATTCTATTTTTACATATTGAATTGTCATAGAACAAAGATAGATATTTAGAACTAATGAGCACAACGGAAGACGAGAAATACATGCAACGATGCTTAACGCTCGCTCAACAAGCGT
Source organism: uncultured Bacteroidales bacterium (assembly GCA_964346725.1). Lineage (GTDB taxonomy): Bacteria > Bacteroidota > Bacteroidia > Bacteroidales > UBA1715 > UBA1715. The sequence goes on from CAYFVM010000032.1 coordinate 7,042, forward strand.
TTGGCAACACCTACCCGAATCCCATGGTTGGTTGCGTGGTTGTGCACAATGGCGAAATTATTGGCGAAGGATATCACCACAAAGCGGGAGAACCTCATGCCGAGGTGAACGCAATTAATTCTGTAAAAAATGAGGAACTTTTGCAACGAAGTACCCTTTACGTAAGTTTGGAACCTTGTTCGCACTACGGCAAAACACCTCCTTGCTCCGATTTGATTATAGCAAAAAAAATCCCTCACGTTGTTGTTGGATGCGTTGATACTTTTAGCAAAGTGCAAGGCAAAGGCATAGAAAAACTTCGCAATGCCGGCGTGCGTGTTGATGTTGGTGTGCTTGAAAACGAAGATCGATTTCTAAACAGACGATTTTTCACATTCAACGAAAAACATCGTCCATACATTATCTTGAAATGGGCGCAAACTGCTGATAATTACATAGATAAAATGCCCAATGCGAAATCATCACAGAAAGGCGTACGCATTACCGATGAAGCATGTCAAAGACTTGTACACCAATGGCGCTCCGAAGAACAAGCAATTTTGGTGGGTACAAATACTGCGGTAAATGACAATCCCAGCCTGACGACACGTTTGGTTGAAGGGAAAAATCCTCTACGCATTGCGTGGGACTTGCATGAGAGAATTCCGGAAAATTCTTGCCTGAAAGATAGGGAAACTCCTACCATTATTTTCACCGCAAACGCATCAAACGTATCGGCAGAGAACCTTGAATACGTTGTTGCTTCGCCAGAAACGTTAGTTTCTAAGACCCTTGAAATCCTTTATCAAAAGCGAATTCAATCATTGATTGTGGAAGGAGGAACAAAAACGCTTCAGACGTTCATAGACCAGAATCTTTGGGACGAAGCACGAATTTTTACCACCACAGAAACATTTGGGGAAGGCATTGCCGCACCAAAACGTTTGGGAACACCTTCGGAAGAGCTACACGTTGGGAATGCTCTTTTACAAACATTTTTTTCGTTAAAATAACGAGCCTTGCATTCCGGTCTGCGGACCTTCTTGTGGCACATCATCGTCAGTCCAAGTTTCAACATCATTGGTTGACTCTTGTTCTTCCTGTTCTTCTTCGGGCAATTCTTTTTGCAAAGGCTCTACAAATTCCATCACGTCTATGGTGAAAGTAGAAACTCGTTTTCCTTTAGCTTTGTAGTTTTTAACGCCTATAAATTCATCTACATCAATATATTCCATGTCGCGATTGGCATGTTTCCCGCCAAAACGCAAACACAATTGAGGGAAACGGTCATCATTTATTTTTATCAATTTAGACTCTTCAGCCTCAGGCAAGAAATTCACATATTTTGATGTTTCTTCAATCTTGAAACGTTTAATGTAATTCAAATCTTGTTCCGCATCGTAGACTAACGCAGTCCATATTTTGCGCTCGTCGTATTTTTCTATGCGGGCAATCGGGAACTCGTAATGATTGCTCAAATCGAATGTAGTAAGGGCAAATTTACCATCTTCCGTAATTACCAAAATTCTATCTGAGCCTTTAAATTCGCCTAAATATGTACCATAGCCACCATCATTCAATCGTTTTGTTTCTTCGTTGTAATATATTTTTCGTCCGCCCAAGGTAGAAACGCCATCTTCAATTTTTACAATCTTGGAGGTTGGATGCTTTGTGAGTATGTTTCCTTTCGACAATTTTCCTTTGATTGCCAAGGTACTAAAATCAACTTCAAATATTGGTTTTCGCAAATGCAAATCTTGACGAAGATATACCTTTACAATCTCAGCCTCTCCGTTAGGATTAGCGCTAAAATACATAATTTTGGTTTTTGGTGTTCCCAAAGTAATATTGTACTCCTTGTCGCGCGTGATACCGGTTGCAGGGAATCGTTTGATGTACGTAACATTCGTTTCACCATCTCTATACGCAACGTTGTATATTGTGCGTTCGTCATTTTTACGGAAAATTCCAATGTGTATAATGTTGGGGCCGAAAAATGCTTTGTCGGAAATTTTTGACACCTTGAACGTTCCGTCTTGCATGAAAACAATAATGTCATCTATGTCGGAACAATCGCAGACAAACTCATCTTTTTTCAAACTTGTGCCCACAAATCCGCTTTCGTAGTTTGCATACAATTTGGTGTTTGCATTGACAACTTGCGCCACTTCAATTTGTTCAAAATTGCGAATCTCCGTTTTGCGTTCACGACCGGCACCAAATTTTTCTTTAATATGTTCAAAATAATGAATTGCATATTCTATGATATGAGCAAGATTGTTCTTTACCTCTTTCATATCTTTTTCTAATGACTTTAAGTATTCATCAGTTTTGTATGCGTTGTATTTAGAGATTTTCTTGATTGGAATATTTGAAAGTGCTACGCAATCTTCACGCGTAACTTCGCGCCAAAAATCTTTCACGAAAGGCTTCAAACCTTTGTCTATGGTTGAAAGAATGTCTTCTTCGGTTTTACAAGGTTTAATTTTTTCGTATACCTCTTTCTCTATGAAGATTTTCTCCAACGAAGTTTTGACCCAAGCCTCTTTTAACTCTTCTAAATTGATTTCCAACTCCTTCGTTAAAAGTTGAACAGTGCGGTCGGTATTCTTCTTTAGAATGTCGGTAACGCCAAGGAAAACCGGTTTCTGGTCGTAGATTACATTCGCATTGGGTGAAATTGACACGCCACACTCGGTGAAAACATACAATGCATCAATTGTCTCGTCAGGAGAAACATTCGCAGGAAGTGTTATCACAATCTCCGCTGTTGCTGCAGTGTCGTCATCAACGTGCTTTATCTTTATTTTTCCGGTATCGTTTGCTTTGAGTATGGAATCAATAATTGACGTGGTCGTTTTTCCATACGGAATTTCAGTTATGACAAGTGTTTTATTGTCTCGCTTATTAATTCTTGCACGAACTCGAACGCGACCGCCCTTTTGCCCGTCGTTGTATTTTGAAACGTCAATTAAACCTCCGGTAGGAAAGTCGGGATACAAAACAAACGGTTCATCTTTAAGATATGAAATGCTTGCATCTATCAATTCAATGAAATTGTGAGGCAATACTTTGCACGCCATTCCTACCGCGATACCTTCAACTCCTTGAGCAAGAAGCAATGGGAATTTTACCGGTAAGGTAATTGGTTCCTTGTTTCTTCCGTCGTACGAAAGTGTCCAATTGGTAGTCTTAGCATTGAAAAGTACCTCAAGTGCAAATTTAGAAAGGCGCGCCTCTATGTAACGCGAAGCAGCTGCGCCATCGCCGGTGTATATATTTCCCCAGTTTCCTTGGGTGTCAATGAGCAATTCTTTTTGACCTAAGCCCACTAATGCGTCACAAATACCGGCATCGCCATGAGGATGAAGTTTCATGGTTTCTCCCACAATACTTGCAACTTTATTGTAACGACCGTCGTCTATTTTTTTCATAGTATAGAGCACACGGCGTTGTACGGGCTTCAAGCCGTCTTCCAAATATGGAATTGCACGATCAGTTATAACGTACGAAGCATAATCAAGAAACCAATCTTGAAAATAATCACGTACATATTGCACCCTCATTTCCGACTGTGGTTCTTCTGATACAATTTCGTCCTCGTGTTCTGTGTCCATATCGCTCATTTTACCTACAAAGTAACTAAAAATGAAAGAATAAACCCACCCTCAAGGCAAGAAGATTTAACCATATTTTCCACAACTTCGAAAGGAAGTTACTAGTGAACAAAGTATTGGGTCTAAAAACAAAAAAGGTTTTGACCTTGTGAGTCAAAACCTTGAAATTATGAAGAATTAAAAACTTCCTATAGTTTCGGACCTGCAGCAACAAGAGCTTTACCAGCTTCGTTTGTTGTGTATTTTGCGAAGTTCTTAATGAAACGTCCAGCAAGGTCTTGCGCTTTTTCTTCCCATTTGCCTGCGCAATCATACGTATCGCGTGGGTCAAGAATTTTTGGATCAACTCCTGGAAGTTCAGTTGGCACTGTAAAGTTGAACATAGGAATTGTTTTTGTAGGAGCTTTGTCGATTGATCCGTCAAGGATAGCATCGATAATACCTCTTGTGTCTTTAATAGAGATACGTTTGCCTGTTCCGTTCCATCCTGTGTTAACCAAGTATGCTTTCGCACCTGATTTTTGCATTTTCTTAACCAATTCTTCAGCATATTTTGTTGGGTGCAATGAAAGGAATGCAGCACCGAAGCAAGAAGAGAATGTTGGGGTTGGTTCAGTAATACCACGTTCTGTACCAGCCAATTTAGCTGTAAAACCAGAAAGGAAGTAGTATTGAGCTTGTTCAGGAGTCAAGATAGATACTGGAGGTAATACTCCGAATGCATCAGCTGACAAGAAGATAACTTGTTTAGCGTGAGGACCTTTAGAAACTGGTTTTACGATATTTTGGATGTGATCGATTGGGTAAGAAACACGAGTGTTTTCAGTTATGCTCTTATCAGCGAAATCGATTTTTCCGTTTGCATCAACTGTAACGTTTTCAAGAAGAGCATTTTTCTTAATAGCGTTGAAGATATCTGGTTCGCTTTCTTTGTCAAGGTTGATAACCTTAGCATAGCAACCACCTTCATAGTTGAATACACCTTCGTCATCCCATCCGTGCTCATCGTCACCGATAAGTTTACGTTTTGGATCTGTAGACAAAGTAGTTTTTCCTGTTCCTGACAAACCGAAGAATACAGCTGTGCTAGTTTCTTCCATGTTAGTGTTTGCAGAGCAGTGCATAGAAGCGATACCGCGAAGTGGATTGAAGTAGTTCATCATAGAGAATATACCTTTTTTCATTTCACCACCGTACCAAGTGTTAAGGATAACTTGTTCTCTAGATGTTAAGTTAAAAACTGCAGCAGTTTCAGAATTCAAACCAAGTTCTTTAAAGTTTTCAACTTTTGCTTTAGAGGCATTGAAAACAACGAAATCTGGTTCGAAGCTAGCAAGTTCTTCGTCAGTTGGACGGATGAACATGTTAGTTACGAAATGAGCTTGCCAAGCAACTTCCATGATGAAACGTACTTTAAGGCAAGTTGCAGGGTTTGCACCGCAAAAACCATCTACAACGTAAAGTTTTTTATTTGATAATTCTTTTGTAGCTATGTCTTTCAATACATTCCAAGTGTTTTCAGATACTGGTTTGTTGTCATTCTTATATTCTTCAGAAGTCCACCATACTGTGTTTTCACTTGTAGCATCTTTTACTAGAAATTTATCTTTAGGAGAACGACCTGTATAAATACCTGTCATTACATTTACTGCTCCAAGTTCTGTAACTTGACCTTTTTCATAACCAGTTAAAGAAGGATCTGTTTCTGCTGTAAACAAATCGTCAAAAGAGGGATTGTGAACAATCTCAGTTGTACCCGTAATCCCATACTTGCTTAAATCTAATTTAGCCATTTTGTTGTTGTTTATAAATTAATACTGTTTCTATTGTATGAGGTTTTGACTTAAACCTTGCAAAGCTAATAAATTATTTCAATTATAAATACACTTTTAAAAAGGAGAATTCAAAAAAAACATAGCCGAAACGTAAAAGCATTTCGACCATGTTTTTTTACCTTATATAACATATCTAAAGAGTAGTATTCTCAATTTTCAAACAGATTATTTAGACAAATCTACAGTGAAGGAATTAAGACATTTGAGAGATAGAAAAAGATGTTTTAATTTTGAGTTTGATTCGCACCTGTCAAAAAAAAAGGAAGCTTGAAAATTCGCAAATTATTTTCAGTTGAAAAAATGTTTTTTATAGTGATTACATTTGAAATGTATTACTTTTATGTTGGATTTTTTTTGAAAAAATAAACGTTATGAACTATAGAAAAAATATTTTTCTATTTATTGCAATTTGTTTAGGGTTTTCTGCAATGGCAAATGAAGACCCTACGGTTATTGCAATTACGGCAGATGGCACTCACAGTTATAAACTCAGCCAAGTACAAAAAATCACATTTCATGTAGATGGTTCCGCATCGGACGGCATGGTATTGGATAACACTGCTGAACCTGATCTGACAGCTATTTCTTGCATTAAATTCGGAACAACTACCGCTATTGCTACTACTGCCGTACAAACTATATATGTGTTCCCAAACCCGGTAAGCGAATATCTTACCATCAGTGGTATGGAAGACGGTACCCAATGGCAAATAGTAAACGACCGAGGTGTTGTGGTGTTGTCGCAAAACAGCACTCGCATTGATGTTGCAAACCTTGCTCAAGGCACATATTTTTTAGTAGTAAAGAATCAAACTCTTAGATTTATAAAGAAATGAAAAAACTAGTCGCAACACTTATTGCTATTGCCGGATGTTTCTGTGCAACAGCACAAACACATTTTTATGTGCATCAAAAAGAAAAAGCATATGAGTTTTCTGTCTCCGAAACCGATAGCATTGATTTTGTTTCTCCTACCAATTATGAAAACGCAATGAATTTGGTGGATTCACTGGCAAGACTCAATAGCAAATGCCGATCTTTCATCACAAGTATCAAACTTGACAGCAGAAACCTCTACTAAAGCACAAACTATTGAAACTCTTTTGTCTCTTTTAAATTCATGTTGCACTGCGAAGCTAACTGGAGAATTTTCTATATCTGACAAAAAAAAGTGACTTTTTCACGAGGTAATTTACAATACCAAGCAAATACACAATTATGGCGTTTTGCAGAACATCAATATGATACTATAGGAGCTGGAAATGCAAATATTTCAAGTACCTATGATGGATGGATCGATTTATTTGGATGGGCAACAAGTGGGTACCATAATGAAACAGATATTGACAATCTGTATTATATGCCATATAGCACTTCAACTTTCGCTGAATATGATGATATAAATGGTACAGGATATGGTCCTTCCACATATATGACAGATCAAAATATTATTGGGACCTCTGCAAACTACGACTGGGGAATCTTTAATTCTATTCTAAATGGAGGAAATGAAACAGGTCTATGGAGAACCCTTTCACAAGCAGAATGGGAATATTTAATTGCAGAACGAGCAGATGCAAGTTCTAAATATGGGGTAGGCGTAGTTGACGGGATAAATGGTTTTATACTACTCCCTGACAATTGGGTAAATCCTACATCTATACCTTTTACCTCCGGCATAGGTTCAAACAGAAGCATTGAGGAATACGCAAATATTAATAGTTATTCTATTGAACAATGGAAGGAAATGGAAGCAGCAGGTGCTATATTTTTACCTGCCGCAGGGCAAAATAATCTCTCCGGTTTGGAATTTATCAATGTCGGAGGCTATTACTGGTCAACAACCATAACAAATGGGAATGGATTTGCATACTATTTCAGCTTTTATAGTGATTTTGTAGGTTCCACAGGTGCTAATTATCGTTATACTCGCCAATCTGTGCGTCTAGTGCAAGATGTGGAATAAAGAGGTAATTCAAGACCCTCAGGAATAGCTACTTATTTAAACTCATTACAAAAGATAAAAAAGAAAGGGAGTGGCTTTGCTACTCCCTTTCTTTTTATAACTTTCCGAATAAAGTGATGCTCCTCTCATTTAGAGTGTTGCCGCTATAAATCGTAATTGTTTCTCAAGCATTTCTGTTTTCTGCATAGCATAGCCGTGAGCCCTTGCTGATGCAATGGGATTAGAATACATGGTTTGTATTTCCATCGGTCGTTTTGCCTCGTAATCTAAGCGCATGCTTGGAGCATACGGTGTCATTTTTTCAGTCATTTGTATCATTTTGGAGATGAAAGAGTCGGAAATTTTTGCGCCACAACAACGGCCAGCTTCCACAACTTCGGTCATTAGGTCAGTGATAATCTGACGAGAATTATTGTTGAACGTGAGCTCATCCGTTGCGGCATTGAGAACCACTGTCAAACCATTATAAGGAATATTCCACACGAGTTTTTTCCAACGAATTGAAAGCAAATCATCACCAAGGGTAACAGTCACTCCAGCTTTTTCAAAATCAGTTACTACTTGTTGCAACACATTGATATCACATTCGTTATATGGAGCAATAGTAAGCGTTCCGTATTCGGCGTGGTGGACATGCCCTGGACCAACTTTTGTGGTACAAATAAATGCCGTAGCTCCTACTATTGAAGTGTGCGGAATTTCATGAGAAAGGGTTTCTTCCATTCCCAATCCGTTTTGTATCAATACTACTACGGAATGTTCGTAAAGAATCGGTGCCAACATATCTTTGAGTAAATGATTGTTCACCGTCTTCATGCTTACAAATATCACATCGCATTTAGGCATATCCTGTGTGCTATGATATGCGTGTGGCGTAGGTATGAAAAAATTACCATTGACCGAATCAACTTGCAAACCATGTTGTTTAATAAATTCATGATCGGAATGGGAAAGGAAGTGTACATCACATCCAATACGGGCAAGGCAGCCACCATAGTAGCCACCAATGCCTCCTGTACCTATTATTGCATACGATAAAGCCATTCTACTGTATTAGTACACGTGCTATTGCCGTATCGCATTTCACAATATATACCCCACATTTTGTGAGTTGGATTTCTGTGTAATCACTAACCTCGCTGCCAGCAACTGTTGCTATTACTCTACCAGTAATATCGTACACCATGATTCCTTGATTTTCTGCATTTTCAACTACCACATTATATCCTTTAGAGTATATTGAAACTGCTTCCGGATCAACCGATTGCGCTGCCAATATTATACTATTACGATATGCATCAATGGCCTCGCGCATTATTGTTTCTTGTAAATCAACGTCTTCCTGCGTACTTGCGCTTTGATTTGCTACAATTTCTTCAGCAGTTTGTTTTGCAAGCCACAAATCCATATACGCCAACAATGAATATTGTCCGGGGTTTTCCCCTGGTGTTGTTGTCTCTATCAAATTAGACGCTTCTGTTACTAAGGCATCTAATTCAGAATAATCTATAACTATAGGATTTACCGACTGTAAAAATGCTTGAATTGCGCTAAGTAGTGTATTGGTTTCTGCATCAACAACAAGCTGCTCCCTTGCAGTGTTATATATTTGTTGAGCGTTGTCTATTGCTGCTTGCAAAGTAGTTACTGCAATTTCAGGATATTGCCCCGATCCAGAACCGGTATTTCCATCTGCTCTAGCAATTGCTGTATGAGCTTGACCAAGAGCAATCAGTAACTCATTTTTATCAACCGTAATGATTGATGCATTAAATGCATCTATTGCATCGATAAGTGCACTATTTGCGGCACCAATTTCGGATTGAGAAACAGATACTTTATTGTACACGGTCTTAGCACTTTGAATTGCATCATTCAACGCTGTCTTAGCATCAATAGGATATTGACCTTTATTGTTACCTATGCTAGCTGCTGCTACCGTTGATTCTGCCGTAGAAATAGTGGAAGCCAAAATAGTTCTATTTACATTTACCAAATTGCTAATTGCATTCGTTAATGCCGTTGTAGCGGCATCGACCATACTTTGACTTTCTGCATACAAGTTCTTGTCTACGGCGTTTGCTGCTGTAAGTGCGTTTTGCATCACCGACCAAGAATCTGATGTATAAATATTTTCTGCTAATGTGCCTGCTTGGGCTATCGCAGCATTTAATGCGATGTAATCAGCTTTAGCCTTTTGCGTGTATTGCGCTGTAA
>CAYFVM010000033.1:0-10351 GCA_964346725.1 uncultured Bacteroidales bacterium
TGATTAGCTAGTAGATTTCAAATTTTGTTCTATGAATTTTTCACACTAAAATTCTCTTGATGCACAATTCAACGAAGAAGAACGGAATTCAATTTTTTTAATATTTAATTTGTCTTTCAACAATTCATAGAATACTGTGCAGAACCATTCACAAGTCGATGGACCTTTACTTACCGAAACTCTACTTTCAGGGAAAGATTTTACCAATTCATGGTTAAGTGCTTTTGCAGGCTCTCCAAATCTGTTTGTAGTACCTTTCATTCCTGTTTGCTCATATCCTTGTAATACTAAATCAAGTAGCGGGTCGCCTTCTTGAAAAATCGTACCATGATGAAAGTTGTCAGCAACTGCCCACGCTAATTTTTGGGCTTCTTTTACAGGGAAAGCATAATTGTGATTATCTAAATCACCTTCGATTTCGAGCGTTAAATAACCCGAGTGTCCGTGTAGATAACTTGCTTCACCTTTATAATTCATAAATCTGTGTGCATATTGGAAATCTAATTTCACAATAGACCTGTACTTGCCGTTTGACATAATTTTGTCCTCCTTGAATTAATGATTAATACTTAAATACAATTTGTTACTATTAAAAGAGTTACATTCTAATTTTTTTCCATTCCTCTTTCATACGAGTGATGTCATTTATCCAATCTTCGATGTCGTGTTCGTGTTCAAGTTCTTCATTTAGAATCTGAACTGCCATTTGATGCGTTGAATGGTCTTTACCTGCTGTAAAATCAGCAATTTCTTGATACCTCTGAATTGCACATCTTTCACCTTTCAGATTTTGTTCCAAAATCACTTCTATATACGGGTCAGAAGGCTCGTCATAAGGACATCTCGCAAGTTTTGTCCATTCTATCGGATTTATTACTGGTGTACCACCTAACTGGATAATTCTGTTTACTACCAATAAAGCGTGACCCAATTCTTGGTCTGCATGCAACAATAATTCAGGTTCAACCTCGCTCCTCATTGGCCCTTCCATTAATCTTGCTCCAATCCAATATTGGTAATATGCAAGCCACTCTTCAGAAAGTGCAGCATTAAGCATTTTTAAAAGTTCTTCTACATCAACTGATGATATTTTTATTCCTTGTTTTCCCATATATTAAAAATTTTAAAGTGAATAATTAGCATTTATTAAAAGTACCTCTAATTTGAAGAACTATATCTTCAATCTTGAACCCTTCTATGTTTTTGTTTTTAAAATGATTATGTAATAATTTATCTAATTCTTCGTCCTTGTAATCCTCAATTAAATCACATTCAGAGCAGTACAAATGATGATGGTTTTCAATTATACCATCATATCTCATCACATCTTTATCCGTAGTTACCTTTTTTATTAGTCCGTTTTCAACCAAAGTTTCAAGCACTTTATAAACTGTTCCTGTAGCAATATTTGGATGTGATTCTCTGATAAACTCAATGATATTGTCAGCAGTAGGATGATTGTTTAATTTATAAATAGCTTCAAGTATAACAACTCGCTGAGGGGTTATCTTTAATCCCTTTTCGGCAAATTTATTTCTAATATCTTCCATCAATACTTTCATTGAATTCTTCCTTAATGAGAATTATTCTTTTATGAGAACAAATTTAATCTATGTTTTTAAATAATCCTATTTTTTATTTCAAAATTTTTCTGTCTGGTTTCACTTTATTTGGAACGCTGTCTTTTTTTTAAAATGGAGCACAACTAGTTTATATGTATGATACTTGTTATTGTTGTATTTCAATCCATTTAAAGTGTACTCAAAAACTGTGCGTTCTACAAATGAAGAAAAATATGTGTGCGCATTGCAAAAAACGTAAAATAAGATGAACAAATATGATGTAATTCGGTTTATATCTGTTGCTGAAAGTGTTTTTTCAAACACAAAGAGTATGGGGTAGCGTTTTTGAAGGAATTGCCTTTGGCAAAAAGTTATAAGGCTTGGGAAAAACCTCCTGCAAGTTCGAAACAACCTAGTGTACGCCAGAAATTTACGGCGTACTCATTACCTTATTCGGGTAAACCGTTCATTTTCTTCCATTCGTTTATGAAAGGAGGGAGAGTCCAAAGCAGTTGGTAGTTGGTGTCGAGAAAAACTTGCACCGTGTGACCTGTTGCGCAAAGCACATTGGTTTTGGCGTTATAAATTTCGTAGTCAAAAATGAGTTTTGCCGATTCAGTGTTTCGAAAGGTAATCACAATTTTTGCCTTGTCTTGATATTTGAGCGGTTGCTTGTAGTTCACCTTAAATTCAACAAGGGGAGCGTAAAATCCAAACTCGTACATGCGCATATATTCCAAATGAAACTTGCGTCCAAATTCTTCGCGCGCATCTTCAAAATAGAGAGCATACGAGCCGTGCCACACAATTTGCATGGAATCAACTTCGCTAAATCTGATGTCGAATTCTTTTTCGGCTTGCAAGAGAATTTTTTCGCTCATTGTTCAATAGATTCTTTATCGGTAAGGGCAACTTTTACTTCGCCTTGCGCTATAAGGTGTCCATTACATTCTGTTTTTGCCGTAAGCAACGTCATGTTGAAAATTCCGCCCAAGGTTTCTTCAACGGTGGTGGTAAGAACGTCGCTCGTTTTAGGATATGCGTTAATTTTAAGGTTTTTCACCGAAGCAACAACACCAATTTTCACTGTTTTTGATTCGAGATATTTATTGATGTAACCAATGCGCGCTGCGCACGTTTGAGCCATATTTTCTATAATTCCGCTCGCCAAAAGTGTTCCGTTTTCGTCAAGCAAAACATTGTTGGGGGTAATTTCGAACTCGGTGGTAGCTATAGTGTCTTGGCAGCTAAGGAGTTTGTCAACCATTACAAATGGTGGACGTTGTGGTATCAGTTCAAGAATTGGAATATCTATCATGTCTATTTCAATTTCAATGTGCAAACAATAATACTGTGACCCAAACCAAGCCCGTCGTGAATGGTTTCAACTTGCAATCCCGCATTTTCTACGCAACGAACCATGTCGCCCGAATAATACATTTTTGAGTTCCCGTTTGCCATAGCGGTAAAGTATATGCTAATTTGTGCAAGGCAATACGAAGCCGTTTCAAACTTCTGACGGTCCCAAAGCGTTTCCATAATGTACAATCGAGTGTTGCTATTCATAGATTTTGCGGCACGTGTAAGAATGCTGGTAACTTCTTCCTCTGAGAAACAATCAAGGAATTGGCTCATCCAAATAGCGTCAAAATTGGTAGGGAAAGGAACCGATTTGTCGAGCAAATCTACCCCGTGACCAAAAATTCTTTCAGCACCGTTACAACCTTTTATTTGTGTGCGCATCATTTCTAACTGTTGTGGTAAATCCATAATGGTAACCGCAACTTCGTTGTTGAAATCAACACATTGCAGCGCCCAACGACCAGTGTTTCCTCCAACATCGAGCAATGTGCGCGGACGATTTGCAAAAACAATCTCTAACGCTTGTTTAAACGAATTGTCGGAGTAGAAGTGGTCAAACCCAAACCAACTTTTTTGCACTTGAGCAGGCAATTGCGATAAGCCTTCATAAATGGTTTTCCATGTTCCAAAAACTTTCAAACCTTCAGGTTTCCCGTTGAGTAGCGCTTCTTCAAGGTTAAATAACCCCAAGTAATTCACATCGTGATTAAAATCCATGTTAACGCGTGCCATGTCATCGTGTATAAGAAACCAACCAGCTTTTGCCAGAAAGAATTTCTCGTCTTTAAGAAGCACCGTGCCAATAGTAAGTGACGATTCAAGCAAACACTGCACCGCGTAGCGTGAGAGTTTTGTTTTTTCTATTATTTCGTCAAGAGAAAGACCATTTTTGCTGTTGTTGAGCATTTCAAAAATGCCAAACTTAACCATGAGTCGTGACACTTGAAAAACCACAGGGCCAAATGCTATTTCTTGAGCCAATCGTTGTGCGTCAATAGCCGAGAATCGTTCTTTTGCGTAGAGTTCTTTTTGAGGAGATTGTAATTCCATGGGTGTTATTTTTTACAAAAATAAAGCAATCGCTAATTAATTTCACAATTCGTTCCAGAAATCGTAATAGTTAAACCATTGATGAGGATATTTTTTAACAATGGCTTCAAGTTCTGTTACATATTGTTTTCCTAAATATTCAGCTTTTTTAATCGATGAAGTTTCGTTGGCAGGTGGCGTCAATTGTTTTACATAGCCATGATAGTTGCGTCCCCGTTCTTTCATAATAAAAACAACATAAATGGGAGCATCAAGTTGTGCGGCTATGCGAAATGTGCCAATGGGAAATTCCGCAGGTTTACCAAGAAAGTTGCACGTGTATGATTTTGGACTGCCAAACAAGCGGTCGCAAGGAATGGTAATGATTTCGCCCAATTCTATTGCTTCTTTTATGGCAAAAAGGTGCGACATATCTTCGCACACGGGAATGAGTTTTAAATGAGATTTTTCAAATGCTTCGGTGCGTCGTTTGAGCATTGTTTCGCTTTCGCCACCAAACGCTATTCCATTCAATCGTTTCTTATCTTGGTGAAGACAATGTCCAGCCAATTCAAAGTTGCCGACGTGGGCACTCACCACAAAAAAACCTTGCGGTTGGTCAATGGCTTGGTTAAATACTTCAATGTTGTCAACCGTTATTGAAAACTGGTTGGTGTTGCCGGCAAGGAGTGCAAATTTATCAAGAACTACTTGCCCAAAAAGGATATGATTTTTGCAGGTTGCAAAAAATGCTTGTAATCCATTCATGCCAAAGCGATTCCGAAAATATGCAGAGATGGTTTTGTATCCTTTTCTTCCAAAAAGCAGGTAGAATGGAATGACAATATAAAGAATAGGGTACAGAGCAGAAACATTAATCTTTGCTAAGATGGCAAATAAACTTTTCTGTCCAAAGGAACCGCCACCGGTTTTACCAGTCCATTGACGGTTTTGCGTATTCATTTAGTTTACTTTGCTTTCTATGTAATTGTAGAATTGAGAGAGTGTGCGAACGTCTTTCATTTCTTCTGGCTTAATTTTGAATCCGAAACGATTTTCAACTAATGCAACAATATCAACGAAGTCAAGGCTTTCTATGCCTAAATCTTCTTTAAGAAGCGCATTGTCATTGATTTTTTTAGCATCAATTTCTATTTCGTCAACTAAAATATTGTTAGTGATTTTTACTATTTCTTCGCGTGTCATTGTTTTTTATTATTTAATTACCCTGCAAAGGTAGTAATTTATTATAAAAAAGAGAGGGAAATTTAAAAATGGATTGGTTTAAGTGAAAATAAATAGAGCAGGGTGTTTGCCCTGCTCTAAAGTTATTGTTTACAATGAAGTATTAAAATGTAACCGTTCCAGCAGCTTTCATATTAATATAGTATCCTTTGCCAGGAGTTAGTGTTGTTTGAGCACCAGCCATATTTTTAAGTTCGGAAACATTAGACCAAATTTCAGACAATGCCGTGCTTGCTGCACTTGCCGTTGCTTTGGGATATCCGAGTAGGTTCCAACCTGCTTTTAGTTGTATCGTAGTAGAGGATGGTGCTATTCCTTGAACACTCAATGTAGCAGCCGAAGATGTTTTTATCAAATATCCTTGACCATATTCAAATGTTGTAAGGCTTTGTAATTCGTCAGCGATATCCATATAGTAAAATCCGTCATTGTTTTTCACAATCTCAACTTTTGAAGCAATGCTTGAAAGCACGTTTGCAATACTATTGTCTGTTGGTAATACGTAGAAAGAGATAAGATTCCAACCGGCTACGAGAGATATTGTTTGTGTAACGGTTGCTTGTAGTGTTGTAAAAAAAGATTCCGTGTTGAATGCAGAATTATTGCCAGCAGCATCAGTTGCCCGAACTTTGATAGCATACGCAGTGTTTTCAGTTAAGCCGGTCAATGAAACAGAATTAGTGGCAACTGTTTTTAACAAAGAACCATTTACATACACATCATATGAAGTAACACCAACATTATCGGTTGATGCTGTCCATGAAACTGAAGCCGATGTTGTTGTGATATTTGTAACTGATATAGTTCCCGGAGTCGTAGGAACTTGAGTGTCGCCACAATCTCCGTCAGGGTCAATTACTGCAAATACCGGAGTACGAGCGCAGGTGGAACCTGATTGAATTACCCAATTGAGCAACCCCGGGAAAGGATTGTTAGATGCAGTTCCTTTTGTGGCACCGGTAAATTGAATAATGCTTGCATCTCCTTGGTACGTAGAATACGCAGGTCCGCTTTCATAGAACGCGAGAGCTGCATTAGACCATTTGCCAGTAAGGGTATAATTACCTGCAGCAGGAATCACAATAGGATTCGCATTGAATGTAACTTTTACCGGTCCTGTACCAGTAACGTTTATAGCATCAGAAACAAATGTTCCGGTTTTGTCTCCAGAGAGAGTCATTGTTAGTGTTTGAGATCCGGTATTGTATGCTGCATTTACGACAACAGTGATTTCTGTAATGTTTATGGCAGCGTATGTTGTGAATTTCGCACCAATCTCTCCCCAGTTAACACCTGTACCTGTTAATTGAGTAGAAGATGGTCCTGCGGTAAGATTTACCGAACCGGCATCTTGTACATAATAAGTAGTCGATGCTGTAATAGAAGGAGAGTAGTTAGAACCGCTTGCTAATATAGTTCCTTCTTCAGCTACATTGTACCATTCATAGTCACCAGCTGTGGCGACCGATAATTGAACTTGTCCTGCAGCACATATTGTATCGCCAACAACTTCAGGTAAACTCGAGGTAACACTTGCAGAACCTGATACGGCGGAACATCCGGTAGCTGAAACTGTTACTTTGTATGTTCCTGCGGTATATGCAGTATATGTTTTTGCAGTAGCTCCTGCTATCGTTGCACCATCTTTGGTCCATGCGTATGAAATACCAGAACCAGAGATGCCTGCATCAAATGTGGCAGAAGTTTCTTTACAAAGTGCAACATCATCGCCTAACGTAATTGTTCCTAAAGTAGCCGTAACAGTTACGGCATCTTTCGTGGTCCATCCGTTTCCACTTGTTTCATATAGTTCACAGGTATATTTCCCTGCTTCAGTAACGGTAATGCTTGAAAGTGTTGTACCGGTCTTGAATGGCGTTGTAGCAGCATCTTTATACCAACGATAGGTCACAGCTTCACCACTTTCAAGGTTCGTAAAATCAACATCAGCAGTTAAAGTAGCAGAACCAACACCACAAAGAGTTTTGTCATCTCCAAGTTCTGGCGTTGGATGACCAAATTTGTTTACATCAACCGGAGCTATTCTTGAAACGATATATGCCAAAGCTCCAACTAATCCGGCATTGTAGTCAATACCGCCTTCGGTGTAGGTATATGCGGAGGTTGCTTTATCCATACAAGTAGCAGGATCAAGCCCTTGATTACCCATAAGAAATCCAAATTGAGTATTACGAGTAGGAATTGTCATATTCTCTTTGTCTGCATTGATGTCATCAACCATATACACGTTTCTATGGTGTGGATGTAAGCAATAGCGATATCCGGAAGAGGCAGGGGTGAAACCGACAATGAAAGAACAGTTACTTGTATTTTTTCCCATAATCCAGTCACATTGTTTGTAAATGAAGTCATCAACAGTCGTTGAACCTTTTAGAGCACCATATAGCGCAACCACAAATGCTGCATTAGCTGGATAACGCATGGTTCCCCAACTTTGGTCACCTTTAGTACAAACGCCATTGGAGTTGCAACCTCCCTTGTAATAGTTTACATATTGCTCTAAAAGTGCTAACCCATCTGCATCACCTAATTTTGCAAGGTTGTATGCAGCGACGTCGTCATTATTGTTATAATTATAACACCAGTTGTGGTTTTTTACCTCTCCTTTATTTGCTAGTGCTATATTTTTGTATGAAACATCATTTGTTGCCCAATACAATTCACATGCGGCACTTACATAGTCATCTTGTTGATTCGCATTTGCAACATAAAATTGTCCGGCAGAAGCTGTAGCACCAATGTGATTTTTAGAATACTCAAACGCATATTTTGCATGGTTTAAACAAGTCGTTGCAAAATCAGGATCGTATTGTGCATATACTCTACTAAAAAGTGCAAGTGTAGCAGCGCAGAATGAAGACATAGAGCCATCATTCGGATTTTTTACTACATCACGGCTTCCACTACCTTGACCACCTTCTGTTATAGAACAAGCACCCATAGCAACTGATGTAACCCAGTTCTTGTGGTCATAGTAACCGTTACCTTTTTGAGAATAGAATGTAGTAGCGTTAGGTGTCGCTTTTATCATGAATTCACATGCAAAACGAACTTCGTCTAACACATCGGGAATGCCATTCGGTGCACCTTTTGCACTCTCCCAAGTAAAATCTTGTGTAGCACGATAGCCGGCATAGTCGTATGAATAGAAATCGTCATATCCTGCCGGGAAGGCATCATATCCTTTTAAAACGGTATATGCAGAGTAGTAGAATGTTTGACCAAAAAGAACGTGGTCACCGCAGTCAAACCAACCGCCACTGAGGTCAACCGAACCATCAGCATCTTTGTAAAAGTCGCGTCCTGCTTTATACACGCTACTAGAAAATCCTTTTGACGATAATGTTGATTGGTCAGAGGAAGAAACTGCATGGTCCATAATCAACCAGTTTGGACCACTGCCATCGGAGGTACTACTACGTTGTCCACCATAGAATCGAAGAGACATCCAGGTAGCTTTACGATAGGCGTCGTTTGTAAATGATTGACCAATTGCAAAATACGTAGAAAAAAGTAGCGATAAAGTAAGAAGATATATCCGTTTCATATTTATATAGTATTACTTCTATAAAGACATTTTTTTTAGTTAAAACCCTAATGAAATTTCAGACTTTGAAAATCGACTGAAAGTTACAACTTTTTGCCAAATCTCAAACGCATTCTGCACTTTCGAAATAAATTTTTGAAAATGCCTCATTTACTCTCCCAGAACATCGTGGCATTTTTATTTTTTATACATTTGTTATTATTAATGGTTCATCATATTTGCGATTTTGAAAACAACGTTGGTTTGATGAATAATTTAAAATTTGTGTTATGAATATAGCTATTGTAGGTACAGGATATGTGGGGTTAGTTTCGGGAACGTGTTTTGCCGAAATGGGTTCAAAAGTTACATGCGTTGATGTAGATGCTCAGAAAATTGAGAAGCTGAAATGTGGCGAAATGCCTATCTATGAACCGGAACTAGAGGAATTGGTAAAGAGAAATGTTGGTGACGGTCGTTTGACTTTTACCACCGATTTAACTGAGGTTCTTGATGATGTAGAAGTTGTATTCTCTGCCGTAGGAACTCCACCCGACGAAGATGGTAGTGCTGATTTGCAGTACGTACTTGCGGTAGCTCGCCAATTTGGTAAAACCATTAAAAAATATACCATTCTTGTAACCAAAAGTACGGTGCCAGTAGGAACGGCCAAAAAAGTGAAAGCCGTAATACAAGAAGAATTGCAAAAACGTGGTGTAGACATTCCTTTTGATGTGGCTTCGAATCCTGAGTTTTTGAAAGAGGGTGCCGCTATTAAAGATTTTATGAGTCCCGACCGTGTTGTGGTAGGAACAGAATCAAAACAGGCGGAAGAAGTGCTTACAAAATTATATCAGCCGTTTTTGATACAGAATTTCCGTGTTATTTTTATGGATATTCCTTCTGCCGAAATGACAAAATATGCAGCAAATGCAATGTTGGCAATGCGTATTTCTTTTATGAATGAGATTGCTAATTTATGCGAACGTGTAGGCGCAAATGTTGATAGTGTTCGTCGCGGAATTGGAACGGACACTCGTATAGGGGCAAAATTTCTCTATGCAGGTTGTGGCTATGGTGGCTCATGTTTCCCTAAAGACGTAAAAGCTCTCGTGCACACTGGGAGCGAATACGGATATCAAATGAAGTTGGTTGAGGCGGTTGAGGCGGTTAATGAGAAACAAAAAACGGTGGCGTACGATAAGTTACTCAATATTGTAGGTTCTGTAAAAGGGAAAACGATAGCCGTGCTCGGACTTGCTTTCAAACCCGAAACTGATGATATGCGTGAAGCACCATCGTTGGTGGTGATAGAAAAATTGCTTAAGGACGGAGCCAACGTAAGAGTGTTTGATCCTATTGCAATGACAGAATGTAAGCGCAGACTTGGTGATAAGGTAACCTATTGTACAGACATGTATGATGCTGCTGTTGATGCTGAGGCGTTGCTTTTAATGACAGAATGGCGTCAATTCCGTATGCCATCATGGGGTGTGCTCAAAAAAGTAATGAAAGGCAATGTCGTTATTGACGGCCGAAATATATACAATCGCAGCGAATTGGAAGGTTTAGGCTTTGTGTATTCAAGAATTGGTGAACGATAAAA
>CAYFVM010000033.1:10451-13975 GCA_964346725.1 uncultured Bacteroidales bacterium
GCAATTTTATCATTTTAGACTCAATTGTGGCATCGGAGTATCGAGCATTGTTGAATAAATCAACTTCACCAACTTCATTTGATGTGGTTGGAAGTTTTGCTTTGTTGCGGAACTGATCTATAATAAGATTGTGCGCAATACGAAAAAGCCAAGCCACAAATTTACCATTATCGTGGTACCCATTCCTTTTTAGAGAGTTTATTGCTTTAATAAACGTTTCCTGACATAAATCTTCGGCAAGCATTGAATCCTTAACCGTACGACGAATATATCCCAAGACTTTCTTGTGATAACGTGTTATTATTATGTCCATAGCTGAATTGTCGCCTTGCCTAAAAGCAACAAGTAGTTCTTGATCGGATGCTATACTTTTCATAATAAATCATTTTAAGATTCGACATTGTTGTGAAAAGTAGAGATATCCTATAGGCAGATTTTTTTAATGTTCAACGCAAATATAGAAAAATGGTTTGAAAAAATAACCATATACACGCAATAAAATATATTTTTGCAATTGAATTATCTACAATATGAGTGATCAGCAAATAGTCGTAAAAGGAGCTTCGGTTCATAATCTAAAAAAAATCAATGTTGCAATCGATAGAAATAGTTTTGTTGTTGTTACCGGTGTTTCGGGGTCTGGCAAATCGTCGTTAGCATTTGATACAATATATGCTGAGGGTCAACGTCGATATGTTGAGAGTCTTTCCTCATACGCACGTCAGTTTTTAGGAAAAATTCAAAAACCTGAGGTTGATTCTATAACTGGAATTCCTCCTGCCATAGCAATTGAGCAGAAGGTTACGGCGGTAAATCCTCGTTCTACGGTTGGTACGTCTACCGAAATTTATGATTACATAAAATTATTGTTTGCTCGTATTGGCAAAACGTATTCTCCCGTTTCCGGTTGTGAGGTTAAGCGTCATTCTATTGATGATGTGGTGGGGTTTGTTATGAAGCAAATTGGCAAGAAGTGTTATGTGACGACTCCTTTGTTATTCGATTTGAACGAACCAAAATACTTGGATAGTCTTGAAAAACAAGGCTTCAATCGTTTGTTGATAGACAACGAAATTGTTCGTTTTTCTGACATAACTGGTGCACAAAAAAAACAACAGAAAAAGGGAAACGTATCGTTGTTGATAGATAGATTTATTCCTGATGAAAACCAACGCGGACGTATTGCAGATTCGGTTCAAACTGCTTTTCAAAACGGAGATGAAACCTGTACCGTTTGGGTAGAAGAATCAAATGGTATGCAACAGTATGAGTTTTCAAATCGTTTTGAAGCCGATGGAATGACGTTTGAGGAACCTTCGGTATATATGTTTGACTTCAACAATCCACTCGGTGCGTGTCCTACGTGCGAAGGGTTTGGTAAAATTATAGGCATAGATCCTAATAAAGTTATTCCCGACAAAAAACTTTCGGTTTGGGAAGATGCCGTTGCATGCTGGAAAGGTGAAAAAATGAGTGAATGGAAGAATCAGCTGGTGATGAATGCAAGCAAATTCGGATTTCCCATTCATAAACCATATAGCGAATTGACTGAGGCACAAAAAGAATTGTTATGGACTGGGAATAAATATTTCGGTGGCATACACGATTTCTTTTCCATGGTGGAACATAATCTTTATAAAATTCAATATCGTGTAATGTTGTCTCGTTATCGAGGCAAAACTATCTGCACGGAGTGCCATGGTGCGCGACTCAAAAAGGAAGCATTTTATGTGAAAGTTGCGGGCATGACCATTCTCGATATTGTAGACAAACCAATATCGTGGTTGCGTACCTTTTTCGATACCATTAAATTAAATGAGTATGAAAAATCGGTTTCAGAGCGATTGTTAGTGGAAATAAAAACTCGTTTGCGGTTTCTTGATGAGGTTGGTTTGGATTATTTGACCTTAAATCGTTTGTCAAAATCGCTTTCGGGAGGAGAATCGCAGCGCATAAATCTTGCAACGTCGCTAGGCAGCAATTTGGTGGGTTCATTATATATTCTTGACGAACCAAGTATAGGATTGCATTCTCGAGATACGGAAAAACTCATTAATGTGTTGAAACAACTGCAAGATTTGGGCAATACCGTTGTGGTTGTTGAGCACGATGAAGAAATGATGCGTTCTGCAGATTATATCATTGATATTGGTCCGAACGCAGGCCGACATGGTGGCGAAGTTGTTTTTCAAGGAACAATGAAAGAATTACTCAAAAAAGGAACTTCATTAACAGCCGATTATTTAACTGGAAGAAAATCAATTGAAATTCCTACCATCCGCCGTCCGTGGAAACGAAGTATAACAATTACGGGAGCAAGAGAGAATAACCTTAAAAATATTACGGTGCAAATACCATTGGGCGTGTTTACTGTTGTTACGGGTGTTTCGGGTTCAGGTAAATCATCGCTCATCGATACCGTATTATATCCCGGAGTACAACTTGCGTTGGGAGTTGGAGGAACTTCGTTTGGCGATTGCGATAGCGTTTCTGGAGTTACTGGCATTGGCTCTGTTGAGTTTGTCGATCAAAATCCTATTGGAAAATCAACTCGTTCCAATCCTGTAACATATTGCAAAGCGTTTGACGATATTCGAGCGTTATTCGCTGAACAAAAATCTGCACAACTGCAAGGATTTAAGCCAGCGCATTTTTCGTTTAACACCGATGGAGGGCGTTGTGAAGAGTGTAAAGGCGATGGCATTATTAAAGTTGAAATGCAGTTTATGGCTGATGTGGAACTTGTGTGTGAGGAATGCCATGGCAAGCGTTACAAAAACGAGGTTTTGGAAGTTCTCTATCGTGGAAAATCCATAGCAGATGTGCTTGAAATGAATGTAGACGAAGCAATAGAATTTTTTAAGGCAGATGATGCCACATTGCCACGACGCATTGTAGACCGTTTGCAACCATTACAAGATGTGGGTCTTGGGTATGTTGCACTTGGACAATCGTCAAGTACATTTTCTGGAGGAGAATTACAACGTGTAAAATTAGCTACATTTTTAAGCAAAAACAGTAAAGAAAAGTGTTTGTTTATTTTTGACGAACCAACAACTGGTTTGCATTTTCATGACATACGAAAACTTATGGATTCCTTTAACCGTTTGTTGGCACACGGGCACACCGTTGTGGTAATAGAACATAACCTTGATGTAATTAAATGTGCAGATTGGGTGATAGATATGGGACCAGAAGGCGGAGAAAAAGGCGGCAATGTGGTATTTGCCGGAACGCCCGAAGATTTGCTTTCATGCAAAGAATCCTATACAGCGAAGTTTTTGAAAGAAAAGTTGAGGTAATTGTGGTTAATCGGTTAACCGTAGAGACGTCACACAACATGTATAGGTGTTGTATGTCTTTATACAAAGTTGAGTTCACTAATACACAACACATTATTTGTGACAATTGTGTGGCGTCTGTACCTGTACCTTTTGTGTTCGTTTCTCGTGGAAATAATAACGGTTAGTCGGTTAATTGTAGAGATGTCACACAACATGTATAGGTGTTGTATGTCTTTATAC
>CAYFVM010000033.1:14075-15948 GCA_964346725.1 uncultured Bacteroidales bacterium
TCGGTTAATTGTAGAGATGTCACACAACATGTATAGGTGTTGTATGTCTTTATACAAAGTTGAGTTCACTAATACACAACACATTATTTGTGACAATTGTGTGTCGTTTGTACAACCCGCAATTAGATTTGTGCAATCTATGGTTACAAAAACACATAATACATTTCCCCTTAAAATGTGTTGATAGGTGAAGCCACGTTTTAAAACTTTTGATATATTTACGATTTTAAATGTAATAGCAATTGGCAGACTTGGAAACAAAGGAAGAAAAGGAAGGTAAGTGGACCACCGTTATAAAGTCGCGGAATGGATTATTTGATATAAATCTGCGTGAAATATGGCAATATCGTGACTTGTTCTCGATGTTTGTGAAACGCGACATTATTACCTCATACAAGCAAACGATTTTAGGCCCGCTTTGGTTTTTTATACAGCCCGCACTCACCACAGTAATGTACATGGTTGTTTTTGGTGGAATAGCCGGAATCAGCACCGATGGTTTGCCACAGGCATTGTTTTATTTGGCGGGAATTCTTTGTTGGCAGTATTTTGCCGACTGTTTGAATAAAACCTCCAATACCTTTGTTGCCAATCAAAGCATGTTCGGGAAAGTATATTTCCCAAGACTTGTAGTGCCTTTGTCTACGGTGGTATCGAACCTGATAAAGATGTTTATTCAATTTATATTGTTCGCGGCTGTGTATGTCTATTATCTAGCTCAAGGCGTGGTAGTTGCACCCAATTGGTATTTCTGCTTATTCCCTGTGCTCATTTTTATGTTGGCAGGCATTGCATTAGGTTTTGGTATTATTATATCATCTCTCACAACCAAATATCGAGATTTAACCGTTCTCTTTACCTTCATTGTTCAGCTGTGGATGTACGCTACTCCGGTTATTTACCCATTAAGTACCATTACCAGTGAAAAAATGCGCACACTTATGCTTTTGAATCCTATCACTTCTATCATAGAAGCATTCAAATACGGCGCATTAGGCATAGGTTCCTTTGAATGGAGTTATTTAGCATATAGTTTCTGTTTTATGATAGTGTTGCTCGCATTGGGTATAGCCGTGTTTAATAAGGTTCAGAGAAGTTTTATGGACACGGTATGATGCGACAAGTAAGGAGGTTAATCGGTTAATTGGTGATTTGGTTATTAGTAAAGATTGAAGAAAAAATAAATAATGAAGTATCAGTATTATTTTGAAAAAACAGAGGTATGGAAAAATGCGCGAAGTTATGTCACGCATATCTATACTATAACCAAATTGTTTCCAAAAGAAGAAATGTATGGATTAACCGACCAACTTCGAAGGGCCGCAGTTTCTGTTTCTTCAAATATTGCAGAGGGATTATCTCGAAAATCAGCAAAAGATGAATTGCATTTTTTAGAATACTCGTATGCTTCGCTCATGGAAACACTTTCACAATTATATGTTGCCGTTGATTTGCAGTATATCCAAGAACAAGATTTAGATGACTTCCGGAGTGAAATAGGAAAAATAGCTAATCAATTAAATTCGCTCACACGTTCCATAAAAAATAGAGCAGAGCAATCAATTAACCAACTAACCGATTAACCAATTAACCAAACTACATGACCGTTCTAGAATTCGAAAATATAAGCAAACAATATCGTCTTGGGCTTGTGAGTACGCAGACGTTGAGTGATGACCTTACTCGATGGTGGACTATTAATGTCTTGCGGAAGGAAGATCCATATTTGCGTGTGGGAGATGTAAATGAGCGTGCAAAAAAAGCTTCGAGCGATTATGTGTGGGCGCTCAAGGATATCAATTTTAGAGTGGAACAAGGAGATATTCTTGGTATTATAGGGAAAAATGGTGCAGGGAAGAGTACATTATTAAAG
>CAYFVM010000034.1:0-15890 GCA_964346725.1 uncultured Bacteroidales bacterium
ATCTCGACCAAACATTCTTTAACCTTAAAAGTGCAGAGTTGGCTACAAAAAATGCCATCAAAATTTATAACAATAAAAGACTTCATGAATCTTTAAGGCATGAAACTCCTGAGTTCAGGAATAAATTTTATAATTTTGAATGTGTAAATGTCTAATTACACTCTGTAGCATAAAGGGGAAGGCTACAATATAGGGAAGGCTACACTTTTAGTATGTCCGAGAAGAAAATTTCGTGTATGAAAAAAATTATTCTACTCATCGTTTTCATAATTCCTTTGTACACATATTCTCAAAATGAGAATATGATTGAATTGTCGGCATCAGGGCAAGCGATTGTTGATATTCGTTCCGACGTGTCGTATTGCGGAGAAATTGTGCTCGAGTGGCAACCCAAAGGAAATATTGGATTGAACTATTCTTTGCGATTCGGAAATTATTATGACAAGGGATTTATGTTCCAATGTCCGGCAAGTCTTGTTTTGGGACTTGTTGCGGTGGCGTGTATGGCAAATTCTGACGATATACTTTCTGCCGGTGGACTTATTTTTTGCTTTATACCGGAAGGTATTTCGTATAATATTCCTCTTTGGGATAATGATGGTCTTCGGCTTGCTCCGTATGTGAATCCTTTGATATTGGAGATTACACAAGAGGACGTAGGAATGATTCTGGAAGTAGGCTCCAAGTTAAAATTCCAACTTGGTGACAATACGTTTGCTGCATTGGATTTTTCGCTCCAATCGCCGTATAAAGAGTATTCAATAAATACTTGTTTGGGAATGTCTTTAGGTGTGCGTTGGTAGTGTTAGACTATTTGCATTTTTTCTGCTATAAAGTCTGCCAATCGTTTGCCTTTGAGTTCTTCCACAATTTTGAAAGCAAATTTAATTGCAGCACCGGCACCATTTCCGGTAATGATGTTTTGTGAAACAACTACTGATTCTTTTACAAATTCAGCACCGTTGAGGTAATGTTCATATCCCGGATAGCAAGTCGCTTGTTTTCCTTGAAGAATGTCAAGTTGCCCCAATATATAAGGAGCTGCGCATATAGCAGCTATCCATTTTCCATCGGCATTTTGCTTGGTGAGGATTTTGGCTAATTTTTCACTGCCGGCAAGATTGTCAGCTCCGGGAGCACCACCGGGAAGTATCAGTAAATCAGCTATTTCTTGTGAAATGAGATTGATAGTGGTATCACATAAAACACGAAGTCCGTGTGAACCAACAACTTCTATATCGTCAGTAATTGAAACTGTTTCTACTTCAAAATCGGCGCGGCGGAGAACGTCAAGAGGAACAAGTGCTTCCATCTCTTCAAAACCATCTGCAAGGAAAATATAGACTTTTGAATCCATTGTATTTAATTTATTCAAAAGTATGAATTTTATTCGATTTGTCCACTGAAATCTCAATTTTATACAGTTTCTATTTTTTTTGCTCGTGAGTATAATGGAAAAATTTATCTTTGAATCAAAGTTTAAAAAATGGAGATACAACAACAAATAGAATTTAACAAGTTACGATCGGGACAAGAGATTTTCTCTGATTATTGGCTTTTTATGAAATCAGAATGGAAGCCGTATTGCATAGCATTGGGCGTATTTGTGTTGCCGTTTGCTCTGCTCGGTGTGTATTTTCTTACACAACAAAATTTTGACTTCTTGCTTTCTACAACAGATGTTGCAAGTGCGAATTTCAGTAATATGTATATAGCCTTAGGGTTCTCATTTTTAGCGAAATTCTTTGGTATGTTCGTGTCATGTGCATATGTTACGTTATATATAGCAGGAGAACGAATAGATGTAGATTCTCTTAGTAAATACATAACCAGCAATTTTATACCAGCATTTCTTGCCGCACTTTATATGGCACTCATGCTTTTTACGGGTATGATACTGTTTTTTATACCGGCATTGATTATTTTACCACCAATGTCAATTTTGTTGTATGATGTGTTGTTAGCCAAACAACCCATAGGAATGAGTTTTATCCGTTGTTTCCGATTGTGCCAAACTAACCTAAAGCGAAGCTATGGTGTAGTGTATTTGTGCTACATTGCAGTTACCGTTTTGTCATGGATAATTGGAGGCATTTTACCTGCCGACAATTCCGTGTTGAATATTGTGTTTTCGTCATTACTTACCGTAGCAACCGAAACGGTCATGATACCGTTTATACTTTTGTATTATAGTTTGGGAAATCAAAACATGAAATCATGAAAGTAATTAATATAACCATATCGTTTGATGATGCAATTGTTCAGTCTGCTTTGGAATGGTTGAAGAAAGAATATATCCCATTGATGCAAGCATGTATGGATGTGGAAAACGTGAGTTTGTTTTCCATAGAGGCGCAAAATGGTGCAGATGAATGCTATGCCTTGCAAATTAGATTTTCTGATGATGCAAATTATCAAATGTTTGCCAACAAGTATCAAAACGATTTTGATATGGTGTTGTTTGCAAAATTTCCTAATCAGTTGGGTATGTTTAAAACCGTTTTGACATTAATATGAAAATAGTAGCTGATAGCGGTTCTACAAAAACCGATTGGGCTTGTTTGACCGACAAAGAAACCATTCATTTCAGTACAATAGGAATGAATCCATATTTTGTAACTACGGAACAGGTAGTGGCTGAATTATCAGCACATTTCCCTAAAAATGTAGAAGCAGCGTCTATTTCCGAAGTACATTTTTATGGTTCCGGCTGTGGGCGAGATGAATCAAAACAAGTTATAGAAAAAGCCTTACGTTCATGTTTCCCGAAAGCGACAATTAGTGTAGAATCTGATTTGGTAGGTGCCGCAGTTGCGTGCTATGGCAAAGAGGCTGGTTTGGTGGCAATACTAGGAACGGGCATGAATGTAGGATATTGGAATGGTCAAACATTGGAGACGCCCTTACCTTCGTTAGGATTTATATTAGGAGACGAGGCGAGTGGGGCTGATCTAGGAAAACGACTCGTGCGAGGAGTGTTCGAAAAACGTTTACCACAATCTTTGATAGATGCATTTTTTGCAACATATCCAATTACGTTGCAAGAATTGCTTGATAGAGTATATAAACAATCTTGCCCAAATACTTTTTTGGCACAATTTGCGCCGTTTGTAATAGCTCATAAAAATGAATCTGCAACACAAAAAATAATAAATGAAGCATTTTCGGACTTGTTTACCTATTACATAAATCCTTTAATGAAAGCCTATAAAACACAAAAAATTTCATTTGTTGGATCAATAGCACATGCTTTATCAGAGTACATAGTGTTAAAAACACAAAAAGAAAAATATAGTCTAGAAAAAATAATTTCGAGACCTTTGGATTTTTTATAGAGAAAAAATAATTCTTCAATTATCTGATAATTAAGTATTTGCATAAACCTAATTGTATTTTTTACACTTTTCTGTGTAAAAGTATTGCAAAAGAAAAAAAATGTAGTATTTTTGCTTTATCGATTACAATATGATATATGTAATTGATATGTACATTGAATTATACATAATCAGATTAAAACGGGTAGCCAGATCTTCTCTTTTTTTCATGGTGTTGCGGCTTTTTCATGATTGGTTATGTGGTGTTTGAGGTTAATGTAAGGTAGTTTTTAGTTAATTTCTTCTTCTCTGGTTACCCGTTTTTTTATATCCCTTTTATTTTTTTATTTTCTCATTTATAATTTTATCTTTGTTCATACGTTATATTTTTGTGATGGACATACAGAAGCATAAAATCCTTTTAATTAACATTGGCGGTATTATACTGTTTTTTATAGTTGCATTTATAGTTTTTAATGCATGGATTACTAATTATACAGACCACGGAGTAGAAGTTGTTGTTCCAGATTTTTCAAATCTTGATATAGATGCAGCACAAATATTGGCACAAAAAGAAGGGATAGATATAAAAGTAGGAGATACACTATGTGTTGATGGTGTAGAACCAGGAGCGATTGTTGACCACTATCCAACTGCTGGGTCAAAAGTAAAAAGAGGTCGAACAATTTTTCTTTCAATAAATTCATTAACACCGGTTATGGTAGCTATGCCTAAAGTTACCGATGTGTCGTTGCGTCAAGCTACGCAAATACTTGAAAACAAAGGGTTGCGTGTTGGTGTTTTGGAATACAAACCAGACTTCGCCAACAATTATGTGTTTGAACAACGCTATCATTCTAAACAAATAGCACCGGGCGTGATGGTTCCGAAAGGTTCTGCTATCGATATGCTCGTTGGCCGTGGTGGTAGTGATGTGCAAGTACCTATTCCTTCATTAGTTGGTTTGTCTTGGAAGGCAATCTCCGATTCGTTAGTATCGCGAGGATTAAATGTAAATCCGATTTTTGGAGAAAATGTAAAAACAATGGCCGATACTATGAAATCATACGTGCAGAAGCAATCACCGGTATATGTTGATGGAGGCAAGATGGCGGCCAGTGAGACTATTGATGTTTGGCTTGATTTAGACCCTATATATCAATCCATATTGGAATCCGAATCAGCGAAAAATTAATGTATGGGCAAAATCTTACGAATAATTCTGTGTGCTCTGTTGCCTTTGTTTTCTTTGGCTCAACAAGAAGAATTGTCTGTATTGCCAACAAAGAATCATTCGTTATTGAAAACAACTCAAATTCCTCAAACTTCAATAAACACATTGCCTTTCTTTGATGATTTCGCATACCCGTACACAAAGCCACTTGCAAGTTTGTGGGCTGACGATGATGCGTTTGTAAATACCGCATTTGCTAAAAATATGCCCACGATTGGTGTTGTTTCTCTTGATGCAATGGATGGCAGTGGAGTGTTACATGAAAATGTGGGAATATCTCCGACTATTTCGGATTATTTAACTTCGCAACCAATCAATCTCAAGAGCTACGAACCAATATATTTTAGTGACAAATTATATAAAAAAGTAGCAGGCACTTTTTCATTACTCGATGATACATATTATATGTATGATTCAGAAAAAAACACGTATGTTTCCGTTGCTCAGCGCCTTGCGTATTCGGCAGGAGATACCGTTTATGTAAAATCTGGAGAAACCTATGTAGTGGCGAATGATTCATTATATGACGAATCAAATGAGTACATTGAAGGTTCGTACTCGTATGAAAACCAATACATTGAGCATATGCTAAAAGATTCTATAGCATTAAGTTTTTCATATCAAACAGGTGGATATGTTGATGTTCCTGAACTTGGAGATAGTTTGGTATTAGAATTTTATGCTCCATATGATACCGTCGGCCTTTTCATAAATGAAATAACAGCAACTGGTGTTGAACTATACAACGCATTGGATACTGCAGTTTCATTACAAGGCTATTATTTGTTGTTTGCTCCATTAACTAGCGTTTTAGAGAAAGATTCATTGCAGTATTTTGCCATAACAGATGAAAAAATCCTTCCATTTCAGCATATGGTTTTTACTCCGGAACAGTTTGGTTTGACCTCGTTAACGAAAGCATATGCATATCTTTATTCTCCCGACACGTTGCTCGTTGATAGTGTTTCGTTGAATTATGCTTTAACAAACGATGTTGTCTATGCTCGAATGACCGATGGAAATCCTACGTGGTCATATACGGCTCAGGCAACGCTTGGCCAATGTAATCCATCTTGGGAAAGAGTATGGGCAACGAGTAGCCCGACTGGAGATACGTTTGTTTCAGTGTATATGCCGTTGCTACGGCAGAAATATCTTGTAAAAGGATTTCGTTTCCGTTTTAAAAATTATGCAAGTTTGAGCAACGATGAAAGTCATGCGCGCAATGAAGATTTTTGGCATTTAGACATGATTTTGCTCGATGCTCAGAGAACCATAGATGCGCAACAAGTTTCTGATGTTGCGTTTGCAAAAGAAATTACACCATTGTACACTAAATATAGAGCTATGCCAATGGCTCATTTCGCACAGGTTTCGTACAATGATTTTAGAATGACTATTCCGGCTACGTTTACCAATTTTGATAGTGAATACAGAAAGTTGAAATTTTATTTCTCGGTTAAAAAAAGACATACCGGTGATGCATTGACGTATTCAACATACGAAACAGATATGCCACCGCTTACCACTGTGACCGAGCGAGATCTTTTGACCGATTTTGATGTTGATTTTTATGATTTTATAGCCCAAGATGCAGCGAATTATACAAAAGGAGAGTATGAATTCCAATATTATTATAACGATATAAATAATGCCCTAAATTCTCAGTATTTCTGGAATGATACCTGCAGAACTCTTTTGACATTGGAAAATTATTATGCGTATGATGATGGAACCCCGGAAGCCGGATATGGCCTTCGTGATGCACCAATGGGGAAAGTTGCATTTAAGTATGATATTTTACAATCCGACACACTGACTTCAGTAGCAATGTATTTTAATCCAACCATGGAGTCCGCCACAACTTTCAATTTATGTATATGGGCTGATAACTATGGATCTCCGGGAGAATTGTTGTATTATGCAACTTCTGAAAAGCAGCAATACGAAGATGGTCTGTATCAATTTGTACGATATGCAATAGAACCCGAAAATATCGTATCGGGTGCCGATAATCTTGTTGTGGACAAAACATTTTATGTTGGGTGGGAGCAACCGAACGATGTATTGCTAAATGTGGGAATGGATTTAAATACAAAATTAAATAATACGTTGTACTACAACACAGGATTCCAATGGGAGGCATCAAATCAAACTGGTGCATTGCTCATACGACCTACATTTAGAGATTCCGATAATAATACAGCCATTGTGAAGAACTATGATTCTCAGTCAATTTCTATATACCCTACAATAGCACACTCGTTTATACAAGCTGAACCTGCGTCTAAAGTTACTTCTGTTGTGGTTTACAACATGCAAGGCATGAAAGTATGTGAAAAAGCCGGTAGTGTAATTTTTGTGGGAAGTTTACCGAGCGCTCCCTATGTTGCAGTTATAACAACCAACGAAGGGGAAACTGTAATCGCAAAATTCTTCGTAAAACGCGATTAGAAAAGGAGAAAGACTTAAATCTTTAATTTTTTGTAAAAGAAAAAAATTCTGCGATTTGTGCCCGTTATATGCATAAAAATCGTAATTTTGCAAGGATTTTATATGAATAACTTTTAAGTATGCAATAGTATGAAGGAGTCTTTATTTCTTATGGTGGTAGGTACGGTGATGGTTTTTATCGTTTTATTACTTGTGGTTTGGCTTGGCAATTTGATAATTGCGTTTGTAAATAGGTTTGTTCCGGAAGAAGTAAAACAAGTTTATACGAGCACAAAACAAAGCGCCATAGATTCAAAAACGTATGCGGTAATTAGTTCTACAGTTTCTAAAGTAACTGGTGGAAAGGGAACCGTTGTAGATATTAAAAAAATATAGTTTATAATAATATTTAATTGATAATAAATAGATTATGGGTCGAGAGATAAAGTTTTCTTTGGTTTACAGAGACATGTGGCAAAGTTCTGGAAAATACACGCCACGTGTTGACCAATTAGTTCGCATAGCTCCTGAAATTATAAAAATGGGATGCTTTTCAAGAGTAGAAACCAATGGTGGAGGTTTTGAACAAATCAATTTGCTTTATGGCGAAAATCCAAACAAAGCCGTACGCGAATGGACAAAACCTTTCCATGAAGCAGGTATTCAAACTCATATGCTTGATCGTTCTTTGAATGGTTTGAGAATGAGTCCATGCCCGGTTGATGTACGAAAATTATTCTATAAAGTTAAAAAAGCGCAAGGTGTAGATATTACAAGATGCTTCTGCGGATTGAACGACACTCGTAACATTATTGACTCAATTACCTATGCACACGAAGCAGGTATGATAGCACAAGCTACAATGTCTATCACCGTTTCAAAAGTTCACACCGTTGAATACTATTGCAATATGGCAGACGAATTGGTTGCCGGAGGTGCCGATGAAATCTGTTTGAAAGATATGGCAGGTATTGGACGACCAGTATCGTTAGGAAAAATTGTATCGTATATCAAATCTAAATATCCGAAAATCACGATTCAATACCACGGACAAACAGGACCAGGTTTTACGCCAGCTTCAATCTTGGAAGTAGCACAAGCAGGTTGTGATATCATAGACGTAGGTATGGAACCACTTTCATGGGGTACAGGTCATGCCGATATTTTGGCAGTTCAACCAATGTTGAAAGATGCTGGTTTTGATGTTCCTGAAATCAATATGACTGCATATATGCGTGCAAGAGCTCTTACACAAGAATTCATGGACGATTTCTTGGGATATTATATTCCAGAAAGCAACCGTCGATTGAACTCTTTATTGATAGCTCCGGGACTTCCTGGCGGTATGATGGGTAGTTTGATGAACGACCTTTCTACAAACTTGTCAAGTATCAATAAATCATTGGTAAAGAAAGGCAGTCCTGAAATCAACACCGACGATTTGTTGGTTATGATGTTTGACGAAGTAGCCTATGTATGGCCACGCGTTGGATTCCCTCCGTTGGTAACTCCATTCTCTCAATATGTAAAGAATTTGGCATTGTTCAACATTATGCAAACCGTAAAAGGTCAAGAACGTTGGACTATGATTGCTGACAACATTTGGGACATGATTCTTGGTAAATCAGGAAAACTTCCAGGTGAAATAGCACCGGAAATCAAGAAATTGGCTGAAGAACAAGGTCGTGAATTCTTTACCGGAAATCCACAAGATTTGTATCCAAACAAACTTGATGAGTTCCGCAAAGAAATGGATGAAAATGGTTGGGCATACGGACAAGACGATGAAGAATTGTTTGAATTGGCTATGCACCCTGAACAATACCGTGCGTACAAATCAGGTAAAGCAAAAGCAGACTTTGAAGCTGATTTAGCAAAGAAAAAAGCAGAGAAAGCAAATGTTGGTTCATTACAACCACAATCGTTGACGATAGATGTAAACGGAGAAAAATTTGCTGTAACGGTTAGTTATGATGCAGCGAAAAAAGATGCAAAACAAGCGAGTACAGCGTCTCAAGCACCTTCAGGAAAAACGGCAGATGTACTTGCCCCTATTTCCGGTAAATTCTTTAAAACCAAAGATTCTGTTTCAAGAGCTACAGAAGTAGGTGATATGGTAAAAGAGGGTGATATTGTTTGCTATATTGAAGCAATGAAAGTATTCAATGCTGTTGCAGCTCCTGCCTCTGGTAAGGTTGTTGAAGTTTGTCGTAACTCTGGCGATGACGTTGAAGAAGATGCAGTTTTGATAAAAATTCAATAATTTTATATGGATGGCAGCTCACACTGCCATCTGTTTTTATTTTAAAGTAAATATTATGTTCGAAAAACTATATGAGATGACGGCAATTGGTGCCATCATTGATAATCCTGGATACTTGTTAATGCTCGCAATTTCGTTCGTGCTTTTGTATCTTGGTATTGTAAAAAAATATGAGCCGTTATTGCTTATCCCAATTGGTTTTGGCGTATTAATAGCGAATTTCCCAGGAGCCGATATGGGCGTAGTTGCCGGAGAAGCAATTGAATTGGGATTGGATCCTGAAACAGGTCGTATGCAGTATATGAATTTGTTTGAGATAGCTCATGAATACGGCATCGTAAACTTTTTGTATTATGCATTGATAAAAACAGGTTTACTACCACCACTTATTTTCATGGGTGTTGGTGCTATGACCGACTTTGGACCAATGTTGCGTAACTTAAAGTTGGCATTGTTTGGTGGAGCAGCTCAGTTTGGTATTTTTGCAGTCCTTTTGGTTGCTATGGCTACCGGAGCATTCACAATTAAGGAGGCAGCTTCGTTGGCAATTATTGGTGGTGCTGATGGCCCTACGGCAATTTATACAACTATTAAGTTGGCTGATCATTTACTCGGCCCAATAGCAATTGCTGCATACTCGTATATGGCTTTGGTACCGGTAATTATTCCTTTGGTTGTTCGTTTGACTTGTTCTGAAAAAGAATTGAAAATCAACATGAAAGAACAAGATAAATTGTATCCTTCAAAACATACGATTAAGAACCTTAGAGTGGTTAAAATCATTTTCCCTATCGTATTGGGAACGGTTGTTATCATTTTGGTTCCATCATCAGGTCCACTTTTGGGAATGCTTTTGTTTGGTAATTTAATTCGCGAAATAGGAACTGATACACAACGTTTAACAATTGCGGCTACGGATTATATCATGAATCCGGCAACTATTATCTTAGGTTTGTGCGTTGGTGCTACAATGACAGCAGATGTGTTCTTGAAATGGGAAACAATCGGAATCGTAATCGGAGGATTTTTCGCATTTGCATTATCAATAACCAGCGGTATTATGCTTGTAAAACTATTTAACTTATTTGCAAAGAAGAAAATTAATCCTCTTTGCGGCGCTACAGGTTTGAGTGCAGTGCCAATGGCTTCACGTGTTGCGAATGAAATTTCTACGAAATACGATCCAAAAAACCACGTTTTGCAGTATTGTATGTCAAGTAACGTTTCGGGTGTAATTGGCTCGGCTGTTGCTGCCGGTGTATTGATTACATTCTTGTTATAATATTAAAAGAAATACCTATAAATTCCGTTCAAATGGTATATTTGGACGGAATTTTTTTATGCATATATGACAGCACGTTGTAAGTCGATATTGATTTGGATTGCTAAAGTTTTGATATTCATTGCGGCATGGGCTTATGTAGTATACAAGTTCACCACAATGGATCAAGATTTTTTGCTGTTGTTTCACGATGAACATTTCTCATTGTCGGTGATAGCGGTGGTGGGCGTGTTGATGCTTTTGAATTGGGGTTTGGAGGCAAAAAAATGGCACTACTTAGTGTCAAAACAACAACAAATATCATACAATATAGCTATTAAAGGAGTCTTGATAGGCTTGCCCTTAGCATTGGTTACTCCAAATCGAATTGGAGAAATTGGTGGGCGTGCAATAGTGTTAAAACAACACTATGAACAAGGCGTTTTTGCAACATTTGTTGGGAGTTTTATGCAACTCATCACAACATTGCTTTTTGGAACACTAGGTTTTTTATTATCTTTATTTGCATCTCCGCAATATGATTCCATAAACTTGTTGTTTTATGTTGCTCTCATTTGTTTGGCATTGTGCACACCATTTGTGTTTTTTCTGATTTCTTTAAGTAAATGTCACGTAGTGAGACTATTGTATTTACGGATAGTTGGCAAGCGTTGGTACAGAAAAACGAAACAAATGCTATTGGTATATTCCAAAGGGGATTTAGGAAAAACGTTGTTATTTGGCATGGCTCGTTATTGTGTATTTGGAGGCCAATATGCGTTATTAATGAATATGTTTTTACCGGAACTTTCTTGTGTTCAACTTGTTGTTGGGATTACACTAACATATTTTTTTACAACCATAATACCAACAACTGTGTTAGGAGAAGTTGGAATACGGGGAGCAGTTGCCATGGAAATCTTTGCAAGATATACTCCAAATGCTTCTGCAGTATTTCAAGTGAGTATGTTATTGTGGGTTATTAATATTGTAATTCCTGCATTATTGGGGTCAATTCTTTTGCTTGTGAAGAAGCGTAAAAAAGAACAAATCTAGAAATAAAGAAAAGGCCACGATAGCTTTCGTAGCCTTACTCGTTTAATTGAGGAACTGATTATATGTTCCAATACTTTTTGTTTCAATGCAAGAAAAAGATCGACAGTAATCTTGCAAAAATTTAATTCTAAGGAAACGCTTTTTTATCGCGTCACATTGAATTTGTTGAAAGTAAGAATGAGTAAAAGATTTATTCATAGGCTAATGTTTATTTTGTTTAATAAAACGAACAGAAAAAGCAAATTAGTATTTTAGAAAAAATTATTTTTGTATCATATATGGTAACGAACAAAAAGTCACTTTGGGTTAGATTCTATCGTTGGCGTTTGAAACATATATCCGACAAGCAATTCTTGTATGTATTAAGTCTTGTGTTGGGTGTTTTTTCAGGCTTGGCTGCTGTGTTGCTAAAATCTATGGTACATGGTATCCAATATTTATTGCATTTATGGGCACCAATTTCAAGCGAGTACCACATCTTATATCTTTTATTTCCTACGATAGGTATCATACTTACGCTTTTTGTGATTAAGTATATCGTGAAAAAAGATTCAAATATTGGTGTTCCCGGTGTTTTGTATGCCATTTCACGTAAAAAAGGAGAAATTGAGCCCCACAATATGTTTTCTTCAATGATTGAAAGTGCATTGACCGTTGGATTTGGTGGATCTGTTGGATTGGAAGGGCCGAGTATAGTCACAGGGGCTGCGTTTGGGTCTAATTTCGCTCGAATATTTAGATTAGATTATAAACAGTGCGTAATATTAATAGGATGTGGTGCTGCGGGTGTAATGGCTGCAATATTCAACGCACCCATTGCGGCCGTAATCTTTGTTCTTGAGGTTATATACGTCAATTTTTCAATGTCATCAGTTGTGCCGCTCATTTTAACTGCGTCAATTGCTACATTGTCTTCGTATTTCTTTTTGGAACAAGATGTGCTTTTTCATGCTATCGATGTCTTCAATAGTGATTATCGTTTTGAAGATGTACCATCGTTTGTTTTACTCGGCATCATTGCTGGATTCGTATCAGTGTATTTCAAGAAAATGCATGTCTTGTTGAGTGAAGCTTTCTCAATGATTAAGAAAAAAAAGAAAAAATTGTTTATTGGAGGTTTGGGGTTAGGCGTTTTGTTGTTTTTCTTCCCATCACTCTATGGTGAAGGTTTCAAGGAAATTAATATGTTATTCCGTGGTGAATATTCCTTCTTGTTTGATCAAACAATTTTTGATGCATATCAGAGCAATTTCATTGTAGTTAGTATTTTATTTCTGAGTGTTATTTTATTAAAAGTTGTTGCAGTTTCCCTGACGTTTGGTGCAGGAGGAGTTGGAGGTATTTTTGCACCTTCTTTGTTTATTGGAGCAATGGTAGGAATGTTTGCATCGTATGTTTTTACTTATTTTGGCATTCAAGTACCCCAATCAATATTCGTCTTGTTGGGAATGTGTGGCGTGATTGCAGGGGTATTGCATGCTCCTTTAACAGGTATCTTCCTTATTGCTGATATAACAACTGGCTACGGATTGTTCGTCCCATTGATGCTCGTTTCTGCTGTATCATATGCTACGGTCCGAATATTTGAAGACACGTCGGTCTATACCTACATGTTGGCAAAACGAAAAGAATTATTGACACACGATAAAGATGCTTCAGTGCTCACGTTACTTAATATTAATAAATTGATAGAAACAGATATAGCAACGATCTCTCTAGATGCTACGTTGGGAGACTTGGTAGAAGTAATAAAACATTCTAAAAGAAACATTTATCCAGTCGTGAGTGAAGATAATGTGTTGTATGGTATGATAAAACTTGACGATATTCGTGACATCGTTTTCTCACCCGAATTATATGACAAAGTTGATGTACGTACACTCATGTATTTCCCCGAATATTTTTTCTCCCCCAATGATGATATGGAAGAGGTAGTAAAAGTTGTCCAAAAAAGTGGGCATTACAACTTCCCAATTATTTCAGAAGGTAAGTATGTTGGTTTTATTTCTCGTGCACGAATTTTCTCCGAATATAGAAAAGTCTCCGCGTTTTTCTCCGAAAATTAACACACAAATTTTTGTTTTTCCCCTTAAAAAATTGTTATTTTACAAATTAGATGAAACTTTTAAGAGGGTTTTTGTGTCTTGATAAATAGTGAACCTTAAATAACGCGAGTATTATGCACCCATACATTAGCAGCCGTATAAAACGGTTCTTCCTAACAGCAATAGGAATATTAGCACTGTCATTCGTGACATTTTCTCAAGTAGATTATGAGTTTTGGTTTGGCGCTCCATATGGAACTACCGACCATGCTCCATATTGGCCCGAAGATTATCAGTATAAAGTAGGCGGTCGCCCTATATATCTACGTTTGGCTACGCAGGATGCTGATGCTAATGTCTCAGTTTCGTTGCCGGCATTGGGTATAACGATTCAAAATTTGAATATCCCAGCCAATGGTACCGCTTCTGTTGATTTGACACCATATATTAACGATATCCAATGTTCAAAAACGGGTAATGAGGTTGAAAATAAAGGTATCTACATTCGTTCAAATGCTTTAATAACAGCATATTACGAAATAGCCTCGGTACTCAATACTGATATTTTTTCATTGAAAGGTCAAAATGCATTAGGAAAAGAGTTCTATGCCCCTTTCCAAAATAAAATGCAGAATTCTCTATATCACAATGAAGATGGCGTTGCAGATAATGGAGTTTCCGGGGATGGTGCCTATTCATACATAGTAATTGTTGCTACAGAGGATAATACAACCATAAATGTTACACCAACAAACGATTGTGTAGGTATTTTAAAAGGTGTAACAAAATCCGTGAAATTAGACAGAGGACAAACGTATGTGGTTCGAGCAATCGGACAAGATATAAATTCTCGTTTGTCGGGCACCCATATTAAATCAACCAAGCCAATCGCAGTAACAATAGGTGAAGATTCTGTATATCCCGATTATCACACTCACAATAGTGACTGTGAAGATTACGTAGGCGATCAAATAGTCCCTGTTTCTGTAGTTGGTACAGATTATATAGTAATTAAAGGTGATGGTAGTCGTACAACTCAAGAAGCAATTACAAACACAAGATATGGTCAATATCAATATTTTAGTAATTATAATGAAGTACAATCCTTTTTCAATACAAAAGAAGATTTTTATGAAGTAGTTTCAGTTACAGCCACAGAAGACAATACTATTATTTACGTTGATGGATCTCAATATGGAACAGAATTAAGTAAAGGAGAAACAATTTCTATTGAATTATCAGATGTTGCTGAAAAATACACTTTTGTAAAATCTTCAAAACCAGTATATGCATTTCATATTTCAGGATATCAGTGTGAGGTTGCAGGTGCTATATTACCTTCTGTAGAAATGTGTACTGGTTCTTACAAAATGGGTTTTGTGAGAACATACGGTTCGCAGAAAGACCAAGAGTTATACATGAACTTGATGGTAAAGGATGGTGGAGAAGGAGATTTCTTATTGAATGGTGTTGCTAATCCAGTAATTAATAACGCGACATTCGAATCAATAACTGGAACGGATTGGAAAGTTGCGCGTATTTATTTCTCGCGTACCGATATGCCGGAGGGAGCATATTTCTTACAGAACACTACCTCGTTATTCCATATGGGTATGGTGAACTCTACATCTCATGATTGGGGCGATGGTACTGGCTACAATTTGATGGGGTCTATGTATGGATATTTTTCTCGTTTTAGCGATAACTATCCCGATGCTGTAATTGTAAACAATAACGATACGAGTATTACGGTAACTAGAGGAACAAAAGTAAGTCTTTTGGCTGATGGCGGTTACAAGTTCTCTTGGGTAGGATATCAATGGGACGGGCATGATTGGGTATTGATGGAACCGCCATATAAATTGAATAACACCAATGTGGAGAACCCATATGTTATAATAGACGCAATAGGTATATATAAATACACTGCAACAATTAGTACAGCATGTTATGGTGACGTGAATCAAAGTGTATTGATTAAAGTTGTAGAGCCGGTAGATTTGAATGATGTAAAAGATACGGTTTGTTATACACCAGGCTTGTCTGTGGATAATAACATGAGTCAGTATTATAATTTGTTTAATTTAAATGATACCATTGTTGGCAAAAAAGGATTACTGACAGGCTATTATGTTGACCATTTTGAAAAATTCATTCCAGCTGACACTGTGATGTGGGATGATTTTGATACGAATAGAACAATGGCGACTAGAATGTCAATGGTAAATGGTAGCCTATCTCTAGTTGCAAATCCAGATACTGTAAGTAGTGAAAACCCATCAGG
>CAYFVM010000035.1:0-1792 GCA_964346725.1 uncultured Bacteroidales bacterium
CGGTAACGGTACAAAGTATTAAGATACCAGTAACATCGTTGACCTTTTCAAGTACAACATATTCTATCTTTGTAGGTGACACATTACAAATGAATGTTTCGATTTTACCTATAGATGCAACAAATCAAAACGTAACGTGGACAACAACCAATGCTTCGGTTGCAACCATCTCTGAGACTGGAGAATTAATCGGTTTGTCAGCTGGAAATACAACAATCAAAGCTATTTCTAGTGATGGACCAACAGCAACGTGTATAGTATATGTATCGGCTGTTCCTGTAACGTCAGTAGTTTTGAATTCTACAACAAATTCAATGTATGTGTATGATACCTATCAGTTACAAGCTACGGTAAATCCAAGTAATGCAACGGATAAAACGATTACATGGACATCATCAAACACTTCAATTGCTACTGTTTCTGCAGATGGTTTGGTAACTGCAGTAAAAGCTGGTTTGTGTGAAATCACAGCAACGTCTTCAAATAACAAAACAGCAAAATGCCAAATTACAGTTCTTGATATAGAACCAGAAAGTATTACAGTATCTGTTTCTTCATGTACACTTGATATTGGTAAAACACAAGCCGTTACAGTTACATTCAATCCAACGAATGTTACCAATACTTCATTGAATTGGTCGTCAAGCAATGTGACAATTGCAACTGTTTCTGCTAATGGAACAATTACTGCGGTAAGTCCAGGAATAGCAACTATCACTGTTACAACAGTAAATGGTGTATCTAAAGAAATTACGGTTACCGTTAATGAGCAATTGGCTACATCTATTGCATTAAATACTACAACTGCAACCTTGCAAGAAGGCGAGCAACAAACATTGGTAGCAACAATTTTACCTTCAAATACAACAAATCAAACAATCACGTGGTCAACGTCTAATTCAAGCATCGCTACGGTTGATGCAACTGGTAAAATTACAGCTGTAGCGGTTGGTAATGCCGTAATTACTGCAACAACAGCAAATGGTTTGAAAGCTGACTGTTCAGTTTCTGTAACAATATACACGGTTCCTGTTTCTTCAGTAACAGTTTCTCCTAGTACATTAGACATGTATGTTGGTGGTACTTCTTCATTAAGTGCTTTAATTTCACCTTCAAATGCTTCTAATAAGTCACTTACGTGGTCATCAAGCAAAAGTTCTGTTGCAACTATTGACCAGGATGGAAATATTACTGCGGTTGGCGTAGGAACAACAACCATAAAGGCTACCGCTTCTAATAATGTGTATGGCACTTGTGAAGTAACGGTAAATGCTATTCCGGTAGAGTCTGTTTCATTAGCAGCTGTTTCGTTGGCTGTAGAAGAATCTCAGACATTGTCGGCAATTATTTCTCCTTCAAATGCAACTGATAAAACAATTACTTGGTCGGTGTTCAATACAGATATAGCTACAATATCTTCAACCGGAAAAATTACGGGTAAAGCAGAAGGTAGCACAATTGTGTATGCAAGATCATCAAATGGAGTAGTAGGTTCAGCAGTAGTAACGGTTTCAGCAACGGCTATAGAAGTGCAATCAATTACTGCAAAGGCTTCAAACTACATAATGAGTATTGGAAGTCAAATAGATTTATCTTCATTAGTCACATTCACACCAGCAAGTGCTACCAATAAGGCATTGACAGCTGTGATTGCAAGTTCCGTTCCCGATTTTGAAGAAAATGCAGATGTTGTGTCTATTTCGGGTTCAACTATTACAGCTCTTGTAGCAGGAACCGTTCAACTTACAATTACTGCAATATCTTCAAATGTGAGCACCATTATTGAAATTGG
>CAYFVM010000035.1:1892-5373 GCA_964346725.1 uncultured Bacteroidales bacterium
TGTGAAATTACAAGTAGTGGTGTAGCAACATTTACCGTGAAAGATCCAAACGGGGTAGGTGGTGAACAATATATTGCGATTAAAGCAACTGATTCAGAGGGATTGTTCGCAACAACACAAATACTATTTACCATAACTGGTATAAGTGGAAATGCTGTAGAAGACATTGCTTTGCAAACCATGAAAGTATATCCAAATCCTACAGTAGGACTGGTTAAGATTTCATTTGAAACCGCTTTTGCTGAAAAATGTATGATTGAAATTTATTCTACTACAGGAATGAAAATTAAAGAATACCGAGCAGTAGTAGATGGCGAATATTCTAAGACAATTGATTTATCTGGTAATATTTCGGGTTGTTATATAATGGTTATTACAACCGAAAATTCTAAAAAACAATTCCCGATAATATTGAAATAAAATCCACTTGATAGTGTTATAACTACACTATAATTAATTGATTAGTAATTGATTGAAAATAAACGACTTTTGATTTGCAAGAGTCGTTTATTTTTTTATATATTTACAATATATTTGGGTAAATATGAAAACACAAATCAAGCATACTATATTGTCATTTATTC
The DNA here is from genome assembly GCA_964346725.1 of uncultured Bacteroidales bacterium. Lineage (GTDB taxonomy): Bacteria > Bacteroidota > Bacteroidia > Bacteroidales > UBA1715 > UBA1715. The sequence continues at coordinate 2,477 of CAYFVM010000035.1, forward strand.
TTGTGAACCTATTTGTTGTGCATGGGTTTGCACAAGATTATGAATGGGGAAGTTTACCTCTTGGAGGGGGTGGTTTTGTTTCAGCTGTTATAGCACATCCAAGCGAGGCAAATCTTTTTTATGCTCGTACCGATGTTGGCGGTATGTATCGTTGGATAGAATCAACAAAATCATGGAAACCAATAAATGATTGGATTAGCAAAGATGATAAAGGTTTGTTTGGTATTGAAGCATTTGCGATAGACTCCAACAATCCGGGAAAACTCTATGCGCTTGCAGGTACCAGCTATTTTAGCAATGGCAAAACGGTGATAATGATTTCTGATGATTATGGTGAAACCTTTACTACGGTTGATGTATCGTCTCAGTTCAAAGCGCATGGCAACGGCGAAGGTCGTCACACAGGTGAAAAATTAGCCGTTGACCCGAATAATTCAAACATAATCTATTGCGGAACGCGTTCCAATGGTTTGTTTAAATCAACAAATGGCGGAAGTTCATGGTCAAGTGTAAGCAGTTTGGCTGTTTCGGGAACGAGTGATGCCGGAGTCTCTTTTGTAGCAATAGATAAAAGTAGCGGGAAAATCTATGTTGGACTTTCCAAAACAAGCAACAATATTTGGGTATCATCTAATAGTGGTTCTTCATGGACTGATATCACACCTTCTGCAGGTTCAGGATTTTATCCGCACCGTGGAATTGTCGTTAATGGTACGTTGTATGTAACATATGCTTCTGATTTCAAGTCGAATATGAGTAGTCATAATGGTGCTGTTTGTAAATACAATGGCTCATCGTGGACAACTATTACGCCTTCTACGGATCACAACTATGGTGGTATAGCCGTTGTAGGAAGTCGGATTTTAGTAACAAGTACCGGTGATTGGGGTCAGCAGTTGTGGAGTTCTACAGGAAATACCGCTTGGGGTGATGAAATTTTTGTGAGTGACAATGCGGGTTCTTCATGGACAAGTTTGTTCAGTAGTTCTAAGGTTACAATGGACGCAAACGGAAATCCATGGGTTGTAGACCATGCAATGCACTGGACCGGTTGTGCAGCTTTGGATCCGAACAATGCAAATCGTGCATTTTTTACATCGGGTAATGGTATTTTTTGCACAGAGAATTTAAGTACCTCGGGTATTACATTGAAGTTTATGTGCGCAGGTTTGGAAGAAACCGTTCCGCTAGATATAACAAATCCAACATCAGGAGGGTTAATTTCTGCCATAGGCGATTACGATGGTGCAACTTATACCATAAATGCTAATGGAGGTTACGATACACCATCGTCAGTCCACAAACCAGAATACGGAAGTAACTATGGCGTAGCTATTTCTTCTGATGGTTCGTTGGCTGTTCGTTTGGTAAAAAGTTCTCCCTATGTATTGTATTCTACAAATAAGGGTGTTTCATGGACAGGTTGCTCTTCAAATCAAGGTGGCTCAGCGGAAAATGGAGGTGTGGCTGTCGCAGCCGATGGTAGCACTATTGTATATTGTCCCGGAGGATCTTCTTCTTTCTATTATTCAACAAACAAGGGTGGCTCATGGACGCAATGTAATAGCGTGAGCATTTCTGGAGGATATCCGGTAGCAGATAAAGTGAATGCAAAATATTTCTATGCATACAACGGGAGCAACGTGTATTATTCTTCAGATGGTGGAAAAAACTGGACATCGGGTGGAGCTTGCTCAACCGATTGGACTGCTTCTCTAAAAATTCGTACTGCTCCTAACAACGAAGGTGATGTATGGGTTCCTTGTGGTGCAAATGGTCTTTATCGTTCTACAAATCATGCTTCTTCGTTCAGTAAAATTTCTTCGGTATCAAGTTGTATTTCTGTTGGTTTTGGTAAAGCCGCTGACGGCAAAACATTCCCTACGGTCTATATTTGGGGAACAGTTGGAGGTGTAGAAGGATTGTTCAATAGTATTGATGCTGGAAGTACATGGACACGAATCAACGATGACGCGCATCAATTTGGTGGACCGGGGAATAGTATGGCGGTTGTTGGCGATATGGGAACGTATGGCGTTGTTTATATGGGAACTGTAGGCCGTGGTGTTATTTATGGGAAACAAGCCGCTGCTCAATGTGCAACGCCAAAATTCACCGAAACATCTCTTTCAATTTGTGGAAATACATCCATAACACTCAACTCAAATACCACGACAAACACGAATGTGACCTATTCTTGGTATAAAGACGATGTGAAAATTTCAACGGCAACATCTCCAACATATGCAGTTACACAAGCAGGAGTATATAAGGTTGTTCGAGATAGTGCTACGTGTTCACACAATGCGTCAATTACCGTTACTGCCGAATTGCCTGATGTTGCACTTGGCAGCGATGTTGATATTTGCACCGCATTAACAGAAACGCTCAAGACTGATGCTACTGGTACCAATATGACGTATCAGTGGAAAAAAGATGGCTCAGTGTTGAGTGGCAAAACAACGGCTTCTTTGGTGGTTTCAGAAGCGGGCGTATATACTTGTACCATTGCTGCTACAAGTTGTACTTCTAAGTCCGACGATATCACGGTAACGTCAAGTTTGCTTAGTATTACTCCCGACACGGTTTGTCAGGATGGCGGAATCGCATCATTGACCGTAAATTCTACCGGTGGACCTTTTGGATGGTATTCTGCAGCAACTGGTGGTAGTGCATTGTTAGAAAGTGCTACTTATGAACCGACAATTACAAGTACAACTACTTTGTATGTACAAGATAATGGCGGCACGGTTTATACATTTGGTCCAACTTCTACCGGCACTGGTGGATGGTCAACTACAGATTATTCAGGAAGTGTTATGGCTTTAACCGTTTCTCAACCTTGTACCTTAACTTCTGTTGACATAAAAGTTGAAACTTTTTGGTCAGAAACAAAT
>CAYFVM010000035.1:5473-10544 GCA_964346725.1 uncultured Bacteroidales bacterium
ATTTCGTTGTATGTAACTCCTACCGACAATAGTGTTGCAAGTATTTTTAGCGGACTTGACGTTGATATAGTTAAAAACAATGATGGTTTTTATAAATTTGGAAATACTGCTGAATTACAAAGTTTGTTAACCATACAAGCGGGAGAAGGCTATTTGGTAAAAATGAATACAGCTGGAACTTTGGAGGTTGATGGTGTGCCTGTTGAAAACTATACAAGCTCGCTTTCGGCTGGTTGGAATCTTTTAGGTGTGCCACAATCAACGGAAAAAAATATTTCTAATTTTCCATCTTCTGTGTTGATTATAAAAGATTTAGATGAATTTTATTCAACCGATGGCAGTGGTACTTTGCTAAAGCTGAAACCAGGTAGTGGATACTATATAAAAACCAATTCCGCTCTTTCTATAGAATGGTAACGTATTGAATATCAGAATACATTGTAATTCGAAATGTTTTGCAATGTCCTGAAAGTAAAATTCCAAACCAATCTAATGTATCTTTGGTGTATGAAATCCATCATTCACATTGATTGTAATTCTTTCTTTGCTAGTTGCGAAATAGCTACGCACGAAGGGTGTGAAGAAAAGTCTGTTGTGGTTGCAAATGTGAATGAGGCAGGAGGGGGAATTATTCTAGCACTCAACAAACGAGCAAAGAAAGTCGGATTGCGTCGTGGAATTCCCATGTTTCAAGCGAAAATGCTTATTGAGAAACATAATGTTATAGTGTTTCCTGTTGATCATGAAAAATATCATCGTATTTCCAGACAGATTATGCAAACGGTGATAGAGCAAGATTTAGTGATAGATTTTGTACAATATTCAGTAGATGAATTTTTTGGAGCTTTACCAATAGAAGATCCTAAAGAATTACGGTCGTATATTCAAAAGGTGAAAGATGCGATAGAGCAAAATACAAAAATTCCGGTGAGTTGCGGTTGTTCTCAAACCTACACTTTGGCAAAGGTAGCTACCTATTTTGCCAAGCGCTATGATGGTTACAAGGGTATTTGTGTTTTAACACAAGAAAAACGAAAGAATGCATTGTCGCGTATTCCCATATCAGAAGTGTGGGGCATAGGACGTGCGCATCAGAAGAAATTGGCATTCTATGGAGAATTGTCAGCTTTCGATTTTATGAATTTTGCCGAAAATTTTATTGCAAAAATGTTGGGAACGTCTGGACTGAACACGTGGAAAGAACTCAATGGCATTCCTGCAGTGAAAATGGAACGCACCGGCCAACAAAAAAACATAATGCAAAGTCGTACGTTTGCTTACATGGAAACCGAAAAAAAGGAACTTCAACGTTATATAGAGAGTTTTGTTTCTGTTTGTTGCGAAAAACTCCGAGAGCAAAAAAGTGTGTGCAGCAATATTATCGTGTTTATCAACACCAATCGGCATAGGGATGATTTGCCGCAATATAGCAAAGATGTTACTATTAGGCTTGAGAAACCAACAGCCGATACGCTCCTCATAACTAAGTTTGCATACCAGGGACTTGATGCCATTTTTAAACAAGGCTACCACTATAAACGTGCTGGTGTAGTTTTGACAAATATTACCGATAATACTTCTGTACAACTTGATTTGTTCTCCTATGCCAACGATGAGAAAAAACGCAACCTTATGAAGAATATTGATACTATCAACAACAAGTATGGTAAAAATATGATTCATCTTGCAATACATCAAAAGAAATAAATATATTTTTTATTTGATAAAAATGTTAATCTATAAAATGATTCATTGCTTTCTTTTGAAAATCAGCGATTTACATTCCTTTGCTTTTTTAATCTTTACTAGATTTTAGTCCTAAATAGGTGGATTTTTAATTAATTTTTAAATACAATTATTTTGAGAAAATAATTGTATTAGTCAAAAAGTATATTACATTTGCAACATACAACAATGTAATAATTATGCAGTTGTTTGTACTAGTTCATTGAATATTTTTCCCTAACGAGTAACCAGGTCTTCTCTTTTTTTCATGGTGTTGCGGCTTTTTCATGATTGGTTATGTGGTGTTTGGAATTAATTAAAGTTTATCTTTATTAATTTCTTCTTTTCTGGTTACTCGTTTTTTATATAATCTCCATTGTGTTTTTTACAATGGAGATTTTTTTTTTGCTCTTTATTTTGCTATTTAGAAAGTTGTTTGTAGTTTTACGAACAATAAATTAAAAACAATGGAAATAAATAACATTGATAACGAACAGATTGCACGATTTGCAAAAGCAATGGGTCATCCAACGCGGATTGCAATTCTTCAGTTTTTAGCCCATCGCGATACCTGCTATTTCGGTGATATTTTTGAGGAATTACCCATAGCGAAAGCCACTGTTTCACAACATTTGAAAGAATTGAAAGAAGCCGGATTAATTCAAGGGGAAATAGAAGCACCTAAAGTTAAATATTGTATAAATCGCAAAAACTGGTGTGTTGCAAAAAAACTCTTTGCTGAATTTTTTAATGATTGCAATTGTAAAAAAGAAGGGTGTTCTAGTTAAATTTTTTTAATAATATTGTTCGTTGTTTTACGAATTACAAACAATTAGTAAGTATAACCTAAAAGTAAAGAAATGGTAATTAAAATTCTCGGAACAGGTTGCCCAACGTGCAAAACACTGTTCCAAACCGTTGAAAAAGCGGTCGCTGAACTCGGCATAGATGCCGAAATCATCAAAGAAGAAGATTTGATGAACATTATGAATTACAATGTAATGTCTTTGCCGGCACTTGTGGTTGACGAGAAAGTCGTAGCCAAAGGAGCTATGAACCTAACCGAAGTAAAAGAAGTCTTAACTAAAATAAAGGAGAATCAAAAATGAAAAAAATAATTGTTCTATTCAGTTTGTTGTTGTCGCTTGTGAGCTGCAGCAACGCACAAAACAAGCAATCGCAGAGTTCAAACAATAGTGATGTTTTGGAAGTTATGTATTTTCATGGAAAGCAACGTTGCATGACTTGTCTTGCTATTGAATCGTTGACTCGTGAGGTTTTGAATGCGGATTTTGCAGAACAAATGAAAAACGGTAAAATCGTATTCAAAGTGATTGATATTTCAACCGAAGACGGTGAAAAAATTGCCGACAGTTACGAAATTACTTGGTCGTCATTGCTTCTCAACAAAAATGGCAAAACGGTGAATTTAACCGACATGGCGTTTGGTTATGCCAGAAGCCAGCCGGATACGTTTAAGGCTTTGTTGAAAGAAGAAATCAATAAATCTCTCAAGTAATGGAATTGATTCAGAACTTGCTTGACAGCACTACGGTTCCTATTTGGGCAGCGTTTTTGCTCGGTTTGCTCACGGCCGTTAGTCCGTGTCCGCTGGCAACCAACATAACTGTCGTAGGCTTCATAAGCAAAGACATTGAAAACAAAAATCGTGTTTTGTGGAACGGTTTGCTCTACACACTCGGGCGCATCGTTTCCTATTCTTTGCTGGGTGTAGTTTTAATCTATTTGCTACGCCAAGGCACGAGCATTTTTGGTATACAAAAAGCTGTGAGTAAATACGGCGAAATGCTGTTGCCACCTGCACTTATTTTGCTTGGGTTGTTTATTTTGTTTTTTGATAAAATAAAACTACCCTCGTTTGGTTTCAAAGGTAACGGCGAAAATCTCAAACAGCGTGGCGGTTGGGGTGCATTTCTGCTTGGATTTTTATTCGCACTCGCGTTTTGTCCGTCAAGTGGAGTATTCTATTTTGGAATGCTCATTCCTCTTTCTGTAACCGCAGTTGAAGGCTATTTTCTGCCAGTGATTTTTGCCCTAGCAACTGGCTTGCCGGTTGTAATTGTTGCCTGGATTCTCGCCTACAGCGTGGGAAGTCTCGGGAAGTTTTATGGCAAAATGCAGATTTTCCAGAAATGGTTCAATAGAATCGTTGGCGGTCTGTGCCTCCTTGTTGGCGTTTATTATGCAGTAGTTTTTTTATTCTAACTTTTAATCTTGAGATAAAATGATTCAATCTTTTGCCAATTGGCTTGTTTATGATATATTCGGTCTCGTTGCCGATAGCCGTTTAGGTGTTGCTGTCAATTTCTTTTTCTACGATACGATTAAGATTTTGATACTTCTTTTCTTGATAAGTTCATTAATGGGAATTATCAATGCTTATATGCCGATCGAGCGTTTGCGTAACTTTTTGACTTCTAAAAAACTATTTGGTCTGCAATATTTTTTAGCTTCATTATTTGGTGCCATTACGCCATTTTGTTCTTGTTCATCGATACCGCTCTTTATTGGTCTTGTAAAAGGAGGCATACCACTTGGTGTAACGCTTTCATTTTTAATTACATCTCCGCTAATAAACGAAGTGGCGGTGGCCATGTTTCTTGGTACATTTGGCTGGAAAGTGACTTTGGCTTATGTAATTAGTGGTTTGTTTTTCGGTACCGTTGGAGGTTGGATACTTGGCAAATTTAATCTTGATCAGTATTTGACAGATTGGGTAAAAGAAATTCAAAAAAACGCATCCGTTATACAAGAAACATTTGAAAAAAACAAAACATCATTTTTCGATCGTCTTCCACAAATTTTGCGCGATTCGTGGGGCATCGTTCGGGGAGTATTACTTTATATCATCATTGGTATAGCTATTGGTGCAGCAATGCACGGCTACATTCCTAATGGATTTTTTGAGAAATATATGAGTAGTGAAAATTGGTATGCAGTGCCGTTGTCGGTTATAATTGCTGTACCAATGTATGCTAATGCTGCAGGAGTAGTGCCGATAATACAGGTACTTGTCGCCAAAGGCATACCTATTGGAACAGCAATTGCTTTTATGATGGGCGTTGTTGGTTTATCAATACCTGAGGCTACCATGTTGAAAAAAGTGATGACGTGGCGGCTTATTGGCATCTATTTCGGGATAGTCTCATTGATGTTTATCATAAGCGGTTATTTGTTCAATCTGCTATTCTAAAAAGTGATGTTGATGTTAGTGAAAATTGCCAATAATACACACAGTTTGTTTTCTATGGGAGATTAATTATTGCATTAAAAACTAAGAGGACCATTCTTTTTTATAATTATTTTGTTGTTTTCGTATAAACCT
>CAYFVM010000035.1:10644-11729 GCA_964346725.1 uncultured Bacteroidales bacterium
CGTATAAACCTTTTGAAAAAGAGCGATATCTAGGCAAATGGTATGAAATAGCTAGAATAGATTTTAAATACGAGAAAGATTTGAATAACACAACTGCGGAATATTCGGTAAATCTTGACGGTACCATTAAAGTTAATAATCAGGGATATAACACAAAAACCAACGAATGGCAACAAGCAATTGGAAAAGCAAAATTCATTGGAAGTGATACGATTGCCATGCTTAAAGTTTCATTTTTCGGACCTTTTTATGCAGGATATAATGTAATTGCAATTGACCCAGACTATACGTATGCATTGGTTGCCGGCAAAAACCATAAGTATTTATGGATACTTTCTCGCACTACAACTATTCCAGATGAAGTAAAAGAAAACTATCTAAAAATAGCACAAGAGAGTGGTTACAACACTTCAGATTTACTTTGGATTGTGCAAGACAAACAAAAATAAACTATTTATAGTGTGATTTTAAATGGAAAGACGTCATTTTATTGCATTGTAGGTATATTTTTTTGAAACTTTTTATTTTGTATCAAATTAATTGTATATTTGAAATATAATTTCAAAAATTTAAAATCATGAACAAACAAGAATTAGTATCAGCAATTGCAAAAGAAGCTGGCTTGACAAAAGTAGCAGCAGAAAAATCAGTAAACGCTTTAGTAAAAGCAGTGTCTGGTTCATTAAAAAAAGGTAATGCCGTACAATTAATCGGTTTCGGTACATTCTCAGTTAGCAAACGTGCAGCTAGAACAGGTAGAAACCCACAAACAGGTAAAGAAATTAAAATCGCAGCTAAGAAAGTAGCTAAATTCAAAGCAGGAAAAGCTCTTTCTGAAGCAGTAAACAAGAAATAGTATTTTTCTTATTACAATCAAAACGACTCATATCTTGGGGATGTGAGTCGTTTTTTTTGTTTTTATATCTCTAGAAAAGACAACAATTCTATTGCTTGTGTCCCCAAATTTGAAACATGAAAAAAGCACTCACAATAATTGTAAGTGCTTGATTTCGAAAGTGATCCGGGCGCGATTCGAACGCGCGACCCACAGCTTAGAAGGCTGTTGCTCTATCCAGCTGAGCTAC
>CAYFVM010000036.1:0-9112 GCA_964346725.1 uncultured Bacteroidales bacterium
GCCGGGAATCGAACCCGAATCAATTGTTTAGGAAACAACTATTCTATCCATTGAACTACAAGACCAAGTTTATTCTACGGCTCGCAATTCAAATTCAAGATTGAGTAATTTAGAGAATCGCACACCCGACGACATCATATCATTGTCGTCTTTTTTATACTTCCAAACAACTTGTACAAAAACTTTTTCATTCAATTTTTCCAAGAATAAAAAGATTTTCGCCAACTGCTTAGCCGACGAGGTGTTGTAATATTCCATAAAAAATTCAAATTCAACGTCTTCCTCAACTTCATCAACGAATTGCAGTAGCCAATCAAATATTGGAGTATAAAAAGCTACTGAATCCTCCGGCAACGACTTACCCGATATAAAAAATTTTTTCTTTTCTACATCTAAATATACTTCAGGAGTCTCCTCGGTCGATGCTATATGTAACGCCTCCATACTTATACTATAACTTGCATTACAATAAACGACATTGTCTCGTTTATTGGTGTAATTTGATACTCTAATTTATGACCACTTTTCATTCGTAAATCAATCAAACCTAAACCGGCTTCTTTACTATTATCTATTTCAAAATCCAATAAACATTTGGTGTAATAATCTTCCAACTCATCGTCTTGCAACGAGTTTAGATGTTCTATTTTTGTCCGCACCTTTTCTATTGAACCATTATCTATGTAATTTCCTGCATTCAAATTAAAATTGTCGCCATCTTGTGCTATGTAGAAAATGACCGGATTACCGGTTGTGCGTGTTTCATCACGTTTAGCTCCATGTTTCACAACATTTTGCAACATTTCTACCATCACATTGCACATCTTTTTCTTTCGTCCCAATTTGCCAAATGATTGCTCATTTATCAATGACAAAATTTCCATCATACTCTTTTGTGTCAAACCGCCATTAAAAATCAACATGATGTTTTTTTGCAACACAAACTTGTGCAACGAAACCACATCTTGAATATTGGAAGCTCCTACTACGGGTTCTTCATCTAATTCGTGAAAAATAGAGGTATTCATGTAAAAATAGGAACTTTCATCGTCTATGTTCTCAAACGTATAATAGAGTTTATTCCCCGACTTACGTGCCATTTCTATCAAGCCTAAACCTGCGCCGCCTTTATTTGAGATACTGCCTTCTTCTAGCACTTCTTTGTAATACTCTTTCAATGATTCTTTATCTAAACTATTTACTTTATTCAACAACTCTTGTAAGTGAGGAATGTTCTCGTTGTTCACCACATTTCCGGAAGTCATTTGATAGGTCTTATCTCTATCACATATCACAAACAAACTTGATTTATCGGGAGGGAGCTCTTGTTCTTCATCATCAACATACTGGTGGCGAGTAATATTTTGCAAACATTCCACCATTATGGAGAACACGCGTTTTTTTAGTTTAGAAGAACCACCTGATGTATCCAAATTATTTTCTGTCAAGGCAATAATACTATCGGTAATTGTTTGCGTGAACAAACCTCTATAAACATACACTAAGTCCTCATACTGAAGGCCCTCGAATACGCTTAAATCACTAAATTGCTCTTCTATTTTTCCCTGCTCCATAAATGTCGAAAAGACAAACAATGCGAATATAAGATATTTTTGTTAAACTCGAATGAATCGAAGGCAAGAAATTTCGATTTTTTCATTGCACGAGTTTTCTTAGATTTGCAAACAAATATTTTTTACTCTCTATACGTTTGTTACATCGTATGAATTTACATCGTTATTATATCATCCTTCTCATTGGCATAGTGTCCTTTGCTACTTCTTGCAAAAAGGATTTCTACGCAAATTCTTCGTCTGACTTACTCTCTTTTTCAAAAGACACAATCGGTTTTGACACCATTTTCACCGAAAAAGGAAGCATTACGCAGTACCTTATGGTTAAAAACGACTGCGAAGGAACTATTAAAATCGACAAAATTTATCTTGCAGGCGGCTCAGAATCAGTTTTCTATATTAACGTAAATGGCACGCAAGGTCCATCGGTTGAGAATGTTGACATTGCAAGTGGCGACAGTATTTTTATTTTTGTACAAACGAAGCTAGCAAACCAAAACGTTGACACAGCACTCTTCCACGAAGAAGAACTTCTCTTTGACTACAATTCCACGCAAAGCAAAGTGGTTCTCTCCGCCTGGGGGCAAGACGTGGTAAACCTCAAAGGCATCACTATAAATACGCAAACATTCACGGCAAAAATACCATACGTCATTTACGATTCTTTGGTGGTAAATGAAGGCGAAACGCTTACCATTCAAGCCGGTGCTAAAATCTATATGCACTACAACGCCAACATTATAGTAAGAGGAACGCTTGCTATTGAAGGCACGAGCGAAAAGCCGGTCACCTTCACTTCCGACAGATTGGAAGAGACGTACCAACTCCTTCCGGGCCAGTGGGGAAGTATTATTTTTGAACCCACAAGCAACAACAACAACATATCGCACGCCACCATCAAAAACGGCATAAACGGGCTCGTATTTCGCGGCGACCTTACGCATGAAATTTCGTGCGACCTAAACAACACACGCATTACAAACATGTCGGGCAATGGCATTTATGCCACCAATGCGCACATAAACAGTTACAACTGCATGCTCACAAACTGCGAATACTACATACTTAATTTGCAAGGAGGCTGGTTCAAAGGTGTACACAATACTATTTGCAATATGGGCACACCACGAGGAAGGAAAAATTATCCATCTATTTCCATTTCCGACACAAGCGCACCTGTGCAGCAAGCATGGCTCTACAATTCAATTGTCTCGGGAACTATGGAAAATGAAATTGAATTTACAACCACTAACGGCAACAATTCACTCCCCTGCATATTCCAGGATTGTCTGGTTCGCGACAGATATACCCACACCGATAGCTCATACTACAAAGACATAACTTACTACGACAAAGAAAAAATATTATTCTCTGTTGATGACTCTTTTACACTCGACTCACTTTCGCAAGCCATTAATATAGGCAATGCCGAATATGGTGCCTTATACCCAACCGACATACTTTCACATTCCAGAATAGCAGACTCAAAACCCGACATGGGCGCTATTGAATATTTTTATGAGAAAAAGGAATAACATAGCACCACTTCTGATAGCTCTCCTGTTGATTCCTTTTTTGGTTTCTTCTCAACCGCGACGAGACTTTATGGTGATGTTTTACAACGTAGAAAACCTCTACGACACCGTTGACAATCCGCAAAAGAACGACAACGAATTTCTCCCAACTACCGAACGGCGATGGAATACCTACCGCTATCAGAAAAAGCTGAAGAACATCTCAAAAGTCATTGCTACGGCAGGTGGTTGGCAATTGCCCGACATTGTTGCCATGTGCGAAGTTGAAAACGACACCTGTACACACGACTTACTAAACAAGACCGAGCTGTACCGCTTTCATTACAACGTGATTCAATTTGACTCCGAAGATCCACGAGGGATTGATGTAGCACTGCTCTACAACACCCAGACATTTTCTCCTCTCACACAACGGCCCATTCGTATTCAATTCACCTCCGATAGAAACAAAAAAACACGCGATGTGCTCTACGTTTCGGGCATTATGAAAACAACCAACGACACCCTTCATCTTTTTGTTTGCCATTTTCCATCGCGGCGAGGTGGAAAGACGGTTAGTGAACCCTTCAGATTTGAGGTTGCAAAAGGAGTGAGAACACAGATTGACAGTATTTTTTCTACAAATCCCAAAGCAAAAATTATGGTCACCGGCGACTTTAACGACCACCCCGACGACAAAAGCATAACCCAAGTTTTACAAGCAAAAAAGCAAACCGACGCCTGCAACTCATGTCTTATCAGTTTACAAGACCCAAGTGCCGATGGTACATACAAATTTCAAGGGCAATGGAATTTTCTCGACCAAGCCATTGTGAGTAGCGGATTTTTAGAAAGCTACAAAATTGACTACTCCGTAGTTAAAGCTGAAGGACTACTCGAAACAAATGAAAAAACAGGAGAAAAAACGCCCTTTCGCACATATCGCGGTCCGTATTATCATGGAGGGATTAGCGACCATCTGCCAATAACCACATCCTTTTCTAAGAAATAAGGACATTCGTGGTTTTTGAGCGTAAAACTTACAGAAAAAAGATTACTTTTCTTTTGTGATATTCAAAAAAAAAGTAATTTTGTGATAACGTACAAATAAAAGTAATCTAAATAAAATATTGTATGGCTGAAAATATTGGAAAAATCGTTCAAATCGTAGGTCCGGTTGTGGATGTTAGTTTTGAACAAGAAGACAGTACTCTTCCAAGTATATATGATGCACTACAAGTGACAAGACCGGATGGTCAGGTTGTCATTTTGGAATGTCAACAACATATAGGTGAGAATACCGTTCGTACCATTGCAATGGATTCCACCGATGGAATGTCACGTGGTATGGATGTAGTAGCAACAGGTAAACAAATTACCATGCCGGTTGGAGACAAAGTCCGCGGACGTTTGTTCAACGTTACGGGTGATGCCATTGATGGTATTGGTAAAGTTTCAAAAGAAGGTGGATATCAAATCCATGAAAACCCTCCAGCATACGAAAAACTTTCTACCGAATCTGAAGTATTATACACCGGTATCAAAGTCATTGACTTGATTGAACCATATACAAAAGGTGGTAAAATTGGACTATTCGGTGGTGCCGGCGTTGGTAAAACAGTGCTTATTCAAGAGTTGATCAACAACATTGCAAAAGCACACAACGGACTTTCAGTATTTGCCGGAGTAGGCGAGCGTACTCGTGAAGGTAACGACTTACTTCGTGAAATGATTGAAGCCGGTATTGTTAAATACGGAGACGAATTCAAAGAAACCCTTGAAAAAGGTGGATGGGATATTTCAAAAATTGATAAAGAAGGATTGAAAGATTCTTCATTAGCAATGGTGTTCGGACAAATGAATGAGCCACCGGGTGCGCGTTCTCGCGTTGCTCTTTCTGGTTTAACTATAGCCGAAAACTTCCGCGATGGTGACGAAAAAACCGGAGGACGTGATATCCTTTTGTTCATTGACAACATTTTCCGTTTCACTCAAGCAGGATCTGAGGTATCAGCCCTTCTTGGACGTATGCCATCAGCCGTAGGTTACCAACCTACACTTGCTACCGAAATGGGATTCTTACAAGAACGAATTACCTCAACAAAACGTGGTTCTATTACTTCAGTACAAGCCATCTACGTTCCTGCAGATGACTTAACTGACCCGGCTCCGGCAACTACATTTGCCCACTTGGATGCAACCACAGTGCTTAGTCGTAAAATCGTTGAGTTAGGTATTTATCCTGCTGTTGATCCATTGGAATCAACTTCAAGAATTCTTACTCCAGAAATTATTGGTGAAGCACACTACAATACTGCGCAAAGAGTTATTCAGATTCTACAGAAAAACAAAGACTTACAAGATACTATTGCAATTCTTGGTATGGATGAACTTTCTGAAGAAGATAAACTTACCGTTCAAAGAGCACGTCGTGTTCAAAGATTCCTTTCTCAGCCATTCCACGTTGCAGAACAATTTACCGGTATGCCTGGAAAATTAGTTTCAATTGAAGACACTATCAAAGGTTTCAACATGATTATTGACGGCGAAGTAGATCAATATCCTGAAGCAGCATTCAACCTTGTAGGAACTATTGAAGAGGCTATTGAAAAAGGTGAAAAAATGTTAGCGAACTCAAAATAACTGAATGATGACAATTGATATAATTACACCGACGAAAAAATTGTTCTCAGGCAACGCAAAACTCATCAACTTGCCGGGAAGCAATGGTTCTTTTGAAATGTTAGAGAACCACGCTCCCATTGTTGTAACTCTCGCAGCCGGCAATGTGATAGTTGTTGATGACCACGATGAACGCAAATCGTTCGAAATTACTGGTGGGGTAGTAGAACAATCGGCGAATAAAGTAATCGTATTGGTTGAATAATACATTTAAAAACTTTCTAAAAAAGCCACTAGAGAATTAGTGGCTTTTTTAGTATAATATAAGAGTATGAAAAAAGTATTTTTATCAATTGTTTGTGTATTCTTTGCCCTATTCAGCAACGGGCAACGAATGGTTACTTTTATGGCAGAGGATAGTTTAAAGGTTACCGCCGAATTATACACTACCTACAGCCAAACAAGTAATTACATGTTGCTCTTCCACCAGGCGGAATATAGTCGTGGAGAATTTGAACAAATTGCAACAAGACTTATTAAGTTGAATTACAACTGTTTAGCGGTTGATTTACGCTACGGTAATGGAGTGAATTTTATAAGCAACGAGACCGCTATGCTTGCCAGAACGGGCAAGTATGCTAATTCTATGGTTGATTGCGAAAAAGATATTATTGCAGCAATTGACTTTATTTATTCCATGGATTCAACGGCACAAATTTTTCTGTTAGGGAGTTCTTTCTCAGGATCATTGTGCCTCAAGGTAGCCAAAGACCGGGAGGACATTAAAGCTGTTATTGCCTATAGTCCGGGAGAATTTTTCAGTAATTTCAAGGTTTCTGAATATATAACCGGATTGGAAACTCCATGTTACATTGGATGCGCTCGACCGGAATATTCATATATTACGGAAATTGCAAAAAACATCGCGTCACCAAAAAAAGTAATTTTCCGACCCGAAAATTCAAATGGAGAACATGGAGCAAAAGCGCTCTGGTGGAACTCTAACGCAAACGAAGAATATTGGCTCAGCTTATTATTTTTCCTAAAAGACTATAAATAATGCCGACGAAACCAACAACAATAAAAATAACTTCAAAAACAGAATCCTTCAAGATAATTGCACTGAGCACTTCTCTGAACGAGATGCAGATGTGTCTCAAAATCAATCAATTATTAAACATAGACTTACAAAGAAAATCCCCGGTTACTATCACCTTGAAAAAGAAAGACATACAACCATTGTGTTTTTCATCTGACGACTTGCTGCGGCGAGTTACAATTACACTCATAGACAATAAATCAATAGCACAAACTCTCGATTTTCTTAAAAACATCTCTTTCTTTATCAAAATATCACCTATAAATTCCGAAAGTCAAATCAACGAGATACATCAAACTCTTGCATCATGCGAAGAGTTTCTCTTTATACAAAAAATTGAAATTGACCAAATGCAATTAAACAAACAACAATCGGCAATATTCAACTCGTTATTTCAATACTTATAGCCTATGAGAAAAGTTTGTATTTTCATTGTATGTATTGTTGCTTTAGCTGCTTGCAATGGAACGAATAAAAAATATCAACAAAGTGAGAGAAGTGGCAACAACCTTCATCTTGCCATATACGATGTAACATTTGACGACTACATTTTTACTCCTACCATCTCAAATGATTTGGAAAAAAGTTTGGCAAGTATTTTCTGTACCGGGCTGTTCAGACTAAATCCTATTTCTTTAGAAGTAGAGAATTCCATCTGTACCGGTTGGGATGTTGACAACTCTGGTTTGGTTTACACGTTTTACATTGATACTACCGCTAAATTCCACAAAGACCCTTGCTTTGGTCACAAAAAAACACGAGAAGTCACTGCATACGATGTGAAATACACATTTCACATACTTGCCAACCCGGAATATGGAGGGAATAACTTTGCCAGCACTATTTCACAAATAAAAGGCGCAAAGAAATATAATGCTATGACTAAAACCGTACGTGACACCAGCAGAATTGAAGGAATTAAAGTTTTAAACAAACAAACTATTCAAGTGACGTTGGAACAACCATCATCTGTTTTCATACAAAAACTCGCACACCCTGCTGCATCAATCATTCCAGAAGAAGCTATAAAAAAATATGGAAGAAACTCTACCGTCAGCATCGGGCCTTTCCGTTATTTAGCTAACGAAACCCATTATATATTTATTAAGTGTTTGTTTTATAATGGGTTAGATGAGAACAATAGCAAATTGCCATACCTTGACACCGTATTCATAACTAAGACAAAAAATTTTGAGGAAACAATCACCTTATTTACCGAAGGGCAAATTGATGCAATGCTCTTAGTTCCTAGTAATAAAATTGGAGAAGTAATTAAACAATTCCCATCTAATATTGACTACGAAATTACCGAAGCAAACTACGAAAGCGTCAATTTTCTTGGGAAGGGGCCTCTCTACAACATTTCTCGAAGATATGTAAAAGATTTATATACAAATCGTTTCAACATTTTGGAATTGGAACGAACGTATATAAAAAAGGATTAGCATTTGGTTGATTGTTGTAAATGCTTACTTTTGTTAAAGATTTGAAACGAAATGCGAAACACTCTATTGATATTATTTCTGTTCCTCGCTTCTACGACGTTCTCTCAAAACGATACGCTAAAAGAAGGCACAATTACGATTAACCAAGACGAACGAATTTCCGAATTGGTTGATCGACACATTGAAATAAACAAAGCCACCGAAGGCAAAATTGCCGGATGGCGTGTTCAAATCTATAACTCATCGGGAACAAATTCTCGCATCGAGGCTCAGAATGCGCGCAAATTATTTTTATCAAAATACCCTGAAGTTGGTGCATACCTCATATATCAACCACCTTTCTTCAAAATTCGCGTGGGCGATTTTCGTACCAAAGAAGAAGCTTACTCGTTTTACAAACAAGTACTTTCAGACTTCCCTGTCTCATATCTGGTGAGTGACCAAATAAACTTCCCAAAACTAAAGGGTAAAAAAACTGAAGAAAGCGATTTGGAATTACTCGAGGAAATTGTCGACTAAAACCTGCTGATTTACTGCAAAATCATGTAACTCTATCTGCTTATTGCGATAGAGTAGCAACTCTTTGCAATGGAATACTTTCGTTTGTACTCCCGAAGAATAAAAAAATCGTAGGATAATTTCGCCTTGTTCAAACGTTGCGTAGGAATTTGCATCTACAAGGAAATTCGGTTCTATAATTGAAGCTATTTCACCTTGAAACAAAGCCGATTTGCCTTGAAAAGAATAAATAGAATTTCCGTCTTCAAAGCGAGAAAAGTTATCTTGAATAGTATTAAAATTCGGATTATTGAGAGCAGAAGGCACTGAAAGTTCCACTTTATAAAAACGCTCTACACA
>CAYFVM010000036.1:9212-10534 GCA_964346725.1 uncultured Bacteroidales bacterium
TAACGTATGAAAAAATTACTATTATTTATCAGTGCTTGCCTTGCAGCATTTTCTATAAGTAATGCCGCAACAACAACAATCCTCGAAGAGGGAAAAGACGTCTCAATAACAGCTGCAGCTGCATGGGACGGTTGGTATGGTGCAACTTGGAAAGAACCAGCTATTACAGTTGAACAAGAAGCGTTTCTCGAAATCACATTTAACAATGAAACAGCATCAAACAATGAACTTTGTATCGTTGTACAATCTGATGCTAGCGAAGAAAACAAGGGGACATTTACCATAAACAAAGCAGGGCTTGTTTGCCGCATACCTATTACGTTGGCAAATATTCAACAAGTTGCAATTCAGAATACAGGCGCTATTACAGCTGACTATACAGAAAATGTTACTATTAAACTTGTTAGCGATTTAAGTTATTCTGAAACATCAAGTGCTTTAACAACAACGGGAGACCAACTTCTTGCAAGCGAGCTTAGTGCACTCAATGATTACGACAAAGTAGTTGTCACGTATGATGCATCTTCAGATTGGACAGAAACAGAATCAGGATGGTCACTAGGCACTATTAATGGCATTTCATTGCCTGTAACTCAAGCAACCAACAATACTTTCGCGATATACGCAATTGACCTAAAAACTGGCACAGACCTACCTTTTAATTTCTGGAAAGTTGATGGCGGAAATGAAGCTGCCACAAATGCTTCACTTGTATCAGCTGCTGTTTACGCAATAGAAGGAGCTATAGACACACGCAACTCTGTTGTTTTAAACGCAAATGCTCCATACAATTACCAGTCAGCAGGTATTGAGCTAGGTCTTACTCAAGCCTTGGCTATTAATGACACCATTGCTCTTACATTAACCAACGTAAACGTGTCGGAAGATATAGAAAACCTTCAAGTATTCTTGGTAGAATCAGGAACAGAAAATGACAACGCATGGAATGTTGTTTCTAATTATGGAGTTGCAACAGCTTTGGCGAACGCAAAAGCTAGCGACGCTGCCGTTGCTACCGTAACAGTAAAAGTGGTTATAGAAGGAGTAATCACATATCCAGGTACTGTTAAAGCATTCATTGCAACAACAAACGCTCCAGTTTCGGGAGTTGAATCTATACAGGTTCTCTTTGAAGACAAATCATATGAAATCATAGAAGGAGGAGAGCCAATCACCGCAATCAACGCGGTAGAAAGCGATACTTTTGCAATTAAAGGTGGCATGGCTGTTTCTGCGGGCAAAATTGTTGTATACAACGTAGTAGGTAAAGTAGTTGCTACAGCTTCTCAACAATTCAATGTAAATTCTTTAGCTAAAGGTGT
>CAYFVM010000037.1:0-9703 GCA_964346725.1 uncultured Bacteroidales bacterium
CAGTTCGGTCCCTATCTGTCGTGGGCGCAGGATTTTTGAACGGAACTGATTCTAGTACGAGAGGACCGAATTGGACATACCTCTGGTGTACCGGTTGTGCCGCCAGGCGCATCGCCGGGTATCTATGTATGGGCAGGATAAGTGCTGAAAGCATCTAAGCACGAAGCCGTCCGTGAGATGAGAAATCCCTTGAGGGCCGTCGAAGACGACGACGTTGATAGGCGACAGGTGTAAAGTCTGCAAAGGCAAAGCCGAGTCGTACTAATTGCCCGATAGATTTTCTTCTGAGCATGTTTCTACACGTTGTAGTTTGTTTTGCCCCTGTCAATGAAATTATATAAGACTAGGGTGGTTATAGCTCCGGGGTTCCACCTCTTCCCATTCCGAACAGAGAAGTTAAGACCGGAAGCGCCGATGGTACTGAGTTAAAATCGGGAGAGTAGGTACCGCCTCTTTTTTACTTGAAGGTTGTATGAGTCATATCATACAACCTTTTTTTATTTCTATTTACAGCTAAGATATTTTCAGTGATTGTGTTCTATAGTTATAAAAAAAAATCTTTACTTTGCAACGCAATTGAAAGCGTTCTATGAAATTCAAATTAGATTATATTTGGTTGGATGGTAGCAAGCCTACTCAGCAACTGAGAAGCAAAGTCCGCGTTGTGGAAAATTTTAGCGGAAAAATTGAGGATTGTCCAAAATGGTCTTTTGACGGATCTTCTGCACAGCAAGCCGAAGGAAAATCTTCTGAATGTATTTTGAAACCGGTTTTTCTTTGTAAGAATCCTTTGCAAACAAATGGATATATTATTATGAATGAAGTTTTGCGTTCTGACGGAGAACCTCATTCTACTAATGCTCGTGCCACAATAGATGACGATGATGATGACTTTTGGTTTGGTTATGAACAAGAATATTTTCTTATAGACTGTAATACAAATTTGCCACTTGGTTTCCCTGCAGATGGAACGCAACCGCGTCCACAAGGACCATACTATTGTGGTGTAGGTGCTCGTATAGCCTATGGCCGTGAAATTGTTGAGGAACATCTTGATGCGTGCCTTGAAGCAGGTTTGAATATAGAAGGAACCAATGCTGAAGTTGCTTGCGGACAATGGGAATATCAAATTTTTGCAAAAGGAGCAAAACGTGCTGCCGATGAAATATGGGTGGCTCGTTATATTATGGAACTTATATGTGAAAAATACAATGTGTTTGTTGAACTTCATCCAAAGCCACTTGGTAAAGATGCTGATTGGAATGGTTCAGGGATGCATGCGAATTTTTCAAATAATGTAATGCGCACATGTGGTGTCAAAAAAGTGTTTGATGAAATTTGTGCAGAATTTGGCAAACATGTAAAAGAACACATGGATGTATATGGGGCATATAATGAACTACGACTTACCGGAAAACATGAAACTGCTTCAATAAATGATTTTTCATGGGGTGTTGGAAGTCGTGGTGTTTCATTGCGAATTCCTATCGGAACTGTTGATGATGGTTGGCGAGGTAGAATTGAGGACCGTCGCCCTGCTTCAAATGGCGATCCATACAAAATAGGTGCAGTTATTGTTAAGTCGGTAAAGGCAAGTGGCCATTTTTAAAATTGTCTAATGTAATACTGAGACGCCTCTAAACTATGAGTTTAAAGGCGTCTTATTGTTTTAAAAGAAAACCAATTTATGCGAAATACATTTTGTGCGATACTGTGTTTTTTGTGCATGACTGTAACAAGTTTGTATGGCCAATATTATAGCATGGGCACAGATCCAACGTTTATTAGTTGGCGGCAAATTAACACGAACAATTTCACGGTAATATATCCTGAAACATGTGATAGCATAGCGCAAAATTTTACACGGAAATTAGAATTTTCGTATGACTTGTGTGGAAAAGGTTTGAAACATAATCCAAGAAAAATCCCGGTTGTAATACACCCCAAAACGAACATAAGTAATGCATCGGTGGCCTGGTGCCCGAAGCAAATGGACGTTTATACTATTTCGCCACAAGATCAAAATTCGCAAGAATGGTACGAAAACCTTTCGTTACACGAATTCCGCCATGTGGTTCAGATGGATAAATTGAATCAAGGAACAACGCGCGTTTTCTCTTTTATTTTGGGAGAACAATCGGTAGGAATGGTTTCTGGCTTATATATGCCTCGATGGTTTCTTGAAGGCGACGCCGTGTGCTCTGAAACAGCATTGAGTCATTCCGGACGTGGCCGTCAAGCCGATTTTTCAATGGGCCTCAAAGCGCAGTGTTATGACAAAGGCGTGTACTCCTATAGTAAAGCATATTTTGGTTCGTACAAAGATTATGTGCCGAATTACTATGAAATGGGATATTTTCTTCTAGCCAATTCTCGTAAATATTATGGACAGTCGTTGGAGGCTGATATAATTGATCGTTGTGCTCGTCATCCGTTTAGTTTTCGCCCTGTAAATCATGTTATAAAAGAACGTACTGAAATGTCCAAACGAGAATGGTACACGTCAGTTTTTGAACGACAAGCAAATGAGTGGAAACTTGCTCACGATAGGGAAATACAAACGTTGTACGATACAATTGCAAAGGCAAAAAATGTATATACCAATTATGTTAATGGCATAAAAATTTCTGATAACCTCTATTTTGCCGAACGAAGAGGTTTAAATACCATACCACAATTGGTTCGCATTCGAAATGGGAAAGAACGGGTTGTGGCAAATATTGCTTTTAAGCCCTCAAATAATAGAATACAATCAAATGGTAAAACGATTGTTTGGCAAGAAACTAATTACCATATTCGGTGGGAACTGAAACAGAATTCATATATATATATGTATGACATTGAGAAAAATAAAACGCGAAAAATACGCACCAAACGACATGTGTACGCTCCTGCAATTTCTCCTTCTAATGAAAGAATTGTAACATCTGAAGTTTCTGAAGACGGAAAGAATTTTTTGACAGTTTTTGATAGACAAAGCAAGAATGTTTTACGACAAATACCGGTTCCTAATAATGATGCGGTGCAAAATGCGTCTTGGAATGAAAATGGGTCAAAAATAATCTATGTCGGGTTGAATAATCAGGGTAAGCGGATTGTAGAATATGATGTGCAAAATGAAATGTTTACGGAAATTTTGCCATATTCATATGAAGATTACAAATGTCCTATATATTGGAAAGAATGTGTGCTTTACACATCATCGTACTCTGGGAATGACAATATATACGCCTATAATCCGCAGACTAGTCAAGCTTTTCGAGTTACAGTGGGAGACTTCGGATGTGGTTATCCTTCAACGACTGATAGCACCTTAATCTTTTCAAATTACACATCAAATGGGTATCAGCTAGCAGCTATGCCATTGAATCCTAAGTCGTGGCATGATATTCAAGTTGTAAAAAAGGAAAATTACAATTTAGCACAAATGCTTTCAAACCAAGAAGGCTTTGTGGATTTTTCGCAAATGTCCGATACCGTTTATGAGTCAAAAAGCTATTCAAAACTATTACATGCATTTCGCATACATAGTTGGATGCCATTTTACATGAATTATGAAAATAGCATCGTGAGTGAATCGGGAAATGGTTTTCAAGTACTTTCGCAAAATCATTTGGGAACGCTCATTTCTCGGGCAGGATATAGAGCTTTGCCAAGCAGTGGACAGAAAGATTTTTTTGCGAATATTTCGTATCGAGGTTTGTTTCCGGTTATAGAAGGGGAAGCGGCAAAAGGTGTTATTCAATATTCAGAATTGCCGCCGGAGGAATATAATTCTTCCGACACTATTTCAGTTGATTATAGCGTAACAAATTTTTTTACCAAGATATATTTCCCATTGAATTTTTCTTCAAAATCGTATAATCGCTCTGTGATTTTTGGAAGTCAGTTTCAGGCATATAAATACGTGAAGAATAAAATATCTCCAATAATATATAGTGTGAACTATTATGATGAAATAGAGTCAAATTATTTTGCACATTTCATTACTCTTTCAAATTATAGGCAAAAAGCAACGCAAGAAATCAATCCACGATTTGGACAAATAGTGAGTGTTGGATATGGACATACACCTTTTGCATCACAAAAAACATACAACGAATATTTATATGCAAAAGTCTCGCTCTATTTGCCGGGAATTATTCGTAGTCATAGTTTGTCATTGGTGGGGGGCTATGAGACCAATAAATATCAAACAGATGAAAGTACGTATTTCCTTCGCCAAATTCCTGTGCCGCGAGGATATACCGAAACGCTCTCTCCATCAAAAGAAATGGCGTCAGTGCAATTAAATTATTCTTTTCCGCTTTTGTATCCTGATTTGGAGCTTGGCGATATTATGTATATAAAACGAATTCGTTGCAATCTCTTTTGTGACTATGCAGAGGGAACTTTTTCCAATAGTGTAACGAAGAATTATTTGTCGTACGGAGGTGAACTTACAACCGATTGCCACATTATAAACTTTGTAGCTCCCTTTAATACCGGCCTGAGAATGTCCTATATGCCCAATAAAGCATCATTTTACTTTGAATTTTTATTTGCCGTAAATTTCGATGCTTTATAATTTATACCTTTGCAGAAAACATCGGCTAAACAGATGAAGAAAAGCAAACACATAGTTGTCCAAATCCTTATGGTATTAAGTGCTTTGTTTTTTAGTCAATGTACTGTGACGAGCCATTTGCAATCCGACGAAAAACTACTCGTTAAGCATAAAATTACTACTGACAACCGTAAAATTAACAAGGCTGAAATTAGCAATTATATAAAACCCAAGCCTAATAGAAAATTTTTGGGTATGCGCATGCGGTTATCATTTTACTATACATTTGAAGATTCAGAACGAAAGTTTGGAAGTTGGATGCGCGATATAATAGGTGAACCACCGGTGTTGTATGACCAAACGTTGATTACCAAAAACGAAGAACAGATTAGATTGTATCTCAATGAGTTGGGTTATTATAATGCAGCAGTTAGTTCTAACATTGAATACAGAGGTCTGCAAAAGAAAAAAATAGTTGCTAACTATACGGTGACAAGTGGCAAATTGTTTGTTCTTTCATCGGTTTCGTATGCCATAGAAGATAGCACATTGGCACCGATAATAAATCGATCGAAAAATGTATCGAAAATTCGAGTTGGAGCGCCATTTGCTATTGGTTTGTTGCAAGATGAGCAAACACAGATAGTTCGTAGGTGCAAAAATTCCGGTTTCTACGCTTTTTCTAAAGAAAATATAATTTTTGCCGCTGATACAACTCACGGTCCTGATAGTGTGGCATTGGCAATTAGTATCAAAAAAACGACAGAAAATTCTCTTAAACGACATCGCATTAACAAAACAACCATAAACCAAAACTGTAAACCTACTACTCGACGTTCGCGTCAGCAAAATCAGAAACTCGAAGCAGTTGATACGTCAAAAGCAACGTATATAAAACCTGGAACAATTCACCAAGCGAATTTCATTAGTGAAAAAGAACATTATAGTTTGTTTCGCGTGGAACGTACTCAACGAATTATGAGCAGTTATCCGTTGATTAAATTAGTCAATATAGAATTTAAGGAATCAGCAGAGCAACCGGACTCCGATACTGTTGACCTTGATTGTTTTATAAATATTACTCCCGGTAAACGTCAATCAATCAGTTTTGACATAGAAGGGACAAATACCAGCGGTGATTGGGGAGCAGCACTCAATACGTCATACATTAATCGTAATTTGTTTCATGGAGCAGAATATTTCAATTTGAAGTTCAAATTGGCCGAAGAATACAATAATGTGTTGAAAACAGAAGATGAAAATATACGAATATTCAACTCTCAGGAGTATGGTATTTCTGCAGATTTTTCTACTCCGAAATTTCTCGTGCCATTTAGTATGAACAGATACAATAAAAAATTCCGTGCGAGAACAAATTGCCATATTGAATATAATTATTTGCAAACGCCAGATTATACGCGACCAACTACCGAAGTGAATTTTGGTTACACTTGGTATGGACAAAGGTTTCTTGCCTATAATCTGAACCCGGTTGATTTTAGTTATATACGATATTATGACATTTCCGACCGATTCCATGATTTCATAAACAGTAAAAATTATTACAAATACAGTTATGAAGATTATCTTTTGTTTTGTAACAATTTTTCAATCCTCTATTATAGTAAGAGAAATGTAGAGAATAAAGATTACCAATATTTAAAAATATCAGCTGAAACCAGCGGGAATCTTATGTACCTATATTGCAGAGCAAGAGGTAAGGAACAAAGTGCCGCAGGACAATACGAAGTACTTAATCTTCCGTTTGCTCAGTATGTGAAGGGTGAGGCCGATTTTAGATATTATGATGTACTTTCACCTAAAACTACCTTTGTATATAGAATATTCGGAGGAATTTCTGTTCCGTATCTCAACTCCGAAGGACTTCCGAGTGTGAAGAAATATTACGCAGGAGGTGCCAATAGTATGAGGGCGTGGGAAAGTCGCTCGTTGGGATTGGGCTCATACTTGGATACAACCAATTCGTTTAAATATTATTTAGGC
Organism: uncultured Bacteroidales bacterium; assembly: GCA_964346725.1. Classification (GTDB taxonomy): domain Bacteria; phylum Bacteroidota; class Bacteroidia; order Bacteroidales; family UBA1715; genus UBA1715. The sequence goes on from CAYFVM010000037.1 coordinate 6,551, forward strand.
GATGTTAAGTTGGAAATGAATGTGGAAAGTCGTTTCCATATTATAGGAATTTTAAATGGTGCCTTGTTTGTTGATGTAGGAAACATTTGGTCGTTCAGAAACGATGAATTGGAAGGTGCCGAAATTCATTTTAAGAATTTTTATAAAGATTTAGCTGTGGGAGCAGGATTCGGTCTGCGTTTCGATTTCTCGTTTCTCATAGTTCGTTGTGATTTAGGAATGAAAATACGAGAACCATATACCATAAATAATACAAAGTCACATTTAATTTGGGGTACCCGAAGCCTAACTGGAGATGATTTTAAGCTGAGTGTCGGCATAGGATATCCATTCTAAGACATGAAAAAAAATAATCAAACGTGGGTGCGTTTAAGTAAAAACCTAACCACCCTCATTGTCGTTACGGCATTAGCCATCTTTTTTTATGTGTACAAACCACAAAAATCTGTGGAAGACAATGCGTCCGAAACCTTGGTAAAACAACCAAATCAAACTATTTCGACAATTGCACACCAGCCCGATACCATAGTAGATCCGAACTCCGCAACAGTGATTGAGTTGATGCGCATAGGGTTGTCTCAAAAGCAAGCGTCACAATGTGTTAATTATAGGACAAAAGGTGGAGTGTTCAAGAAAAAAGAAGATGTAAAAAAACTTTATTCCATAAATGAAGCCGACTATATTAGAATAGAACAATTCATAGAAATTCGTTCGTCTAAATCAATTGATAAAAAACAGTCAGAGCAATATTCCAAGCCATTTCAAAATCAGAAATCAACAGTTGTTCCACAAAGTGTGAACATTAATAATTGCGATACCAATGATCTAAAACAATTACCACAAATTGGAAGTTTTCGAGCGAGAAAAATTATAGAAACGCGAGACCGTGTGGGAGGTTTCTATACCATAGACCAACTTCGTACAATATACTCATTAGATAGCGCAACTATTTCGAGTATTGCGCCATATTTGGTTATAGACACTTCCTTAATACAAAAAGTAAATATTAACACTGCAACTTTTAAAGAACTTAATGCCCATCCGTTGGTAAGTTATGAGCAAACAAAAAAAATATTTAATTACAAACGAATTGTAGGCACTATAAAATCACCGAAAGAATTGCAGGACAATAATATATTGACTGCTGAAGAATATGCAATTTTAAGCTTCTATTTAAAAACAATTGATTAAAAACTTGCTCTTTATCTAAAAGTTTATACATTTGCAGTCCATTTATTAAACATTCTAAATAAGGAGAATAATATGATAATCGTACCGGTAAAAGAAGGCGAAAACATTGACAAAGCATTGAAGAAATTCAAAAGAAAATTTGAAAAAACAGGTGTTGTCAAAGAATTAAGAAACAGACAAGCGTTCACAAAACCATCTGTGGTTCAACGCGAGCAACTTATCAAGGCTATTTACAAACAAAAAATGCAGTTGACTGATGAGCAATAATTCCCACAATGAGGAATTATTACAATCATTTTTGAACTATCTTAGTTACGAGAAAAAAAGTTCAAAATACACAGTCATATCGTATCAAAACGACCTTTTGCCTTTTTTGCAGCATATAGGACAGAAACAAATTGCGCAAATTGATTCCAAAGATATTCGTCTTTGGATCAGTGAATTATCAGAAGAAGGAATTGCTCCACGATCTATTAATAGAAAGATAACGGCAGTTCGTTCTTTTTTTTATTATCTTCAGAAAGAAGGGAAGCTGCAACAAAACGTAGCGCGCAAAGTGCATATGTTGAAGGTGAAAAAACGTCTTCCTTATTTTGTTGAAGAAGAAAATATGAATAAATTGCTTGACGAAAATGTCTTTACAAAAGACTTTTCGGGTTTGCGAGACAAGGTGGTCATTGATTTATTATACACTACAGGAATTCGTAGAGCAGAATTGTTGGGGTTGGAACTTTCATCAATCAATTTTACCGAAGGAAGTATCAAAGTTTTTGGTAAAAGAAGTAAAGAAAGAATTATACCAATCTTGCCAGAGTGTTCGGCGCTTCTCAAGAGCTATATAGAGGAACGGAATAAAATCGCTTTGGAGCACAATATGTTAATTGTAACCGATAACGGTGGGAAATCGTATCCTAATCTATTGTATAGAATCGTACGTAAATATTTAGGCGAGGTAACAACGATAGATAAAAAAAGCCCACACGTGTTACGACATTCATATGCAACGCATCTACTGAATAATGGTGCAGATATAAATGATATAAAAGAATTATTGGGACACGCATCTTTGGCTGCAACGCAAGTATACACGCACAATTCATTTGAAAAACTAAAAAAAGTATATAAACATTCTCATCCGAGGAATTAAAACATAATAATTATGGAAGTAAAGATTCAATCTGTTGGCTTTAAGGCCACCGAAAAACTAAGAGAGTTTACCACAAACAAAGTGAACAAATTGGACACATTTTCTGATATTTTACAATCGGCTGATGTTTTCTTCAAATTAGTAAACACAACAGATGAAGAAAATAAAGAAGCAGAAATAAGTATAAAAACTCCAGGAAAAGAGTTGTTTTCGAAGAAAACAGCAAAATCTTTTGAGGAAGCAGTTGATTTGGCAATCGATGCACTTCGCAACCAAATAGAAAAGATGAAGGGGAAACAAGAAAAAAAGTAAATCCTTTTGTTTTTTAGAAAAATAAACTACATTTGCAGTCCGAATTTTCGAGCAGAAAGTTCTGTAAGGATTTGAGTCTGGCCGATGTAGCTCAGGGGTAGAGTGCTTCCTTGGTAAGGAAGAGGTCATGGGTTCAATTCCCATCATCGGCTCTGTGAAAAAAATGAAATTTTATATGTTGAATAATTTAAATAATAAGTAGAAATGGCAAAAGAAAAGTTTGATAGATCCAAACCACACGTAAACATTGGTACTATCGGTCATGTTGACCACGGAAAAACAACTTTGACAGCAGCAATTACAACTGTATTAGCAAAGAAAGGTCTTTCGGAAATGCGTTCATTCGATTCTATTGATAACGCTCCTGAAGAAAAAGAAAGAGGTATTACAATTAATACTTCACACGTTGAGTATCAAACCGCAAATCGTCACTATGCACACGTTGACTGTCCAGGTCACGCTGACTACGTGAAGAACATGGTTACTGGTGCTGCTCAAATGGA
>CAYFVM010000038.1:0-4976 GCA_964346725.1 uncultured Bacteroidales bacterium
TGGGCGGTCAATTGGGCAGTCAAAACCGAACACATATGTTGCCGTGTTAAACCCTATTATACTGCTAATGTATTCGAGTTGCCCCCAATAATACATAAAAAAAGCATGTCGGAAAGTGTATTAAATTATTAATAATCAACGATTTACGTTTTTCGTGAGGATGAATACTGCTTCCTTGCCTTATAGTGTATGCTTGTCGTGTGGTAGCTACGAACTACCTTTGTTAGTGCACCTATCCTTGGATTGTTCGTTCCACGTCTGAAGACTGTAGCGGATTGCCGTCGATTGTAACAACCGAAAATAATTTCGCAATGAAATTATTTGGATTTAAAAAAAATCTTCGCAATATTTGCGTTGTTTCCAATTTGAAAAAAAATATGGAAGGGAAAAAAAGAATTCTGGTGGCTCACGGAGCCAAGAAGCAATTAATGGCTGCTTTGGGTACAAGTTATCCCACAGTTCGCGCCGCACTCCGCTACGACAGCGACACGGAAATATCGCGTAGAATACGCTATGTGGCAATTACACAATTCGCCGGCATACGTGTGATGTTCTGACTATGCTACATTATAGTTGTATACAATTTTAATTTAATTTATAATACAAAATGAAAAAAGTTTATTTAATCAGTTTACTAGTTAGCATATTCGGAATGAGTAGTTATGCACAATCAAGAGCTATTGGTTTTAGATTATCAAATGTACTTGAAGTATCGTATCAATTCAATGCAACAAAACCAAATTTTTGGGAATTAGATGGTGGTATATGGAATTCAGGTAAAGGAGCACAAGCTTCAATTGTTCACAATTGGATTATTGGTTCTCCAAACTGGACAAGTCAAGGAGAGTGGAATTGGTATTTAGGTGTTGGTGGTTTGATGGGATTAGTTTGGGATAACGCATACAATGATAATGGAAATCTAGGTAGTTATATGGGGCTTGCCGGTATGTTTGGATTGGAATACACTTTTGATTTCCCCTTGCAATTATCAGCTGACGTTCGTCCATTTGTTGGACCATACATTAATGATGGCGTATCCTTCAATACAAGGGTTTTGGCAAATTCGTTCTTCCCAACAGTTTCAGCTCGATATAGATTTTAATCAGTAATCATATAAACCAAGTTTGATGCATTTTTTGGTTTGGATTTTTTTTTTAGCTATAGTCGTTGCGTTATTAGCGCTAGACTTAGGCGTTCTAAATAAAACACAACACGAAATTTCAATGAGCGAGGCCCTTAAAATGACTTGCTTGTGGATTTTTTGCGCTTTAGTTTTTAATGTATTTTTAGGTTTTGCATACGAATATGATGTATTCAATTTGTTGTCGGAGTCACCAGACCATTCTATTGCAAACGGTTGGGATGCTGCGTTAAAATATTTAACTGGTTATTTAATAGAGAAAGCATTGAGTTTGGATAACATTTTTGTTATGGCAATGTTGTTCACCTATTTTAAAATTCCGGGAAAATACCAACACGAAGTTTTGTTTTGGGGAATCATCGGTGCATTAGTTTTCCGCGGTGTCATGATCGTTTTGGGTGCAGCATTGGTAAACCGTTTCTCTTGGATTATGTATGTGTTTGGTGCTTTGTTGGTTGTTTCTGCTTTCAAAATGTTGTTTGGCAAAAACGAAGATTTTGATGCCGACAAAAGCACGGTAATAAAAGTCCTTCGTAAATTCTATCCGGTGAGCTCAACACTTGACGGTGGGCACTTCTTTACCATTGTAAATGGCGTAAAAGCTGTTACACCATTAATGGTTGTGTTGCTTGTTATAGAAACAACCGACGTGATGTTTGCAGTCGATTCTGTGCCGGCAATTTTCTCAATCACAACAGATCCGTTTATCGTATTTACATCTAACATTTTCGCAATTCTTGGTCTACGTGCCTTGTATTTCGTGCTAGCATCGTTCATGAATAAATTCCAATACATCAAATACAGTTTGGTTGTATTACTTTTGTTTATTGGTGTAAAAATGTTGTTAATGGAAGTTGTTCATATTTCTATCGGCATTTCTTTATCTGCCATAGTTGTTATTCTTGGAGTAGGAGTAATTGCTTCGGTAATTCAACAAAAGAAAATAGCTAAAACAAAACAACAACAATAACGTGAAGTTGACCGATTCACAAATAGCTGAATTTCAACAAACGGTATTAGGAAAAGGAAAGGACTTGTATCGTGATATGCCTTGGCGTATAGATACAAGTCCTTATTCTATTTTATTGTCGGAGGTGATGCTTCAGCAAACGCAAGTATCGCGCGTTATGCAGAAGTATGCCGAATTTCTGTCGGCATTCCCCACACTTGCCGATTTGGCACATGCCGATTTTCAAGAGGTCTTGCAGCATTGGTCGGGGTTGGGGTATAATCGTCGTGCCCGTTTTTTACATGAAACTGCAAAGCAAATCGTTGAAAAAATTGATTTTCCAACGTCGGTAGAAGAGTTGCGTGCGTGTCCGGGCATTGGTGATAATACAGCAGCTTCTATTTTGGTATATGCATTTAACCAGCCATTGATTTTCTTGGAAACAAATGTCAGGACGGTCTTGATTTATTCTTTTTTCAATGATGTAACTGACAAAATTCCTGATTCAGAATTGCGCAAAGTGGCGGAACAGGTTTTATATCGTGAAAATCCTCGTGAGTGGTATTGGGCAATTATGGACTACGGAACGTATTTGAAAAAGACCGTTGGTAATTTCAATCGTTATTCTACCACCCATACTGTGCAATCGAAATTTGAGGGTTCTTTTCGTCAGAAACGTGCCAGCGTGTTGCGTTGTTTGTTAAAGCACGGTCCTTTAACGCTACAAGAAATTGCTGACATTCAAAACTATGACTATCAGATGATTATTCAAATTGTTGAGGCTCTTGTAAAAGATGCAATGATTACCGAACAGAATGGACGGATTATGATACGATAAGTTTTAGCAACTTTCGTACGCCCATTGATGGGTATCCATAGAGTATTGCAAGGAAACACAAAACGGTATTAAGCAAACTAATCCGTACAAAGTCATGAGTGGAACGAAAGTGCGAAACACGTTCTTCTTTTGGCGGATAATATACATCAATGGTTATGGGCTGAATTGCTATATTTCGCCATGCGCAACGTACCAACATTTCTAACTCAGCTTCGTATCGGTTATTAAGCGGTCCACGATATTTCATTGCTTGTAGTGGATACGCCCGATATCCTGTTTGTGTGTCGGGAAGCGAAATGGCCGTTTGTACCGTAAACCAAAAGTTTGAAAATCTATTTGCAAACGCATTTTTTGCGGGCATATTCGGTTGGTCAAACGTTCGGCTGCCAATTATGAGTGACGAAGGATATGTGTTGATTGCTTCGGCAAATTTCGGCAAGTCGCTTGCTTTGTGTTGGCCATCGGCATCAAGTGTAATAGCGTGCGCAAAGCCCTGCTTTTGAGCTTCAGCAAACGCTTGTTTAAGGGCAAATCCTTTCCCTCTATTGGGTTTATATGAAATGAATGTAATCCCTTCTATTTGTGCAAGAATGTCGCCTGTTGCATCTGTCGCGCCATCGTTTACCACAATTACATTTGGGGAATACCGCAACGCGGATTCAACCACCGAACGTATTGATTTTTCGTTGTTATACGTCGGAATAATGATGCACGTTGTGGCTGCAATCTTCATTATGCTAATTTGAAATTGATTTTTGTGTACACATTTTCGTCAGCGATGATTTGAATTTTTGCATCAAATGCGTTGTCATCTGCTGGAGAAAGTGAAATGTCAAACTTCAAAAATTCGTTTGTGATAGGTGTTATGATATTGAGAAATTTCACCGATTTCAAAAAGCGTATTTTGAGTGACTTTCCTATATGTTTTTCGCAGAGTTCGCGGGCTATTTCTATCAAGCAAGCTCCCGGTGTTATTGGATTTCCGGGAAAGTGGGCTTTGAAAATTTCGTTGCTTTTGTTTTGACGAATAGTGAATGTTATATTCTCGCCATCTTCTTCTTTGTGTTCAATAATGTATAGTTTGTTTTCAAGCATGTTATTGAGCAATAAATAGTTTTGTATCAATCGGTTGGTTTATCTTGTGATTCAAGAAGGTGATTGTCATTGTATCTCCGTTTTTTTCATGCATGGTAATGCTTTCGGCATTTTTCGTTTGTTTGTTGAATAGGAGTGTAATGTCAGAATACATGGAACTTAAGCGCTTGTTAGTCGGAATAAGTTTTACCATATAGTCATTGGTGTTGGCGTACACTTGCGAGGTGAAGTTTTTATTGTCATTTAACCCTGAACCATCTACAATGCTTACAATAATGTTTGCCAATTCTTTGAACATGCGCGTGTTCTGCGTAGTAACGCCTTGTGCGTTTTTTACTATCACGTCTGTTCCTTTCATGATTAAAACAAACGAGTTTGGAGAGGTGTATTCCCAACGTAGCGAACGTGGGTTTTGAAAATACATTTTTCCTTTTGATACTGCTTTTTCGGCAACGAGTGTGCTTGTTTTTTCTTGTACAAAGTCACAAGAAATCGTTTTTGTTTGCTTTGAAGCGTTGCTTATGGCTTGAATCGTTTGTTGTTTTTTGTCGCCGGTAATTTGCGTAAAATCGCTTTGGCTCATAGCGTTAAAGCACAATAAGAAAGCGAATATGGCGGTAAAAAACTTATTCATAGGTTTATTTTGCAACAAAGTAAACACCAACAATAATGATACCAATTCCTATCCAACGAGTGAGAGGAATGGCTTCGTTTAGGAAAATTAATGCGGCAAACATTCCAAACACGTAACTCATGCAGGTGAGTGGGTAGGCTGCCGAAAAAGGATAATTTTTCAAAATATGAAACCACAAAACTGTTGCAGAGCCAAGAACAATTCCCGTTAATAAAAACCACCAATTGGTGAGGAGTGCGAAAAAATAGTCTCGTGTCCAAGAAAATGCAGGCATTTTGTTTAGCGAAACTTTCAAAAGCAAGTTACCGGAGGCAAGGCA
>CAYFVM010000038.1:5076-9648 GCA_964346725.1 uncultured Bacteroidales bacterium
GAGCCGTTTGTTTCTGCTTTGCGCAAGATTTCTTGGTTTATTTCACCGTTTTTCCAATAGCCAATTTTTCCGAGCATATAGAAATAGTCCGGAGTCATTTCGTCTTGGCTGGTTACGAGTGCGTTGTTGATTTTTCCTAATGTAAATTGTAGAAACGCATCGGAAAGGCCGCATTCAAACGAAGTGCCTCTATGTGAATAGGTGCAGTTGTATCCGTTACATTTTAGTTGTAGCGCAATCTGTGAACTAATGGTGTTGTGCGTAGACTGCATGAAATATGTCGGTTGCAGAAATTCTTCCCCTTCTTTGACCATAGCCGAAAGGAATTTCTCGGTGTTTTCAATACAGCCAAGTCCTGTTCCCGTAATTATGGCATCAATGTTTTGTGCATCAGCACGTTGTATTGCAGAAAAAGAGGTTGCTATGGCGCGTTTTATGAGTTTCCCCATGCGTCGCGAAGCCATAGGCGATATGAATTCCTTGTAATCTGGTTCTATAGAACGGTTATAACGTTCGGTAGGAAGAATAGGGTTTTCAAACCATTCTTCACTGAGTGGTTTTTGCAATGAAATTTGTGCTGCCGATTGTATATACACGCTCATAGTTAGTTGATTTTAGAGAAAATACATGAAGAATCATTTCCACCAAATCCAAACGAGTTGTTCATGATATGCTTCATTGGTTTGTGTTTTGTTTTGGTGACCGGAACGGTGGCAACTTCTTCCATAGGTTCGGAGAAATTGAGTGTGGGGGGTACAAAATCATGTTGCAACGCAAGTATAGAAATAACCGATTCAACGCCTCCTGCAGCACTTGTAGTGTGGCCGGTGTAGGCTTTTGTTGATGAAAAATCGGGAACTTGTTCGCCAAATACTCGTGTAAGTGCAATACCTTCCGTCTCGTCATTGTTTGGTGTTCCGGTGCCGTGCACGTTTATGTAGTCAATCTCGGTGGGTGACATTTGCGCATCGGTAAGTGCTCCTTGCATAGCCAAATATGCTCCTTGTCCGTCAGGTGATGATGCTGTTTGGTGAAATGCATCGCACGCATTTGCGTAGCCACCTAATTCGCAGAGCGGAGTGATGCCACGTTTTTTTGCTGCGTCTTCTTTTTCTATCACCAAATAAGCCGCGCCTTCACCTAAGTTTAGTCCTGCGCGATTTCGTGAGAATGGTTTGCACGGTTCTCTATCCAAAATCATGAGGGTGTTGAAACCATTGAGATGAAATTTGCTTAAACACTCAGTGCCGCCAACTACAACAGCATCAACTTTGCCTGCTTTTATAAGATTTGCTCCAAGAATTATGGCATTGATAGCCGACGAACACGCAGTAGAAATGGTGTAGGTGGTGTCAAATATGTTGAAGTAGTCGGCAACTTGGTCTGTGCCGGCTCCACAATCATGCGCCGCAATGTATTCCGAGTGATTATTGTTTTCAAGAAAATCGTTGTAATACAATTCGCTTTTCTCCATGCCACCAACGGTTGTGCCGTTAATGAACGCAATTCGTTCCGGTTTGTGTTCGGTGAGTTTTGCTTGTTCAATTGCTTCTTTCGCAGCAATAATAGCCATGAGTGGTGTACGGGTAATTAATTGTTCCTGAGGAATTTGCAATAGCTGCTTCATTTCGGCATCGGAAAGAGGAACCTCCGAAACCGGAATATCGGTGTGCATAGTTTGCAGATATTGAATGGTACTCACCGCCGATTTTTCGGCAAGCAAGGCATTCAATGTTTTTTCTTTTCCTATTCCTAAGCCCGAAATGATGCCCATTCCGGAAACAACCAATCCGCTACTCATAGAAAGAAGTTATTTCGTTCTATTTGCTTGAATGTATTCAGCCATCACACGGATTGACTTAAAGATTTCTTTTCCTTTATCAGAATTTTCAATCTTTATACCGTAGTTTTTCTGCATCAACATCATAAGTTCCAATGCATCAATTGAATCGAGGCCTAAACCTTCGCCAAACAAAGGAGCATCAGAGTCAATGTCTTCTGGTGTAATTTCTTCCAAATTCAAAACTTCAATAATTTCTTTCTTTAATTCTAAGATCAAATTTTCCATTTTAATCAGTAATATAAGTTATGTACATTATTAGTATTCAATTCAATAGCACCATTGCCGTTGCGCATAATGTAAAGAAAAAGCACATCGCAATTTCCTTCAAAATATTCTACCCAACCGCATAGGCACGCATTTACAGAAGGGTCGCAAAACGCATCTTTAGCAAAGGAACAAATTTTTTGTGGATTAAATGATTCCATTACGTAAAAAGAAGTTTCGCCCATAGTTTTGTTGCGAATGGCTATTTCGCCCGTGACTATGTTTGCCAAGGTATAAACAAAAACTGCCGGACTCGGAAAATAGTTGTCGGCATGTTGTATTGTTTGCTGATATTGGCAATCGTCGTCGAGTGAGGAGCTGCGGTTGCAACACACCACCGAAACGTCTTCTTTAAGAATGGTCTTGTCAAAATCAACATCATGTAGCGCAAGCTCGGCTCCCAAAAATCCGCATTTCGCAAGATTATCCATCTTGAAAAACTTTGGATACATAATTTCTAACGAGTGGTATATGTTTGTAAGCCATGAACCTTCACTGCTTGGTACGTCCCATCTTTTCCCGTTCACTATAACGGAATTGTTGGTTATTCGGCAATATGACGCAATAGTTTCACTCATGTTAGTCTATTGTTTTTGTAAACAAAAGTGCCGCGTTGCTGCCTCCAAAACCCGAAAGTATTTTGAGAAATTGTTGTTTTGAGCAAGATTCATTTTCTAGTGTTACAGCAATTGGCGTAACGGTTCCTGGAGTGCTTACGTTGTTGGTTTTGAGCACCGTATTGTCTACTATGGCACGTGACGAAATAATTGATTCCAAAACTCCTGCCGCACCAAGCGTGTGCCCAAAGAATCCCTTGAGGCTATTAATAGGGCAGTGTTGCAAGTTTGCACTCGTAAGAGCCAGCGATTCCATGTCATCATTATAGGCGGTAGCTGTGCCATGAGCATTGACAAACGCAATAGCGTTTGCAGTGGTGTTGCTCAACGCCTTCTTTATTGCCAAATATAATCCTGCACCAGTGCGTGAAGGTCCTGATATGTGGTTTGCATCGTTTGCCATACTTCCGGCTGATAATACAATGGAATTTTTAGGAAGTGGTTTTTCGGTGTATCCGTATATAATAGTTGCTGCGGCTTCACCTAGGTTGAGCCCGCAACGGTTTTGGTCGTATGGTTTACACAGTTTTGGCGACAATGCTTTGAACGATTGAAATCCCGAAACGACAAACTTTGAAAGCATGTCGGCACCGATAACTATTGCGTAGTCGTATGTTTTGCATTCGAGGAGTCGTTTTGCGGTAATTTGTGCTGAAGCGCCAGAAATGCACGCATTTGAAATTATAAACGGTTCGTTTGGATTGCCGAAAAATTGAGCAATCAACTGAGCAGAACGCCACAAGTGAATTCGTTCCGGCTCATAGCCCTCGCTATCTTCGAGCAAATGCACGTTGCCTTTTGTCGTTGAAAGTATAAAAATAACGTTCTCAGATGCAGGGTTTATGTCAGTTTGTTGCAGAGCGTTGTATGCAGAAAGAATTGCTGCTTGTTCAAAATTCGTGTAACGGCCGTTTTTGCTATTGATGGCCGAAAACGCATCGTTAAGTTTTTCGCTGTCTATAATAGAGCCCACAAAGGGTTCCGGCAAGCCATATAACGAATGATACAAGGCAAGTTTTGTTTTACCGGCTTTTACCGCAGCGTAATTCTCGGCTGACGAAAAACCTAATGGTGAAATAATGTTATGCGCAATAGAATGTATCACTCGTTCTTTGTTTATCGCAAATTTCGTCAAAAACTTGGAGATTATCAAAGGAATTGTGGTTATAAATACCCCGTACGGATTTGTTCTATTTTGTACATTTGTAACAAACCTAAGTAATTATGGGAACATTTGATTTAACATCAACGCAAGAGCAAACCGATGAACAATTGCAATCATTGATGGACGGCATTGACGAAAAAGGAAGAAGAAACTCTACGAATAAAAAAAATAGCTTTTGTAAAATGAGTGGACTGCTGAAGCAGTGTGCATAAATTGTAGCCTTCCCTAAAAATCGGACGGAGTATAATTAGACAAAAGTGATAAATTTGTTTAATTAAAAGTGTTATGAAAAAGAAAGCACATAGTGAAAGAGAAATGGTACGTGCAGTAAAATCATTGGAAAGTGGCGTATCGGCAGAATTAGTAAGTAGGGAATTTGGAATCACAAGAAAGTTTACCGTGTGTACAAGTCAATGCATTATGAAAAAAGAAGGACATTGAAGCGGCGATTGCCAGCACGAGTAAAGAATCCACTGGAGATGCCAGAAGAGCCGAATTGTACATGGTCTATTGACTTTGTGAGTGATGCCTTGGAGTGAGGAAGGAAATTTAGAGTGTTGAATATTATAGATGATTATGGAAGAATGGCCGTAGCGCAAGAAATAACGATGCCAGCAGATCGTGTAATAAAGCTCCTAGAAAAGACGATATGGATACATGGGAAACCATGCAACATACGGTGT
>CAYFVM010000039.1:0-9619 GCA_964346725.1 uncultured Bacteroidales bacterium
AAGGTGCAGGTACTTTTACTGTATAGGTTGTAGAAATATTTTGATGCATTTTAGAGCGAGCTGTAATAGTAGCCTCACCATATCCAACACCTAACACTCTACCTTTATAGTCAACTTTTGCAACAGTTTCATCACTTGATGTCCAGTAAACTACCGGATATGAAGCATCAAGAGGTGTAGGAGTTGTTTCTAAATACAAGGTATCACCTACTGCACTTGATGCAATAGGAATTTTCAATGGGTCGATGTTTGCACTACAATCATCATCCGCCAAATCATCATCAGAAACAGGTGAGATAGTTAATGCTGTTAATTCAACAGGTGGCATACCAAGAATATGAACTTCGTCAATAGCCATATTACCTGTACTACCAGCTTTCCCGGTTGTTCCTACCTCAAATTGCCACTGTAATTTAAGCACATGATCTGCAGAAAATGTTACCGGAGTACCCCATGTAGGTTGTGCCAAATCAGCCCATTTAACTGTAATTTTTGTCCAATTCGAACATGCAGGAACATCATATTTATGGAAACAATAATCTGTTACTTCTGATATAATAACTTGGAATGCACAAGCAGGACCTTTGTAATAGAATGTTACACCAGTACCACTTGACCAGTCCATTGAACTTGTTTCAACATCATCAACCCATGTACCTATACCAACGTATGCAGGGTTTGTCCAGCTTGCACAAGATCCCTTATCATATGGTGTATAGTTTGAACCTAATTTATATGTACAATATAAAGAATATGCCGGAGACTCAGTACATCCTCCTGCAGTCATTTGCACGGGAGCATTTTTGCCACTCAATGGAGATATGGTACTTGATGTTCCTGGAGTACATGCCTTTGCCTGATCGCTTACATCATTAAATGTAAACCAAATACCACCAACATTATTAAACTCATTTCCATCTTCACAATCATCAAGTATTGTTTCATTTCCTGCCACCATACTGATAACTTCTATTTTTGTAAATGCTTCCATAGCAGCATCTTCCGTAGATTTAATATTGCCATTTCCATTATAAGAAAGAGTGATATTTTGTCCAGGTTTTGGTGCGGTTGAAACATTCAATGTAATTGTTTTTCCACTGATGGTTACACTTGAAATAATACCTGATTGTGCTACATTATTATAGTATACTGTAAAATTTGAGCCTGAAGAAGATGTTCCACTCATCGTTTTATTCATTGTAAGAACGATATTTCCATTTACATCAGTTTCTGCTGCAGAGACTGATGGAGGGAATACAAATCCTGAAGCACCCGGTGCCCAGAAGTTACCGGTAAGCACGAACATTGTAATACAACGGATAGTAGAGTTAAAATAAGCATCAACATTTGCCAAATTTGCAACTGCTGTATAACATTTATTCAAACTGCTTTGCGCACTTGACGAGGTCATTGGAGGCAAAGCAAATGTTGTATATGAACCATTTACATACGAACCACCACTTGGGTTAGAAACATCACGGTTTGAGAAAGGACCCTTCAATTGATTTTCATATCCATTAACGAACGAAATAAGTTTTGCATTGATATCTTTTGCCGCAGAAGAAGCGCTTGTTCCATGCCACAAATAATCAACTGCCATACGCCAAGGATTACGACAAGCATCTGCTCCATATCCGTTTGCACCAGAACCGGTATTACCACACGCATTTTCTGCACCACTATTATCGCACCAGTTACTAACCAAACCAGAAGTGGAATTGCGATTGGTAAGTAATATTGTGTTAGAAGCAGAAATTGCTGTAGAAGACCAAAATGTAGCATTGTCAGTATCAACTTTGGCAAATTCAGTATAATATGCTGGAGCAAAATAACTCGGGTTACGACAAGAATTTTGATCTCCCCATGCATCACCATTCAATGTTTGACCATTAGAATGCATTTCTCTATTTTTAATCGTCTTGATAAATGATTTCGCTGTACTTGCATACGTACCGCCCCATTGTTCGGCAGCAATAATCAATGCCATAGCAGCATCTAATTCAGCATCGGTAGCTCCATTTGCTCCAGAAACTCCGCTACAACCGCTTATTTTCCAGTTCATCACACCATTAGCATTCCTATTGGCTTGATAGTATGCCCACAAACCATCGAAAACAGCTTTATCATCGGCATATACAGAAAGTAACATACCATACGCAATACCTTCCGATACGGTTGAGTTCCCATCATCGAAGACAACGCGATAAAGACCCGAACCACAATCGGACTTAACATATGCACCTTTCCAAGCTTCATAAGCCTCTGCTGCCTTTTGTGACGCACCATAGGTACCACCCGAAGGTAGGTTGGTTGGCATAATACCATACGAATACTGCGTATTACTACCAAACGGCACTGCTCCACCACCAGTATTGATACCAGCAGCAAATACACTACTTCCAAATAAAACACTTAAACAAAGTGTTAACAGATTAATTATAAATTTTTTCATAACTCTTTTGTAAAGTTTAAAATACAAGTCCGTAAAATTATAAAATATTTCTATATGTAAGACAACCATCAAAAAAAAAGCCCTATAAAATCTTATAGTGTTTATTAAATAGCTCTAAACGAACTTGTTAAAGGTATAATAGTTAAAAGTCGCAGCCTCTATTGGTCTCACAAAATTATGCCTCTAATTCATAACTATTTTATATTTTTGCAAAAACAAAAAACAATGGAAGAACCGAAAATTAAAACCAACTATCCTGCACTCTATACACTAATAATTGTATTCTTTTTCTGGGGATTTATTGCAGCAAGTAACGGAGTATTTATTCCATTTTGCAAACATCATTTTCATTTAGACCAATTTCAGTCGCAATTAATTGACTTTGCATTTTACACCGCATATTATATAGGTGCACTTGTTTTATTTATGATAAGTACGCTCCAAAAGTCCGATATTGTTGGTTCGTGGGGGTATAAGAAAAGTATTATATATGGATTATTGTTTTCGGCAGTTGGTGCTGTTGCCATGATTATTGGTGTAAAAACCGATGCGTATCTTGGTATGCTTGCCGGCTTATTTGTAGTTGCGTTAGGATATTCGTTGCAACAAACAGCAGCAAATCCTTTTGCCATTGCTCTTGGTGACCCCAAAACCGGAAGCGACCGTATCAATCTAGGCGGTAGCATCAACTCGTTTGGAACAACCATAGGTCCTATCATTTTAAGTATAGCCTTGTTCGGTGCTGTTGGCGAAATTACTTCATCGAAAATAGACTCTCTCAATCTTAATAATGTAGTAGTGCTATACTCTGTTGTAGGCGTGCTATTTGTGCTTGCGGCTGCTATTTTCTTTTTCTCTAAGAAAGTTCCGGCATGCGTACAAGAATCAAAAGTAGAAACATCAAACAAAGCATTGTGGTTGTTTTTTATTATCACCCTGCTACTACTTTTCTTTATGGTACCAGTGTTTAATAGTTACAAATCGGAAGGAACTACTTTGTTAGGCACCGAAAATCTTGACATGAATCGTATGTACCGCCTAATTGGAGCTTTTTTGGTGGTAATTCTTGCCCTGCTCTTCGCACATACCAAAGCGAAAAAAGATAATACCGGTTGGGGAGCTTTGCAATATCCACAATTGGTACTAGGACTTATAGCTCTCTTTCTCTATGTAGGTGTTGAAGTAGCAATAGGAAGCAATTTGGGGGAATTGCTCTCAAAACCTGAGTTTGGAGAATATTCTGCTGCAGAAATTGCACCTTTTATTTCAATGTATTGGGGTGGTTTAATGATTGGTCGTTGGGCAGGAGCTGTACTCGTTTTTGACCTAAAAAAACCGGTAAAAATAGCAGCCTTAATACTCGCTCCTATACTTGCATTCCTCCTTGTGCTTGGAGTAAATACATTAGCCGGACATGATATGAGCATTTTGTACTACTTCATACTCTGCGTTACTGTACAAATTGTTGCCTTTATAGTATGTCAAGGCAAGCCGGCTTTGTCTCTGTTTATATTTGCCGTTTTAGCAATTATTGCAATGATTATTGGTCTTAGCTCTACGGGAATGATTGCGGTTTATGCGTTCCTTTCGGGTGGTTTGTTTTGTAGCATCATGTGGTCAAACATATACACCATGGCTACACTCGGGCTGGGCAAATACACCTCGCAAGGTTCTTCTTTCCTTGTAATGATGATACTTGGCGGTGGTATAATTCCTCCTATTCAAGGAAAACTTGCCGACATTATTGGTATTCACAATTCGTATATTATTCCTATTATTTGCTTCTCATACATTGCAGCATTTGCAGTTTTTGCAAAACGCATCTTAAAGAAACAAAATATTGCTATTGACTAAATAAATAGCTATTAGAACTGCATAGGTTGACATACAGCACTTCTTATAACAGATTAAAGGTTTTTTCTATTGTGAATCCTATTTCAATAACAAACTATCGATCGTACTCCTATAGAAATCAATAGGATATGCACCACTGGCAGTTTGAGCGAGTTTGTTGCTACAGAACATGACGAATGGTATTGATTGGATATTAAAGAACTGTGAAAGATTGCTGGCGTCAGCTACGTTTACCTTATAAAAATCAACTTTACCTGCGTACTCTATAGCTAGAGTATCAAAGTATGGTGCAATCATTTTACATGGACGGCACCAATCAGCATAAAAATCAATCACACAGGGCCGTTTCCCTTTGTACACCCATTGTTGTGGACTTTGTATATAATCAAATATTTGATTCCTATATTGCGTTTCATCTAATTGTATTACCTGAGCCTGAACACGAACTTTTGGTTTTGCAGTAACTGAGGCTTCAGTCGTTGATTCTGTTTCTACTGAGGTTTCCTTTTTAGTGTTTGAATTACATGCGATAAACAAACTCATTATACCCAAAATGATTGCTAATTTCTTCATATTACCTTGTTTTTTTCAAATGTACATAAAAGTATATTAAAATTGCAGACACACATTTTTTTTTTCTAACTTTGAAGAATAGTTACAATATGGACCTTATAAAACTTACCATAGTAGGCATTTCATACAGCGAATCACAAAAAGATGCGTATGTTTTGATTTTGGGAGAACAAGATGGCGATCGCCGAATTCCAATTATTATTGGGAACTTCGAAGCACAAGCCATTGCAATTGTGTTGGAAAACATACAAATACCCCGTCCACTCACGCACGACTTAATAAAATCAATAGGCGATAAACTTGACTTTGTTGTGACTGACGTGTTTATAAACCGATTTGAAAATGGTGTGTTTTATACCAAAATCAACATCCTCCAAAACGATAAAAAAGTAGAAATAGACTCACGCACATCAGATGCTGTAGCTCTAGCTATACGATTCCAGTGTCCTATTTATACTACCGAAGAAATCATTTCGCGCACTGGCATTACTCTCAACGAAATTTCAAACACAACCAACAACAAAGAAGAAGATGATGACGATGAAATGTCAGAAAAATCGATGCTCGAAGAAGAGGTACAAGAAGAAGAAAAACGCATGGAATTCATTTTTGACACCATTGAGGAACTTGAAGAAAAACTCGAAAATGCTATCAAAAATGAAGATTTCGAATTAGCATCAATTATCCGCGACGAAATGAAGAGCCGAGAATAATCTCTGTTTTTCTAATCTAATACCGATTGTAATGAATATTTGTCAACGAGTGATTGCTCACCGCTAATCATATTTTTTACCATTATCTTGTTTTGAGCCATTTCATCGCTTCCGACTATGGCTACAAATGGTATATTGCGGTCGTTGGCAAACTGCATTTGTTTCTTCATTTTAGCTGCGTCAGGATACAATTCACAAGGAATTCCTGCCAATCGAAGTTTTGCTATGATAGGTAAAATATACGCAACCTCAGCATCACCAAAGTTTACAAACAACATTTTCGTTGATTGCTTAGCATCGGTTGGATATGCGTTTAATTGATTGAGCACGTCATAAATTCTATCGGCCCCAAACGAGATTCCTACTCCTGAAAGTCCCTGCATACCAAAGATTCCAGTCAAGTTGTCGTAACGACCGCCACCACAAATACTTCCCATCTCTACATCATTAGCTTTTACTTCAAAAATGGCACCGGTATAGTAATTAAGTCCGCGCGCCAAAGTTAAATCTAATTCCACCGTTGCTTTGAGCGACACAACCTGTAACATATGTAATATGTATTCTATTTCTACAACGCCCTTCATGCCTATTTCCGATGCAGAAAGTATCTGTTTCAATTTTGCTAACTTGTCTTCATTGCTACCTTGAAGCATAATGATAGGTTGCAATGTTGCGAAATCTTCTTGCGATAAACCCTTTTCCAATAACTCAGCATTGACATTGTCAATTCCGATTTTTTCGAACTTATCTATCGCTACAGTTATGTCAACAATTTTTTCAGGTTTGCCTATTATTTCTGCAATGCCTGAAAGGATTTTTCGATTATTTATTTTGATAGTAATGTTGATGCCAAACTTAGAAAATACGGTATCAATAATTTGCACCAATTCTACCTCATTTATAAGCGAATCGCTTCCAACTATGTCGGCATCGCATTGATAAAATTCGCGATAGCGACCTTTTTGTGGACGATCGGCACGCCACACCGGTTGAATTTGATAGCGCTTGAACGGCAACTGAATTTCGTTACGATGCATAACCACAAATCGAGCAAAGGGCACCGTTAAATCATAACGAAGCGCTTTTTCGCAAAATTTATTTGCCAGCGCAAGTGACGATGCGTTTGCATATTCCTCGGTTGAAATTCCTTGTTTGAATTCGCCGGAATTAAGTATTTTGAAAATTAATTTATCTCCTTCTTCTCCGTACTTTCCCATCAATGTCTGCATAGTTTCCATAGCCGGTGTTTCTATTGGGAAATATCCGTACGTTTTATATACTGAACGAATTGTGTCGAAGATGTAATTTCGACGTATCATTTCGGCGGGAGTGAAATCCCGTGTGCCTTTCGGAATTGAAGGTTGTTGTGCCATAGCGTCCTTATATTATTCTGCGAAATTACGGTTTTAAAACAAAACGCACAAAGCATAATCATAATAAATTACACTTTGTGCGTTTGAAGATATTGAAATTCTCAATTATCGAATCAATGTCACGCTACCGAATTTGGTCTTCTTGCCATTGCCGGCATCAAATCCTTCCCATTCTTGTCCGTCAAGGAATGTAGCTTCCATTTTCCAGATATATACGTCTGCTTTCATCATCTTGCCATCGTAACGACCATCCCAACTTCCTACAAACGCGCCATTTTCTACTGCATCAGAGTACCAAAGTAAGTTACCCCATTTATCGTATACTGAGATTTGACAAGACCTTAAATTGAATCCCTTTGGTTGGAATGTACGAACACTTTCTGCCGGATTGGTTGGTGAAAATGCATTTGGCATAAATAATGATGTTGCAATATTTACGTAAATACATTCCGTATATTTTTCAGAGCAACCAAAGTCATTGGTAACCGTAAGTATCGGACAATTGTATCCAAACAAATAGTCTCCTTCAAGAATAGAACGATTCCGATGATTGTATTGGATAACCGTATCAACATCTGTTTCTGATTCTCCCTGATGACCAAAATTCCATTCCATGATATAAGGTACTTGCTCTCCAACCCTTTCTCCTTCACCATTTATGTACCACAAACTATCTTGAATAGTACTATCTGTTAACTCAATTACGTTTGAAGAACCCGGCATAGTCCATGTGAACATCGGTATAGGTTTTGGTGCAATTTTTACAACTATGGTATCAAATCCCTGACAGCCTGCCCATGTTTCTTCAAATACGGTCAACGTATCTACTCCTGACTTTGCCCAATCTACGTAGCGAACAGATGTCGCATCTGTTTTTGCATAGTTCAAATGACCTCCAGTTACATTCCACAAATACTGACTGTCTTGAGTGTATTGAGTATAGTAACTTTCAGTTACACCAATACAAACAGAATCAACTCCGAATAATTTTGTTTGGGCAGCAGGAGCTACTGTCATTGACACAGTATCTGCAATACTCATACAACCTTTACCATTTTCTTGGTCATACATATTAACATCGTATATGCGGAAATAATACGTCCCTATTTCAAGCACCTGGCCGGTTTGGAATTGATATTTTTGCCCATTGTAAATTGTTGGCAACGTTCCGCTTAAACTTTCCCACACTATGTTAGGAGTTCCTAATGCTTGGAGCTCATTAATATCTTCTCCTTGACAAATAACCTTCGAGAAGACTATTGGCGTGCGTGCACGATCAATTATTTTACAAGAAATTTCTTTTTCGTCGCTCTTACACATTACGGCATCTTGACGATACGTGTATGTTGCATTTACCGTATATTCACCGACGGTGCTAAATACTTCAATTGGTGCAATAGAATGATCTTCGGTATCAACATATTTGTTGACCTCTCCTGTTTTAGTATTTACCAACGACCAATTAATAAATGATGTTGTTGTAATAGCCGGCTCAAATCCACTTGCTTGTATTGTCAAATCGCTATCGTATATACAAAGAATTGTATCATTTCCAATAGTAAAATCTGGTTTTGGGATAACTTCAAGTACTCCCGGCATTGTGTCACTCACGCATCCATTTTGTTTTCGAATTACATAGTAGGTTTTGCTTGAGTTTCCTACCATAGAATAATCCGGCGTATAGGTATATCCTGTTGCCAAATAGGTCGTAAGTGCTTCATCGGCATACCATTCATCTGTCGGTAATTGTGTTGTCAATGAAGGTATAACTGGATCCCCTTCACATACACGAGCACCTATTACCGTTGGAGAAGTTGGTTTTGCGAAAATGCTAAATGAAATTAAAGATTTAGCTCCTTCACATCCTTCTACGGTTTGCGATGCGTAATATTTTTTAGAACCTACCGTCATATCGGTTGCATCATATGAAGCACCGGAACCAATTACGGTTGTTTTGTCTGCAGCATACCATTGTATGTCTGTTCCTATTACCTGTAATGTTGGAACGGCATCATACACACACAAATTCTTTTGATTATTGATAACAGGAGCACTTGGCAATGATTTAATTGTAAAGATTGCTTCTGATACAGGGCTTTCACAGTCTGCCACTACTTGTGCTGCATAGTACGAATAGTTTCCTATTTCTGTTTCACTTGGCAACCATCCTTCGCTGTCGGTTACCAACTTCGTTACTTTGGCATCGTCGGCATACCAATTAAAATAAGCCGTTGACTCTCCTGATGCTGTTAAAGATTGTGAATTCGTTTCACCATAACAAATAGCAACTGATGTTGTAGTTGGTGCAGCAGGAATTGGTTTTATAGTAAAATTCAAGGAACTGCGTGTACTATAACAACCATTGTTATACAATATTGCCCAAATTGTGTGTTCGCCATCATCGGTAAGTTGAGGAATGTATGACACACCTGTTGCTTGTTGCGCAACAGTAGGAATACCAGTTGTGCCCGGATCTTCAGTGTACCAATAAACTTGTCCTGAAGTTGCAACAGCTGTGAACGTTGGATTTGTTTTACCATCACAAACGGCTTGTGAACTACTTGATATACTAGGAGCATCTGTTTCCTTGTAATTTATAGTCACTTTTACCCTTGCACTCTCACAACCTTCTGGATTGGTCAAGTTTAGTAATG
>CAYFVM010000040.1:0-9173 GCA_964346725.1 uncultured Bacteroidales bacterium
GCTCTCAAAGAATTGATAGACCAAGTTACAGAAACTCTTGCTACAACTACTGCCGGAACAGCTGTTGGTCAGTATTCACAAATAAAACGTACTGCGTTGGAAAATAGTTTAGCTTTGGCTCAGACGAGATATGATAACTCTACGACTACTCAAACGGTTGTAGATTTTACGGTAAGCAGTTTACGCACGAGTTACAATTCATATCTTGGTTCTATGGTTACTGCAATTGATGACGTAACATGCGCATTGCAAGTATATCCAAATCCATGTACTGAGTATGTAACAGTGGAAGCAAGTCAAGAAATTGCGTATGTTTCTATCATTGACATGCAAGGCGCAAAAACAGTACTAGAAATTGGCGCAAACGCACAGTCAATTGAGGTGGCTACACTTCAAGCCGGAGTATATACAATGCACATTGTGTTTGCTGACGGAACTACAAAAACAACACGATTTGTAAAGAAATAACAAACCGTATTTCAATAAAAATCATCAAAGGGCGGACATGATAGTTCGCCCTTTTTTGTTGTTTTTTGAAAAAAATAGAATCCGTAAACTCCTTTGCTGCACTGCTTCTTAGGCTTTTATATAGTATAGCTATAAGAAAAGAAATGCTATTATAGAGTGTGGGGTTTCATTTATAACTCTTGTCTTTTTACTAAAATCATAAAAATGAAACGTTGTATTTGTTTATTGGGGGTAATCATCATTGGGGCATTAAGTTGTTTCTCCCAAACCACCGTGCGCGTGGTCTATACCGATGCTATGTACGAAGATTATACTGTAGCAGATGAGGGAAAAGTATATTTCTCCGGTGATAATATGCTGATAGATAAGGGTGACTTGAATCCCACTACTATCGCATTAGACAATATCAGAAAAGTGCTATTTATAGCAGTAGAGTCAACAGGGATTGATGCAATTTCTACTTCGGGCAGCGTATATGTGTTCCCAAATCCTGCTACAAATTTCATTACCGTAAATGGTGTTGAAGAAAATGAGTATCCGATTGAGATTTATTCTTCGTTTGGATTGTTGTTGGTTTCAACTACAACATCAGCAAATACAATGATTGATGTAAGTTCCTTCGCTGCAGGTTTGTATTTTGTAAAGGTTGGAAACGAGATTGTGAAATTTAATAAACTCTAAGCCATGAAACGGATAGTTCTATTGTGTAGCATGATACTTGGAGGTTCATTATCTCTTCTTGCTCAAAAAAATATGCAGGTTTACAATTCAAACAATGTAATCTTGCAAAAACGCACTGATAGTGTAGAATCAGTACAATTTTCTAATCAAATATCAACGTTCAATATGCTGGAAGCTTCACCGTTCAAGGTTTCGGTGGCTGCGGTTGACAGTATTGTGTTCAGTGACGAACGCATTGTTCAAACAACCGATGAAGGCACCGTTGTCACCATCGTATTTAATGGCTCGTCAGTTGATGTAAACAATCCTTTTGCGTCCGATGGTGTAATAGTTTCGTACGCCGAAAATGATGCACACGTTACCGTAAATTATGCGGGCGAAACCAAGGATATTGAATACGTCATACAAGGTTCAACTACCGATGGTTCTCTTACGTTCAATAGTGAGAAACGTTTTACTCTCACGCTTGACCAAGTTTCAATTACCAACCCCGATAGTTCGGCAATACACGTTGCTATTGACAAAAAAGTTACCGTCAATCTTCAAGGCACAAGTACCTTGGTTGATGGTGTAAACAATGCTGAAGATGCCACTTTTGAAAGCAAAGGTACTGTGGTATTCACGGGCTCAGGTACGTTGAATATTGATGGTGTTGCAAAACATGCTATTTACGGCAGTGATGATGTTGTGATAGAATCGGGCGTGGTGAATGTAACTTCGGCAGCAGCCGATGGCGTTCATGCCGAAAATGTAAGCGTGACCGGTGGTAGCCTCGTTGTTAACGACGCACTAAGCGATGCCATTGAATGTGAGAAAGACCTTTCAGGAGTGTTCTCAATCACGGGAGGAACCGTTACAATCAATTCTGCGGAAGATGATGCCAAAGGAATCAAAAGTGATAGTCTTGTGATGATTGGCGGCGGCACGGTAAATATCACCATGGAAGGCGCTGCAGCAAAGGCTCTCAAGAGTGACCAATTTGTAGTAATTTCAGGTGGAACTACAATACTTACCATGTCGGGCGCACCATTACTCGAAGTGAGTGGCTCCGGCTATGATCCTTCATACAGTGCGGGAATTAAGTCAAGCGGTACCGTTACGGTTACTGGTGGCTCGCTTACCATTACCAATTCAGGAGCAGGTGGCAAAGGCATTTCTTCCGATGACGATGTGTTGGTTTCGGGTGGAACTCTCAATATCACTACCTCAGGCAATGGCGGTTCGTACACAAATTCGTCTGCTACCTCTGATTCATATACTGCAGCGTGCATCACGAGCGATGTCAACGTGCTTTTGGAGCGTGGCATTATTACCTGCAAAAGCACCGGTACCGGTGGTAAGGGCATTAAAGCCGACGGTTCTATTGTTCTTGGTGTAAGTGGAGAATCTAATTCAAACTTGGTTTTGACAGTAGAAACAACCGGTTCAAGTTATAGTAGCGGCTCAAGTACTACTACTACACCTACTAGACCGGGCCCCGGTATGCAGAGTGAAGGCGGTGCCGATGCAAAAGCCATAAAAGCAGAAGGTGTAGTGATTATTTATTCAGGTACAATTACCGTAAAAACTGAGACAGACGGTGCAGAAGGCATTGAGAGTAAAATGTATATTACTATCAATGGCGGAAACATTTATGCCGAATGTTATGATGATTGTATCAATTCTTCGGGAATGATTACTGTAAACGGTGGGTGTGTGGTTTGTTGGTCTGATGGCAATGATGCCGTGGATTCCAATTATGGAAAATCAGGAGCATTCACCATTACCAACGGATTCCTTCTCTGTATGTCTACCAAAGGTTCTCCCGAGGAAGGTCTTGATTGCGATAATTTTTCGTATGTGTCAATCAAAGGCGGATATTTATTTGCCGGTGGTGGTGCCCAAGGTTCAAGCTCGGCAACTCTTTCCGGAGCAACCCAGGGATACAACTTTATTTCAACTTCCTTGTCTTTCACAAGTTCTAACTACTATACCTTGGCAGACAACAGCGGCAACAATATATACACAGTCAAGTTGCCGAGCAATTTGTCGAGTGTATCGACGTTGGTAACTGCACCTGCAATGACTTCCGGTTCTACCTATACAATCAAGTATAGCGCAACGGCTCCGACAGATTATACAAGTACATTCCGAGGAGTATATTTAGGAAGTACAGCTGTAGGTACTTCTTCGCTCACAAGTTTTACAGCAAAATAAACGCTAATTTTTTTTCATTTTCCGATGAGGTGGAGGCATGGATGTGTCGTCCACCTTTTTTTATGTTTTGTGAAAAATTAAAAATACCAGTTTGCAATGAGCCATTCATAAACTGCATGCAAAATCTTATTACCTTTGCCACAAATCAAGCTCAATGACCGAGATTCAATATCAATCTATACTGAATGTCACCGATGTTGCAATTGGCTACAAGAACAAAAACAGCTTGTTGCCGGTAGCAGAAAACATTTCTCTTGAAATATATAAGGGAGAAATGGTGTGCTTGCTCGGCCCAAACGGATGCGGAAAATCTACACTCATTCGCACGCTGGCAGGCATGCAACCCACTTTGGCCGGAACCGTCACAATTGATGGCGACGATATTCATGCAATGAATCTTGAATCGCTCGCAAAGAAAATGAGTGTGGTGCTCACCGATGCCGTGAATCTGCCCAACATGACTGTGTTCGACATCGTTGCTTTAGGTCGTTATCCGCACACAAATTGGTTTGGCACTTTGAGCCAAACCGATGTTGAGGTGGTGCGTAGCGCCATGCAGAAAGTTGGGCTCGAAGGCTTCGACAATCGTGACTTTCAACAGCTGAGCGATGGCGAAAAACAACGTGCCATGATAGCCAAAGCACTTGCGCAAGACACGCCATTCATTATGCTTGACGAACCCACCGCGCACCTTGATTTACCGAATAGAATAGAGGTGATGACTTTGCTCAAAACCCTAGCGCGAACCACCTACAAATCCATTCTGCTTTCGACTCACGAACTCGATCTTGCCTTGCAAGTTTCTGACCGAATATGGCTTATACAAAAAGGCAAGCCCATGCAGTGCGGCACACCTGAAGATTTGGTGCTCAACGGCTCATTTGAGCAAGCGTTCAAAAAGCAATCCTTCGACTTTGATATTTCCAACGGATTGTTCAAAATCAATTATGACTATCACAAAAAGATTTCCGTTTCGGGCGATGCGGTGCGCACGTTCTGGACTGTTCGCGCACTTCATAGACATGGCATAGCCGTGTGCGAAGCGCAAGAAGGCATTCCGCACATAATAGCTTCTAACGATGCCTGGACAATTGTCTCAAACGAGAAAAATCACGTATGCCATAGCATTTTTGAACTGCTGTCGGCTTTGTCCGGTTTGAAGTAAAACACCAAAACACATTATTACGTCTTCTAATTTCAAAAACATTGTACCTTTGGTAGGTATAAATTGAAAAAATATGTTGCAGGAGAAACACTTTGTGACCCAAAAGGGCACTATTTGCTATTGGGTAAATGAGTTGCAGCACGAACGTCAAACAGTGGTGTTTTTGCCCGGATTGACTGCCGATCATCATTTGTTTGATGCACAATTGGAGTTTTTCGAACAGAAATACAATGTGTTTGTGTGGGATGCGCCTGCTCATGCTGCTTCAGTACCGTTTGAACTGAGTTTTTCATTAGACGACAAAGCACGTTGGTTACATGAAATTTTAGCCGCCGGAAATATCAGCAGACCTATCATTGTAGGGCAATCTATGGGAGGTTATGTGGCTCAATGTTTTATGGAATTGTTTCCGAAATCCTTGTCGGGTTTTATTTCTATTGATTCAGCCCCATTGAAAAGGAAGTACGTGACCGTTGTAGAAATATGGCTTTTGCGTCGCATGGAACCGGTGTACCGATGGTATCCGTGGAAATTGCTTATTCGTACCGGCTCAAAAGGCTGTGCAACAACAGAATATGGGCAGTCGCTCATGCGCCAAATGATGAATACGTATTCTCATAAACAATATGCG
Organism: uncultured Bacteroidales bacterium; assembly: GCA_964346725.1. Lineage (GTDB taxonomy): Bacteria > Bacteroidota > Bacteroidia > Bacteroidales > UBA1715 > UBA1715. The sequence goes on from CAYFVM010000040.1 coordinate 5,142, forward strand.
GCTCTTTCGGGATTTGGTTTCCGGCTTCTTGCCGAAGCCTTTGCCGCCGACCGAGCCTATGAAATTGATTGTCCGTGTTTGCTTATCTGTGGCGAGAACGACAAAGCCGGTTCCACGAAACGCTATAATCGTGCGTGGGCTTCACAGGAAAAACTTCCCATTCTCTGGGTGCCAAATGCCGGGCACAATTCCAACACAGACTCTCCTGATGTTGTGAATCGGGCAATAGATGATTTTGTGAAAAAGGTTTCGAAGTAAGCTTTACACAACAAAAAATTCTCTCATAACCTCGTCAGAGAGCATAATGCCTTGGCGCGTGAGAGAGATGTTTTGCCCATGCGCTTGTATCAGTTGTTGCGCAAGAAAGGTCTCTTTCTGTTTTTGGAATTCGGCAAAGAATTGCGGAAAACGTGATGCGATGATTGAAGAATCAATCCCGTTTTTGGTACGCAACCCGGTAAGAATCAATTCGTTGTAAATGTCTTTTTCGGTGAGCGTTTCTGTTTCGCAGGGAATAATTCCTGCTGCAATGGAGTCGATATATTTTTGGATGAGGTACGTATTCCATGAGCGGTGCGAGCCGTCAAACGAGTGCGCTGCCGGGCCTACGCCAAGGTATGGCTTGCCACTCCAGTAGGCAGAATTGTGTTGAGAATACATGCCGTCTTTGACAAAGTTTGAAATTTCGTATTGCTCAAAACCAACCGTTTCTGCCCAATTTGTGAGGTAGGTAAATTGCTCAAGTACGCTTTCCTCTTGCGGTAGCGACATTTTCCCATCTCTCAAAAGTTTGTGCAAAACCGTCTGTTCTTCAACCATAAGCGTATATGCCGAAAGGTGCTGCACGTTGAGTTCGTTGGCTATGGCAAGGTTCTTTTTCCAATGTTCAAGTGTCATCTTTGGCAATCCATAAATCAAATCAATGCTAATGTTTTTGAATCCCGCACGTTGGGCATACTTCACCGCATTTCGTGCCGACTCAGAGTTGTGTCTGCGGTTGAGCATCTGCAAATCGTCATCGGAAAACGATTGAATGCCAATGCTTAGCCGATTGATACCAAACGAAAGCAAGTCGGCGCAATATTCTTCGCTAATGTCGTCGGGATTGCACTCAAAGGAAATCTCGGCATTGGGCAGCACCATGTAGTTGTTGTGAATGGCGGCAAAAATTTCCCCAAGTTCTTCTTTGGTCAGCACAGACGGCGTGCCACCACCGAAATAAACCGTCTCCATGGGTTTTTGCATCTCATTTCTCCGAAGATGCAATTCTCTGCAAACAGCGTTAACATATTGGCTACGAGTTTTTAGATTGAGACTAAAATGAAAGTCGCAATAGCAACAAACTTTTTTGCAATATGGAACGTGAAGGTAGAGGATAGTGGTTATGAATTATGAGTTATGAGTTGAGGATTAGGAGTTATGGGTTATTTTTTCTGGAGGTTTTGTTTTGTGGTGATGATGATACTTTTTGTTATTTTTAATAGAGCAAGGCTTTCGCTGTGAAGTGAATTATATTCTATTTCGTTTATGTAGTTGGTTGCGTAGAGCAGTTCCAACCAATAAAGTGTTTCATCACATTCTTTCTGTGCAATGCCCATTTTATGAATGAAGTCCGTTTTGCTTTCAGCATTGCGAGCCTCTCGGACATTTGCGCCTATTGAAGTGCCACTTCGTAAAAGTTGTTTGCTTATGACAAACTCGTTTCTTTCAATGAGTTGTTTATATGATTTTATGATGTGTATGGCAAATGAAAAACTTAAATCGTATATGTTCTTTTTAACCTCTTCCATAAAATCAATTCATAACCCATAATTATGTAAGGATTTCGTATCCGGTTTCAGTAACCACAAGTGTGTGTTCCCATTGTGCTGATAGTTTTTTGTCGGCGGTGATAACGGTCCAGCCGTCTTTGAGGAATTTGCATTTCCACGTTCCTTCGTTTACCATCGGTTCTATGGTGAAAACCATGCCGGGAACCATCAACACGCCTTTCTGACGTGGTTGTGCGTAGTGAACAACTTCTGGCTCATCATGAAAATCGCGGCCAATGCCATGTCCGCACAAGTCACGCACAATGCTGCATCCGTGTTCGTTGGCGTATGGTTCTATGGCATCGCCTATGTCATTTAATCGTCCGTAGGGTTTCACTTGTTTCAATCCTATTTCAAGGCATTCTTTGGCAACATTAACAAGTTTTTTTGCATTCTCCGGAACGTTTCCAACGGAATACATCCGACTACTGTCGCCGTAATAGCCATCGAGTATGGTAGTGCAGTCAATATTTATAATGTCGCCGTCTTTCAAAATCTGGTCAGGATGGGGAATACCATGGCAAACCACTTCGTTTATGGATGTGCAACAACTTTTAGGGAATCCTTCATAATCAAAACAAGCTGGAATACCGTGATGATCGTAGGTAAATTCACGAACCAAGTTGTCAAGATGTTCGGTAGACACGCCTTCTTTTACTTCCGATGTTATCATATCGAGTATGGCGCGATTGAGCGCACCTGCAGCGCGAAGTTTTTCAATTTCTTCGGCAGAATACAAAATAGTACGTGGAAGAATTTTGAAGCCTTCACGGCGATAGGTATCCATTTCACAGTCTTGTAACCAGTGGCATTTTTTGTATTTCTTTCCGCTGCCACACCAGCACGGGTCGTTTGGTTCTATTTTATTCATTTTGTTAAAGAAAAACATACAATGTTATATGAAAACATTGCAAAGATAAAATTTATAGGCTTTCGTTGGTATTGCAAACGAGATAGTTTGCGTGCATTACGTTAAAAAAAACTTCCTTGCCGAGATTCGGGAATGCGATGCAAGTGTTTGTATGCCAGTTCTGTGACTTCGCGTCCACGTGATGTTCTTTGCAAAAATCCTTCTTTAATGAGGAATGGTTCATAGACTTCTTCTATGGTGTCGGGTTCTTCGCCAACAGCCGTTGCTATGGTGTTGAGTCCAACCGGACCGCCATGAAATTTGTCGATAATGGTACAAAGTATTTTGTTGTCCATTTCGTCAAGGCCGAATTTGTCTATGTTGAGCGCCTCAAGTGCAAATTTTGTAATGTCAATGGTGATAACACCCGAGCCTTTTACTTGGGCAAAATCTCGTACACGTCGGAGTAACGCATTGGCAATACGAGGCGTACCGCGGCTGCGTGAGGCAATTTCTTTTGCCGCTTGTGTTTCTATTTCAATGGCAAGAATGCAGGCCGAACGTTCTACGATTCTGGTAAGCAAATCAATGTCGTAGTATTCAAACAAACACTTGATGCCAAATCGTGCGCGGAGCGGACTTGTAAGTGCTCCCGAACGAGTGGTGGCGCCAATAAGCGTAAACGGTGCAAGTGAAAGTTGTACCGAGCGTGCACTCGGACCTTTGTCTATCATGATGTCTATGCGAAAATCTTCCATTGCCGAATAGAGGTATTCTTCCACTATAGGTGACAGACGATGAATTTCATCAATAAACAGCACATCGTTTTCTTCAAGACTGGTAAGTATTCCGGCTAAATCTCCGGGCTTGTCAAGTACCGGTCCTGAGGTTATTTTAAAATTAACACCAAGTTCGTTGGCAATAATGTTTGAAAGCGTGGTTTTACCTAAACCCGGAGGGCCATGAAGCAATACATGGTCAAGCGACTCACCACGCATTTTTGCAGCAGCAACAAAAATCTTGAGGTTTTCAATTGTTTTTTGCTGCCCGGTGAAGTCGTCAAAGCTCAACGGACGGAGTTGTTTTTCAAACTCACTATCCTTGTTGGATATATGTTCCGGGTCGAGATTTACGTTCATGTAAAAATTTTAAGCAAAGATAGTAATTAATGCAGAATTTGTTAGTTGTGAGGTAGGCACAATTGCAAGATATTTTCTGCTAAGATTTTCTAAAAAATTGCCCGTTTTTATCGTACATAGTACACCGCTCCGCTGCATACGTCAACGTCGGCGCCAGTTACTGATGCCAAGCAATTGGGTTTTTCCTGCGTGCGGAGATAGCCAAGGTAGGCAAAAAGCAACGCTTCTTTGT
>CAYFVM010000041.1:0-9133 GCA_964346725.1 uncultured Bacteroidales bacterium
TCAAAATCTACGTCAGTTACCTCTTGGTCTTTGCCACCGTTGCCTGCGTTTTGTTGTTGACCTGCATTGGGTTGTGCTTGTTGTTGCTGACCAGCTTGTGCTTGTGCATTATACATCTCTTGTGATGCAGCTTGGAACACAGTGTTCAATTCGTTGGTAGCAGCATCAATAGCAGCAATGTCTTGTTTGCTATGAGCATCTTTCAATTTAGCCAAAGCAGCTTCAATTTCAGTTTTTTTCTCTGCCGGTAATTTGTCGCCTATTTCCTTCAACTGTTTTTCAGTCTGGAATATCATGCTATCTGCTTGGTTCAATTTGTCGATTTTCTCTTTTTCAGCTTTATCGGCAGCCTCATTGGCTTTGGCTTCGTCACGCATACGTTTGATTTCATCGTCGCTCAAACCTGATGAAGCTTCAATACGGATGGTTTGTTCCTTGCCAGTTCCTTTGTCTTTTGCCGAAACGTTTAAGATACCATTTGCATCAATATCGAATGTTACTTCAATTTGAGGAACACCACGTTGTGCAGCAGGAATCCCATCCAAGTGGAATTTACCAATAGTCTTGTTGTCTCTTGCCAATGAACGTTCTCCTTGCAATACATGAATTTCTACAGATGGTTGATTGTCAACCGCAGTTGTGAATGTTTCTGACTTCTTGGTTGGGATAGTTGTATTTGATTCAATAAGTTTTGTCATTACACCGCCCATTGTTTCAATACCCAACGAAAGAGGAGTTACATCAAGCAACAACACGTCTTTTACTTCGCCGGTCAAAACACCGCCTTGAATAGCTGCACCCAAAGCCACAACTTCATCAGGGTTTACACCTTTTGATGGAGATTTTCCGAAGAATTTCTCTACAGCTGCTTGAATTGCAGGAATACGAGTAGAACCACCTACCAAAATTACTTCATCAATGTCGCTCTTTGATAAATTTGCATTATCCAAAGCTGTCTTACAAGGATCAATAGTGCGTTGTACTAAATCATCAATCAATTGTTCAAATTTTGCACGAGTAAGTGTACGCACTAAGTGTCTTGGCACGCCATCAACCGGCATAATATATGGCAAATTGATTTCTGACGATGTTGTATTTGAAAGTTCAATTTTAGCTTTTTCAGCAGCTTCTTTCAAACGTTGCAATGCCATAGGGTCTTTGCTCAAATCAATACCTGAGTTTTCATCTTTGAACTCTTGTACAAGCCATTCAATAATTCTGTGGTCAAAATCATCTCCACCAAGGTGAGTATCACCGGCAGTTGATTTCACTTCGAAGACGCCATCGCCCAATTCCAATATAGACACATCATGAGTACCACCACCGCAATCAAACACAACTATCTTCATGTCTTTGTTGCTCTTGTCAAGACCATACGCAAGTGCTGCTGCTGTAGGCTCGTTTACAATACGTTTTACGGCAAGACCGGCAATTTCTCCGGCTTCTTTCGTTGCCTGACGTTGTGCATCATTGAAATATGCAGGTACCGTGATAACGGCTTCCGATACGGTTGTTCCAAGATATTCTTCAGCAGTTTTCTTCATTTTCTGAAGTATCATTGCAGAAATTTCTTGCGGAGTGTATAAACGTCCGTCAATGTCAACACGGGGGGTATTGTTATCGCCTCTCACTACCTTGTATGGTATGTGGCTTATTTCATTTGCCAACTTATCATAGGTTTCGCCCATAAAACGTTTTATAGAGAAAACCGTCTTTGTTGGGTTTGTTATAGCCTGACGTTTTGCAGGGTCACCTATTTTTCTTTCGCCGTTATCAATAAAACCAATCACTGAAGGTGTAGTACGTTTTCCTTCGTTATTTGGAATTACAACCGGCTCATTTCCTTCCATAACCGAAACACACGAGTTTGTGGTTCCTAAATCAATTCCTATTATCTTTCCCATAATTGTATATTTTTTAAGTTTATAATTTTGCAGTGAATAAGTCAATGATTATGCCACAATATTTTTCTTGATATTTAATGAATTTATGTCAGCACAAATGGGTATTTTTCCCAAAATTTGTCTGTTTTACTGACATTTAGACACTATGTGTTCCTATTAACGGCTTTTCTACGAACTGTATACTGTCAATAATTTTTATTGTCAGTATCGTGGTCAAGAAACCGAGTATCATGCCAAAATAGGTGTCAATAAAAAAGTGTTGGAGTAAGTATATGCGCGAAAACCCAGCAATGAAGGCGAAGAGAAACAAAAAGAGCTGGAACATATGCGACTTGCTCAAATAGGCGAACATTGACATGACAGCAAATGCGCTCATAGTGTGCCCCGAAGGAAATGAGAAATTTTCCTTGTAAACCGACGTATCTTTCAATATATGCGAAAAGGTTTCGTATCCGAGCAATTTTGTAGGCCGAGGAATATTGCCAAACACTACTTCTTTGAAAACATATACAAGTACGCCTACCAATAGTGCCTGAATCAAGAATAAGAAAAATTTTCTCCGTGAAATAAATGCGAACACCAATATAGTAACCACATGAATGTAACCTTCAAAGCAGTTGGAATAGAAAATAAAAAACGGGTCGATTGAATAATTGGCTACATTGTGATTTACCCACACATTGATAGTGTATTTGTTGAGGGAAATAAGCGGAATAATACCAAGCAAGACACAAGCATATACGCCAAACGAGAAATAATTATTTTTCAAAAATTTCTTGAGATCGTCACTGAGAAACGGCATACCTTGGTACTTTTGACTGTTTATCTATTTTTTCCAAAAGTACGTATTTTTTAAAAACCATACAATGCTTTTTATCCTAGCTATTTTGAGTTTGCAAAACTCAGAATCTCTGTAAGATATTATAAACAGTATCGCGCTCTACAGGGCATTTATTGCCATCGTGTATGAGCGAAATCATTTCATCTTTGATAATGATAGGCTGGATCTCCACCGAACCTGCCATGGAATATATTTTTGTAGAATCATTAATGGTTCCATCAAAATCATCTACTCCATAATCAAGGGTAATTTGTGAGAAATCCTTACCCAACATAGGCCAGTAGACTTTAAGGTGCGGAATATTGTCAAGAAACAAACGAGAGATAGAGTAATTCTTCAAATCCTCGGTCCATGGTAATTCTCGAGCAATGCCAAGTGCATTATGTTCTTTTTTATACTTCAAAGGAATATATGCATTGAAGCCTAGTGTCTCATCTTGCAAGGTTCTCAAACGATTCATGTGGTCTATTCGTTGCTCGTACGACTCCAAATGTCCGTACAATATGGTAGCATTGGTAGTAATACCCTTTTGATGGGCTAAGCGGTGAATATTGAGCCAATCGGCACTCTTTGTTTTAAGCGGACAAATTTTTGCACGCAATTCTTCGTCGAAAATCTCAGCCCCCCCACCCGGCATGGAATCAAGACCGCTCTCCTTGAGTTTATCTAACACTTCAGAATTACTCATAGTATTGAGTTTTGCCATGTATTCTATCTCAACAGCGGTAAAGGCTTTTATGTACACGTGTGGCAATATTCTCTTTACCAACGTGAGCAAATCGCAATAGTAGTTGAGCATTCGTGTAGGATGGCATCCGCCCACAATATGCACCTCGGTAAGACTTTCAGCGGGAATTGTCCGTAATTTCTGTTCTATCTCGTCAAGCGAATATTCCCAACTACCGGGATTGCCCGGTTCACGATAATACGAACAAAACTTGCATTTATGCACGCACACGTTTGACGGCTCTATATGGATGTTCTTATTGAAAAAAACATCGTTCCCATATTTTTTTGTCTTAATATGGTTTGCAAGCATTCCAACCAAATTCAAATCTGCTTTTTGATACAACACCAACGCATCGTCGCACGAAATGCGCTCACCACTGATAACCTTTTCGGCTATCTTCTCCAAATCACCATCAAGTGAGGTTTTTACCAATAAATCAGAAATGCTCATATTCTATTAAAAATAAAAAAATGAGTTATGAGTTATGAACAACTCATAACCCTAAAACATATACTTCACCATCATTTGCAAACGATGGTTGGTTATCCAATGTAAGTTATTATCTGCCAAACCGTTGTCGGCCAAAACAGCTTTCTTGCTAACCATGTTTCCGGTGCTGTTATCCAATTCTTTGTACGTAAAGAATTGTCCGTATTGCGCTGCAGTAATTTGCCATTCAAAAGAAACAGCAAATTTACCCCAGTTACGTAGCACGCATGGTGCTACACGCCACATACTATTTACATTTTCGTAAGTATTTTTTGCCAAATAATTGTTTGCTATGTTAGCCAAAGCTACACCTTGCACAGTAGTATCGGGTATCAAGGCATCTTTTGTACCAAAGTTTTTTGCATAACCGCCAAACAACACATACTGCCAATTGTCATTTTTGTACGAAAGACTCAACCATGACGAAGACACTTGTGTAGGAGTATATTCCCAGTGTCCGTCTTCTCCAGGTGCGGTAAATTTTTCAACAACACCATAGCCACCGTTCAAATTCATGTGTTCGCCTGCTTCAGCATAGATAGTCTTTGCCTTTACCGAAAAGTTATTGTACTCATATTGCAGATACACAAACGGTGAAACGGTAGTCAAACGATCAGAAACAAAACCGGTATACTTAACACTATCGGCACTAAGTACCTCTCCTTTATATCGAGGTTTGATACTCAAAACATCAACACCAACACGACCTAAAAAGTATTTTTTCTTAAAATTAACACCCAAATATCCTTCAGGAATGTTGCTGTACTTTATGTAATTAGCAGAAGCTCCTTCCGGTCCGTCAGATGTATATTGCATTTGCCACAATGCAGATGCCGTAAATGACAACGATTTATTGAGCGTATAATCAAACGTAACTTGTGGCGTTCTGCTGAATGGTGCAAATGGAACGCCAATTTCCAACGAAGTTCCGTGAATCATATCAGCGGCCATGGGGTGCCATGCTTGACCTATCTTCAATGATGAAGAACTTTCTCCTTCGCCTGCCCATTTCAACAAAGCATACGCTTGTCTAAGGCGAAATGTTGCAGACCCCGTAACGCCGCTCACACCACTATAAAAGTCAGCCTCGATTTTTGCAGTAGCAGAAAATTTTCCGTACTCATATCCTTTTATATCAAAGCCAAGACGTGAAGTAATGGCAGTCCATTTCATAGTTGGATGTGCATTAATATCTGTTCCATCAGCCTGTATAGACTCATCTAAAGGCAAATAGTAATATAAATCACTTGTGCCTGATTTGCTCTCACGAGTATCAAACGTGAAATAATTGCGAATAAATCCGTAGGGTTTAATTACCGCCGGAGTTTCTTTCTTTGCCACTTCTTTTTTTGGTGCCACGGTTTCAACACTTTGTGCTGCTGCTGCCAAACTCAATAAACTTAATGAAACTGTAGTTTGAAAAAATTTAGACTTCATACTGTTTTCTCTAAAAAAGAGAAAGGAAGCCTTGCGACTTCCTTTCTTAATTGTTACTTAATTATAATGTCGCCGTAGCTGCACATTCCATAGTTTCGAAAGGGAATATCTCCGTAAGCATAAAATACCCCAAGATGAATCCAACCACTCCTATTATAATACCAATCTTGGCCATATCTTTTGTTGGCACCATACCGGTTGATGCAGCAAGAGCATTCGGTGGTGTAGAGATAGGTAACGCCATTGCTAATGATGCACTCAAAGCTACAAAAGGAATCAAGGCTGCAATACCACCGATATTTTCAAAAGCAGGATTACTAACTAATGCTTTTCCGATAACGATTAAGATAGGGATAAGTAAGTTAGCAGTTGCTGAGTTTGAAATGAAATTACTCAAGAAAAAGCAAATAAAACCAGCCACGATGAATACTAATATGATATTCATTGCGTTAAAATCGATAGCACCGATAAGTGTTTCAGCCAAACCTGTTTTATCCAAACATGTTCCTAATGCGAAACCTCCGGCAACCAACCAAAGTACGCTCCAGTTAATTTCTTTAATATCATCTTTTTCAAAGATACCCAATGCGGTGAACACGCCAAGAGGAATAAGAGCAACCACGTTTGAATTGATACCGGTGAGCGATTCTGTTACCCACAACAAGATGGTGGCAGCGAATGTAATCCATACTGTATATGTTTTCCAATCTCTTTTACGCTCTTTAGCTTTTATCTCAAGAACGATTTTATCGGTTTTGAATGGGAAAAATAATTGCAAAAGTACCCATGCAAATATTATCATAATGATAACATAAGGAATCATATGTATCATCCATGCAACGAAAGTAACTGAATATCCTGCATTTGCCAATGCACCTACGGCAATAGCATTTGGAGGTGTTCCAATAGGAGTACCAATACCACCAAGATTAGCAGCAATAGGAATAGCAAGTGCAAGACCTATTTTACCGCGTTCATCTTTTGGAAGAACTGCCAATACAGGGGTAAGGAATGTAAGCATCATAGCTGCTGTAGCAGTGTTGCTCATAAACATTGAAAACACTGCTATTACGATTAAAAAGCCAAGAAGCACAAATTTAGGTTTTGTACCGAATGGTTTAAGCAATGCTTTTGCAAGCGTTACGTCCAATCCGAATTTTGAAGCCACAATAGCCAATACAAACCCTCCTAAGAAAAGCATCACAACGGGGTCAGCCATTGAAGCCATGATTAATTTGTAATCAACCAACTTTCCATAGTCTGCTCGGCAAAGAAATCCTAAACCTTTGTTTGATATGGTCAGTAACGAAATTACGATAACCAACAAAGAGGTTGTCCAGTTAGGGATAATTTCGAACATCCACATTAACGCAGCAAAAATAAAGATTGCGATTGTTCGTTGTTGAGTTACTGTTAAGGCATCAATGCCATAGAATGACGTTGGAACTGCCCATGCGACTATCGTTACTAGTAATGTAAAACATAGTCCGATGATTTTCTTTGTACTCATAAAATAGTGTTTGACATTTATTTATTTGTTTATTTTTCCTTTTGAATATTTTCTAAAAGCACCACAAAGGTATAAATTTTAATATTCTACAGATGAAATGCCCTTTTTTTTTACGCAAAACACGTATTATTTTTCAACCTTACATTGTTACTATCTTATACATAGGATTCTCATTCGGGCGGAGTTCCAATATATGATGCTCGCACGAAAGCTGCTCTGTAGGGTCGTGCGTTACATGGAGCATGGTAGTTGTTCCCTTTGCAGCAATTAACTCAAGCAATTGGAGGATTTTCTCCCGATTTGTTTCGTCAAAACCGTGGCAAGGCTCATCGAGTATCAAAATAGGCGGACATTTTACCACCGAACGGAGAATAAGCATAGCGCGTTGTTCGCCATAACTCAAATCACGAAACATTTCGCGCTCGCGTCCGGCAAAGCCTCCAAGTGCAAGCCATTTGTCGGCAATTGCCGTCTCCACTCCCGTAGGTGCGCCATACAATCCAATGGAATCGCGGAAGCCGGAGATAATGAGATTGCGGAGATTGGTACCTCCTACCATTCTATATTCCACATGCAGGCGATACGAAACCACGCCAAGTTTTTGCTTTATGTCCCAAATGGATTCTCCCGTACCACGGCGTTTTCCAAACAAGCGCACATCGTTACAATATACTTGGGTATTGTCGCCGGTAATTAATTCCAAGAAGGTGGTCTTACCCGATCCGTTTGGACCACGCACCAACCAATGTTCTCCTTTTTTCAATTTCCAATTCAAATCAGACAACACGGTATGGCCGTCCCAGGCTACGTTCACGTGATTCATTTCTACCAACACCTCATCGTCTAATGCCGTTTCTTTAGCCAATGGCGCAGTATCGCTTATAGTAGTGGTAAGGTTTGAGGCAAGTGTCTCACAGGTCGCTTCTTTGTCCTTCTCTTGCGCCTCGGCCCTTGTACGCAACACCTCAACGTAGGCTTCTTTCTTATCAGAAAATGAGACCTTTTTGCCGGTAAACTCAAGCACATGGGTTATAGATTCGGGTATTTCGTGCCAACGCTCCATACATACTATAATATGTGGTGCCTTTGACGACTCTCCTTTTTGCTGCGCAGAAACAATGGTGACAAAGAAATCGAACAAGATTTTCCGACTCTCGGCATCAAGTCCTGCGAAAGGGTCGCTCAATACGAGCAGTTGCTTACCCGAAATCAAGGCTCGTGCAAGCAAAGTACGACGAATTTCGCCGGTTGACATATATTTAAGACCGCGGTCTAGAATTTTTTGCACGCCACACAACGCCACCGCTTTGTTGTTCTCCAAATCGGCAACCCACTGCGGCAAGGCATCGGTTTTGCGTAAACGGCCAAGCACGCCTTCGGCAATAAACATTCGGCCTGTACGGCCTATATCAATGCCTCCTTCACAGTAATCACTTTCGTCGTTATTCCGTTCTTCTTCTATAATGCGAGCCGCACGCTCCAACGAAACCAATTCTACCGAATCTTTAAAAACCGTTTCAAAGCGACTTTCTTCTGCTGCGGTTGCACTATTGGGAACAAACGAATAACTTCCTGCCAAGGCATTTACGAAATCGGCTTTGCCTCCACCATTGGGACCAATAACCAACCACGCTTCACCTTCATTCATGTGCCAGGTAAGCTGTGGCACTATTGTTTTTTGATTGTTGTCGATACGACAATTTGTAATTGTAATTAACTGTTTCCTATCCATTATCTGTAGCTCTACTCACGCCCTCTTGCTGCTTTCGTAAGGGAGGCGAAAAGAATTGCACGAAAATAATAAAGTTATAGAAGTAATGGTCCATGAAATATTTTTTTTTCAAAAAAAGCCGTAACTGTTGACTTGCAATTAAAAAATTGTATATTTGCACTGCTTTTTCGGAAGCGAAGTTCATTCTCATAAAAAAGATATTGCCTCTTTAGCTCAGTTGGCCAGAGCACGTGATTTGTAATCTCGGGGTCGTTGGTTCGAATCCGACAAGAGGCTCTTTTTAGGGCGAATACCAGAGTGGCCAAATGGGGCAGACTGTAAATCTGCTGACGTACGTCTTCGGTGGTTCGAATCCATCTTCGCCCACAATTTAATAAGCGGGAGTAGCTCAGTTGGTAGAGCATTAGCCTTCCAAGCTAAGGGTCGCGGGTTCGAGTCTCGTTTCCCGCTCATTGAAAATCAAGCACTTACAGACGTAAGTGCTTTTTTT
>CAYFVM010000042.1:0-6350 GCA_964346725.1 uncultured Bacteroidales bacterium
AAAGTTGGACAAAAAACTTTCGGGGTTTATTATGTATAAAAAACATTATGAAGAGAGGTTGAAGTATATAAAACTTCTAGAAGCAGGGTATAGCGTTTATTATATCCATAGTAAGTATGGGATAGATAAAGAACATCTACTCTGTCTATGGGAGAAATATAAAAAAGACGGAGTAATAGGTTTACTCAAGAAGTCAAATACACAAGCTTCTGTGGAGACAAAATTGTCTGCAATTCAAGACTTTCAGGAAAAAGGATTAACTTTGGTCGAGGTTATGCTAAAGTATGACATATCAGAGACTGCATTGCGAAACTGGCGTATAGCGTATAATCAAGGTGGCGAAGAAGCATTACGCCAACTAAAATCAGGCAGACCTCCAAAGAATATGGGAAGACCAAAGAAACGAGAGCCACAAACGGAACTAGAGAAGCTACAGGCTGAGAACGAACGTCTGAGAGCTGAAAACGCTTTATTAAAAAAAGTGAAGGCCTTAGTAGAAGAAAGGGAAGCCCGACTACACGAGATTGGGCGACAGTCATCCAAGAACTAAGGTCAGAACATAATTTGGAACTTTTACTGGAGTTCCAAGGGATGGCAAAATCAACATTTTATTATCACGTATCTAGGCTCAATAATCCAGATTCATATGCTACGCTACGAGAAAAGATATCTCAAGTGTATGCAAAGAACAAGTGTCGTTATGGTTATCGTCGCATTACAGTTGAATTACACAACGAAGGAATATTGATAAATCATAAGACAGTACAAAAGCTAATGACAGAGATGAATATTAAAGGTCATTGTAAAAAAGTCTCCAAATACAAGTCATATAAAGGGAATGTCGGAAAGATCGTACCGAATGTACTGAATCGAGACTTTAAGGCTAACGCTCCTAACCAGAAATGGGCAACGGATATTACAGAGGTGAAAATCAAAGAACAAAAATTATATTTATCACCAATACTTGATATGTATAACGGAGAAATAGTAACATACACCATTTCAAATCATCCAAATCTTCGTCTTGTAACTTCAATGCTACATCAAGCATTAAAGAAAGTAAAGACGTCTAGTGGTCTTATTTTCCATTCTGACCAAGGATGGCATTATCAACATCCCTTGTATCAAAAGATGTTGAAAGACAAACATATAACTCAGAGTATGTCAAGAAAGGGGAATTGCTTAGACAACTCTATGATGGAAAATTTCTTTGGCCTCATGAAAAACGAATTGTTATATTTGCAGGAGTGGAAAGATATAAATCAGTTCGAGCAGGAACTAAAAAAATACATCTATTACTACAACAATGACAGAATAAAATTACGACTAAAAAAAAGCCCAGCGCAATACCGGGCTTTATTAAAAAACTAATTATTAATCTGTCTAACTTTTGGGGGTCACATCAGATGTAGCCTTTTTTATTTTGTGATATACCGAAATAAGATTACTTGTTTTTCTCTATTTGGGTTGAAATGTGCGCAATTATTTGAGGCAATTCGGTTGGTAAAAACCACGTGTAGTCGTTGTTACGCTTGAGCCATGTGATTTGTTTTTTTGCGTATTTGCGGGTATTCTGTTTGATTTTTTCTATGGCTTCTTCTTTGGTGCATTTTCCATCAAAATAATCGAAAAACTCTCGGTATCCAACTGTTTTGAGAGCCATGCACTCTTTAAGTGGCTCAAGTTGTTTTACTTCTTGCTCTAGTCCTGATGAAATCATTTGGTTTACGCGAAGATTTATACGTTCATATAATTTTTCGCGTGGTAGATTTAATGCAATTTTTATAATATTGAAAGGACGATTCCTTTTTTGTGATTGTCGTAGTTCGGAATAAGGTTTGCCGGCTTGCAAGCATATTTCAATGGCACGTTTTAGTCTCACCGGATTTTGTAAATCAACAATTGAATAATATTCGGGGTCTAAAAGTTTAAGAGTTTGTCGAAGGCCTATAATGCCCTCGGCTTCGAATTGTTGGTTTACTTTTTCTCTCAACGACGGATCAATGTCCGGTATTTCATCTATTCCGTTGCAAACTGCGTCAACATAGAGTCCGGAACCTCCGGCAAGAATTGCAATGTCATGATTTTCAAAAATGTGCGTAATGGTTTTTAGCGCTTCTTGTTCATATAACCATGCATTGTAGTATTCAGAGATATGGTGAGTGCCAATTAAATAGTGTTTTGCGGCTTGTAATTCTTCATCTGTTGGTACGGCTGTTCCGATTTTCGTCTCCATAAAAATTTGACGAGAATCAGCAGAAACAATCTCTGTTTTGAAATGTTGTGCTATGCAAATTGCGGTATTGGTTTTACCAACACCGGTGGGACCTGCTATAACAATCAGATGTTTCATTAATAGTCGTACTCGTTGGAACCTCCGCCAAACTCATCTCCACCGCCTCCGAAATCGTTTCCACCAAATTCGTTTCCACCAAATTCATCGTCATCGGTATTGTTAAAAAGCAAATCATCCTCGTCAAGGCCGGTTTCGTTGAACAAATCATTGAATTCTTCACTCGAATCATCTTGCTTTTGCACGGGAGGATTGCCGATAGAGTGAGAGCAGAGAGGATATTGTTTTTTTGCATCAGTTTTTTTAATATCGGTTAAGGTGCAGAAGAATGCACGGTCGCCAAAGAAATCGAATTGGTAAATGATTTTGTCTTCTATTTCACTTACAAATTGATTCAATTTTGCATTTTGCATAGGAATGGTTCCGGTTGAGTCATCGCCCATGTCAAAGAGCGTGATTTCTTGTCCTTTGTCCCAATCATTATTAGAGATGAAAAACGATGCCATTTCGGAATCTTTGTATTTGCACGCTGTAATTATTGCTTTGTGAAAACTTAAAAAAGTATCGTTTTCTGCTATCTCAATAGTTCTGTTAAAGAGTTGGTCTTCGTCGCTGATAATTCTAAACTTGTAAATCATACTGTTTGTATAAAAGAAAGGGTTTCTAAATATTCGTTTTCTTGAATTTTGTGAGTCTCGCCAAAAGGAATAGAGAGTTTGTGAAAATTACGTTCGTTGCTTACTATGTGCAACACAATTTCTTTGTTCGCTTCTAACTTGCCTCTAACGTGGGCAATGTCTGAATATTTTTCATAAAAAACAACAGCAATTGGAGATTTGAAATCAACATCTTCTTTAAGTAGTAAAAAACCATTATCCAAGTGCTTTTGCTGTGTTACCAGATATATTGATTTATTGTATTCGTAGTTGTTCATGTACTTGTTGTGCATAGCAACGGCATTGAATTGCTCCACCGCTTTCAATATGTTTGTTTCGTCAAACGTTTGAGGGAGAAACAATTTTGCTATTGTTTTGTTGCTACGTCCAAAATTGTAGAAAATGTCACGACCGAGTTTTTGTAATTCATCTTCGGTTTCCATGCCATTAATTAAGGCCACAGAACATGTTTCCTTGTGAATGAGGTTCGGATATTTTTTAATGTATTTTGTAAGCGATGGGTTTGGTTCGTTTGTAATGATTGCATCAAACTGTGGCAAAATGCCGTCGCTGATTTCAATCTGAGACTTGAATGCCGGTTCTATTGCTATAAGTTTTTCAAAAAAGAATGTTGGCAGATACACATCGTTTGGAGCGAGTCGTGCAACGAGAATATTTCTAGAGAGTAAAACGCAAAGCCCATCAATAAAACCATCAAGAGGCGATTCGCCTGAAAATAGTACGGCTATGCGAGAACATTTGTTTGAAAATGAAACCTTTTGCAGAGGAGAGAGAGTTTCTTTTTGCAAGAAGTGAGCGAGAGAAGATACAGCCTGATTACAATTTTCTTGTGTAAACCAGGCATTCTTTGCTACCGCACGAGTTATTGTCTTACAAAAATCAGCATCCGCTTCGTTGTTTGTGGAGATGTTTCTTGCAATATCTCCCAACGAAATGAATGCTGAAATTCGTTGTTCAAAATTCATACGCTAGTATTAACGCTCATCAATAACCTTAACACCCGGATTTTTTGCTTTGTCGAAAGTGAATGATGCGTCAGGAATTTGTTGATTAACTTTAAATGTATTAATCGTGATTGTGTATTTGTTCCCGTCTTTTGCAAAATATTCTGCTTTCCAAAGTTGCGTTTTGTCTTTGTCTATATAAAGACGAACTTTTGAATACTCGGATTTGTCAAGATTTATAGGGTAAAGATCTATTTCATAGAGAGCGCGAGTTTGTATAAAACTCTCTTTAATGAAAGAGTACTTGAATCCTTTTTCATACATAGTAAGAACACTTGCTGGGTTCATTATACTTGCATCGTTGTTGTCAATAGTAGAAATAACAACCTCTTTTTCCTCAACCATGTGTGTCCATAAGCTTTTGCCATCAGAATACAATACGTTGTCGAGAACCGATAGTTTGTATTTGTTCCCTTTTAGAAGCATATCGCCGTTAGCATTGTCGTTAGCACCATCAGGTGATGTGTGAACAAGCGAGTAGGTGAGCGAAATAGAACTATAGCCTTTTGTTTTTTTAGAAACTTGATCAAGAATTTGTTTCGCTCTGTCGCTTGTATTTTTTTGACCAAAAGATACTGTAGCGCATAGTGCAAGTACAGTAAGTAAAGAAATTATTTTTTTCATTTTTGTTATAATTAAAAAGTATAGAGGTTGAATTCCAAAAATCATTCCAAAGTTTAAAAATTTTTCAAAACACCTTTTTGGCGTAGGTCATTCAGTATTTGATCGAGCCCCATAGGTTCAACAAGCACTTCACGTGCTTTGCTTCCGTTGTAAGGACCTACAATCTGATATTTTTCCAACTGATCCATGATTCTGCCGGCACGGTTATAGCCTACTTGAAATTTACGTTGTATAGCCGAGGTTGAACCAGATTTTCCCATGACAACAATATTCGCTGCGTCTTCAAAAAGTTCATCAAGAGCACCTATATTTCCCGCTGATGCGTTGGATGACATGATAGTATTATTCTCGTCTTTGATTTCGGGAAGCAACATGGGTTCACCGTATCCTTGTTGGTCATGAACATATTTTACAATACGTTCTACTTCTGGTGTGTCAACAAATGCACATTGAACGCGATCAGGTTTTGCTCCTCCTTTTGAAATGAGTAAGTCACCCATACCAACCAAGCCTTCAGCACCAACTTCGTCAAGAATTGTGCGGCTATCAATGCCACTTGCGGTGCGGAATGCAATTCTTCCCGGTACGTTTGCTTTAATAACGCCAGTAATAATGTTGACGCTTGGGCGTTGGGTTGCAAGAATTAGGTGCATACCAACGGCACGAGCTTTTTGTGCTATACGAGCAATTGGTGTCTCAATCTCTTTGCCTGCTTGCATTATGAAATCACCAAACTCATCTATAATGATAACAATGTAAGCAAGATATTTATGACCTTTGTTCGGATTGAGTTCTCGTTTTATGAATTTCTCGTTGTATTCAATAATATTACGACAGTGAGCCTCCATGAGCAACTTGTAACGGTCTTCCATCTCTTGCACAAGCGATTTAAGCGTTTGTTGCACTTTTAGGCAGTCGGTAATAATGATATCATTTCCATCAGGATATTTTGCCATGAAATGACGTTCAAGACCTGAGTATATAGTGAATTCAACCATTTTCGGGTCTATCAACACGAACTTCAGTTGTGATGGATGTTTTTTGAATAGTAGAGATGTGATAATTGCATTTAACCCAACAGATTTACCTTGTCCGGTGGCACCTGCAACCAGAAGGTGTGGCATTTTTGCCAAGTCAAACATATACACCTCGTTGGTAATCGTTTTTCCCAAGGCAACTGGCAACTCCATCTTTGATTCTTTGAATGCTTTGGAATTGAGAACCGAGTACATTGAGACTACCTGTCGTTTTTTATTTGGAACCTCAATACCTACTGTGCCTTTGCCTGGAATAGGAGCAATAATACGGATACCGAGAGCCGAAAGACTCATCATGATGTCTTTTTCAAGACTTTGTATTTTTGTGATGCGTGTTCCTGCTTTTGGTACAATTTCATAGAGCGTAATTGTAGGACCAACGGTGGCAGAAATATTTTCAATTTCAACACCAAAACTCAAAAGCGTGCTTTCAATTAAGTTCTTATTTTCAAGTTGTTCGTTTTCATCAATTTGTACGGCAGTTTTGTCATTGTCGTAGATTTTCAAAAGCGATTCATCAGGTTGTTTAAAGCGTGAAAGATCGGCTTTGGGGTCGTAGTCTTGAATAACCGTTTTAATGTCAGAAGTATCTTCAGCACCATCAAGTGTGTTAACGATATTCATCCCACCTATTGTTTTGGTAGTGTCATCTTCTTCGGGAACAAATTCTTCTGTTTCCTCTTCGGTATTATCTTCTATTTCAGGTATTTCTTCC
>CAYFVM010000042.1:6450-9099 GCA_964346725.1 uncultured Bacteroidales bacterium
AGGTATTTCTTCCGATTCGTTTTCTACGATTTCATTTTGAAATTCAGAAAAATTCTCTTCGTAGATTGGTTCTGGTTCATCAATGATTTCAGGCTGTTCCATAGCCATGTCTTGCGCTTCTTCAATCGTAGGCTCAGGTTCTGTTTGTTGTTCAACTACTTCAGTAGTTTCTGCTTGCTCTGCTATTGGTTCTTCAGTCTCAGCCTCATCTGTAAGAGTAGTAGTTTTGGGCGTTTTCCAACTTTGAATTTTTTGAGAGAGGAATGGGAGAATTTTTTTGAAAGTAAAAATAACATATGTAATAGTTATTGCTACAATCACTAATCCGGTTATGAATTTTCCGAGAATATTGGAGAGCATAATTCCAAAATAGTATCCGAAGCAACCACCAAGATTACCATCGAATGCATCGTTGGCAAAAAATCCAAACACCATCGATAACATAATCATGAGCGATAGCGGAATAAAAAGGTATCGTTTCCAATCGGAGTTAGTCCAAATGTTTATCAAGCGGAGCATAAGGTAAAAGCACACAAAAATGAGCGCAAACGAGCCTATACCAAACCAATCGTGGATACATTTTTTAGAAACAATAGCACCAAGTTTGCCTGCGCTATTTTGTATGGTTGTAGGTTTTGATTCTGCAAGTGCAGGGTCTTCTGTGTCGTTGTTAGAAAATAAAATCTCAAATGCGTTTTTGTTCAATAATTCGCTTTGATCGTTTTCCCAAGTAAAAAAGAACGAGACAAACGAGACAATCAGAAATATGCCAACAACAAGCAACAGTAAAGCAAGAGCAATACGCTTCCGTTTGTCTTGTATGAGAAAAGTATGACTGATTTTTTCCAACATTTAAAATTTCATATTTAAATATTCGTCAAATATAGCGTTCATAGTATCAATAGGCACTTTTTTAAAATCATCAGGGACAGTTAGTTTGGTACTATCAATCGGAACATCCGATATTCCGCTCAATGTTAAATGCATGGAAATATCTTTCAGTGCAATTCTATAATCAAGCAAAACACCATCAATAGTTTTGTATGGTGTATGCCAATTAGGGTTGTGTACTTTTATATCTTTGGTATACCAAACGTCATATTCTTCTTTTGTAGGGTCTTGAAATGAAATATGAACTTTGTGTGCTTTCAGTCCCATAATCTCTTTTTCTTCTTTGGTTGGTGTTATAATCATACCTTCCATTGGATCAAAACCTATCATGCGCTCTTTATATTTGGCAGTGCACGCAAATTTTTTCGGCATAAAGTAAAACAATACGCTATTGGTTTTTTCTTTGAAATTTGAGATATACGCTGCTCGAAACATTCCAAAAGCGCTTATTTCCATAGAAGAAGAGCGGTTTTTATAGTAATATTTCATGGTTTCTGGAAGCAGTTCTATTATACTTCGTTCTGCTTTTTCCTGCTCATTAAATTCAATCTTATACGTCAACGTCCCTTCATTGTTTGCTTTCTTGCACGAAGAGCAACAAAATAGCAACACTATTGCTATAGTCAAAACCCAAATAAAATGAGATGTCCGGAACGTCATTCGTTGATCATATAAAATCAGACAAAATTAAAAAAAAACTTATATAATTGTTAACTTTCAACTTCGAAGAACACTTTATAAAAACTTTTCCCTTTATTTTCATCATATCCACGTTCTATAAACTCAGGACGAGAGTGAACATATATGTGAAAATTTTTGTCAAGTTTTATAACACTTCGTAAATATCGTTTTGCTTTTTTAACCGCTTCGCTGTCTATTTCAAAAGACTCTGGCGCCTCCACTTCATACTGATTGCGGTAGCGCTGTTTGAAACCATCAAATTCTTTAATAACTTCAGGATGGCCGATAGCTTGTGCTTCAAATTCTTCTTGATTGAATGTTTGATTTTTTTGAAAATAATCTAACGAATTTTGAAGAAAACGTACACGTTCTTCGTTTGTAACCGTTTGATTTTGTCCCAAAATTTCTTCGTTAAAATCTTTGCAGATTTTTATAAACGACTCGGTGTTAAAATATTCATTTTCAATGACTTTTGCTTCCAAAAACGAGTCAATCCAATACACGTTATCGCCCTTGCTGTTATCAAGAGCTTTCATGATATAGCCGTTTTCTTGTTCAACGTTAAAAATAATTGCTCCTTTGTCGAGTTTCTTAATATTGATACCTTCTTCAGATTGAAAATTTACTTCGTTCTCGTTTTGCATTATTTTCAAAAATACGTCTTTCGATTCTGATTTAAAAATGCCCACTGCATCTACCGTTAGGTCGTCAATCATGCAGTTTGAGAAGTGAGCTACATAAAACTCACTATGGTTTTCATCATTTTCGGGAATTACGTCGTATAATTTTTCCGCCATTTGAATTGAAGAACTATAGAGTTTTGCTTTTTGCTCAAAAATTGCAGCAACTTCTCGTGCAACGCACGTATCATTGTTTAGAAATTGATAAATTTCTTGAGATTTTAAAGCACGAAAAAAATAACTTTTCAGAACATCTTGTGTCTGTTCATCAGAGATTTGAATTTCTCTTTTTGAATAAAAATTGACTTTTCGAGGGTCATTTTCTTCAGTGGCTTTCAGCCCAATTTTATGGATAACAATGGTATCAATTGTTGCTTGTCCAAGATCTATCATTTTT
>CAYFVM010000043.1:0-7905 GCA_964346725.1 uncultured Bacteroidales bacterium
AAAGCAAAAGACAACGCTTAAAAAGCAGCCAAAAGCAAATCAATACTTTTACTCGTCAAACCATACATGCGTGCAACGTTTTCATTAGTAATAATGCCATTGTACATGTACACACCACGGCGAGCATATAAGTTTTGTTTTAAGAAAGTATAAAATGCTCCGCTATTTAATACATTTTGCACCATAGGCATTAGGATATTGCTCAATGCAATGGAAGCTGTGCGCGCAGCTTTTGATGCTAAATTTGGAACACAATAATGAACCACATTGTGTTTTACAAACGTGGGATTTTCAAAGGTTGTTGGCCTTGATGTTTCAAAACAACCTCCTTGATACATACACAAATCAACTATAATAGCACCTCGCTTCATGCTTTGCACCATATCTTCCACAACCATATACTGGTCGTTTGATTCAAGACAAATTGCACCTATCACAACATCGGCAGAAAGCAAGGCCTTGCGGAGTATTTTTTCATGGTAATTTGAAGTAAATAATCGTTGCGACAGAACCTGCTGCACCGAAGTTAATCGTTGCATACATGAATCAAATAATTTTACTTCGGCACCAAGCCCGAGAGCTGCACGAGCAGCGAATTCACCGGCAGTATTAGCACCAAATATGACGACTTCAGCCGGACTAATACCAGTAACACCACCAAGCAAAACGCTTTTTCCAACTTCATTATTTGTTAAACACTCTGCAGCAACAAGAACCGAAAGTGTTCCTGAAATTTCATTCATAGAATGCAATATTGGGTAATATTCATTTCCATCGTGAACAAATTCGTAGCCAACTGCCGTAACGTGTTTACGCGCCAACGCACTCAATATCGCCTTTGTGAGTTTTTGAAACGATATGGTCGAAAAAATTATTTGTTTGTCGTGAATGAACGGAAGTTCTTGCTCGGTTACAGCGCCAATTTTAAGCAAAACGTCACATTTATACACATCTTCTTTCGATGTGCAAATAGTAGCACCGGCTTCAGCGTAGTCAGCATCAGAATAGTTTGCCTTAGAACCAGCATCATGTTCTTTCAAAACCACAACACCTTGATTTACGAATACATTCACAGCTTGCGGTGTCAATGCAATACGACGTTCTTCCGAATCGAATTCCACGGGAAGTCCCAAAACCAAAGGATGCGATTTATGAGCAAGTTCAACCATTTTTTCTTGAGGTAAATGGGCGCCTTCTCCAAAAGAAAACCATTCCGACATTTGTTCCATACGACAAATTTTTCATAAAAGTACAAATTTGTTGCATAAGTTGTGTATAATTTCGCAAAAGCTGTATCTGTAAATTGCATAAAAGAAAGTACATTGCACCAAAATTTTAAAAGAAAGACATGAAAACTATATCTGAGCGTTCTGCCGATAATATGCGAATTTTAGCACTTTCTATGGTTGAGAAAGCAAAATCTGGACATCCGGGGGGTGCTATGGGCGGAATGGATTTTATCTCCGTTCTCTATTCGGAATTTCTTCAATATGACCCAACAGATTTATCGTGGGCAAATAGAGATAGATTTTTTCTAGATCCGGGACACATGTCACCGATGCTCTATACAACATTGTGTATGATTGGTGCTCTTACTATTGAAGACCTTAAAAATTTTCGTCAATGGGGAAGCATTACTGCCGGACATCCTGAAGTAAATCATGCTATTGGTATTGAAAACACATCAGGTCCGTTAGGACAAGGCCATACAATGGGCGTTGGTGCTGCTATTGCGGAAAAATTTCTTCGCCAACGTTTTGGTGATTGGATGCACCACAAAATCTATACATTCATTTCTGATGGTGGTATTCAAGAAGAAATTTCACAAGGCGCAGGACGTATTGCCGGTCACCTTGGATTGGATAACCTTATCATGTTCTATGATTCCAATGATATTCAACTTTCAACTCATACCGATGCTGTTTCGAGCGAAGATACTGCAAAGAAATACGAAGCTTGGGGTTGGCGAGTTATCATAATCAACGGAAATGACCACAACGAAATTCGCACAGCACTTAAATGGGCTAACGAAGAAAAAGGACAACCTTCTCTTATCATTGGTAAAACAATTATGGGTAAAGGGTTACTTAATGCCGAAGGAAATTCGTTTGAAGGACAAACTTCTACTCACGGACAACCGGTAAGCAAAGCAGGCGCTTCTGTTGAAAAAACGATTGCAAATCTTGACGGTGACCCACAAAATCCATTTACGGTTTTTGCTGACGTACAAGAATATTGGAAAGAAACAAATACCGCAAAAACCGCACAAGCCCAAAATCGTAAAGCAGAACAACAAGCTTGGGAACAAGCAAATCCTGAATTGGCAAAGAAATTTGCACATTTCATGTCGGGAGAATTGCCTGCTACAATTGATTTCTCAGGAATAGAACAAAAACCAAACGTTGCTACACGTACTGCTTCAAAAACGGTGCTTGGATATTTAGCAGAACAACTTGACAACATGATTTGTTCTTCTGCCGATTTATCAAACAGCGACAACACCGACGGTTTCTTGAAAAAAACACAAGGAATTACAAAAAATGATTTTTCAGGAAAATTCCTTGAATCAGGTGTAGCAGAACTTACCATGGCTTCAATTATGAACGGTATAGTTCTTCATGGCGGACTTTTCACTGCATGCGGCACGTTCTTCGTATTTTCTGACTACATGAAACCTGCCATTCGTATGTCGGCTCTCATGGAACTTCCGGTAAAATACCTTTGGACACATGATGCTTTCCGCGTAGGCGAAGACGGACCTACTCACCAACCTATTGAGCAAGAATCACAAATTCGTTTGATGGAACAAGTATACAACCATAGCGGCAAACGAAGTTTCTTAGCTCTTCGCCCGGCTGATGCGCAAGAAGCTACAGTTTGTTGGGAAATTGCAATGAGAACAAACGACCGCCCTACGGGATTGATTTTCTCTCGCCAAGTTGTAAATGACTTACCTGCAAAACAAGGTTCTACTCGTTACAACGATGCGAAACAAGCACAATTCGGTGCTTACGTTGTGAACGAACCGAAAAAAGCAATTGACGTTGTATTAGTTGCAAACGGTTCTGAAGTAAGCACAATTTTAGATGCATCTATTGTACTTGAACAACAACACGGACTTAGCGTACAAGTGGTTTCAGCTCCTTCTGAAGGACTCTTTAGAGATCAAAGCAAAGAATACCAAGAAAAAATTCTTCCTTCAAACAAACCAACATTCGGTGTTACAGCCGGCTTGTCAGTCAACATGCAAGGACTTGTAGGCGCAAAAGGTAAAGTTTGGGGATTGAATCACTTTGGATTTTCAGCTCCATACACGGTGTTGGACGAGAAATTTGGTTACACCAAAGAAAATATTGTAAACCAAGTACTTGAGTATTTAAAAGAATACAACAAGTAATACTTGATAGCATAAAAGGCGGGCAATACCGCCTTTTTTTATGCTCATACGTCATCTATAATTTTCGCCAGTTAAAGACATCTTTTGCATCAACGGGGCGAACAGAATCATACCATTGAAACTTGTCAAACTTGGCCATTTTCTTAGGGAATTGTTCTATCGGACTGAACGTTCCTTCGGGCTTGTTTTTAAAGACTATTTGATCTATTTTGCCATTCTTTAAATAGACCGAAATATCACTACACACAGCCTTATTCACCCCTACTATATCCTCCTCGTCTTTCATATAATATAAGGTCTCGCCATTTTGAAAAATATCAAGACGATAAAGTTCGTTGTTTTTGAGGTATCCAATAAGCGATTTACCTTTCATTTGATTGAACTTATCGTTGTCACATTGCTCTACAACAAATGCATCCGATTCTATAATAATTTGGTCGAGACGAGTATTTTTTTCGGCTAATTTCAATCGAATATCATAGCCCGTCACTTGATTTTCTTCGGACCACACAACTGGGCTTGAACGAAGATATATCATGGAATCCAAGGCATTATACACAACCGAATCACACACACCTTGTATATCACTTTTGTAAAACCGCACTTTGTGATATGCCATAACCACTTCGTACGTTACGGAATCTGTTTGCGTGGAATCCAACGGACCTACAGTATATTGATTAAAGAAAAGACTATCGGCATGTAAATACAACGAATCTGTTTTGAATTCTTTAACTGCCAAGACTTTATTAGTCACGAAAACCGATTTTTTCTTTCCTTCATAAAAACCATATTGCGAATACAATGTAATTTTTGCCGAAGTATCTTTTATTACTGCATTTTTCCGAATTGTTCCCTCATCTTTATTACGGTCATAAAACATATCGTCGCCGTACACATAATGAGCACCGTTGTGCAAACATGAATTTTTGTACAACTGCGCCAAGTCTGTTTTCGTGTTGTACCAACCGTTTTCTGTATAAATCACATTCTCACGACTTGTTACGTCAGTAGGACCAACAAAATATGCAATATTGGTTCCTGTCTTATACTTTAATGTATCGGTATTCATAATATAGTTTGGATTTTTAAGAACCACATCGTTCTTAAAAAACAACATTGCATCATTTACGTAATATCGTCCTATTCGACTTGTTAGAATATTAGTTTCGTCCACAATTTTTCCACCACCACGATAATATCCCATATTTTCTTTTAAATCATATTCAAGGAAATGGGTGGTAAGTGTCATTTTTCCATGAATCATGCGAATATCTCCACGCAAACTTGCCATGCTTTGCGAACTACTATAATATAATGTATCGCCATACACCGTTACATCCTTATTGACAATTCGCACATGCCCATATGCCTCAAAACGATTGTCTTTGGCATACGAAAGCGCACTGTCGCAATACATAAATACATCATTATGCTGAAACAACACATTGCCATACAATTTGCGCACTTCCTTATCTCCCTTCATTATATCAGTGCGCTTAATCTCAACTTTCGTTTTTTGAGAAAAACAAAAGCTAAACGAAAGCAATGCTATAAACAAAAGAGAGAATCGTTTCATTCGTTTCCCAACAATTTGAGTATGATATCGTCAACAGAAATTCCTTCTGCTTCGGCCTTGTAATTCTTTACAATTCTATGACGAAGAATTGGCAACGCCACTGCTTTTACATCATCAATGTCGGGCGAATATTTTCCATTGATTGCTGCATGCGCTTTGGCACCAATTATCAAATATTGTGACGCACGCGGACCAGCGCCCCATGATATATATTCTTTTGTAAATGAGTTACTTGTGACTTCTTTGCGAGTTTTTACCACCAATTCTACTGCATATCGCAATACACTTTCATTTACCGGCAATTTTCTCACTGCCATTTGATATGCCTTAATTTCTTCTGCCGATAGTATTGCATTGATAGAATCAGACAAAGAGCCGGTGGTTGTTTTTACTATCTCCAACTCCTCTTCTACAGATGGATACGTTAAAGCAACATTAAACATAAAACGGTCTAATTGTGCCTCAGGCAAAGGATATGTTCCCTCCTGCTCTATTGGGTTTTGTGTAGCCAATACAAAGAAAGGTTCGTCTAACGCATAACGTTTCCCCGCAACTGTAACTGCATATTCCTGCATAGCTTCAAGCAGTGCTGCTTGCGTTTTTGGCGGAGTTCGGTTTATTTCGTCGGCAAGTAAGAAATTCGTAAACAGTGGACCTTTGATAAATTGAAAGTGACGTTCGCCGTTCAAAATCTCACTGCCCGTTATGTCGGTTGGCATAAGATCGGGGGTAAACTGAATTCTGTTATTTTTCAGTCCAAGAACTTGTGCCATAGTTGTTACCAATAATGTTTTTGCCAAACCCGGAACACCAACAAGTAAGCAATGACCTTTACTAAAAATAGAGATCAGTACTTGTTCTATTACTACATCTTGCCCTATAATTTTTTTATGAATTTCTTGCGTAAGTGCAATGTACACTTTTTGCAAGGAATCAATGGCTTCTACATCGTCTTTAAAATTCATATTGTCAAATTAGAAATCAAGCAAAAATAGTTAGAAAAATTCAAATGCACGCCAAAATCTTCTCTTAGATAATGAATACTTTCGCAATTCACTTATTTACGAGAAAATTGTTGCAAATAATCAAGACCATTTTGCACATAGTTTGGGTCATACGTTTGCGGTTTTGCATTGTCAGGATACACACGCCCCGCATTGTGATAATGAAACGCATCGCGGTAACGACCTTTTGTAAGAAGTCGTCCATATTCGCCTTGTGCCCATTTCATGCCCCAATACACAGCATTTTCGCCACGTAAATCAGCCACAGTTATATTGAGGTGCAAACATTTATATCCCATTATTTGAAATGGTCCCCACGAGGTTGCCAAATTTTTCAAGGCGTCATCTCCAGCATCATGTAACATTTCCGACGTAACGCCTTCATAGGAAGTTAATTGTCCGTCACGCACTTTTTTGATCCGTTTATAAATATGTCGTTCGAAACGTTTTGGCATATCAAGTCGGCCAGAACATTCCAAACACGCCAACGCTTTAAAATAATGTGCCGGAAGGTTTAGAATCGTTGCACATGAATCTATTGCGTTACCATAGTTCTGCTCAACGCATAGGCACACGGTTGATGGTTGCTCCTCTATACTTGTTTCGTAATTATTTGAATTAAAATCCCATAAGTAAACAGCATAGCCCACCCCTACTATTACCAAAACAAGCAACACTACCCACAACCAATGCGGTAACAGCCTTGATCTATTTTTTTTACGAGAGCCAGAGCCTCCCTTTCTCTTTGACTTTGCTGACGTTTTTTTCTTTGGCATAGTTGCTCGTCTTATACCACACAAAATTAAAAAATCTTATAATATTATATGTAAAATAAACGAATAAGGAGGTTTTTATACCAGCTTTTTTTGCTAAGTCATAGAAGGTTTCGGTTCTTTTTTTGATGAAAGGTGGTTTTATGCATACCAATTTATCGTTACACGTTGCAAACATTTTTGTAAAAAATATAGTTTAAAGCAACGAATATGAATGTTTATTCTACTTTTATAGCACATGTTTTATAATAAATAAGCATGCATAACATTGCACGTGTCGTAATTACAATCATAGGTAACTAACATAGATATTGCACACAAAAAAAGTATAATGATATATGAAACAAATTTTAGTAACAGGAGTTGCTGGTTTTGTTGTATCTCATTTATGCGAATATCCTTGATACTTTAAATTCAAGGATTATAAATGTTGATCCTTTTGAGGAAGGATATAGGTTAGAACGAAGAGATTGGAAAACAAAAGATTGGTTTATTGATGTTGATAGAATCAATGCACTTATTGAATCTGTCGAATTCTTTACCTACGACGGAGTGGAAAAAATAAAATAGTAGCCACATTGAGTAAAAGAGATTTTTAACATTCCGATTGAATAGGTTTCAAAACCTATTATGAAGCTCAATTTAAATCACATCTTTTCACGTTGAAATAGAATTGACCGCAAAGCCTTTTGTAGACTTCGGTTGCGGTCTTTTTTATTGTTAGACAAAACGAATTGAAAAGTACAAAAGTTGGATTTTGCTTGTATTTTCGTTGGATAGCCAGATATAACCGCATTTTAACGCTATTGAAGCACCGTTTTCTTTCTCCTGCTCTTGCTCTCCATGGAACACATTCTTCGCTTCCTAATTTTTGTACGATTTTCGTGGCGTCTTTCAAAATGTTATTGCTTACAAATTGTTCTCTTCCCTACCGCCGTTGCGGGAGAAATTTATATAATATATAATTGAAATAGAACCAATGATCGAATAGAAGTAATTGACTACGTGATGAAATAATATTCTTACAACTCATATCAGTTATTAACTCTTAAAAACTTTTGAGGCGTGATATGTTTGTTAATAAAAAAGGCGAGTTACCCCGCCTTACATGTTTTCACAACGGAATAATCCTTATTGTGAATTGCTTCAAAA
>CAYFVM010000044.1:0-7369 GCA_964346725.1 uncultured Bacteroidales bacterium
ACTTTTCAATTGGTTTCTCCCAAAAATAAAAAAAGACCGCAAACGCAGTCATATCAAATGCTCAAAGCCAACTCACACAGGCATCAATGTTGTATGATTTGTTTTCACCCTCATAACTATTTATGATAATTATTGTCATAAGGAATAACTCCTTTGTTTTTATGTCTCTTTCCGCCTATCAATGAAGAACTAGATTTTTTATCGCGATCTGTCTTTTGGGTACTACCTATAACAACATTGCAACCAAATCGGAAACTCACAGAACGAGTGTTTGCAGGAAATAGCATAGCTCCAATCAAATTGTCGGAAACAAAATACCACTGCAAGAATCCAGGATGAACCGTGAAACCTAAGCCAATGTTATTGAAATTGCCATTGAGATATGAATAACTTAACGTAGCAGCTGTGAATTTAAACGGTTTAAAATTCGCTGTCAACGTAACCGATGGATTAATTTTGTGTGGCAAAAATTCAAATCGTGCCAATGCTCCCAAATGTATTCGTTTTGCTACTCTATACCGAACTCCGGCATACACTTTTGTGGGCAAATAGGTTTTGTACGAGCGTTCTTCGTAGTTAATTTCTTTGAAATTCTCAAAAATTGAATCCAAGTTGATTTCATCTGTAATATTATCAATATTGAATGATGTTATTTTCACGCCTTCAAACTTCATAGAATCTTCATCATACAATGCAAACTTGGATGCATTCTGACGCCAACTAATATATCCCAAATCTTCAACACTTGCAAATGCCGTAATATAGCTATTTATATCTTTTGAAAATCCAAAGTCAATTGCACCACCATAATTCCCGGTTGTTAATGCATACTTTTTTAAAATAGAGCCAGTAGATTCTTCTTCAAAGTTAGTGAACTCTACATCTTCAACATATCCTTCCTCATTAAGAGTTACTTCTAATGGTAAATTTGTATTTACTATATATTCAGATTCTACATTGAGATAATTCGTTTTTTGAGCCGTTGTTAAAACCAATTTTGAAGAAGCCGTGTTTACGTTTGCTACCCCTATCAAAAACTTTGCACGCAGGCCTAATGCGAATGTTTTTGTAACTTGCTTTTTGTATCCTAATGCTAATTGATGGTAATACATAGTATTTACACCTAAACCTCTAAAATCGGCATTGCGCACAACATCATTCCCTTTTACTGCAAATTCAAATAAAGACTTTGGCACACCTACGTTGCCAAATATTCGTTCCGAAAGATCAAAGGTAAAGTAGCCCTTTTCTCCTGTTCTAAAACCAAACGTTAACAAACTTATTTGAAGGTCTGTTGAGATATAATTCACCTTACGTAATTTGTTCAAAAAATCATTGATATTGGCAGTTGGATGTAATGGTGTAATTAATGAATCGGCATATTCGCCTTCTCCATGAAAAATAACATCACTATAATCTATCGGGAGATTAATCCCTACGGATATGGGAGGCATCATTTGCCCTACTATAGGAGTGATTAATCCTCCCATATAGAACTTGCAATCAGGTGTTTGTGCGGGATTTATTGTTGTTGATTGTGGTACTCTATCCATGAAATACATGATGCTATTGACTTGAGCAGAAACCCGCCCAAATAAACTCATGGTTAGAAAGACTATAACAATACATTTCTTCATAGCTTACCTTGATGTATAAATAAATTTACAATCGGCAGCCAAATTGACTTTTAATCCATAATAAGAATAAAAGACAACCGGAATTTCTCCTGCTTGATCTGTATCAAGTAAAACTTCTACTCGTAATTTGTTTGATTTCAATAAATTATCAAGTATTGGATCTCCTTTTCCCAATGTTATTTCATCCTCGTTTGTTTTTGTAACATCTCGAGCAACCTTGCCATCTTTTGTTGGCGCAGACTCCAAGACTATCATATCAAGTACACCAAGGTTTTGTGCTATAATTGGTTGCGTTGTATCCAACATTGTCAAACGAAGAGTTGCATTTACCGGTAATTGATGCTCGGCATTAATATATACACGCATTTTTTCTACGGCAGACAAGTCTCCTAAATCAGACATATCTATATCTACATCTTGCTTTAGTATCAGATTTTTAGCCGATAAATTGAATGGTAATTCTATCTCTACTGCCAACCGTGCTTCTCCTTTATTTGATATACAATTATAGATTGGAGTGCCATCTGGTACTTCAGCGTTCACATGAAATATACCGGAATAATCGATTGTATTGGGTAAAAGTTTTATAAAATCAACAATGTTTGACGTTTGATTATTTATCTCAATATTTGAGTTTACCGATTGTCCTTGCTCAACCGAAGAGCAGTTCGGGCGATCTACTGTCCACTTGTTGGAATAACCGCTAAATACATTTACCGAATTCCCTTTTGTATTGTGTCCAACGAAATTCAACTCCAAATCTCCACCAATACCAACCGGATTGCGAAAACTAATGTTAATTTTTGGATCATAGAAAACGACTTCACCTTCTATAAAATCAGAAATGTATTCATTAATATCGAATTCAAACGTTTCATCAAATAGCTCTTGATCAAATTTACCCAAATCGCCTTCTACGTATGCAAAAACAACACTATCTGGATTTGTTATTTCAATTGTTATGTTTTGTTCTGGGCCAAAATACAGCATTCCTCCAGTAGTATGAACTCGATATCCCAACTTTATGGGTAAGGAGTTGTATGCTATATCAGGATTTTGGGTCAAATCTATATTACAATCTTTCAAATCCCAAGAATCCGAATAGGTTGGATTCTCGTTGGTCATTGATGCAATTTTACGTATTGGCGTTTTACCAAGAGAGTCAATTGTAGGGAACTCTGCAATAAATTGTGTTGCGACACCAACCGTTGACGTAATATTATAATTCAAACGCCCTCTTTCAACCAAAACTCGATACAATTTACGATTGGCATCTTCGTCACGCATCGTCATATACGTGATGGTATCCATACTTAATGTTTGCTCCGGCACATACGCTTTACCAGAATATGCAACCATGTCTTCCATCTTAATATTTAGAAGAAGTCCCATCCCATCTAAATCTGTTATAACATCAGTAGATTGAGCTATTCGTAAATTTCTAAAGCTAAAATAAAAATCACCGTTTAAATATGAAGAATCGGCATACGAAATTCTATTCTGCGGTCCGCCACGACTAATCCAATTAGGAAAATTAGAATAATCAAACGTTGAAAATTCAACATATTCTCCAATATCATTGTATGACCCGATTACCACATCGCAATAGAATTCAAAACCACTTGAGTTTGTACAAGACAACGTGAGTTTTCCTGACTTCAAAACTACGTATTCAAGCACATCATGCACAGAAATGGTCTCTCCAAAATTAGCTAGTATATAACTATTTAAAGATTCTGGAATAAGTCCATTTATAGAATAACGATGTTCGGTGATTGCCGACTTTTCTCCTAGTGTAACTGTTCCTCCAGCATCTACATAGTCTTGGTAATCGGAAGCAGAAAAATTATCTTGAATTAAATTACGCAAAGTTACATATCCAATAGGAAACGAAATTTCCCCCAATTCAACCGGTTCCATTTGTAAGGTGGTATCATAGGGGTCAATTATAGGTAAATGCATCACATCTACAACACGTGCAGTATCTATCACATATTTAAATTGGATAACCTTATCGTTGGCATTGGTTCCATAGCCTAAATTCGTTTCACTTACATACTCTAAAGTGTCTTTACGTTCTTTTGCTATGTTCGCCAACGTTACATCCGCATGGGCTATTGGCAAAGCCAATGAAGGATTCCATTCTATTTGATCGGAAAATTTTTCTTTTAGCTCAAAGTTATCTTTAAGACAAGAAGATAGCACGCAAATACATACTATCGGTAAAAACAATGGTATATAACGCCTCTTCATTTTCCGTTGAATTTGATTATTTTATAGCGTAATTATACAATAAATTTCGTTCACCACCAACGATTATATTAAAACCTTTTTCTGCCTTACTGTCTCCATACAAATCATAATTTAATTTACCATCAATAGGAAATCCTTTATACAAAGAGCCATCGGGATTTACAACATATACTTTTTCTTTCTTTGATTCCGACACACATATTTTTTTCCCGTTTCCTATATCTTTCACAATCGGATTGGTCAATGTTTCGTCGGTTGAGTACGAAAACATCTTTTTCGCTGTGTGTGAATATGCATCTATCTTGTTTTCATCAATGAAGATATAATCTAAATTGCCATCTTCATCAATATCATTTGCTATGAAATAATGCTGTGCCGAACGTTTTCCATACGTTTCAGATGACACTACATGTCCATCTAAATAGATTTCTTTTAGTATTCCATCAACATCAGTAGTAATAAAACGAGACAAAGAGGTTTCGGCTCCAGACTCAAAAGCTATGGTAGCATTAGGTGCTTTTTCTATTAGTTCATTTATGGCTATTCGCGTTTCACCCTTACGATTTATTACATACACATGATATTGGTCGGCATATAGGATATAGTCTTTTTCCTGGTCAATGAAATGTTGTAGCGGACTTTTTACCTCACTTTCGGTATGTAATACGCTCCAATCAGACAAACTTGCCGACAATCCCATTTCCAATGAAAATAAACGTATAGTAAGGTCCTGACAAGGTACTGCAATTCTATATTTTTTCACTTTATCGTAATCAAATACAGCAATTTCTGTTGTAGCAGGAGAATCTAAATGAATTGGGAAATTCCCAACAGGTTCTCCATTCCTATCAAGCAAATAAATTGAATTTAATGTATTAAACAAATATTGGACTTTGTTGTTTCGCAACGCATCTACAAAATGAATTTTGCCCATAATTCGTCCATCAAGTTGCTTTTTCCACAAAATCTTGTTCGTGCTATTATCTATTAAATACAACGAATTGTTTAGATCTTGAGCCAACGTAAGAATTTCATCGCGGTGCGACATAAATATAGTAGGATTTGTTTGTAATGTTGTATCCAACAAGCACTTCCACTCGACTTCGGGCACTTTTGATTTTACAGAATTTAAAGAAATGAATATATCATTGTACAATTTGTCGCTTCCATCAGCAACCAATTGGTACGACAATGCATTCATGTTTTTCAATGCATCGGAATTTTTCTCTATAATTGAAGCGGTTTCTTCGTCGAAAAAATCTTTGAATAATGCAATGGTAGAGGGAATAGAAGCATATGCATACAATGAATATGAGTTTTTTACATTGTCATCAAATCGTCCATAGTTCGGATCAGACGAAAGCACTTTACCTTTTGCGTTATCGTCAATGAATATTTGAGCTGATTCTGCTGAGTTGGCAAATATCATATATGAGCCGACAAACGTCACGTAACGAGCATTCATATGCGAGAATAAATTTCCCCAAATCTTTTGAGGTATACGACCGAGAGGCTCGACTGGTAATTTATATATACTATAATTTTCGCCACCAGTGGCTGTATATACAACAGGTTGGTCAACTGTTATTGATTGTTTTGAACATTCATCCAAGCGCCCCTTTAATATATCTTCCATTTGCCTAACACTCAACACCTTGATTGCCGCATACGTGTTTTGGTATCGATTTTCAGTATAACTTGGTAACATTACAAAGGCAAGTTCTTCATTGATTTGAGAGTATACATCGTTGACAAAAGTCGTTCCCAATTCTTTCAATGTTTTACTATACGAATTGAAATAACTATTCTGAGCTAGGTACGCCTCATAATTTTGGCGATATTTTTCTTTGTTGCTCACATTCAATGCAATGAAATTGATTGCTGAAGATGGGATAACGGAAAACACTTCTCCTCGAATAGCTTTTTGTCCGTTAAACAAATTCATATATTCGGCAATAGCATTTTCAGAATCAGTAGTTACATACCCATTTAACCGTAATGATTTTGAATTATACGAAAGATCTAATTCTGTCCAGCTTCCTATTTTAGGGAATTTCTGTACAAGATTCCTGTATTCCTCCGAAGCAAACAATTGGAAAATGGTTGCCATCTTGTCATAATGGAAAAATACCCGAACCGGCACTTTTGAAGCATTTGGACGAACTTTTTGGAAATCGGCATCATTCTCTAAATTTTTATCTTCGGTTAAACCTTTGATTGCGCTCTCTACTGAAACTTTTGATTCGCTAATAATTACGGTATTTTGACAAACTGCGTACGAAAGATTTTTTCTATCGGAACTATTGTCTACATAGGAAAAAACCGTTGTTTTATTAAATGTGTACGAAGAAGGATTACTCACGGTAAATGCATCTTCTACAAAAGACTTCACAACATCCACGCCTTGCTTGTTTTGCAAAGGCATAAGAAAAAGGAAATCAAGTTTATTTTTCCCAATTTGCTTTACCACAAAAAGTAACTCACTTGCGTTAAAAGTCGTGTAAGCATCATTTGTGGAAACTACAGAATCTATTTTAGTAAGAAATTCGCATCCATTTTTCAACATTTGCAAATGAGAAATTCCATTCCACACTTCATTTTTAAGAGAAAAGTATTCCGATGCTTCGCTGATATTATTGATTTGCACCACCAACGCTGCATCAACAGGAATAGCTCGCATAGAATTATTAGGGACCTTCTCGTTGTTTCTCAAAAAAATCACAAGAAATACCGAAATCCCTATCAAGCAAAGTAAAATTATGGAAATTAAAATTCGCCGTTGCATACCACACTCTTTTACAGCAAAAGTAACAAAATAGATTCAGTATTTAGGCAACTATAATAAAATTATTAGAAATTAATTTAAGACATAGTTATGGTAATCTCAAGAAAATGAGTATTTTTGCGAAAAATTTTTACAAACTAATTAAACAATACAATGGCTGTTAAAATCAGATTATCAAGACACGGGCGAAAGGCGAGCCCTTTCTATCACATTGTAGCTGCTGATAGCAGAAGGTCACGTGATGGCAGATTTATCGAGAAAATCGGTACGTACAATTCAACTACAAATCCTGTAGTTGTAGAATTGAATTTCGAAAGAGCACTTTATTGGTTGGAAGCAGGAGCTGAAACAACTGATACTGCACGTTCTATTTTGAAACACGAAGGAGTTTTGTACATGAAACACCTTAAAGGTGGTGTAAAAAAAGGCGCTTTTGACGAAGCTGCTCTTAAAGAAAAATTCCAAAAATTCTTAGATGAAAAACAAAAGAAAGCAGAATCATACACTTCAAATTTACAATCAAGTGCTGCTGACTTTGCTAAGAAAAAACTTGACGAAGAAATTGAAATTAACAAACAACGCGAAGCTAAAATAGCAGAAAAACAAGCTGCTGTTGCCGCTGCTGAAGCTGAAGCTAAGGCTGCTGAAGTTGCTGCAGAAAATGCAACTACTGAAACAGAAGAAGCTCCTGCTG
>CAYFVM010000045.1:0-7274 GCA_964346725.1 uncultured Bacteroidales bacterium
GTAGACACATTCGATGCATTTGGCGTTGGCTCAGAAAGAGCTGCCCATGCGCCAGTTCCATTTGTTACTCGACCATAGGTGTAATCTGTTTCCACTCGCCCCACGGTAACGGTATCAACAAGCAACATTGTAGAAGAATACAAATACAAACTCTCTCCCTCTGCCGACAAACGGAAATTTGTGTGCATTGCTCTTCCTGTTACATTTTCACCATCGCAATAGATAAGAACATAGCCTTTTGGTGCTATTGATTGTCCCGATGGAATTTGCCATTTGCGTGGTTCATCCTTGTCATCGGTAATAAAATACCCACTCAAATCAACCGATGAAGAACCAGTATTGTACAACTCTACCCAATCCTTGAATTTATAAAAATCAGGATCACGTTGTGTTTTTGAATTTGAGGTTTGAACTTCATTAAATTTCACTTGTTGCCCCATTAGAGAATAAGAGAGCCCTAACAACACTAATAATTGTATAGAAAATTGTTTCATCTAGTTATAAAATTAACCTATTACACACTATAAAAAGACAATCAACGGAACTAAAACCCAAAGTCTTTTTAAAAAAAAATATAAGTTTTCATTTCTGAAAAATTAAGAACACAAAGTTAAGAAAAAAACTTATACGTAGGCCTTGTTTTTTAGGTCCGAAGGATTTTTTTTAACAAAAATATTCTTCGTGTTAATAGACACATTGTTACATAATTTCAATTAGAAAAAAGTATGCGAATTGCGCTGAATCAAATTACCTATGAATTTATTTGGGGTTTTTATCCTCCTATTTGTTTTATTTATATCTTTGCTAATGGTATATGTATTAAATTTTACTAAAACTTTTTCTAACATGAGATTACTTAAATTCTTCACCCTTTTCTACTTAAGTGTTTTATTTACACTATCATCATCAGCTCAAACTTTTATAAATCATCGTGGCCAAGACCTCTTTTTAAATGGTATCAATGTGGCGTGGATGAGTTATGGAAACGACCTTGCTTTATTTGATAGCGAAGAATGGACCGAAATTTGTCAAAATGTGGTAAAAGCAGGAGGTAACTCCGTTCGTTGGTGGATTCATGTTGATGGAAGAAGCACACCAACCTTTGATAACGATACTAAAATGGTAACCGGCATTGATGCAAAAGCCCTTGAAAATCTTACATTAGCAATGGACATAGCTGCAAGCAATGGTGTAGTTGTGAGCCTATGCTTATGGTCAAAGGATATGATGTCGGAAACGGATAATAGTAATTCTGCTACCTATAGAGAACGAAATGAATTAATGCTGAATAACGTAACTGCCACAAATGCATATATTAATAATGCCTTAATTCCCATGGTGAATGCTGTGAAAAATCATACTGCAGTACTTTGCTGGGAAATTTTTAACGAACCAGAAATTATGCTTGCTACAGGAGAATATGGTCCAATACCAATGGCTAGCATTCAACGATTTGTAAATCTTTGTGCTGGTGCTATTCACAGAACCGACCCTTCCGCAAAAGTATCAAATGGTTCATGGAGAGGAATTTACACAACAAACAAAACTGATATCTCTGCCAAAAACGAATACTCCGATTCAGCATTAATTGCAAATGGCGGAGATGCGCTTGGCACTTTGGATTTTTATATGTTCCACTACTACCCTAACGAGTTGGGTACCGACTATTCTCCTTTTCATAATACCTATACTGATTGGTATTCAGAAGGAGATGCAACCGCAAAACCTCTTATTATAGGAGAATTCCCTTGTTTCGGCGTTATAACATGGGAAGACAGAGTGGCTTTACCTAGAATTAAGAAAAATACGACTAAATGTATGCTTTGGCTCTATGAAAATGGCTATTCTGGTGGTTGGGGATGGCAATACTCTGTCAACGAACTTGGAGGAATGGAAATGATGGCTCCTGGATTGGACACGCTCCGCAAACTATATCCTGAACACATTATAGTGCAACACGATCCTACATTTAACTACATACCACGCATTACAAACAGAATGCCTGATACTGTTTTATTCAAAAATGCAGCTACGGTTACCAATTATCTTAATGTTAATGATTATTTTGAAGATGATGCAAATGACGTTTTGACCTATACAATTACTCAAAAAGGTCCTGTAACTGCCACACTAGCCGAAGACGGAACACTTAGCATTACTGCAAATACCGACCAAACAGGACATGCAGTTATTACCGTTACAGCAACAGACCAAGGTGGAAAATCTCTCTCTCAAATAATCACTATTTTGGTTCGTGAAGAGCTTAACTCTTCAAGCAACAAGTTACTTAATGCGTACGTAACATATTCGAGCATAGAAGACACGCTTTATTATTCATACTATGCAAACGATGGAGACTATGCAACACGTTGGAGTACCGAATATTCTGATGACCAATTTATTCTGTTTGATATGATGCAACAAGAAGATATTCGTCGCATTGTACTTAATTGGGAATGGAATGCTACCGAAAACAAAGGTGCATACGGCGAAGCATATTATATTCTTACTTCAAATGATAAAAACACTTGGGATACTATTTTCTCTGTAGGTCAAGGACAAATTATCAAAAGTAATATTGTACTCCGTAAAGACACTGAACCAGCTATTAATTGTCGCTATATTAAAATTCAATTTACGAAACGAGCTACAAGCTGGGGATATTCTCTCACCGAAGTTGAAGCATACTCCAATGATAACAATGAAAACAATACCGGTATCAAAGTTGTTACTCGCAGTAAATATCAATCATTATTTGCAGAAACAGAATTCAAATACCAACTACTTCGTTCGTTCTTTTCAGACGTTACTGGTGGCGACGATTACGATGTATTGAACATTACAGCAAGTTCGCTTCCTACATGGCTTACATTTAACGACAGCACATTACATCTCACAGGTACTCCTGCAGCAAAAGATACAGGATCACACGTTATTACCGTTTCTGCTGAAGATTTCTTTGGTCAAACAGTCAGTTACAACCTTACTATAAAGGTTTGGCCGGCACAAACAAGCATTTCTACTATTGAAAATCAAATTAAAGTATATCCGAATCCTTGCTTTGGTGATACATTTACTATTGTTATCCCAAATACCAAAGGAAAAGCATTGGCTTCATTTACTGATAAAAATGGACGACTCACCGCTATAAAATATATTGAATTTAATGCTGACAGAGCAATTTGTACCACTGATGGACTGCATAAAGGTATGTATGTCATAACCATTCGTTCAAACAATACAACATACCAACAAAAAGTTGTTATTGAATAAAAAATGAAACGACTCAGCCTTATTCTATCTTACATAGTACTATTTTG
This sequence comes from uncultured Bacteroidales bacterium, assembly GCA_964346725.1. Classification (GTDB taxonomy): domain Bacteria; phylum Bacteroidota; class Bacteroidia; order Bacteroidales; family UBA1715; genus UBA1715. The sequence goes on from CAYFVM010000045.1 coordinate 3,321, forward strand.
TTGCTACGGATTTTCGCAACAAAGAATTACTATTCAAGGAAATCGATTCATGCACAACAATGCGCCATTCTTTTTGATTGGAGCAAATACACCATGGGACAAATGGAATGATTTTGGCGGCGAATACAATCCCGAATTTTGGGAAAACGAATTTGCACGTATGCAAAATATGGGCATTAACAGTTCTCGTATTTGGATTAGTTGCGACGCTGCAGGTCAACCATATGTTGATTCTTTAGGAATAACACACCCCGCTTCGCAACAGTTTTGGGACAATATGGACGACATGATGTATAAAGCTCAAAAGCACAATATTTACATTATAGCCACCATTGCCTCTTTTGATATGCTTGACGACACAAAACCAGCATCAAAAAATTGGCTTTCAATGATTACGTGCCAACGAACCCTAGCGCTCTATACCGAGACTTTTTTAAAACCGTTGGTAAAACGCTACGAAAACAATCCATACTTCTTAGCTATTGACATTTGCAATGAACCAGAATGGATGAACGAGCACAAAAAATATGGCGGTCTTGAATGGGAATACCTGCAAACATTCGCGGGAATGTGCGCCGCAGCAATTCACTCTTGCAACACCCCTGTTTTGGTAACACTAGGAAGTGCTGCCGTAAAATGGCATTGCGACAAATTTGAAGGTAACAAATGGAGCGACGACGCATTACAAAACCTCACTGCCGATTCTCTTGCCTATCTTGACTTTTGGCAAATTCACTATTACAACTGGACAAATCAGTTTGGAAACCCGTTCCACAATGCGCCCGCATTCTATAACCTTGAAGACAAACCTTGTATAATTGGAGAAACCCCTGGCAATAACAAAATATACGGATTTGAAATATCGTACGAAGAAATCTACTCACTCCCCTATCAATTAGGATATTCGGGTGTTTATCCATGGACTTCCAATGGTGCCGGTACCGGAAACTTCGGTTCTTTGGATACCTTTGGCGAAGGTGCCAATAATTTTTCAAAAACAATAAAGAATGAATAAACTTAAGATAATGGAACAAACTAACGGCAAATTAAAATTTAAAGAAAAATTTTGTTATGGATTCGGAGATTTGGCATCATGCCTCTATTGGCAGACATTCATGCTATACTTCACATACTTCTACACCGACATATTCCTTTTGCCCGCTGGAATTGCCGCAACCATGTTTCTCATAACCCGTATTTTCGATGGTGTCAACGACCCCATCATGGGAATGATTGCAGACAGAACTAACACTCGTTGGGGAAAATTCCGACCGTACCTACTTTGGTTCAGCATTCCTCTTGCCATTCTTGGAGTGCTTACATTTACCGTTCCCGATTTTGGACTTACAGGAAAAACGATTTGGGCATACGTGACGTTCTTCCTAATAATGATAATCTACACTATCATCAACATTCCTTACACTTCGCTATTAGGAGTTATTTCACCTAATTCCAACGAACGTACAAGCGTTTCTTCTATCAAATTCATTTTTGCATTTGCAGCAGGCATCATCATTTCCGCTACTTTGCTACCGATGACACAGAAATTGGGAGAAAACAACGATTCTATCATTACTGCAACCATTTCGCCTGACAAACAACTGATAATACAAGAACAAGAATCACAAGGGCTGGCAAACATCACGTTGATATCGGACAGCGTTGAAAAAACAGTTGACATCACAATTTTTAACAAAGAAGACGAAACCGAAAAAGACACAATATACAGCACTCCTACCGGACTGATTATTAAAGCACAAAAGGGATTTGAAAAGAAAAACATTCCTCTTAACAGCATATACAGCGACCAACAACTGGAAAAAATTTCTATTTCAAAAATATCGGTACCAGCAAAAGGATGGACAAAATTTTTCGGTATCATTGGCCTCTGCGCAATATTGTTCTTTTTTATCACATTCAAAGGCACAAAAGAGCGTGTGAATCCTCCTAAGAATGTAAAAGCAAACTCTGTCGGAAAAGACTTGAAGGAACTGTTTACCAACAAGCCGTGGCTGATTTTAGTATTTGCCACACTCACATTTATTCTATACACAGCAACGCGTAGCAGTGTCACGGTGCATTATTTCAAATATATCATTCAGCAACAATCACTTAACATTCCGTTTATTGGAGAAAAAAACCTTGATTACAACGCACTAGCGTCTGCCTACAATACCATCGGACAAATTGCTTCATTGATTGGGGTATTGGCAGTTAACTGGTTTGCCAATCGCATAGGTAAACAAAAAGTGTTCGTTGCATTTTTTATCATCTCTATTGCAGCAACCGGCATTGTATATATTCTTGTTCCGTCGCAAATTATTCTGCTGTATGTTTGTCAATTCATAGGTTCGTTCACCGGCGGTCCACTGAGCGTTCTGCTTTGGGCTATGTACGCCGATATCGCCGACTACTCTGAGCTGAAAAACGGACAGCGCGCTACTGGCTTGATTTTCTCTGCCTCTACCATGTCGCAAAAAATCGGTTGGGCTATCGGTGCATATATTGCTCTTACACTGATGGCTTCGGTAGGGTTCGCTCCTAATGAAATACAGACAGAGGAATCTACTCGCGGATTGCTGTTAATGTTCACCATCATTCCGTCAATATTGGGAATCATCTCCATCATCATTTTCTTGTTCTATCCGCTCACCGACAAGGTTGTGGCAGAAAATGAGAAAATTCTGATAGAACAACGAAAAGCAAACGAACAACAATAAAACACACAGTAAAGACATGGCGTGTAGTGTCTCTATTTATTAAACAGTAACAATATAAATACAATACAGATATGACAACAATTATCGGCAATAACCTGCCAAACATTCCTTGGGAAGAAAAACCTGCAGGCTGCAAAGAAGTTATGTGGCGCTATAGCCAAAACCCAATCATTGGTTGGGAACCGATTCCAACTGCCGCTCGTGTATTCAATAGTGCTGTTGTGCCTTTCAATGGCGCATTCGCCGGTGTTTTCCGTGGCGACCAAAACAACGACCGCGCAACTCTTTTTAGAGGTTTCAGTAAAGATGGTATTCACATTGACTTAGACCCGGAACCAATCAAATGGGTTGACGAAAATGGCAATCCTGATCCAACGAGCTATGCATACGACCCACGCGTGGTTGAAATTGACGGCACATTCTACATCACCTGGTGCGACGACATGAAAGGCCCATCTATCGGACTTGGTAGAACAACTGATTTCAAAACATTTGTTCGTATGCCAAATCCACTTATGCCTTACAATCGTAATGGCGTTTTGTTCCCACGCAAAGTCAACGGAAACTATATTCTTTTGAGTCGTCCAAGCGATACTGGTCATACTCCATTTGGAAATATTTACATGAGCCAAAGTCCTGACTTACAATATTGGGGACACCATTCATTTGTAATGGGCAACGGCGGACAAGGCTGGTGGCAAGGTATGAAAATTGGTGCCGGTCCGGTTCCAATTGAAACTACCGAAGGCTGGTTATTGTTCTACCACGGTGTATCAAGCACTTGCAACGGCTACGTTTATAGCTATGGCGCTGCAATTCTCGACATCAACAATCCGTCAAAAGTGCTTTATCGCACTCGCGACCACATACTTGCTCCTCGCAAAGACTATGAATTAAAAGGCTTTGTAGGCAATGTGGTATTCCCTTGTGCAAGTTTGTGCGACGCCGCTACCGGTCGCATCTGTATATATTATGGTGCTGCCGATACGTACACAGCTCTTGCATTCTGCCAAGTAGATGAATTGATTGACTACATAAAGAAAAACTCTGAAGTTTTCTAATAAAAATGTGTCTCTAAAAAAAAAGATTTATGCCAAATGGTGTAAACCTTTTTTATTTTACTATATTTGTACCTTAAAGTATAACATGAAAAAACATGAAATACCGTTTTTGCATTTTGATAGGGCTCATTTTTTCAATCATGACTAACGCACAAACTATTCGAAACAAAGAT
>CAYFVM010000046.1:0-6929 GCA_964346725.1 uncultured Bacteroidales bacterium
GTTTTTGAAATTCGTTCTTCACCTGCAAATTCTACAATTGAAGCTAATTCCTTTTTATCGTTGTACGCATATTCAAAACGAGCTTCATACGATTTTTTATAGGTTTTTACGATTGGTTCTGAATTCTGAGTATCACCGGTAGGAATTACTTCGGAAAATCCAATACGATTTTCTTCGTACACTAAGCCATCTTTGAACGTATAATCCCACACAAACAACGTATCATTATACGGATTCAAAATGACTCCTTTTGTCCTATTTCCATCGGAATCATAGGTGTATTGTACTTTTTTACGTATTGTTCCTTCATTATTAAATTCACGAATTTCAACTGGATAATGTTTTTCGTATTTGTATGTACGACGCAAATCAACAGAGTCGCCAATAAAAGATTTAAGTTCTTTAATGTATTTACCATCGTATTTATACTCAAATATTCTTCCGGGAATTTGTTCATGCACAAGCATTCCATCCTTATTAAACTGTATCACTACATTTTTATCTGGATTTTCATTATTCTTGTACGTTACCTCACGAACCTTGCCTTGTACTTCATACACCTTGTAATCTGTTTCAAAATCAGCACTATTAGAACAAGAAAACAGCAGTGCAACAGATGCTAAAAAGAAAATATATCGTTTCATATCGTTGAAATTTGGACAAAAATACACCTTTGGTCTCAATTTATTAAGTAGCTTTGCTAAAAATTATATGGAAGAATTCACTTTAGGCACTATTATCATCATCTGCTTGAGTGTGCTATTTACCGGAATTGCAAAAGCTGGAATTCCAGGAGCAAGTAGCGTAATTGTCCCTATTCTCGCTATTTGTATGGGTGGGAAAATATCAGTAGGATTTATTCTCCTCGTTTCTTTCGTTGCTTCATTTACATCGGCGATAAAAAATCGAACTGACATAAATTGGAAGGCTCTTCTCAAAGTATTACCGTGGGCACTGATAGGAATATGCGTGGGTGCATGGGTAGGCGATATATCCAACGAACGAATGTTTTTCTTTTTGCTTTCAATAGTTATTTTGGTTGGATGCGCTATCACTATTATTCAGCACATAAAGCACTCTGCTTTCCGCGATCCGTATGGAATTAGTGTAGTAGTAATTGGTCTTGTTGCCGGTTTTTCTGCCATGATAGGAAACGCAACCGGTCCACTTATTTCCACGCTCTTTTTACTCCAACGCTTTCCTAAAAAACAATTTATACATACCTACGTGTGGTTCTGCCTTATTACCGACTTTATCAAAATTCCGTTTCACATTTTTCTTTGGGACTCAATCACAGTGGATTTACTCTTACTCGGTCTTTACACACTGCCGATTATGGTTATTGGACTTTTTGTAGGTTTTTGGCTTACCAAAGTTCTTTCTGACCGTGTGTACCAAAACACCATCATTACACTTTCGTGTATTACCGCAATATTTCTACTCATTTATTAGTCAGAGTTTTGCGATAGAAATCAAATAAAACTATACTTTTGCAAAAAGAGATACTATGGTTTTACAAGGATTAGACATTGCCGTAATCTTCTTATACATTGCGGTTCTTGTATTTATTGGAATTTATTTCAAGAAACAAGCTCAAAAAGATAAATCATCATACTTATTAGGCGGCCGAAAAATGCCGTGGTATATGTTGGGACTTTCCGATGCATCGGGTATGTTCGATATTTCGGGAACCATGTGGTTGGTGACGTTGCTCTTTGTGTACGGACTCAAAAGTATTTGGATTCCATGGCTCTGGCCTACATTCAACCAGATCTTTCTTATGATGTTTTTGTCTGCATGGCTACGCAGATCTAACGTAACTACGGGTGCCGAGTGGATTGAAACCCGATTTGGCAAAGGACGTGGAAGTGTACTTTCGCATTGGATAGTGGTTTGCTTCGCATTGCTCATTGGACTTTCAATGTTATCGTACGGCTTTGTAGGCTTGGGTAAATTCCTTACGCTCTTTATTCCATGGGAATCGGTTTGTGCATTTCTTTCCATTTCACCCGACTGCATCCCTGCGATGTATGTACCGCACGTGTATGGAATTTTCTTCACCATATTTGCCACCTTCTACACCATTTTGGGAGGTATGATAAGTATAGTGTGGGCCGATGTGGTACAATATGCCATGATGACCGTGGCTTCTATTGCCATTGGTATAATAGCAATGTATAATGTAAGCCCCGAAACTCTTGCAACACTCACACCTGAGGGGTGGAATTCACCATTTTTTGGTTCAATGCTTGACGTAGATTGGACGGGAAAATTGCACGAAGTAAATAGGAAAATTGCAGAAGACGGCTATTCACTCTTCAGTCTGTTCTTTGGATTCATGTTTATGAAAGGTATTTTGGTAAGTATTGCAGGACCCGCACCAACCTACGATATGCAAAAGATTCTTGCAAACAAATCCCCGCAAGATGCACTAAAAATGAGTGGTTCTGTGTCGGTAATCTTAAACCCTGTTCGCTACTTCATGGTTTCGGGCTTTGCCATTCTTGCCATTGCGTTCTATGACGACCTCAATCTTTCGGTGAACGGCATGATTGACTTTGAACAAATTTTGCCAGCCGCGATGGTTAAATTCCTTCCTGCCGGTTTGCTCGGTTTGTTGCTTTCTGGACTTTTGGCCGCTTTTATCTCAACATTTGCGGGCACGCTCAACGCAGCACAAGCGTATGTTTCCAACGATATTTATTTGAAACACATTAACCCCAACGCAACGTCTGACCAACAACGTCGCATAAACTATATAGTGGGAATATCGGCAGTAGTTTTTAGTACTATTTTGGGATTTGTGATTAAAAACATAAATGAGATTCTGCAGATTGTGACTGGTGCATTCTATGCGAGCTATATGGCTTCGAACATACTCAAATGGTACTGGTGGCGATTCAACGGCAACGGATACTTCTGGGGAATGTTTACCGGCATTCTTTCAGGTGTTGTAATTGGTTTGATACAACTGCTTGCGCCCGAAATCATTACTGACCATTTTGCGTTTATTCCGGCGAATTTAATTGCCCTCTATACGTTCCCTATCACGTTGGCAATCTCTATCGTGGGCTGTTTGCTTGGTACATACCTAACCGAACCAACCGATCGCGAAACACTTACCTCTTTCTATAGTACGGTACGTCCTTGGGGATTCTGGAAACCTATTTTACAATTAGTGCATAAAGACAATCCTCAATTCCAAAAGAACACTCGTTTTTTGAAAGATATGGGTAATGTAGCAGTCGGTATTGTTACGCAAACCTCATTAGTTGCTTTGCCCATTTGTTTAGTGATTCGTAACTGGATGGGCTTTGGCATTGCGGTAGCAATCATAGCTATTGGTGCAACCATACTCAAATTTACGTGGTGGAACAAGCTTGATGAGATTTAGTTATGGGTTATGAGTTATGAGTTATAAGTACCATTGCGGTTATGTCTTTGCTCTAATTTTTTCTCAAAAACAAAATCACGTTTTCAAGAAAATATCTAATTTCGCAACACTGAAAACTCACGTTGCAAAATGATTAAGAACCTTACTAGAGGCAATCCTGCCAAGGTTATATTATTATTCTCGTTCCCCATAATATTGGGTAACATATTCCAACAAATATATAGTGTTGTTGACACTATTATTGTGGGAAAATTTGTGAATTATCAAGCCCTTGCTGGTGTAGGTATCACGAATGGAATGACGTTTCTTGTATTCGGTTTTGTTATTGGTATTACAAGTGGGTGTGGTATTCGTATATCGCAGTTTTTTGGTGCCGGCGACTATGCAAAAATGCGCCGTTCTATTGCCACATGCTATCTTATAAGTATCGCGCTCGCCATTTTCCTGACTATAGTTGCACTTGTGAGCATTGAACCCATGCTCCGCATGATAAATACGCCTGAAAACATATATGAATATGCTTACGACTATATGTTTTTCACCTTCCTGGGACTGTTTTCTCAAATAGGATATAACCTTATTTCATCAATATTGCGTGCGCTTGGCGACAGCAAAACGCCGCTCTACTTCCTTATTTTTGCTTCGGCCTTAAACATCTTTTTGGATATTCTCTTTGTAAAAGATTTTGGTTGGGGTGTACCGGGTGCGGCTTGGGCTACCATTTTGTCACAATTTATTTCTGCCACACTCTGCTTTATGTATGTGCACCACCGCTATCCCGAGCTACGACTGGCAAAAACCGACTTCAAAACAAGTTGGACTTTTATATGGGAACATCTGCGCATAGGATTGCCCATGGCACTTCAATTCAGCATCACGGCTGCCGGTATCATCATATTCTTTGCGGCATTGAATAGCTTCCCTACTACATACATTGCAGGATTTACCTCTGCCAGCAAAATACAAAACCTAGGCATGCTGATTCCTATTTCGTTTGGTGTAGCCATAGCAACATACGTTGGCCAAAACTATGGAGCCGGCAACATACTTCGTATGCGTCGAGGGGTGCTCTACACCATTATAATGACTCTCATTGTTTGCCTCGCAGTAAGTTTGCTTATGATTCTCTTTGCACACCCACTTACCTCACTCTTTCTCGATGGGAAAGCGACCGGTAACATTGAAGAAATTTTCTATGCATCATGCCACTACCTGTACATTTCGGCTGCATTCTTCCCGTTCTTATTCTTGATATTCGTATTCAGAAACGCACTGCAAGGTGTGGGCAAAACGTTTTGGCCACTTATGGCAGGAGTGTTGGAATTGGTAATTCGTGCCGTAGCTTCATTTACCTTGCCCGGCATATTCGGGTACAACGGCATTGTGATGGTAGATGTATTGGCATGGGTTGGCGCCAGCATTTTGCTTTTTATTGCGTACATGGTGCAAATGCCCAAATTCGAACGCAATTTGTATACCCGAAATCTTGTATAACATCCATCTTGCAGATGGACAAACGAGAGCCTTTGTTGTTTTATAATTTTAGAACAACTCGCACGTTTCGTTTTTATGAATTACACTTTATTTACTACATTTGTAGCAAACGAAATAAGTATGAAAAGAATCCTTCTGTATATCGCAATTGTAGTAGCATTCACCTCATGTAAAGGTGGTATTGGTGGAAGTTCCATGACCGGCGAACCCGGTGATATGCTTGTGGTTATCAATGATGAGTACAAGAACACCGAAATGGGCGACAAGATTAAAGAAATTCTCAATGAAGAAGAAATTGGTCTGACGCAATCCGAGGCACCTTTTGCAATTACCGTGATAAGCAAAAATAATTTCTCAAGTACATTCCGTACATACCGCAACATACTCTTTCTTGAAGTTGATAAAAAATACTCAAAATCACAGATTCAGTACCGCAAAGACCTTTGGGCACAACACCAAGCATACGTTGCCGTGGGTGCAAACTCAATTGATGAACTCAAAAACGTAATTGAATTCAAGCACAAAAAAATCATTGAATATTTTATTCAAGCCGAAATTGAACGCTATCAACAATTATATAAGTCTGCCAACAACCAGATTGTGCAGCAAGCAGTAAAAGAGAATCTTGACCTCAACATTTCGTGTCCTGTCGGTTTCAATGTGAACAAGATTGCCGACAACTTTATGTGGATTTCATTGGAAACGAATGAGCACAGTCAAGGTCTTATCATATACACTCGTCCGTACAATGACACGGCTCAATTTAGCAAAACAGCGCTACTCAATTACCGCGATTCTATTGTAAAGAAACATATACCCGGACCAAGCGAAGGCAGTTACATGACTACGGAATACGTTCTTCCGATTAACCGCGAAGTGGGGAAATATGTAAACGAAGACTACACGGTGGAACTACGCGGGAAATGGCGTGTGGAGAACGATTTTATGGCAGGGCCGTTTACCAGCTACACGTTCTGCAACCCAGGCAAAAACACGCTTATCACCGTAGAAGGATATGTATATTATCCCAACAAAAAGAAGCGCAACTTTATGCGACAACTCCAGGCTATATGCCGTTCGGTGACGTTTGATAAACAGCCCGCTGCGGAATAAGCTATGAAGATCAATGACTTTTTTTCGTTAGTGAAATTTTCACACACAATTTTTGCGTTGCCTTTTGCGGCAATTGGTTTTTCACTTGCCGTATGGTACGATGAATACGCATTTGATTGGAATCTGTTGCTGTATGTGCTGTTATGTATGATATTTGCCCGCTCTGCGGCTATGGGGTTTAATCGCCTTGTAGACTCACAGTTCGATGCAAAAAACGAGCGCACTGCTCCGCGAGAAATTCCCGCAGGAATAATAAGCAAACGCGCCGCTTTGGTGTTTGTGATTCTCATGTCGGTGCTGTTTGTAGCAACCACGTGGTTCATTAACCGCATTTGCTTCTACCTCTCTCCCGTTGCGTTGGGCGTGATATTGTTTTATTCTTTCACCAAACGATTTACCTCACTCTGCCACCTTGTGCTTGGCATAGGACAGTCGCTGGTGCCAATTGGCGCATACTTGGCCGTTTCGGGACAATTTGCCGTAACGCCTATACTCTTCTCACTCATAGTACTGGGTTGGATGACGGGATTCGACATTTTGTATGCCTTGCAAGATGAGGAATTTGACCGCAAAGAGTCGCTGCACAGCATACCCGAATACTTTGGACGCACCAATGCCATGCGCATATCAATAGGCATTCACGTAGTAACGGCACTGCTTACGATATTGGCAGGCGTATATGCCGATTTTTCATGGTTGTACTGGGTGGGTGCGGCTGCGTTTATTGGCTGCTTGGTGTTTCAACACGCAATAGTGTCGCCAAAAGACATTTCGCGCGTGAACCTTGCCTTTAGCACGACGAATGGCATAGCCAGTGTAGTTTTTGCAATAATTACCATAGCTAGTTTGTTTGTATAAACGTGGTGGGCGCCATGGTTTTCCTCTAACCGGTAACGTGTTTCTTTTTTCTAGGTGATAGTTTCCTTTT
>CAYFVM010000047.1:0-5922 GCA_964346725.1 uncultured Bacteroidales bacterium
GGTTTGAAAACTTTTAAATTATTTTTAGTAGTAACTTCTTTATCATATACTTTATTGACAATTTTTTCTGATTCAAACGCATAGTCATATCGGTTCGAAGTTCCCCATTGTTTTGCCGCCAAACAAAGAGCCAAAGCAACGTCAAGATCGGCATCGGTTGCACCACCGCTTCCGCCTGATGCAATATTATCAAATCCTTGAATCTTCCAGTTCATTAAACCGTTATTGTTTGCCCATCTCGTATAATACGCATAGAGTTTATCAAATTTGTCTTGGCAGGTAGTGTTTGTGGAGTTTGCCATGTACACATAAATCAACATACCGTATGCAATACCTTCACTTACCGTATAGTTTTCATCGTCATAACGAATTCTACCCATCGTACCATCGACACTTTCACGGTACATGTTATTGTCCCAATTGATAAATTTTTGCTGAACGGTTTCATTGCTCGGCGTACTTGCCGAAATGCCATACGGGTATGTATACCCTTGTTCATTCATAGGGAACGGGTAGTTTTGTCCGAACCCACAGATTGCCAAGACAATCCCAATCACTGTCAAAAGTTTCTTCATTTTTATTGTAAGTTATTTAATTTCAAACTTGTCCTTCGAAGAAAGGACATGCAAAAATACGAAAACCCTTAGTTTTCGAAAAAAATTACAGACGAATTTTTTGAGAAAGTAATTCTCCCACATAGCTACGGAAGCCTTCGTGCGAAATTTTTTCCATAACATCGTTGGCAAAACCGCCTACAAACAACTTCATGCCGGTAATTTTGTCAATACCACGCGCTTCCATGTACCACAAAGCTTCAGCGTCAATTTGTCCGGTGCTACTTCCGTGGTTACAAACCACATCGTCAGCATAAATTTCCAACTGCGGTTCGCTGTGAATATGTGCATTGGGCGACAAAAGGATATTACGATTTTTTTGCTGCGCTACGCTTTTTTGCGCATCGCGTGCCACGTATATTAAACCTGAGAACGAGCCTGAACCTTGCTCATCGGCTATGCCACGAAAAAGTTCCTGCGTTTCGCAATCGTGGCTATTGTGCTCCACACGAGTATATATAGAATATTGTTCTTCTGCTTTTGGGAAAAACACGCCAAACAAATCGGTATTGGCTTGTGGCTTGTTTTTCTGTACGTTCAACACAATATTATTGTGCGTTCCAGCCAACTGAAAATAGCCGCCGTTGTAGGTTGAATTTTCTTGTTGATCTACGTTTAAATGGTATGCGGCCGAAGTGGTTTGCATCACATAATGTTCGCAAGTTGCCCCGTCTTCACACACAATGTGCATAGAAACCTCAGCATTTTCGGCAAAACAAGTATAGATGGTGACGTGCGCATTTTTTGCTATGTTTACTTCATAGGTTTCCTTGCTCGACAACAAACACATACACACGGTTTGCGTGCCTTGCAAAGTCAGTTTACCATTTTCGGCAAAACAATGCACCGCATCAAATTGAAGCGAAGCGGGAAAATTTTGCGCAATACACGTCTCTGGATTTACTTGGTTTCCCATTCTTACATATTTTTAGTAATCCATTCGTAGCCTTTTTCTTCAAGTTCAAGCGCCAACGATTTGTCGCCGGTTTTTACAATACGGCCATCGTAAAGTATATGAACCACGTCGGGCACAATGTAGTCGAGCAAACGCTGGTAGTGAGTAATAACCATATATGCGTTGTCGGGGGTTTTGAGTTTGTTCACGCCCTCAGAAACTATACGCAAGGCATCAATATCCAAACCGCTGTCGGTTTCGTCAAGAATTGCAAGTTTTGGTTCGAGCAATGCCATTTGGAAAATGTCGTTTTTCTTTTTTTCACCACCTGAAAAACCTTCGTTTACGGAACGGCCGGAAAGTTTGTCGGGCAATCCCACCAACTTTGCAGCGGCTTTCATGCTTTTAAGAAATTCGGTTGGCGATGGCGGTTCTATACCTTGATAACGACATTTTGCCTCAATAGCGGCTTTCATAAAGTTGGTCATGGTAATTCCGGGAATTTCAACCGGATATTGGAACGCCAAAAACAAGCCCTCGCAGGCACGTTGGTCGGCAGAGAGTTTGAGCAAATCTTTTCCGTTAAATGTAACGCTTCCTTCGGTTACGTTGTATATATCACGACCGGCAAGCACGCTCGACAAGGTACTCTTGCCCGATCCGTTCGGCCCCATTATGGCATGAACCTCGCCGGGTTTTACCGTGAGATTTATTCCCTTAAGAATTTCTTTGCCATCAACCGATGCGTGAAGATTTTTTATTGTAAGCATATTCAACTGCATTTTCCTTTAACACTGCAAATTTACATAAAATTCTCCGTTCTTTTTACGGTAAATCGTTGAGCAACTTCATTGCTCTATTTTTGCCTCCAGCGGATAGATATGGCAACTGTTCTTGCACCACCAATTTAATTTCGTCAGAAACATCAGGATAGTCCTTTGCTATACGTTCCAGTACGCACATGGCATTTGCCTTAACAGCCACGGGAAACGTATTGTTCCGCACCGCAGCAAGAGAAAAATCCAACAAGAGCCCTAGATTGTCAAAATTCCACTGCGGCGTTACCATAAAGCAACGAAGCAACAAGCGAACAAGACCGGTGCGCTTTACCTGAGGGAGAACCTCAATAGCCTTGCCCAACATTGGCTCCAAGGCGTGCGAGTATTTGTCTATATAATGATTGAGCACCCAACATGCAAGCCACGACTGCGGATTGACATTTTCAATTGAGATTTCAAACACATCGGAAACGGAAATGTCACCTTGTTCGAGCAACGCAACCATAGCGGGGATATCCATTCGAATATTTCGCTCAATAAGTCGCTGCGTAAACTCGTCACGTGTCATCCTACACTACCTTCCATTGAAATTGCAATCAGTTTGTGCGCTTCTATGGCAAACTCCATTGGCAAATGAGTAAGCACCTCTTTGGCAAACCCGTTTACTATCAAGCCCATGGCACTCTCGGTAGAAATACCGCGTTGATTGCAATAAAATATTTGATCTTCGGCAATTTTTGAAGTGGTAGCCTCATGCTCTACCGTTGCCGAATTGTTTTGAATATCAATAACGGGGAACGTGTGCGCTCCACACTTAGAGCCTATAAGCAACGAATCGCACTGTGAGAAATTATGCGCATTGTTGGCACCTTTGCCCATTTTCACCATACCGCGATAGGAATTATTGCTTTGCCCCATTGAGATACCTTTTGATATAATGGTACTCTTGGTGTTTTTGCCCAAATGTATCATCTTGGTTCCGGTGTCGGCCTGCTGGTGATTGCGCGTAACGGCTACCGAATAGAATTCCGACGAAGAATTGTCGCCTTTGAGTATGGTGCTTGGATATTTCCACGTAATTGCCGAACCGGTCTCTACTTGTGTCCAAGAAATATGTGAGCCTTCGCCCTTGCAAATACCGCGTTTGGTAACGAAGTTATAAATTCCGCCTTTGCCGTCTTTGTCGCCGGCGTACCAGTTTTGTACGGTTGAATATTTTATTTCGGCGTGTTCCAATGCTATCAATTCCACCACAGCGGCATGAAGTTGATTTTCGTCACGCATAGGAGCGGTGCAGCCTTCAAGATAACTTACGTACGAATCGTCGTCGGCAATGATGAGCGTGCGCTCAAACTGACCGGTATTTAATGCATTGATACGGAAATACGTTGACAATTCCATTGGGCAACGAACGCCTTTGGGAATGTATACAAACGAACCGTCGCTAAATACGGCTGCATTGAGCGCAGCGTAATAGTTGTCGGTATATGGCACCACCGAGCCGAGGTATTTTTCTACCAAGTCGGGATATTTTTCTGCCGCTTCGCTAAATGAGCAAAAGAGAACACCTTTTTCCTTCAAGTGGTCGCGAAACTGCGTATGCACCGAAACGCTATCAAATACCGCGTCTACAGCAACTCCCGAAAGCATTTTTTGTTCTTCCAAAGGAATACCCAACTTGTTGAACGTTTCAACAATTTCAGGATCTACCTCATTGAGCGATTCAAATCTTGCTTTATCCTTGGGTTGCGCGTAGTAACTAATTGACTGAAAATCAGGAACTTCAAATTTCAAAAGCGCCCATAAAGGGTGTTTCATTGTCTGCCAATGGCGGAAGGCTTTCAAACGATATTCAAGTAAAAATTGTGGCTCGTGTTTTATAGCTGAAATTTTACGAATAATGTCTTCATTCAATCCCGGAGGAAAAACATCTGTTTCGACATTCGATGTGAATCCGTACTTGTATTCTTCGGATTCTATTTCAGAAAGAACTTTATTGTCGTCCATCACATTCCCCCTTATTGCATAAGCATGTCTATATCAATAGGTGCTGCTTCTTGTTGAAAAATCTCGGTAACAGTACCATTGTCGCATTTGAGTGTGCGAGCAGGGTAGCGCCGCACCATTTGCATATTGTGTGTTACAAGAAAAATGGTACATCCCGATTCGGCAATTGTGCGAAACAACTGAAAAATTTCATCGGAACTTTCTTCGTCGAGGTTACCCGTAGGCTCATCGGCAAGAATCACTTCGGGGTCGTTGAGCAGCGCGCGGGCAATAGCCACACGTTGTTGTTCACCACCCGAAAGTTGATGAGGCATTTTGTCTTCTTTGTCGGCAAGCCCTACTTGCGTGAGCACTTCTATGATGCGTGCCTGAATTTGTGACGACTTTGACCATCCGGTTGCTTTGAGCACAAACGCAAGATTGTCGTGCACATTGCGATCGGAAAGCAATTGGAAGTCTTGGAACACTACCGACACTTTTCGGCGCAAAAATGGCACTTTGCTCTGTTTAATTTTTGTCAAATCATGATCGGCAATGACAGCCTCACCGTCAAGAAGCGGAATTTCGACATACATAGTTTTGAGCAAACTTGATTTTCCCGCAGCGGTTTTTCCTATAAGATATACCATTTCGCCTTCGCCTATTGAAAACGATACGTCGGTTAAAATCGGGTTATCCTCTGTATATCCGATATTTGCATGATTAAAATATATCTTGTTAGCCATTGTCTTTGCCTTTTGATTTTTATGTTGACAAATATATCAATATTTCACAAATTGATTGTCCCATTTATACCACCTGCTCCTATAAATTTACAAGTCCGCACTCTGTACGGAGCACGCATATGGTGGTTATTTACAAACTAATTTTTATTCCTTTTGGGGAACCAACCTTTCTCCACGCGTTTTTTCTGCTCAAAAAGTTCGCCTATTGACCAAAATGAAGAAAAGGCGAACACTCCACACACAGCTGAGAGTATTACATTGTCAGACCAAACGATTGCCGCCACAAGTCCGGCTATACCCATGAGTGCAAAAAACCACCAGCAGCGCGTGCCAAAATAATATTCTCCTTTGATAACCAAGGGGTGAAAAACGCCAATGATTAGAAACGCCATTATTCCAATAATGACGCCCATGAGGTGATATGTTTCTATAAATTCTAACATTACGGTGCAAACGTACAACAAATAGCCAATCCTTCAAAACTATTTTAAAAGGAAGTAGCAGTGAAAACGCAATTCATTTTTCGACAGTTTAAAAATAATATGTACTTTCGGCGCTGGAAATGCTAAGGCATGGTGGCCGAGCGAAAACGAATACAAGACAATGAAACAGCTATTGATTATTTTAGGAACAATATCGCTTGCGTTGGGCGTGATTGGTATTTTCGTACCGGTATTGCCCACAACGCCGTTTCTGCTACTCACCGCGTTTCTCTACGCACACAGTTCCGAAAGATTACAATCTTGGTTGCTCAACCATAAAATCTTAGGCCCTTACATTCGCAATTTTTTACAAGAAAAAGCGATACCGCTACGCATTAAAATAGTCTCAATAGCAACACTTTGGATAACAATTACGTGTAGCGCCTTGTTTGCTGCCTCCGGCAAATTGTGGCTTCAAAT
>CAYFVM010000048.1:0-5544 GCA_964346725.1 uncultured Bacteroidales bacterium
GTCCGGGGACTTTCCCGTATGGGTATTATTATGACAATCGACTTGACCCTAACACGAAAGTACTTCTCTATAACCAAAGGAATTCCGACACGTACCCGGCATATCATCGTTTAGATATTTCCCTGTGTTACAACGGCAAACCCCATAAACATATAGAGCAAAGTTTTTCTCTTGGCTTGTATAATGTGTACAATCGTAAAAATGTATTGTATTATAGTTTTGATCTAACTTCAAACTATATCAATGTGTACTATTTTGGTGGACTTATTCCAAATATTACTTACAAAATAGCATTTAAATAAAAGCACTTAGACTTGTTCGTATAATTTCTTATTTGCAAGTAGCACAAAGCATTTTTTACTATTTTTGTACAAAACTTTTGCTATGAAAACTTCATTGTCCCAAATTCAAAAAAGTCTCAACGAGCTTGCTTCTACTCTTGACAAATGTGCCGAAAACAAAGAATTTACTGCCATTGAGCGCGATATTTTGTTGGCAAAAACGCGACAAGTATATGAAGGAATACTTTCAATGGAAGTTACACAGGCTGCTCCCGTTGTAGAAGAACCACAACCTGTTGCGGTACAAGAACCTGCAAAGGTGGTTGAAGTTGCTCCTGAACCAATAGCAGAAGTGAAACAAGAACCTGTCGTTGAACAGAAACCGGAGCCGGTAATTGAAGCAAAACCGGAACCGATAGCAGAGCCAGAACAAGCTGCAAAAGAAGAACTTACATTCATTATAGAAGAACCAACAGCTCACGAAGTGTCTGAACCGGAGAAACCGGTAGAGCAAGCGGCTGCGCCAGTCCAAAAGGCGGAAGAGCCAAAACAAGACGCTCCCGTTTTCAATCAAGTGACTGACTTGGGAAGCAAATTGGCACAAAAACCAATCAAAGACATTTATAGCGCGCTTACCATAAACGAACGCTATCTGTATCGTTCTCAGTTGTTTAACAACAACCAAGACTTTTTCATGAAAAGCATCAATACCCTCAACGAAAGCAAAGATTTCAATACCGCTCTCGGATTTATCAAGAGCAATTTCTCTTGGGATTTTGAGAACAAAAACGTGCAAAACTTCATGTCTATCGTTGAACGTAGATTTATGTAACAATGGGGAAACTAATCGTAGTGCCGACTCCTGTCGGAAATTTGCAAGATATGACATTTCGCGCCGTTGAAGTGCTCAAAAATGCCGACCTCATTTTGGCCGAAGACACACGCACTTCGGGCAATTTGCTCAAACATTTTGAGATACAAACCAAAATGATTGCGCACCATAAATTCAACGAACATGCCACGCTCGACAGAACGCTCGACTTGATTCGCACCAATTCCACTACGGCACTCATTTCCGATGCAGGCACGCCGTCAATTTCTGACCCGGGCTATCTGATTACAAAAAAATGCATTGAAAACGATATTGAAGTAGAATGTCTGCCGGGCGCTACGGCGTTTGTTCCGGCTCTCGTTATGAGTGGTTTCACCACCGACCGTTTTTGCTTTGAAGGATTTTTGCCTCACAAAAAAGGCCGTCAAACGCGTTTGCTCGGACTCAAAGACGAAACGCGTACCATCATTTTCTACGAATCGCCACACCGCATTATTAAAACGCTTACGCAAATACAGGAATTTATAGGCGAACGAAACGTAGCCGCCGTGCGCGAAATTTCAAAGATTTATCAAGAAGTGGTGCGTGGACCTATTCCCACCGTTCTTGAGTATTTCAAAAAAAAACAACCCAAAGGAGAATTTGTACTATTGGTAGCCGGCAAGGACGATCCTATGGCAATCGACGACGACGATGAATAAATTCCTAATCAATACGCACTCTCATGTGTACGATGAGGCTTTTGACACCGACCGCGACGAAGTAATGCAACGCGCACGTGACCTCAACGTTACCAAAATCATATTGCCCGACATTGACGCAAGTTCACGCGCACGCATGTTTGAAACCGTTGCACGCTATCCCGATATGTGTTTCCCCATGCTCGGCGTGCATCCAACGTCGGTGAACGAGCACTTTGAGACAGAGCTAGATTTGTTTTTCCAAGAATTGCCCAAGCACAACATTGTGGGCATTGGAGAAATTGGCTTTGATTTATATTGGGACAAAACATTTTTGGAACAACAAGAAGAAGTTTTTTCAAAGCAAATGGCGGTGGCGCTTGCGCGTAATTTGCCCGTGGTGCTTCATGTACGCAAAGCATTTAACGAAACCTATCGGGCACTGCGCGCACTTCCGGCTACGGAATTCAAAGGCATTTTCCATTGTTTTTCGGGTTCAAAAGAAGAAGCTTTCAAAGCAATAGAGATGGGCTTTCACATTGGCATAGGCGGCGTGCTTACGTTCAAAACCTCGCACCTTGACGAAATAGTGCGAGCCATTCCGCGCGAACGCATTGTGCTTGAAACCGACGACCCCTACCTTTCGCCCGTTCCGCACCGGGGCAAACGCAACGAGCCGGGATATGTAGCGCTTGTTGCCGAAAAGCTTGCACTCGATTTGGGCATACGCAAAGAGGAAGTTGTAGACCTGACAACCGAAAACGCATCTCACCTTTTTTCACTGTAATGGCAGCAATATTTGACACGTACTTTTCTCGATTTTGTGCGTTCGAACAGCGACTGCAGCAAGCCGTGAACCCCAACGTGGGTATTATAGTAACCATTCCCTGCTACAACGAACCAAACATTTTTACCACACTTAATTCATTGTGCGCGTGCCAATTGCCACAGTGCACGATAGAAATTATTGTTGCCGTAAATTATAGCGAAACAGCATCTGACGAGGAGAAACAACGCGAACGGAAATCGTTTGAAGCCATATGCGAATATGCCGAAAAACAAAGCACAGCACACATACAACTATTGCCGATATTCGCACCCGACTTGCCCGCAAAATTTGCTGGCGTAGGCTTGGCTCGCAAAATTGCCATGGACGAGGCAGTGCACCGCTTTGCACAGACAGACAATCCCGAGGGCATCATTACCTCATGCGATGCCGATGTGCTGGTTGACGACAATTATTTTGTGGAGATAGAAAAATTCTACGCCACACACCCCGACTGTGCTGCCGCCAATTGTTATTTTGAGCATCCGCTTGAGGGCGAACTGCCGCAAAGCCAGTATAATGCCATTGCGCAATATGAGTTGTACCTGCGGTACTACGTGGAGCAACTCAAACAAATTGGGTTTCCGTATGCCTACCACACGGTAGGCTCGTGCTTCACACTTCGTGCAAGGACCTATTGCCGCCAAGGTGGCATGAACAAACGGCAAGCCGGCGAAGATTTCTATTTTTTGCAGAAACTATTCCTTTCCGAAAATTTCGGAGAAATCAATACCACGCGCGTTGTGCCTTCGTCGCGCACATCAGATAGAGTGCCTTTTGGCACCGGCACAATGATTTCGAAAATGACCGAAACACAGGCCGACTATCTCACATTTGGCAACGAAGGATTTGCGGTGCTACACCATTTTTTCCAAATCATTCCTCTTTTGCAAACAGCTGATGTGCAACGCGTTTTTGAAGGGTTGCACCCCACACTACAGGAGTTTCTGGGCTACGATGCGTTCAGCAGCAAAATTTGTGAAATACGACAAAATTCAACGACGGAAGAAAACTTCCGAAAACGCTTCTTTTTCTGGTTCAACGGGTTTATGATTTTCCGGTTTCTGAACTTTGCACATCACGATACGTTGCAAAAAACCACGATAGCAGACACTGCGGCAAAGTTCATTGAGAGCAGTGAGACAAACGTGTTTGCCTTACTGAAAATGTACCGCACACGGCAACGTAGCTAGAAAAGAATGCCCTACGGGCAATAAAATCCTAACCAATTAACCGTAAGACGTTCTACAGCATCAAAAAAGTACAGACGCCACACAACTGCCAGCTATAACGTAAGGGATATTAGTAAAATTTCTCTTTGAATAAAGACGTGCAACATGTATCCATATTGTGTGACGTCTCTACCAATTAATAACCCATAATTCATAACTCATAACTACCGTCACTCTTCGAGCAACTTGGTAGACATGCCATCGGCAGACTGAATAAGTTCGAGCAAGGGGCACTTTGCACCTGCCGACGTATAGTTTGCTTTTGCTTCGGGGCTTTGGAATGGCAAATCCCATGCTTGCATATGCCAACGAATGGCTATAATCTCATCATCGGTCATTTGCAAACCCCACTGCAAAAGGCGTATCACACTTTTTTCGCCATGGCCCAAAGGAAACTCGGTATAATCTACGCCATAGGCTTCGTACGATTCCCACTTGTTTTGCGCATCCTTGCGCCACTTTTGCTCAAGTTTGTAGATTTCTGCCTTGCAGGTATCGTGAAGCAATGTGGCGATAATGATGCTCTCCTTTGGCAATTTTTCTGCCAACTCAGGCTTCAGAGAAATCATGGCCTCACGCAAAGCGCAGGCAACTTTGTACACGCTCATTGAATGTTGGAGCAAGCCTCCTTTACAATTGAGATGAAACTTGGTAGAAGCCGGAGCCTCATAAAAACCGAGTTCCTTCAAATGAGTGATAACGCTTTCTACTCCCGCGCGTTTGGTAGAGCGAAGCAATGCTTCGAATTCCTGTATGTGCGCATTTCCTGCTTCAAACATGTTTAATTGTGATTCTTGTGTAGCCATGGTGGTTTATTAATGTCGTGGGGTTAAAACTTCTCATTTTTTAGATATAGGGTAATGAGTCGATTCTCTGATTTGGTTAGACGGAAGGACTTGAACCTTAATAATCTTCCCTAAATGATATTACTTTGACTAAATCATTTTTTATTAAAAATTGAATATATGATGCATTAGTTTTTGTAATTAAAACATCAACTTGATTACTCATAACATTTTTAAAATTATTAGGGAATTCTTTTTTTAAATTTTTCGCATTGCTTCCCACACTTATGTCCATTCCTTTATAATTTACTTTAACATTAGAGCTATCTATTTCATTTAATGATATGATATTTTGTTCTGAAACTTCAAAACTAATACCTTCAAAAAAATACAATGTAAATAGTTCTCCTGTAAATTCATTTGTGTCAACTTCTATCTTTTTTGGAGTTCCAAATTCCGATACAATAGTTTCTTTATTTAATTGGTTGATTGTAGCCCCGTTTATCTTTAATTGATTTAAATCAAATGTTTTTTCATTATCCATTATACAATTAGAACTAAATAAAAGAATTGATAACGCAACAATATGTAATTTCATATAACTTCTTTTTTTAATTAATCGTTAGAAGGGATTGTGTGAACAAATGTGATAGTTGTGCCTGTACCTTCAATTTTTTGACTTACGTGAATTAGATTCAAATATATGATTTTTCTGCTTTGGCTAGAGAAAAGATCTTTGAATTTTGGAAAAAACGTAGAGCATTTCACCCCATTTTTGCGAACTTTCGTCTACTTTTGGTTTACTCTCCTTTTACTCACGGTTTACTCACCCTTTACTCACGTTCGCAAATTTGCGAAGATGAGTAGAACAAGGTACGACTTTGGTATAAGGGTGGTATAATGAAAAA
>CAYFVM010000049.1:0-3570 GCA_964346725.1 uncultured Bacteroidales bacterium
GTTATATGGTACTACAAAAATAAAGAAAAATTCAACGTATGTAATTATTGTGTATCCAAAAATCCTACCCTTATACCTCATTCGTATCTGCGTCGTACCTGCTTCGCTCTTTGAGTAAACGAAGGGTGCTACGAATACCAAAAAAACACATGTGCTGATAAACCAAGAGAAACCTTCCCTTATATGCTACAGCGCATATAAGAGTTTTACAGTTTCTCCTCTCATGATTCATGAGAACACTTATTGGTATAGTAATTACAGCAGTCCTTGTATTCTCTTTCTCGGCATTTTTAGAAATCCATTCCGAGCGAAAACTGAAGCATTTTTTGCACCTCGCCCTCATCGTATCCCCACGAGTTGTCAAGACGCATAAAATACCCGAAAATTCTGGTTCTAAAGCCAAACCCGTAGCCGCACACAAAGGGTTGACGCATTTCGTCAATCTCTACATAGATTGGATTTTGCTCCACTATGGTGTATTTGTATGCGTTCTCCTTTTGTCCGGGGTACAAGCCACTCCACGCACCGCCTACATCAAAGAAGCCAATGACTTGGAAGTTTCGCAAAATGTCGGATTTCATTGGTTTCACCACAAAATATTGAATGATAGGCCAACGCAATTCAACATTGGCAACAGCAAACGAATTTCCATTGCGTATATTCTGCGAAAAGCCGCGCATATTGGTTCCCACTGCCTGATACGCCCAATCCACCGAATGGTCGTATTGAATGTTGGCATTGTAGGTTTGATAGCGGCTAAATAAATTCAGCCAATTGTCAACCGCTCCCAAATAATAGAGCAAGGGCGAGGAACCATACGAGGTGCTGTATGCCACGCGCGAAGCAAATATCAAATTCCTATGTATCTTTTGATAATGGCGAACATCAAGGCCAAACACGGTCAAATACGAATCGGATTTGTTGAGTTGCGCAAAAGCTTCGGCAAAAACCTTAGCACGCGTGCCGTTGTAGATATTCAAGTCGCGCTTGCGCACATTGTCATAAACGTAGTTACATGACACGCCAACCCAATATTCATCAACGGTAGGCTCTTCCAACGAATTCATATCGGTAGCAAGCGTCACATTGCGCACATAGCGAAAATTTGACGTAAGCGTAACCGACTGCAACTGCGACAAAGGATATTTGAAGCGGAACACCAAATTATTGTCCTGCACACGTTGGTAATTGCTGGTACCGCTTGAACCCAACGTGAGTCCCGACTGACGGTGGAAAATATATTGGCGGTCAATCAACTTACTCAGGTTTTCAACCGACAAAAGATATTCGTTGGTACCAAGCGCTCCGGTAAACCTGTACGCGCCCGTAAGTCGGTAGTTTTCAAACAAATCAATAATGCCGAGTTTGAGCAACACATTTACTTTCTGAGAATAATCATAGGCACCTCCGGTGAAATTCTGATAGCCCGTATTTACAAAGCTAAAATCCAACTGATTCACCAATGTATTGACGTAGAAATTGGTTTTGTACAAATCGGAACTTTTACGCTGCCATTCTATCGTATCATTTGCAGTATTTCCCACAGTATCAATCACCTTAGACTTCTGAGACGGCACAGCTACGTAATCATCACTGGTAATTTCCGACTTGCTCAAATACTGTCGCTTATTCTTTTGGTGCAATTGTACCAGCGAACCATTCGAAACGGTATAATTCATTACGTTGAACGACTCCGGAGTAATAGCAAAATTTTTGGTGGTATAGGAATAATGCATTGCGGTATCTACATAGCTCACCGTGCTATCTCTCGACACCGAAAACAAATTAGTGAGCCCATTGCGGTCTGACATATACGCATATTCGCCTTTGCGCAATTCCAATGGTCGCAATTCGTTTACCGAAGAGGTTTCAAGGCGCTCCAGCGAGTTTCCCGCAAGCAAAAACAAATCATAGCTTGGCTGCAATTGGGTTTGATAATTCTGTAAATCATCATCGGCACGATTGGAAGAAAACAAGATTTTTGAGCCATTTTGCACATACAAGGGGAAACGTTCATCGGCCTTGTCGTTGGTTATTTGCTCGTTTTCGTAGGTTTGTATGTTGTAGGTAAAAACATCCGTTTGACCGCCTTGCACACCCGAAAACACAATCTTTGTACCATCGGGAGCATAGGAAAAATCGAGAATCTGCTCAAAGTGGAAAAATTCGCGCGGCAGCAGTTCGTCAGTTTCAAGATTGTAAATCGTAAACCATACCTGCCCTTTTTTCTCATAAAAGAACGCCAACGCATTCAGAGACGGATGCCAGCGAACAATTGGATACGTATTGTCGGTAATTTGTTCTACCACCGAACCGTAGCGGAAAATATTCATTGTTTTTTGCGTATCAAAATCGTACACCCAAATGGCGGTTTTGCCCGATTTATTGGTCACAAACACTAATTTCGAGGCATCAGAATTGAGGGCAACATCGGTAATTGCACGTTTGGTGAGTCGTTTGGGTATTTGCACATTCTGTTCTGCTGGTTTTTGGGGAGAACTTTCATTTTGCCGGAAAAACGTCGTCATTTCAAGCAATACCATGCGTATATCTTTTCCCAACACGTATTGAAAGCTTGCGTCAATATCGTCGGTCAACTTACTCATATACAGAATGTTTGCCACGGCTTTGTTTCCATATTTCTGCCCGAGATATACCCACAAAGCCTGTCCTAAGAAAATGGCATCGTCGCCATAGAGTTGCGACACCTTTTTATACGCTCCAGCACTAATTCGCTGACGAAGCAATTCTTCCTTTTGCGCATTCCAACTCTTTGAAAAATATTCCGTCATACCATCAAAAAACCAGTCGGGATAGGTGGAAAGGTCAGTATTTGAGAGAATCTTACGATATACGCCTATACCAAAAAGGAATTCGCTCATCATCACCTCGGCAATGCCTTTGCGTATTTGTCGCACCAAATCATTGTGGTCACCGTTAAAGTAGAGTACCACCTTGTTGTCGATGATTTGCGTAGTTCCGCCCACATTGTATTCATCGTCAGACGTAGAGTAGCCAATGTTGCTTTGACGGAAATCGTCGATGGTGTTGTACACCACAAACACTATTCGGCGTGAATATTCAAACTCAAGGATTCGCTTGATTTGGGCATAATTTGAGTCGACATTTTGTGCAACGAATTCCGCCAACTTTTTACCAGCCTTGTCGTGATACACATCGTAATTCTCGTAACGAAGATAGAGCCAAAATTTGTCGTCATACTGCACACGATTTTTCCCGAACTCTTGCTGCAATCCATTATAGAATTGGGCAAATGCGCTTTGAGCAACAAAAAACAACAATATAAAAGGCAGTATTTTTCTCATCGGCAAACCTCACTGCGGGATAAATTTTTATCAAAAATAAGAAATTATGCTTACTCACTTGAAAGTACTTTCATTTTTCATGAAATACCTTTTCTCCGCTTTCTTTTTTGCCGGCACACCCTCAAAACATAAAGAGACAATGCGCTCATTTGCACATTGCCTCTTTATACTACTAGTAGCTACTCTATTTATTCAAACAGCGACTCAACAAACGTTTTCTTGTTGAAGAATTGAAGGTCTTCAA
>CAYFVM010000050.1:0-3388 GCA_964346725.1 uncultured Bacteroidales bacterium
CCTTAATGCACCAAAAAATTTCAAGTTCCCTTCTCGTCTATTCACTACTCTTGTAAAAGAGGAATCTACTTCCAATAAACCTATCTCAAATATTGCGGCGATTTGAGAAATATTTATTTTTCTCTGTTCTAATTCTTGAATTATAGTTTCTTTTTCTGCAAGTTTTTTATCCTTATTTTCACTCTCTTTCTTCAAGTCTTCAATTAGCTTGTCTCGTTTCTTTAGAAACAATTCAAATGTAACATAGATAGCACCTCCCAAAAGAAGTAATATGACACCAAAAATTAAATACTTATTAAGTATTAAAAAAAACCGACTACAAAAAGAAGAATAAGTATAAAAATTAGTTTCCTTTGTTTCATATGAGCAGTTGTTTTATCAATTATCAATTTACTTTAATTCCATGCTGTAATAAATATTTTTGAAGCGAATCTTCAATGTTTTTAATGTCAGCATCATTCAATTGAATAAGACTTAATCCAAGTTCATTATAGATTTTTATTTTTCTATGCTTTCGTTGATTATATTTTTCATCATTCTCCATGCCCCAATATTCAATATACACGGCTTTTGGTCTACCGTTTCCTGATGGAATATGAAAGTCAGAATACACGTTCTCCGTTGTATTTGGTAATTTCTTTTCATAGGCATGAGCAATGCCCCACAAATAAAGAGAATCATCTATTGTAAGTTCAGCTTTTGAACGAACATAATGCCCATCTTTCGTTCTGTATTCGGCAGGATATTTTTTTCTAAAGTCGTCTACGGTATCACTGTCTGACTTTTCAATAATTACAGTAGATTCTTTAGTTTCTTTTTTTTCTTTTGGAGTTTCATGGAATTGCTCAAGCAAATCTTGTGGTTTTTGCGCAAGGGTTTTCAACTTTGTCGTAGACATGGATTTGTAGTTTTCTTCAATTTCTTGGAGATTATTCATATCGGTTCTGTTTTAAGGTATATTAGTATTTTATATCAATTATTTTCCATTCGTTGTTTTGCTTTTGCATGCGCACCACTATTTCTTGTTTGAAGCTATCGGTTTGCAGTGGTGTATCGAAAAGAACACCATACACAGTGGCTCGGTTTTCGTTGCACTGCGCACGGGTTACAGCATAGCCGCTCATCATTTCTTGCCCACCGTTCCAACGATAGTAATTGTTAAAATCGCAGTCACGAGTTTCAAAATCGGCACGGTCACCGAATCGCAAAAAGTCGGGATACGGAACGCGTGCGAGGTTTTCAATACACGTTGAATACGAGGCTTTTTCGAGTTCTATGAGCGAATCGGAAAAGCCGTGTTGCTTCAAATTGCTGACATAGGGTTCAAAGTCTAAGGTGGTCATACCGTTGGAGCTTTTCACAAACTTGGGATTGACTTCTCCCTCAAGATTTATGTATGACTGCGCTATGTACCATTGGAAAAAATTGTTGGCAATTGCTGAAACGACAACGGAGTCAAACTCCTGTGTTTGCTATTTTCTGCCTGCAAGGAATGATATGGTAGTAGGACCCTCACCTTCTTTGTATTCTACCCACAAAGCTCTATTGCCGTTTTCGAATGTACCATATTGCCATAGGTATTTGCCATACCAATTGAATTGCACATATTCACCATGCAAGACGTTGTCTTTATAGGTTTCAATACCTGTAAGGTAACCTGCCGATGCATATTGGCGCCATTCTCCTTGTTTTTTGCCTTGCACATAATTTCCTTCTTCTTGTATGCTTCCGTTGGTGTAGTATGTTTTCCAGTAGCCGTGTTTATTTATGTCAAAGAGATTGCAGGATTGTTTCATATACAGCATTCGCTGATAATCAGGGAAGAAATCGCTGCTATACTCGCCTACGGTGTAGAGAATGGTATCTTTGTAATAGTTTCTCCATTCGCCCACGGGACAACCATTGGCAAACGCACCTATAACGCTAGTGTTATTTTTAGGACACACATATTTGCAGTATCCATTCAACGTATCATTCGTATAATTTTCAATGGCGATAACTATGCTTGAATCGGAATGGTACGTGAGCCATTCTCCTTGTTTTTGTCCATTGCGGTACGTGCCTTTTTCTTTGAGGTTTCCCGTCTCATAATGGAATATCCACTCGCCTTCTTTTTTCCCATTTACATACAATCCGCTCACGTTTAACTGGTTTTGGTTGTGGTAATAGTTCCACACGCCGGTTTTGTTCACCTCAACATCGTTAACATAGTCTGTGAGTTTATAGAGGTTAGTTAAAAAGGTAAAGAGGTTAAATTTGTTAGAAGAATCACTGGTGTTTGGCATAAGGTTTCCGTCTGAAGCCACAGCACCGGTAGTCCAATGATACGTTTTCCATTCTCCCTCAAAACTTCCTTTATGCATAGAGCCTTGGACTGCTATTTTGGAAAATCCGGTCTCTTCATCCACAAAGAAATATTGCCATAAACCATCGGGTATATCATCAACGAAAGTTCCTTTGAGAATTAAGGGCGAACTTTCTAGCTCTTGATCGTAGTAGTTCCAAATGTCTTGCTTTAGGCCATTGATATATTTCCCTTTGCTCTCTATGAGTCCGTATGATTCCTTCCATGCGCCTGTTTTTTTTCCGTTTTTGTATTTACCCCGCGCTATTTCTTCTATTTCGGGATATTTTCCGCCACCAAGGCCATAGTAGCACCACTCGCCTACCTTTACATCGTTTTTGAAGTATCCGGTTGAAAGAATGGTGTCATTTTTATATGCTTTACAATAGCCGTTGCGTATGCCATTTGGAATAGTGCCTATCCAGGTTGTATCGTTGAGCGAAAGGGTGTCTTGCGAAAATACGCTCTGCGCGCAGCATAGTGTAACGATGATCGCGCCCAGTTTCTTTTTAATTGTGTAATGTTGTTTCATATCAGAGTTAGAATTGAATGTGTATTCCTATATAATTGTCATATCGCCATTCGTGTGTGTTGGCGTGGTAGATAGTGAGGTAAGAAACCTCGGTGCGAAAAAATACGGCAAATCGTTTTCCCATTTGATATGAAATTTCGGGAAGTATAGCAAATGATGTGCCATTCGTATAAAATCGCATCCAGTACGGTATATGAAATGAGAATTTGCCATAGGTAGCATGTAGGCTCAGGCTTACGAGAGGTTCTACGCTATTGGTCGCTTGGCTTCGAACATCGTTAATGAAGCGAAGACGTACATCGAGCCCCAAACCTGCCGAAAAAGAAAGCGGTTGCTGCGAACTTCCAAAGTAATATTCGGCAAGAAGTGTGAGGTCGTAGGAGTTTTTGCTATAGAAAAACCACGTACCATACGAGCGCAGCCGTGCCGTGCCTCGCAAATTCACACCTTCAATAACAGGCGAGGTATATTGGATGTTGGTTATGGGATACACATAGCGATTGCGATAACTG
>CAYFVM010000051.1:0-3188 GCA_964346725.1 uncultured Bacteroidales bacterium
CCAACAATGCTGTCCAAAACAATTATTTCAATGATATTGCCAATGTAATGGCCAAGCTGAAAATATTCCAGTGTATCACGAATGAAATGGAATGTATAAAGTTTTTTCGAGCTTTTATCTTCGGGATTATAGGTTGTATCGAACCCTGTTAGATAACTGATACCTTCGGTAAGTTTATTCTTACCTTCGGTAACCATTGATTTTGAGAGGCAGCCAATTTCCCCCCTGTTATATGCAATATCGTACCGAAGCATATCGAAACCTAATAGAGTACCAATTTCGCTGGCTACAATCTCAGACCAAAATTCATGTTTATAGTCAATCTTTTCTTTTTTAAGCGATGATTTGAAATAATAGTTCTCGCCTGTTTCGGGGTTCTCAACTATAACTTTACTACGAGTGCCTCCAGTTTGATACCAAGGTTTTTCGTTCCAACTTGTAATGTTATAAAAATCAGGCATTCTTTTACTTTTCTAAGATTCCAATCCAAAGTTCAAATGTAACAAATTAGCACGGGTGTGCAAGCAAAATTGCTGTTCTTTTGCAAGCCTTTTGTCTGAGCATTGGCTCGTGCGGGTTTGCAAATGTGCTGAGTTTCCTTTCTCGTTTCTAAGCGTGCGGAAAAACAAAATAAATTCATCCAATTTGCACCAACCTATCAAAGAGCTAAATTCCACTTATATCTATTTGTCAAATTTTCAATTTCGCCGGTATCTATTGCGTTGTAAGGTTTTTTACTTGTTGCTAACGCTTTACCCAATAAATATACAACACTCGTAAATGAAATGTATATGTTTTCTGTAAATATTTTTTCATTTACAAATATCAATACATTTGTTAGAAACATTATTAATACCATGAATGTTTTCAGTTTGCTTTCAATATTTGAACAACGCTTCCGTATGCCGTGCGTAACAGTGATACTTCTATACGAAAATACAAGAGTGCGGTGGATAGCTTTTGCGTTTGGCATCTAAAAAATATCAATAGCCAGAGGAATTAGATGTTGAAAAAATCGAAAATATGTTTATTGGCTCATACAAACAAAGAACATAAGTGCTTCGTATTAGCGAAATGTAGTGGCAAGTATTGATAAGTTCTTCAACTTCCTACTTAATTCATTGCCCGAACTTGCTTTTTTTGAATATTCATTTAAATGACCGAACCAATACCGAACTTGGTCCGAACAATGGTTGTATTCCTACAAATTAAAATGTACTAGCATAAAGCACAATTAAATTCTTTGGGTGTTTATTGCAAGAATGCGAAAAAAGTTTTCTACCACATAACGTTTTGATAATTAATTTGTTGTAAGTTTTGTTCTTTCTAGCATGCTAATAACCTTTTGGCAAAAAAGTAGACTTGACAGTTTTAGTGCTATATATTTGCATTACTGGTTAACGGATTATATCGCCAATGGATGTGCAGTAGCGATCGGACTGTATGTTTTTGAGGAGAGTCGCGACACCGAGAACCACAATTTTATTTCTTAATTTTTTAATTTGATTTAAGTATGGCGAAATTCAGCTCTATAATTAGATTCACTGGCTCTTTGGGCGGTGAGTTAACCGGTTCCAACTATAAGGGAATCGCAGTGTTACGGAAGAAACCTGTAACAAGTAGTCAACCTAATACTCAGAAACAGCTTGAGCAGCGTATGCGCTTAAAGTTGGTGGGTACAGCATTGAAAGATGTTGCTCCTTATTTGAGAACGTCGTTTGCGGAAGCGTGTAGCGGTGCAACTTCCGGGTACACGGCGGGTGTTTCATGTAATTTAAAGAATGATTCTATTGTAGGGATTTATCCCGATTTGCTTGTGGATTATTCTCAGTTACAGGTGGCCAAAGGTACCTTACTTGCCGAAGAACAAGTTACGGCAAGTCGTTTCGATGATAGATTTGAGTTGGCTTGGACCGACAACTCGGGTAACGGAAATGCTGTTGCTACTGATGTGGCAATGCCGGTAGTCTACAACAAAACAAAGAACGTTTGGCTCTATGCAACAGAAGGGGCAAATCGTGCTAGTAAGCGTATGATTGTTCCTATTCCTCAGGCATGGAAAACCGACGATGTGGAAGTTTGGGTATCGTTTCGTTCGGAGAATGGTAAAAAGAATTCCGATTCGGTATATGTTCAAGTAGCATAAAATCACGTTTTTACCAATTTTAATTGTAATGGAATCTCGCTGAGCAATCAGCGGGATTCTTTTTTTACACTTTGCACTAGCTTAGTAGTTTGGCGTTTTATTTTTCGCTAAATCTTTGAGCGACGCACCTATGTGATATACGATTTTAGAATCAAGTATAAGAAATCTATCGTGTGATTGCGTGTAGGTTTTTACCTCAATTTGAGGATATTGCGTATTGTGTTTCTCAATATCGAGTTGTAATTGCGACGTTACTTTTTGTGTATAGATTGTCGCACGCACATTCTTGTTCCTTTTTGAAAGTAAGGTTAAGACTGTATCATCTATGTAATTATCAATAAGAATTATTGATGATTGAGCTGAACGGATAATCTCTGACACAAACGTATATGCATCAAACACTTGTCCATCGAAAAATATGCCTTGTTTGGGTGGTAAGCTCGTATGTAGAAGCAATTCGAAGGTTTTGTCGTGTTCATACAATTTCTTTTCAATTGAGTCAATGCGTTGGTTAACGGCATATCCTTTTAGTAAGTAATCTTTTAGAATTCTTGTTGCCCAAATACGGAATTTGGTTGCTCTTTCAGATTTTATGCGATATCCAACACAAATAATGAGATCTAAATTATAACTTAACACTTTTCTAAAAACCTCTCGTTTGCCTTCTATTTGAACTGTCAAGATTTCCTTGACAGTTGCTTCTTTCTCCAACTCTTTTTCTTTAAATACATTAGAAACATGTAAACTAATATTTTGCTTTGTGGTTTGAAACAATTCCGCCATTTGAGCCTGTGTAAGCCACACAGTGTCCTGCTCAATTCTTACTTCAATGTGTTCTTGAGTATCGGTTTGATACAGTATAATTTCGTTTGCCATGGTGTTTTATGTTGGTTGCGTGAGGCAAATATTAGCAATATCACATGAACCATTAATGTACTTTTCTTTTGTCAATTCTCTATTGATAATTGCTTATTAATTTATACTTTTACCAACAATAAAAACTAACAATTATCCATTAAATCGTGGCTTCTGAGAATAATAA
>CAYFVM010000052.1:0-1709 GCA_964346725.1 uncultured Bacteroidales bacterium
TTGACTTGGTTGTAGTGAGCGTAGGCGTATCGCCTAACCCACTTATTCCGAATAGTGTACAAGGATTGGAAATGTCGCCCAAACGTACCATCGTTGTAAACTCTGACACCATGCAAAGCAACATTCCCGACATTTTTGCTGGAGGCGATATTGTTCGTGGTGGCGCTACGGTTATTCTTGCCATGGGTGACGGTCGTCGCGCAGCAGCTGGAATTATGGATTATTTAAATTCAAAGAAATAAAATAGTGTTTTTATAATTTTCAAAAGGCGAATACGTGTGTATTCGCCTTTTTTAATTTTAGGAATACTACAATTGAGTAAACACGGAAGAATTTCTACATTTGTACCGGAAAACTATACACAATATGAATTCACCAATTAAACAAGAAAGAATACTCTACGCCGATGCTCTTAGAATTGTTGCGACATTCGGAGTTATCGTTCTGCATGTTGCTGCCACAAAATGGTATTCAACACCATTGGAATCAGCAAATTGGCAAATAATGAATATCTATGACAGCGTGGTTCGTTGGGCTGTACCTCTATTTTTCATGCTTTCAGGAATGTTTTTCCTCGACCCTGATAAAGATATTAGCACAAGAAAAATTTATTTTAAATACATTCCTCGTATTCTTGCTGCACTTGTTTTTTGGGGAATTGCGTATAATATTTATCACGCATGTCAATGGTTCTCAGGAGAAGAACTCTTAAGGCATATAGCAAAAATTCCTACAAAAATTGCATTTGAATGTGCATGGCCTCATTTATGGTTTTTATATGCAATTATTGGTCTTTATATTATCACTCCAATACTACGAGTGTTCACCAAATATGCAAGCAAACAAGAAATAGAATATTTTCTCATCATTTTCGCCTTCATTGGATTATGTATTCCACTCGCAAACGGAATTTTCAGCAAACTGGGTATGCATACAAGAATTCAATTTTCGATAGTTGAACTTTCAGGATATGCAGGATATTTTATTGCAGGGTACTATTTTTCACATTTCACACTTGAGAAAAAGCCCAAACGTATTCTCAAAATAGCAGGAGGAGTTTCTCTTATTGCAACGATAGTTTTAACCGCTGTTTTCAGTATAAAAGGGAATAAACCGACAGAACTTTTTTATCAATATTTGACTCTTACAACGATGTTTGAAGCCTATGCTCTTTTTTTGATATTCAAAGATTACTTTGAACACAAAGCTACTGTTAAAAGTGCTGATTTCATTGTCAAAATCTCAAAATTGACATTCGGAATTTATCTTGTACACGAATTCTTTAATATAATCTTTGGAACAATCGGGTTCTCAGTTGACATTATTTCACCTATTGTCATGATACCATTACGTTCTATCATAACATTTATTCTCAGTATGCTCGTAATCCTTGTAGTCAGCAAGATACCTGTACTGAAAAAATATATTATGTAGAAAACTTTCTCAAAGAAATCAAACAGTATTCTATTCCTTGTAGTATTTAACTACACGTTCTTGGCGTTGTTCACGACCACGAGATGACAATGTGCGTTTGAAAATCCAGTTACCCTTGTCGTCAAAACCGTAGGTCATGGTAGTGGAATCGGAAACTGCACCGCCCCAATAATTAATAACAGCTATTTGCAAGGGAACACCATGGAATACTTTATAGTCGGTTTTTGAAATTCGTTCTTCACCTGCAAATTCTACAATTGAAGCTAATTCCTTTT